>NZ_JBTLRL010000006.1:0-309989 GCF_054482735.1 Pontibacter sp. CAU 1760
GGCTTCCTTTTTTGTTTCTTTTGATTGGTGCTCACCTAGGTTTTGATTAGTTGGTCGTTCAACTTTCTTAACCAAAGTGGGCACTCTTTTTATCCATAACTACCTTTTAAAACAGCTTCTAAGAGAATACTTATAGCCTTTGTATAGGCTAAGAAATCACCAGGCTCCTTATTTTATTCGCTATGTATTTTTCAATTTAATAGTCAAGCCTCTCGCAAAAGTAATGTTGCTTCTACTTCGGTTCAACTACCAAAAAGCGGTTGTTGGGCCTCTCGCAAAATGATAAGACACAGAACGTGCATATCTCAGTAGAGGTCAAGTTTAGTGATAGAGCGCAACGGATCTGCTGCAGGCTGCTAAGCACACTTTTTTTTTCAAAATACTCCAAGATTGGTACTGTAATAGAATACATTATCCGCTACTGGTTAGCTGTTCAGTTTATTCCGAAAGCGGCAGTACGTCTGACGACTATTCCGTGTCAGCGCAGCAACTGGAAGTATAACAATTATACCCAGGACTGGTAAAGCTACTGCCTCAGATAGGTTGTTTTACGCGGAATAAGCAGCAGTTCTTTTTGACGGCCGTCTATGTAGCGCACCCCGGTTGGCGTGAGAATTGCCTGCTCCTCCAGCATCACCCTTATCTCTTTGTTGTTCCACTCCGGCAGGTTAACCTTTGCATTGAGCTCGATGGCGTAAGCCGTATTATGGCGCAACGGGTAATCGCCTGTGCCAGGCACGCCTTGCTGCATGTCCCACATGCCGATGGCAGGACCGGCGCCGTGGCCGTGGTAACCAATGGGGTGTGAGTAAATGCTGGCAATGATTTTCTCTTTCTGCGCCTGAGCCAGCGCCTCATTCAGTACCTGGTTCCCGGTTTTACCTTCTTTAAATTTTGATGTCAGGATGTCTTGCAGGCGATTACCGGTGGCTAGTGCTTTTGCAAGGTAGGCTGGTGCCTCTGCCTCGCCAGGCTTCAGTACATAGGCCAGCTGTTGCACATCGGTGTTCAGGCCCAGGTACGTAATGCCCAAGTCTACGTGCAGCAGGTCACCGGGCATGATTACTTCCACGCCGGGGTGCTGTGAGAACGAGCGTTGCGAATCTCCGGCACCGGGGTTGGCGCGCTGCACATCCACGATTGGGTGGAACCAGGCATCCAGTTTCAGGTCGGCGATGCGCTCACGGTACCACCACATCACATCCTCGGTTGTGGTAATTCCCGGTTGCACCACCTCCTCCGAAAATCCTGCTGCTATAATGCTGTGCCCGATGCGGCTGATCTGCTCATAAATCTCCAGTTCACGGTCAGTGCGGGTTTGCAGCCAGTCCACGGCCAGGCGCTCTGCCGACACGACGGATTTTTTATGAGCTGCAGGCAGGTAGTGCATCAGGCTGTCGTATTCTGCTTTGGTAAGGCCATCGGCGTGGGCGTAAGCGGGGGAGAAGTTCAGGCCAATCTTTTTAGGGTTACGTTCTTCTATCAGCTGCACTAAACGCTTCCACTGGTTAGGCTCCTTTTCTGGCGCCCAGGTACCCTTGAGCAGGTTGCCGATGTCGTAACGGGCAACGGCCAGTTTCTCTATGCCCTTGGCCTCGCCTTTATCATGAAAGAGCATGATGGTGCGTCGGCGCGCTGCCAGCCAGGTAGCAGGCAGCATGGTTTTAGCTACTGGGTCTTCGTTATATTCCCGCGCCACGATCACCCACATGTCAATGCCCTCACGGCGCATCAGATCGGGGAGGAGCTTCTCCAGGCGCTCCTGCAGCAGCGCATCTTCTATGGCTGCCCTTTCGCGCAGGGGCAGGATGTTAGGCAACTGCTGGGCTGTAGTAAACCCGGCGTGTAGCTGCAGAAAAAACAGAAGCGGTAAAAGTATTTTCATATGAGGTCTGTGGGAGTGGTAGTTATGTGTGTAGCAAAGATAGTAATCTGAAGCGGGCATAAAACCTATAAGCCGTAAAGTCAGCCCTATACGTTGTAGAGTTATTTTGAGAACACAAGCTCTATATGTATAAGGAAATGGGCTGACCAAAACCTCGGGAGCTATTGCAGGGTTGCCACCTCATACTTATAGGACACATAGGCGTGGTCCATTGGCCATCGCATGTTATGTTGTAAGTGGTGGTATCGAAGTAACGGTAGCGCACGCGCCCGATGCAAGCGTCGCTATGATTACTTTCAGTGCCAAGCAAGCAGGACGTATTTGACCAAGCGAAAGCGTTAAAATCACAAGCGACTGCCTCGTCTTGTTCTCTGTGCTGTGGCGCTTTGACGCGTAGTAAGTTCAATAAGTGCAACAAAGTGGAAAAATATCGAACCAAAAAAGCCGCTCCAGTTAGCTTGAAGCGGCTTTTTAATTGTGGTAGACCAAAGAATGGGATTATGAACCTTACTGCATATAGATTTGAGGGCCCTGGCTGTTGCCTATACCTCCTTCTAATAAGGGCTCTTCATGGTCTGCACATCGGTAGGGAGCGCAAACAGCTTGGCGCTTAGTTTCATAGGCTGTACCAGTGTTGCCACGCTCTCCAATGCAAACTGAGGTGAGTCAATCACGATTTTCAGGGGAACGGCATTGGCTTTAGTAAGATAGGCAAACCAGTTCCCGTAAAGATGACTTTGAAACAGCTTGGCATCTACAGGTAGCTTTGAGCTGAAATAATATTTTTGGATGCCACTCTTGCAGGTTAGTACCAGTTCATCACACGTATAGCCAAGTATCTCAACTGCCCCCTTGCGAAGTTCAGTTTTTATCACCTCATCAGCATTCGCGGCACCGTCATTCCAAACCACCATGTCAGCATTGGCAAACTTGCTGTAAAGCCTGTTATCGCTGCCCAGGTATAACTGCCAAAGCATCAGCATGCCATTTGTCTCTGATTTATAATCTCCACCCTTCAGATACCAGCTTTGCTCGGTACCCATCATCAGGTTAAGCTGTTTATCGGAGAGTTCAGGGGATTTGCTTTTATAAGTGTTTTGATAGACGATCTTGCCTTCAAAGTTTTGAGCAGCCAGGGTCAGGGAAGTAAAGGCAAACGCGAGGGTAAGTAAAAGATGCTTCATGTTTTAAGATTGAGGGGTTTAGGTTTATCATTTAAAGGGATGATGAAGTATTTGAAGCGTTACTGCACACTCTCCAACTCACTTAGATTCGCCTCCATTGCTTTTATTCGCTTAAAATAGATTGTGCGGTAATACCAGTACCTAATAGCGAAAGAAAAGACGGTCAAGGCAATAGAGATCAAGAGGATGGAGGAGAGGGGCAGCGCCATCCCCTTAAGAAACAACTCAAATATCGCATAGAATGCCACAGGAGCCAGGAGAAGGAAAACAAGGTTCGTGAAACGGTAGTACCGCTTAAAATTCAGTAAGGTGTTTCTGATTCCCTCTTTCAGGCTTTCGTTAGTAGTAGCTGAAAAAATCTCTTCCTGCCTTTTATAAACCCAGTTCGAAAACAAGGCAAAAACCACTATTATGGTGATCAGAGGAAGCTTATCTAAAATCGTTTGAACAGCCTCGCCTCTGTAATAGAGCATCGAGCAATATACAATAACCAGCAGGAGCATCAGGCCACTGTTCCAGCTTCCGAATGTTCTCCAATAGCTGCTTTTTTCCTGCAGTTCTCCCATGGTGTTGGTGGTGTTAATGATAATCTGATTCAGTGTTTCAGGCGTGTGTTCCTGTTGTATTATATCTTCCTGCTGGACAGCTTTCCAGTGCGCTTTAAATTCTTCCAGTTCCATGTTATCCTATAGTTGTAAGTGCGGTATTTACCAGTGTTCTTAACCTGGCTTTAATTTTATTTAACTTAAATCCCACGTTTGATTCTGAAAGTCCCATGATCTCGGCTATTTCTTTGTAGCTGCAATCATCCAGATAAAGCAATGTCAACGCCTGGTCCACTTGGGAGAGTTGCTTGATTCCCTGGTACATCAACAGCAAATTCTCGTCTGTATCGCCTTCCAGCGAAGGCACCTCAAAGGCCTCTGTACCCAGTACTGCGAATTTCTCTCTTTTAGTATCCTTTCTCACGCTGGAGATGGCCGTGTTCAAGGCAACCCGGTACATCCAGGTAGTTACCTTAGCCTCTCCTTGAAAGGAAGGGTAGGAGCGCCACAACTGAAGCACAACGTCCTGAAAAAGATCCTCTCTGTCTTCTTTTGTGTTGCAATACATATTGCACACCTTGAAGATCAGGCCTTGATGCTGGGTGATGCGTAAAAGAAATTGCTCTTTCAAAATGCTTGTTTTTCCAATTAGTCGTCTAAAGTCGGAAAAACTTAGAGGGAGAGTAGCTTTTATTTTACGTCTGAAGGGAAAAATATAATTTGGTCTTTTTTTGCTCTTAATGGCATCAATCCTTTTGATCTGAAAATTTGAAATAAAGAGTGGGCCTTAGGCAGCAAGTGGAGCTGTGATGTCTGGCTAAATAAGCAAGCTACAATAAACGGTGCCAGACTTCATCACCCACGGCACCCCTGCTCATGGAGCCTGTTGATATATAAGAGGCTTCTTGATGGGCAAGAACTCACAGGTATACAATTTAACATGCCCCAGTAGTATCCAGAGATATAGATTTGGGTATCTATGCGATGGAAAAACCTCTCTGGCTGAATTATCCCTTAGCACTCGTAATAGCTAAAGCATCCTGATCAATCTGGAGAATTGATTAGGATGTGGAAATGGCATAGCAAAAAAAATTTAAGAAGTACGTCTAAATCATACGTGGATGCGACGAATAAAATGAGAAAACACGCTTAGAACTACTTGAGAGGCGCTTGAGTGACTAGAAGAAATAATTTACCGAACTTCTTATACTGTCATTTAGCTGCATGTGCGCATTACCTGCGATCTGGGGCTATTCAGTTCCCGGCCATATAGGGCTGCCAGTTCACGATGAGCACTTTCTCCTCTTCGAGCAGCAGGTAGCCGTAGTCGTAGCAGAAGTAATAGGTGGTGCCGTTCTTGGTGCGGTAGAGGTGGGTGAAGTGGCGGAAGTCGAAGCCTTGCTGCTGCAGCACTTCCCGGCGCAGGGTGGTTTTGCCCTCGGGACTGGCCCGGTGCAGCACCTGGCGGTTGTGGCGCAGCCTGCTGTTGATCTCCCTCATCAGGCGCTCGCCCGCGTCGTCTGCCTTGCGGCTGTTGCTGGCCGCAGCCCGGCACTGGCTGGAGCAGTACTGCTTGTCGGCCCTGCCGATTATATCCTGTTTGCACTGGGCACATGCTCTTTTGCTTGCTTGCATAGGTTCTGGAGCCATAAGCGTCTATAAACGTATGATTGCGCTTTATACGTTTATAAACGCATCTATGCGCATAGTTTGCGCTTACATACTCGGATAACGCGTATTTAGGGCTTTGATATAGCCTGTTGCCCCATGTCTTACACCAACAATCAGCCCGCAGTCTACCTCAACGCCCTGGAGCACGAGGGGAAACGCTTTATCCGCCTCTGGTTCAAGGCAAACCCCTTCATCTCAAAGCGCCTGAAAGAGGCAACTTGGGTGAGGTACAGCAAGACCTACAAGTGCTTTGTGATGCACCACAGCCCGCAAAGCATCGAGATGACCTTCTCGCATTTCCAGGGGCTGGCCCAAGTTAACACGCGTTACCTCTACAGGCCCAAGCGCCTAAAGCCAGACAGGCTAGTGCCTGTGCTTGCTAGCGGGCAACAAGGGGAGCCGCTCCCCAAAAAGCCTGACATGCCGGTGGTAAGGCTGCAGCCTATGCTTACCGAGGAGGGCAAGACGGTGATAAGCGTCACTTTTAAGCCGTGCAGGGGCATTTACGAAAGGCTGAAGTACAGCACCCTGGCAACCTGGCAGCGGGCACAGAAGTGCTTCGCCATTCCTGAGGGAGGACAGCACATTCAGGCGCTGGCCGGGGAGTTGGAGGGGATTGGTTGGCTATGGCTTAGCCAGGAGCTGATAGTGCGCGACATCGCGCTGCTGCGCATGCTCTGGGAGCAAACCTATGTGAAGGGGCCGGACTACCTTACCTGCCCGATCGGCTACCTGGAAAAACTCTACCTGCTCAACTACTCCATGAACACCATCCGCACCTACCACGGCCTGCTGCTGCGCTTTTTGAACAGCCACAGGGAGAAGGGCCTGGAAGCAGTAAACACCTTTACCGAGGAGGACATCAACCAGTACCACCGTCTGCTGGTGCAGGCGGGCAGCTACTCGTGTTCGTTTGTGAACCAGAGTATAAATGCTGTGAAGTTCTACTACCAGCGGGTGCTTGGGCGCCACGAGGTGCGGCTAAACAACGTGGAGCGGCCTGAGAAGCCCGAACGCCTGCCCACGGTCCTCAGCAAGCAGGAGGTTAAGCGCATCCTAGAGGCCACCGACAACCTGAAGCACCGCTGCATGCTGCAGCTGCTTTACGCGGGTGGCCTGCGCATAGGGGAGGTGATTAACCTGAAGCTCACAGCCGTGCAATCGGACAGGAACCTGCTGCTGATCAGGGGCGGCAAGGGCAAGAAAGACCGCACCACGGTGCTGTCGCAAAAGCTGCTGGAGAACCTGAGGATATACTATAAGGAGTACAGGCCAAAAACGTGGCTGTTCGAAGGGCAGTTCGGGGGGCAATACACGGCAGACAGCCTGCGCAATGTGTTCAGGGCCTGCATGGCCAAGGCAGGCATCACAACAAAAGCCACCCCGCACACGCTCAGGCACTCCTTTGCCACACACTTGCTGGAGCAGGGCACGGACCTGCGCTACATCCAGACGCTGCTCGGGCACAGAAGCAGCAAGACAACCGAGATCTACACCCACGTGACCACGTATGCGTTGGATAAAATTGTGAGTCCGCTTGATAATTTATAGGAACAAGCTATATTAGTGTTACGCTATGAATAGAGTGAAGGAGCCTGCTAAATTTTTAAAGTTATCTCAAGAAGGCAGCCATGCCACTCCACACATAGTGCAGATAGTAGGAATAGGTACTCCTGCTATACACTAGTTGTGCTACATTACCATTATGAATTTATCAGAACTGTATTCAGAATTGAAGAGAATAGGCATTGGTGACAATGAGATTTATTTGCACGGATTATATGGAAGTAAAGATGACAATGAAAAATTGTCAATGACCATAAAAAGGGGCAGGTATTCAGCTATATGGGAAGTCTACTCGAAAGAAAGAGGCGAAAAACATTCCGTAATAGAGTTTTATAATGAATCAGAGGCTTGTGCATACTATTTTAAATCTAAACAGAACGAGTTGAATGGATATGCAGGTAGTAAAGGACAAAATCATAAAAATTGAAATTGACGATGCTGGCAAACTGCATCTAAAACCAGAACGAACAAAATTTACTCTTATTTATAGAACAGCAACTGAGGTACATTGGGATTCTGAAAAGGAGTCTCTTTACTCACCAAAGCCAAGGGAATGGAGTTATTTGGACTGGTATAATCATATAGTGTTTGTTGCAAAAGAAGAATGTAACTGTGAGCTTATTTTATCAGATGATACAGAATGGGTAAACATCCCAACAGATTTGAAAAATAAAATAACGAAAGCACAACACAATTTATAGTGCATTTTCACCCTTCGGGATGTAAACGCACCATACACCACACCGTTAGCACATATTGAATGTAGAAATCTAAGAATAACATTGAATGAACGGAAGTATAAAGCTGATAAATTATTTTGTAGTACTTTATGCTATGTTTCTTGTTAGCTGTCAGCCAGAAGAAGAGCATACTTTGGTGAAGAATGAGTTCTTCTCTGAAGAGAGGCTAAAAAAGTGGAATACTGTTACTGATGCAGCTTTAGATTCCTTCACTGCCTCATATGGGGAGAGCTTTATAATAAGCTATATTGAGAACTCTCTTAGCCAATCCAACATAAATATTTTAAACGAGCACTCTGTTCTGTTAAGGGAAAGCTACATCGATTCGATGCGTATGAGTGATTCGGCAGGAGACTCCATTCCTTATGACTCCGCCTACATAGTTGAACTGCATATATCTGGAGAGGAAATATTTATCGGCAAGTATTTGATAATAGAGAAGGGCGATTCAGCTTCTTACTTTTTCACCAGATATGCACAAGGCGGATGGCTTCCTCTTAGAACAACCGAAGATAAAGCCAGTGAGTTAAACCGCTTCATCAGCGAAGTGCCGTCCAACACTGAAAAGTCTGCATTTGGTGGTTTGGAAGAATTTGTAATAATAACGAAGTTCGATGGCGATGAAGTGACTGCAAAAGTATTTACCAGCTTATCATGGGACAATACTTCATGGCTTATGGACATGCTCCCAAACTCATTACAAATCTATTAATGCTTTGAAGGCCACGGGGTGTCGGCACTTGCCACATTATAAAAAGGAAGAATAACAAGCACTAACAAAGCACATGAGCAAAGCTGCGGCTGCGCCTCGCCCACCTCATGTACAAGACCGTTGGCCGTGATTGGGATTATTTTCAGGTTTTAAAGTGGCGCGATTTTCAGGCTTTTAAGGGGCTGGAGGGCATCAAAGGCCACCAAAGCGGGCAAGCACCTGAAAAAGAGGCAAGGGCATGAATCTGTGATTGAAGGCCCCAAGTCTTGCGGCGGCGATGCCGGGAGAAAGCCAGCGCTTTCGGACGGGAACGTCCCATGCAAGACTTAGCGGCTGCTGAAGTTAGGCTTTGAAAAGGACAAAGTCAAGTGCCTACCTTCTGCAGGTGCCTCTTTTCAGGTGCTTGTCTGTAATAGAGAGGCCAATGATTAATTAGTTCTTCTATCGATTATGGCCCGGCCCGGAGCCTGACGCCTGCGGCAACGTCGCTAATAGAACATTAACGTCATTGCCTGCGGCTAAAGCGCCACTTAGAATGGAATTTAAGAGGAGAAAATAACCCAACCATGCAGGTTGTTTTCCCTTGAACAAGAAGAAAAAAGTTCGCATTAATCCGGGGCAAAGTTCGCATAACCCGGACGGAAAAAGGGAAAACAACCTCGACCAACACCGTCTTGATGCCATTGGAGGAACCTTGCCGAGCACAGCGACCCTCCAACGAGACGCCATCTAGACTTACGTTGGCGATAAGCCGAAATATCATATCAAGCTATTTTGGGGAGAAAGCGATGGATTTATTTTTAGAAGAAAAACCCGGTTAAGTAGCAGATTACTTCATGCAAGAGCCAGTTAAAAAAGAGGAAGGGGGTATAATTTGATAACTGCAGGTGTAGCTTGGGGGATGTGGGCATCCTCTAGCTCAGTTTATAATGAATGAGCCAATGCCCTTTACAACTCAGTACAAAGGGAAACAAGTTGTCATTAAACAAATAGAAGTAGGTGAAACAGCTGGTCAGTTGATTTTATTCCACTTTTTATAACCTGTGTAACTGTAAAACCAGGGCATTGGCTAGTAGGATTCAACTATGATATGTTCAGTGAGGGCATATTTAACGTCAAGTTCTTAGTTGATGCATTGTCTTGGGGAGGTATTTACGCGATAGTCTATATTATTCTGAAAATTTTCCTTCAAAAAAGACAAAGCCAGTTTAGTATTTGGGTTTTACCTGAAGGAGGGGAGCTTTAACCTGGACGAAGAACCAGTGCTCGCGCTGAAATGTGTGGCTCTGCCGGGGCCAATTTGCAGCAAACAAAGCCCACCAAAGCTAGCCAAGGGGGCATTGGCGCTTCCTTGGCGATGGCATAAGTAAGTTGGAATCAACGCGGTTTCGGTAAATGAAAGAAAGCGGTGTGTGAACGCCCGGCCGTTAAGGCCGGAAGAAGCGTAAAACAGCTTCACTAGGGAAATGGCGTGTGTTTAGATGATGCGATGCCTCGATTTAAATTGGACAGGCCTATCCATCGTGATATTGATTCAGCAGTTTGCAAAATGCCGCAGCAACAAAACCGGAAGAGAAACTACCAGCAAATAGACACCCTAAAGGGCTTGGCTATCATAGCGGTTATCGTTTTGCACTCGCTCAGCAAGCCAGCACTACTCAAGTCGTTTGCTGTTTACCATATCTGGCAGGCAGTGCCGCTGTTTATGGTCCTGATGGGCCTGAACCTGAGGCTGAGTCTAAAACCGATACCTTTTTCAGACCTTTATACCAAAGCATACTTCAGAAAAAAGGCGACACGCATCCTGATTCCGTTCCTACTGGTGTTTTGTGCCTCCATACTGCTGGGCCTCTTATGGGAACCCCTGCTTGGCAGGGATGTGTTACAGTTCAGCGGATACACCCTGGTGGGCGTGTTGCCGGTGCCTGGCCGCGGGAACTACTTTATCACCCTTTTGCTGCAGTCGATACTCGTGCTGCCCTTGCTCGGCTACTGTTTTACAAAAAGGCCTGTGCTTACGACAGTTGCCCTTCTCCTAATGGAGGTGCTGTTCCTACTCCTAAGCAAACATTATCAGCTCTTCGATAAAGAAGCTTACATGTACAGTGCTGCCCTGCCACGCTACTTCACGGCGCTGGCCTACGGGCTATGGCTGGCAAAAGCGATCCGTCAACCCCTCAGCCGGGGTGCGTTGTTTGCATTTGCAATTGCGGGCGGGGTAGGGGCGGTCTACCTGTACTTCGGCGCAACAGGCGGCCTGGAGATTCCCCAAGTCTACGACAGCTGGGAAAAACAGAACGTGCTTTCGTTTGGGTATGCGGCAATGCTTGTGCTTTTGGGCATTTATATATTACCCACAGCCTCCGAGAATCCTTCGCTTAAACTGTTGGCAGGCTTAGGGCAAGCCTCCTACCATATCTTTCTGGCACAGGTCTTATACTTCGGCCTTGCCAGCGAGAATGATAACCTGTTCCTAAACATGGCTGTCTGCCTGCCTGCGGGTTATTTGTTCTACCGCCTCGAAACACGCCTAAGCGCAAGGCGCTGACATTGCCCTCATCGGTAGTTCTTACTATTCTCTCTGTCGTATGCTAACGTACGCCAATCGCCGTTCACGCATTAACTTCCCGCATGTTATCGATTTCCAGCCATGCCTTTAGGGTTATCAGCCTTATAGGGTAAGGGGCAGTATGTTTATAAGACAGACGGGAAGGAGAAGCCCGGGGGTACATTGCAAAACTTGAGATAATGCGAGGCTGCCGCCTATCTGTAAAGGTTTAAGAGTTTCAAGGAGTTCTACATACTTGTAAAAAGCATTTTGATTTTCTGTATTATTATTTGAATAAATATTATATTTATTACACTCAATAGAGCGTGTTGGCGGTATGAGGAAGCGAGGTGCCATGCAGTCGCGGGGGTGTGCCACTGCCGTAAGCGCTGTTAAGACAGCTTTACACTTGCCTTACAGAGCTCAGCATCTGTACACAGGCAGAGGTGAGTGCTTACAGTAACTTTTAAATGCTGTTCTTCTAGAATTCTTAACTCCAGTCTTCGCCAAATGAATCGAATCAAGACATCGCTGTGCCTGCTCCTGCTAAGCCTCGCCCAGGTGTGCCTCGCCCAGTCAGGGCCATGGGCTAAATACGACCAGCAGTTAAAGGATGATGCCCTGTATCGCGAGGCCAGCGCCGGAAACCTGGAGGAGGTGAAAAGCATTGTCGCCGGCGGGGGAAACATCCATGCCAAGGCCAGTATAACCAACTCTACCGTCTTGATGTCTGCGGCCGGAAGCGGTAAGATAGGGGTGGTACGCTACCTACTCGGGCTGGGTGCTGACCCTGCGGCAAAGGACTGGTGGAACATGACAGCCCTGGACAAGGCCCGGTCGGTGGGCGCCAAAGACATTGAGCAGCTTCTCCTGGATGCGATGAGGGGAACGAAAGCAGAGCCAGAGGAGAAAATAATGGAACCGGAGAAGCTGGAGAGCCAAGCGAAGGAGGACGAAACCCCCGCTTCTCCAACTGCTTCTCCAGCCCCTAAACCTGTGCCCGGCACAGTGCCCGGTGCGAATGCCTGGCCTGTGTTCGGGTTGTACCGGGTAGGTGAGCCTGTGCTGTATTGGGTGCCGTCGGGATGGAGAAAAGGCGTTATAAGGAAAATAGGCGTGCTGCATAAATCCGGGAAAGTGTCCGTTGATTACTCCGATAAGAAATACCTGATTGACCCTGACGCCTCTGCGCTCAGTGAGGAGTGGTACGAGTGGACCGGGGTGGTCAGGCCAGCCCGCGAGCCGTTCTGGACGAGCTGGTTTGTAGGTGCCTGGGAGATCGGGGAAGTGGCGGCGCACCATAATGAGGTAAAAAACGGCATTGAAAAGGACACCTATTATTACATGAACGCCACTGAAACCCTCCGCGTGAACGCTGACAGGACTTATCGCTGGAAGCCCTTAAATGGGAAAGTGATCACAGGAAAATGGGTGCCGGCCAAAGACCAGCCAGGCATTGTCTTGCTGAAAGCCTACCGGGGCTTTGACTGGACGCTCACAAACCGTACGTCGGTGGATGATTGGGGGATCAGAAAGCTGGATATGATTGACCTTACGCCATCGGCCCTGGTGGGGAGCATCAAAGGCAAGCGAAAGACAACCCTGTAGCTTCCACGCAGAAGGAGAATCACAATGGATTCAGATCATTTCACTGATTGCCCGCCAACCGTAAGCGTATGGGGCAACACTGCCGGGAGCTCCTCCGGAACCGCCACCACGCTTGCGGCTGTCAGGAACATGCCTGTGGCTGGCTCGCCCAGCAGCATGCCTATCAGGGGTGCTGCGGCCCCGAACAGAGCGTGCATTTCATGCCAAGGACGTCAAGCTGTTGCTGCAGCAGGGTTGTGCCAGCCTCCACCGAGTCGATCATGTTTGCAACTCCATCCCATTAAGACAGCAATGTCTAAGCCACTTCCATAGGTGACTGCTGTGCCTATGTTGGCCATGTTCCTTCAGACACCTCAAGGATATTGCCCCTTTGGGTATGGGGGCAATATCCTTTTTGATGGCTGTGACTCACCCGTGAGGATGTTTTTATTGTAAGACATTGCTAGAAGCTATCTCAAAAATACCTGAGCATTATTTTCATGCACGCGAACAGCAGGAACGCCAGGTAATTCTCAGCCTTCTGCTTCTGCCTGGCCAGGGTTCTTCGGAAGTTGAAAAGCCAGGCAAAGAAGCGCTCTACTTGCCAGCGCCTCCTGTAGCGTCTGAGCTTCCTTCCGTCCTGTGTTTTCTGCTTCTTTCGGTGTGGGGCAATCATTTATACTCCCTTCTCTTTGAGCTTTGCATCCAGCGGGTCAGAGTCATACGTCCTGTCGCCAATCAATCGCTCAGGGAGAGACTCCAAAACCGCTCCTGCAGCACTTTTTCTACCAGTCCTACCTCATGAGGAGAGGCTAATTCAATTGTGAGAGAGAATACAAGACCTGTAGCGTTGAGTGACTGCCATGCTTTTGGTGCCTTTACCTCGCTTGAGTTTTGCCCACTGCAGAGCCCCCGTTTTGGCCATGTAGAAGGAGCCGTCAACAAAGCACTCGCTCAAATCCACACCGCCTCGCTCCATCAGGTCTTTTGCCAGTGTCTCCACCACCCTGTGCATCACGCCCTGCTGCAAGGTGGGGGGCGTAACCGTCTGATGGGGGGGCGGAAACTGTAAAACCAGCCGCACCTGCCTGGGGTGCGCGCAGGTGCGTTATGTCGTATGCCCACTTCGGGCTACCCCCTCCCTGCGCGGCCAAACCGCCCTAAGTGCCACTGGCTAATGCACTGGTGCTAAAGAGGTAAGACAGCTGCGTGCCTGTTATTTCATATTGGAGGGGAAAAGTGCCCCTTTTATAACAAGTGGCTTTGAGAACCTGGGCTAGCTGCTTCACTCCTTTATTGACAGGCAACTTCTTAGCGTGGGAGCGTATAAGTAGCACATAGGAAATATTTCCGATTTATCGGGAAATATTTCCTATCTTTATACTGTTTAGATGATCGACTATGGCTGCCACAACCACACATCCGAAAAATACACCGTCAAGAGGAGCGGGAAAGACCCCATCCGGGAAAAATAGTGCCGAGCTCCTAAACTTTGAGGTCGTGGTGCGGGATTCCTTTTCGCTGGTGATGACTGCGCGGGAGGGAATTTTTGCCAGGATCGCCTTTGAGGTAGCAGACCTGCTTCAGCTTCATCTCAATCAGATGGCTGATCTCCTCCATACCACCACGAAGACCCTGCAACATTACCGGCAGAGCAAGAAGAGGCTTAGTCCTGCCCACAGTGAGCAAACGCTTAAACTCCTGGCGCTGCAACTGAAGGGCAAAGAAGTCTTCGGTGCCGCAGATGCCTTTCGCAGGTGGCTGGAGAAGCCTGCTTACGGCCTGGACGGGCAGCTCCCGCTGGTTTTGCTGGAAACTAGCGGGGGTATTGATTTAGTGATGGAAGAGTTGGAACGGATAGCTTACGGGGATTTAGCTTAAGTGGAGGTTTACAGGATCTGTGTGGCAAAGTATGCAGGAGAGCTTTACGCTTCCGGTATCCGCGGTCGCTGGAATTCAAAAGGGAACTTCGTGATCTATACGGCAGGTAGCAGGGCGCTGGCCTGCCTGGAAAACGTGGTGCACCGTAGCGGGGAAGGATTGAGCGACAACTTTAAAACAGTGGTCATCACCATACCTGATGATGCAAACATAGAAAGCGTTTCAGCTGATGAGCTGCCCGTAAACTGGCAGCAAGTAAGAAGCTACCCTATGTGCCAGGCGCAGGGCAGTGCGTGGTACAGTCAGCGCAAGTCGGCAGTGCTACGGGTTCCCTCTTCCATTATCCCTGAGGAGTATAACTACATCCTTAACACCCGCCATCCGGACTTTCCAAGGATTAAGATCAGAAGTGTCGAAGATTTTTTCTTTGACACTCGCATCAAAGCCAATTTCACCAGTTAAAAAATACCAGTAGGAAAGGGGCTTAATACAGTGCATTCAAGTCTTTTCAGGATGTGCTTTCCGATAAGCCTTGCGTTCAGCAAATCCTTTATTCATCAATATGTTGCTTATCATAACAGTTGTTATGGGCTTGGGTGAGCAGGAGAACGCTGTAGCCGTGCAGCTTACCCAGGAGAGAGCCGGGGCGGCACGCACACCTGCAACGCCTGGTCACGGGTCCGGCCTCCAGCTACCGCCCTGGTCCATGTAGGGCTGCCAGTTAACGATGAGCACCTTCTCCTCGGGTAGCCGTAGTTGTAGCAGAAGTGCTAGGTGTTGCCGCGCTTGGTGCGGTAGCGGTAGGTGAAATGGCATTCAAAGGATAGAGGATGTATAGACGGATTAGAAAAAACGTTTGATAACCAACCTGCTTTCCTCTCTTATAGCCTTATTGTCTGCTACTTAGTTGCTACAAAAGGGAAAGAAAGAGGAGTGACAGTAAACAAGGTGATGTAGCAGAAAGGGAGCCGGGATAAAAGGCTTCTTCTTCAATAACCTATAAGTAAGCCTATGCTCAGCAGCGGCCTTTTGATATCAGGAGGGAGTTGCTTTTGCAGAATGTGCTGCTTGAAACAGGCCGGCCATCCAGTTCTCTGCAGGTGGCCTCCAGCGTTGAGATCCGAATAGCCTTCGCTTTGCCATTGTTGAAGATGGCTTTGACTCCCTGGTTCAGGTGACAGAGAGAGTATAATTTACTATAGCTCTGCCACCATGATGTTGCGGAAGTCAATGCTCATCTCATTGCCGGGATGCAGTTGCAGGCCGATCGGCCCTTTCGTGGGGACATCTTCTGAAGTATAGGTCAACACCTCCTGTCCATTGAGCCACACGACATATTCCTTGCCCTGGGCCTGGATTCTCATGGTGTTCCAATCATCTCTCCTAAGCAGGTTCTCAACGCCTGCCGCCTCCACCGGATAGCCTTTCCCAGGGATGTACGGAGAGCCAGTCATGTCACGTTTCAGCGATCCGGATATACCGATCTGAATCTGCTCATTCTCGTTTCGCAAGAAGATGCCGGAGTCCACCGTGCCCGCTCCCATTTTAAAGTCTGCCTGCACCGTGAAGTTACGGTATTCTTTTTCTGTCCATAAAATAGAGCCCTTTTTAGCAGGACCGCTTTTTGCCGAAAGCACGCCATTGCCGGCACGCCACCAGATGTTGTTTTCCGGCTCCACCCAGCCTTTCAGGTTCTTTCCGTTAAAGATCTTCTTTAAGTCTGGTTCTTGCGCTGGGTTTAGGGCCAGCGTAAAAAGCAATGTGATGACTAAAAGCAGTTTTGTTCCCATGATGTTGCTATTAGCAGCCATGCCGACCGCGTGAAAAAGATAGCGTTTGCCTTACTCAATATAAGAAAGTATATAGCAACTTCAGCGTTTCTTAGTTTGATTTACTCTGTAAGATTCACCCTCAGTATTCCGATGTTTTTCAAAGTATGAAATCGTGGTGTTATCTGCGGCTATTTTCCGGACTGATGATGCCTTCATCTTCTTGGAAGTGGAGATTTTCTGCCATGCGTCCTTCTTACAAAACAACTTAGTCGGGAACGGCTAAGTTAGCGACCGGGCTGATGACTAAGTTGGTGGCTAACTGAAGGAGGTGTCAGCATGTGGGATCAAACTTATACCGGTATCGACGTGGCCAAAGACAGTTTTGTGGGCGCTATAAAGCTGGAAAATAAGCTTCCTATCTGCACAGCACCGACAGGAAAGACGTTAGCAGCTTCCACAAAAGCCTGTTAGGCCACTTCAAGTGCATTATAAAGGCATATATAGCACCGGCGGGAGTAAATGGAATCGTGGTAGTCTGGCGGCATATTACAGACCTTGTAGTTGACGAAGGCAACACACTCTTCAGTGCTGCCTATAGCAGAAAACAGAAAAATTAGAGTAACGTTTTGTGTTACTCTAAAACAATAACTAATTGATAGCTAGTATATTATATCGCTAGTAATGACTCACAACGGGATCACAGAAAACGTACAAAAACCCACTTTACAGTCTTGTAGAGCGTGTTTTTTCTCTAATGTGCAGTATTTATGATACACGCATACTTTATTGGCTCTCATTTGTTATACACCAGCCCACACGTAGATGTTTGTGTCGCCTTATTGCAGCCTGCTCATTTATGCCGTCTGGTGTAGCTAAAATTGTTTGAACGGCGACTTAAGCACTATCGTGTCACTTTGCTGTATACTGTTTTCGGAATACCCCGTTGCTGGTAAGCAGTTTGCTTTTTGTCGGTTCAATCATTTATAACCTTTTCATGAGCCTTCTATCGATTTTCACTACAAAAAACACTAGGCTTCCTGCAGCAATTGAAACTAACAAGTCTATTGCTGATAAAGGCACGAGCTTAAAGAAGCCCTTTAGTCCAGGCAGATAAATGACAACCAGTTGCAGCAGCAGCGCCGAAACCGTCACGATCACCATCAGGGGGTTCGTGAATACGGCGAAAGGGGAATGACTCGAAGAGCGTAAGGCAAGGGCCTGGAAAACCTGGGCAAATCCTACGGTTGCAAAGATCATGGTCTGCCAGGTAAGATCCTCAGGTTCCGAGGGGGTATAATAATAAGCAGCAAGCCCAAGCGAAACCGCCGCAATCGTTGCTCCCACTATCCCCATTTGGTAATAGTCTTTTTTCTCCAGTGCACCTTTCTGCGGATCTCTCGGCGGCCTTCTCATAGTATCTTCTTCAGCAGGTTCTGTTCCAAGACCCAGCCCCAGCAAGCCATCTGTGAGCAGGTTCAGCCATAGCAGTTGCAGGGGCTGCAGTGCTATCACCATGCCAAGCAGGGGCGCGATGAGCATGATCAGCACCTTACCGATGTTGCCTGCAAGCGAGAACCTGATAAATCGGAGAAGGTTGTCGAATATAACTCTGCCTTCCTCCACGGCCGCAACAATGGTCTTGAAATTATCATCCAGCAATACCATGTCGGCCGCCTCTTTGGCCACGTCTGTGCCGGTTATGCCCATCGCTACCCCGATGTCTGCCTTCCGGAGGGCCGGGGCATCGTTGACTCCGTCGCCGGTCATGGCCACCACTTCTCCCTTTTGTTGAAGCGCGTTGATGATTCGAAGTTTGTCTTCAGGAGAAACGCGCGCGTAAACCGAGGTTTTACCCACTAAGCCCAAAAGCTCCTCCTCACTAGCCGATTGTAATCTTTCCCCGGTTACGGCATCTGCCTGGTCTGAAAAATGCAACTCCCTCCCAATCGCTGCGGCCGTTAAGGGATGATCGCCGGTTATCATAACAGGCCTGATCCCCGCATGCCGGCACTGTTCCACCGCGGCCTTTACTTCCTGACGCGGAGGGTCGATGATACCTGCAAGGCCTATAAAAATAAGGTCTTGCTCGGCGTCTGCATCGCTCTTGGGATCAGACAACGTACGAAAGGCCAGTCCAAGCACTCGCATCCCGTTCTTCGCTAGCTTAGCGTTTGCCTCAAGTATTCGGTCCTTCCAGTTTGAGTCAAGTAGCACATTCTCCCCATTCTCCCACACATATTTAGAAACACTAAGCAGTGCATCAGGCGCTCCCTTGCAGCAGAGGAGAAAAGAAGCATCCTGAACCGTGTGATAGTAGCCGGGCAATTCCCCGGTAACCTGGTGGATGGTAGACATCCTTTTCCTGGTACTATCAAACGGGATTTCGCTTACTCTCGGAAGCACCTCGTAAAGGTGCTCTTTGCTAATGCCTCTTTTAGCGCCAGCGATCAGAAGAGATGTCTCCGTTGGGTCACCGATAACTTGTTCAGTATCCGCATCCGGCTCTCTCTCGTAGGTTGCGTCGTTGCACAGCACCGAAACGGCAAGCGCAAAATCCAGGCTTCTGGCTGTAGCATCGTCCACATGCAGTGGAGCGGAAGAGGGTACCTGGATGACCTGCGCGGGCAGGTCGATCACCGTGACGGTCATTTTGTTTTCTGTAAGGGTTCCGGTTTTATCCGAGCAGATCACCGTGACAGCGCCCAACGTCTCCACTGCCGGGAGCTTTCTAATCAGCGCGTTTCGCTTCAGCATCCTCTGCCCCCCCAGAGCAAGGGTAATGGTAACCACGGCAGGTAAACCCTCTGGAACCACTGCCACAGCCACACTCACGGCTGTTAAGAACATGTCCGCGACTGTTTCACCAGATAGCACACCTACTGCGAATATCAAGGCAGCGGCAGCGGCCCCGAATAGCGCCAGCATTTTCCCGAGGCGGTCAAGCTTTTGCTGAAGCGGGGTTTTCCCCGTCTCTACATTGCCAATCATGTTGGCGATTTTTCCCAGTTCGGTTTGCATCCCGGTTGAGACCGTTATACCCACACCTCTTCCGTATGTGACCACCGTGCCCATGTAGGCCATGTTTTTTCTGTCGCCTAGCGGGGCATCGTCTTGTGTGATGGGGGCTGTCACCTTTTCGATGGATTCTGACTCGCCTGTCAGCGCAGCCTCCTGTATTTTCAGGTTGTGTGCCTCCATAACCCGCAGATCAGCAGGGATAACGTTTCCGGCCTCAAGCTCTACAATGTCCCCCGGCACGAGATCTGTGGCAGCGATCTCCCTTATTTTACCTCCTCTCCTGACCCTGACCTTGGGAACCACCATCCTGTTAAGGGCAGCCATGGCCCGGTCAGCGCGGTACTCCTGTATAAAGCCGAGAAAGCCAAAGAGGAGCACAATGATCAAGATTGCAACGGCCTCTGTCGTCTTTCCGAGGAAGAGGGAAAGCAGTGCGGCAACGATCAGAATGACCACCATGGTTTCGGTGAACTGCTGCAGCAGCATTTTGAAGGCGCTTTTTCGACTTTTTTCCTCCAGCCTGTTGGGGCCGTGCTCCTTCAGACGCGCCGCTGCCTCATCTTCCTGAAGGCCTTCAGGTGTTGTGTTGTAGTCGGCCAGGACTTTCTGCCGGGGTACCGTGTGCCAGTTGCTCATTTGAAAACCATTTGTTTCAGAATTATTTGTCACGCCTTGTAGTGCTCTATAGGGTTGATAAATAGAAATATGCGTTTCTGAATTACCCGGAAAGCATGAGAATGGTTTTAAAGTGAGAAGGAATGTTCGCAGTACCGAATACACTTCATTGGTGCAGCCTGAACCTAAATGTTTCACCTCGAAGAGCCTGCTTGGGGGTAATCAGCCTTCTGCATGCCATACATTGCCTACACGTTGGCTGCAAGAAACAGGGCAAAGGAAAATTGAGTACAATGCAATGGATATAGCAGGACTCATAAAGAACTTAGTTTTATGCTGATAGAAAAGAAAATTCCCCTCCGTTATATTTTTGCTAAGATCAAAAACGATGTGTTCAGGGTATTGCTCTTCTCAATAGTCTTTCATTTGCTGAAGTACTTTTTCTCAGAGCATCTGCCGCAAATACCGTTTCAGCTTCCGACTATCCTGGGTATCTCCATATCGCTACTGTTGGCTTTTAAGCTAAACCAGTCGTACGACCGATGGTGGGAGGCCCGGAAGGTGTGGGGGGCGATCGTCAACGACTCACGCTCACTGGTGCTGCAGCTAAAGGCGTTTGTCAATACCAGTTCGCTAGGGGATGAGGCAGATCTTACTGTCAAGCGAATGGCATACCGTCAGATTGCCTGGTGTTATTGCTTGGGGCAGTCGTTGAGGGAATTAGAGCCGATCGCGGAAAAGCAGCAGGAACTGCTCAGAGAGGAGGACCTGTCGTTTATCAGCACACAAAATAACAAGCCTTATGCCCTCTTAATGTTGCACATGACTGACTTAAGGGAACTGCATCAAAAGGAGGCTGTCAATTCCTTTCAACAAGTGCAGCTTGATAACACCGTTGTGCGGCTGTGTGAATCCATGGGCAAGGCGGAGCGCATCAATAACACCGTATTCCCGGTCACTTATGGAATGTTTTTGCACTTTTTTATCTACCTCTTCCTGCTGATTCTTTCCCTTGCGCTTGTGGAGACTATTGGATTCTACGAGATTCCTGTGCTGACGCTAATTGCCTCTACCTTTTTTCTGATTGAGCGGACGGCCAAGCACATGCAGGACCCCTTCCGCAACAAACCAACCGATACCCCTGTCACGGCTATCGCCAGAACTATCGAGGTGAATATAAAACAGGTACTGCAAGAACACGGGGTGCCAAAGCCCTTAGCGCCGCAGAAGTTCTACATCATGTAGAATAAGGCAGGGTAAGCGACCCTATATCCTATATCAGGCATCAGCAACCCTACATGCTGTTCCCAACCCACAGGCAGTAGGTATGCGGGCGGTTTCAAAATCAGCGCCATGGCAGGTACTGTCTTCTACAGCGGCCTTGGGTTAACTTGTACCCGTCGGATTATGAGCCTGTCGTTGGTAAGAGACTTATTGCTTTTTCCCCTTCCTGTCTGTATACCTGAAATATAATGTTAGGAGGGTAAGAAACAAAAGAAAAGTTAGAAGATATACGATGTCCATGGGTAGGGGAGCTAAGGTTATTATAGTGCAGCAACAGATAAAACCCGCCGTTAACAACGGCGGGTTTTAAATCATCACTTACCGACTAACTGATCTAAACCGATATAAGCGCATATAATGCTTTTCCACTTTTCAGCTGTTATAAGCTCGTTTTCAAAATGCAGACTAGCTTCTCTGTCGTAGAAAAGCAGGCTGCTGTGAGGGTGCGCATCTCGGAATGTAAAGCCCAGTTTGATCTGATCGATTATCCTGTTGCTGTTAACATCTCTGTGGTTGTTGATAACAGTGCAACTCGCTACATCAGCTAAGTTAATGCGCGTACACTCGACTGGTGCTGTGATATTATTGGAATAGCACAGAATGCCTTTAGCGGTATCCATTCCGATAACGTACCCTGAGCCCCAGAACTCAAAACGCGAGAACGTTAAACCCTGCGATTGAGCTAAATTGTCTAAGTAGAGTTTGGTGTTATTGTCACTTATCCTTTGCTTTCTCTGAAAATAAAGGAACAGCGCAGCCATTACCAGCACAGCGCAAAAACTCCATAAAAGTGATTCTAAATTCATACTTATTCTTTTAATTTTTGGAAAGATGTTATTTCGCTTGAAGTTGTATTGGGATAAAATAATTGCTTGTAAAGTGGCGGCGCTGCGTTAGCGATGGCAACCAGAAACAAGGTTAAGTATGGGGTTTCAGCTGACCAGTTTAGCTGTTTTGGTTACTTCCTTCTGCTGAAGTTTACTGTGTTGGCGGCCATAGAGGAAATATATCGCCACGCCAATAACCATCCACACGATCAGGCGCAGCCAGGTGTCGAAACCGAGATTTACCATCATATAGCCGCAGATTAATATGCCCAGGATCGGGACGAGGGGCACAAAAGGGGTTTTAAAAGGGCGGTGAATAGTAGGATTGGTTCGGCGCAGGATGATGATACCGGCACAAACAATCACGAAAGCCAGCAGCGTGCCAATGCTTACCAGTTCACCTAACAAACCGATCGGGAAGATACCTGCCACGACGGCTGCCACCAGCCCGGTTAGTATAGTTGTGACATGGGGAGTATTGAACCTGGGGTGTACGCTGCCGAAAACAGCAGGCAGCAGGCCATCGCGGCTCATGGCGTAGAATATGCGTGGCTGGGCCATCAGCATTACCAACACCACAGAAGCCAGCCCGGCCACTGCGCCAATACCCGTCAGGAAGTAAAGCCATTTCAACCCTGGGCCTGCAGCCTGTAAGGCCACTAACACGGGATCAGGTACATTCAGCGTCTGATAAGGCACCAGCCCCGTGAGGACCAGCGACATCAGAACATACAGCAGGGTGCAGGTACCTAATGAAGCCAGCATGCTGATGGGCATGTCGCGTTGAGGGTTCTTGGCCTCCTGCGCGGCGGTGCTTACCGCATCGAAGCCGATGTATGAGAAGAACACAATGGCGGCCCCTGCCACTACACCCTGCCAGCCATATCGGCTGCTGCCGTCCGTCAGAATCTCCTTACCGGGTATAAAAGGCTCCCAGTTAGCAGTGTTAACGTACTGAAACCCGAAGCCTATGACCAGTAGCACAATGGCTACCTTCACAACCACTATGATGTTATTGAACCTGGCCGACTCCTGGATGCCGACGACCAGGAGCGCCGTCATGATAAGTATCAGAACGATCGCCGGCAGATTGACAATGGCGCCAGTCAGTTCAAAAGAACCGCCGGTATAGGCAAGCGGGGCAGAGGCTATGGCCGTTGGAACATCTATTCCCAACGACCGAAGCAGGCTTACAAAGTTGCCGCTCCATCCCACGGCTACCGTCGCCGCCCCAAATAGATACTCTAAAATCAAGTCCCAGCCGATAATCCACGCAATAAACTCCCCTAGTGTAGCATAGCCATAGGTGTAGGCGCTGCCCGCAATCGGGATCATAGACGCAAATTCAGCATAGCAGAGGCCGGCGAAGAGGCAGCCAAGGCCTGCAATCAGGAAGGAAATGACAATAGCAGGGCCGGCTGCGTTAGCTGCTGCCGTACCGGTAAGTACAAAAATACCAGCCCCGATGATGGCGCCTACGCCTAGCATGGTCAGGTTAGAGGCGGTGAGCGTGCGTTTCAGGCCACGGTCCCCGCTTTCGGATTCTCTGATAAGTTTATCGACGGACTTCGTCGCAAAAATATTCTTAGTCATCAATGTGATTTAAAGTATGAAGAATGTTTATGGAGTTGGTGCTGCAGCGCATGCGTAAGACTGTTCCATAATTATTCATGGATAGGCTTATACCCACATGCATGTGGCTGTAGCGTACAAATCTCGACGAGAAGGAGGGAGTGGCTAAGGGGCGTTAGGCAGTATCCGGAACTGTTCTGTAAGGGTAGTAAACCGAACAACGATATGGGGAAGCTTTGAGTCAAGCTGCGTGAGTTGACGCGTATGTATGGAGTACAGGTAGAACAGCCCCGGGAGCACCGGGTCTACAGGGTGTGTGATACGCAGTGCTGCAGTAGGCTCTGAAGTGACTACAGGTAAAGTCAGATCTTCAGAAGTAAGGCTTTCGGCCGTTATACCCCGTGAGTAACTGTTAGCAGGCAGGTGAAGCTGCTCGGCCTTGAGGCAAGTTGCAAGGCATAACATTCCAACCCACAAAAGCAGGATGAACGGGATGGATATGTTATGCCGGTTTTCCAAGAGAAGTGCGGTTTATACTTCGAGCGCTGCTGGCCTGTTATGCAGCTTGCTGTTCCGGTAGCCATAGGCGAAATAGACGACCAGCCCGATGGCCAACCAAGCCAGAAAGCGGCTCCAATTGGTGATCCCCAACTCTGTCATCAAGTACAGGTTGGTGAGGAGCCCAAGTACCGGGATAAGCGACAGACA
Organism: Pontibacter sp. CAU 1760; assembly: GCF_054482735.1. Classification (NCBI taxonomy): domain Bacteria; kingdom Pseudomonadati; phylum Bacteroidota; class Cytophagia; order Cytophagales; family Hymenobacteraceae; genus Pontibacter; species Pontibacter sp. CAU 1760. Next base: position 24,116 of record NZ_JBTLRL010000006.1, read on the forward strand.
ATGCCTATGGGTTAAAATTGTGAGCACCGCCGTGACGCCTATAAACCCGATCAGCGGAATCTTGTGCTGGAAGCTTTCCCAGCCGCCGCTCATGCTAACAAAGGCAGCCAACTCTGTTGCGTTGTACCGAAACAGAAGTACCAAAACTGTCACAATCAGGAGCGGCAGTATATACTTACCATTTATGTAAGGCACCCGGAAACCTGTGTGCGTTGTGCTAGCTGCTTTCTGTTTCTCTTCCAGCAATAAGATTCCACCGCAGACTAGCACGAAAGCAAACAGGGTTCCGATGCTCGTCAGATCCGTCACCTCTGTGAGGTTCATGAAGAGGGCCGGCACAGCTACGACAACTCCTGTTACAATCGTAGCGAAGTAGGGCGTTTTGTGTTTGGGGTGAATGCGGGAGAAGGCGCCTGGCAGAAGGCCGTCGCGGCTCATGGACATCCAGATACGCGGCTGGCCGTACTGGAACACCAGCAGCACGCTCGCCATGGCCACGATGGCGCTCACGGCTACTATACCAGCCACTGCATCCAAGTTCAATCTAGTGAACACATACGCCAACGGGTCACCTACAGCCAGTTCATTGAAGGGTACCATTCCGGTGAGGATCAGAGCCAGCACCACATAAAGCACAGTGCAGATTACCAGGGCAAAAATCATCGCGCGGGGCAGGTCGCGCTGTGGGTTCTCACATTCTTCGGCAGTGGTGGAGATGGCATCAAACCCTATGTAGGCAAAGAATACCGCTGACACGCCTTTCATGATGCCAGCCAGCCCGTTGGGCGCAAAAGGTGTCCAGTTATCGGTATTCACATAGAAGGCTCCCACGGTAATCACCAGCAAAATCACGAGGAGCTTCAGTAATACCAAAAAGTTAGCCGTGCGCTTGGATTCCTTAATGCCGACGTATACCAGGTAAGTGATCAGTACTGTAATGCCCAGGGCTGGGACATCAGCCACCAGTTTGATACTTCCCATCGAGGGTGCGTTCAACCACGCCAGGTATGCCTCCCGGGTGTTTCCGGATAGGGTGGCAAGTGTCTGCCCCTGTGCCAGCAGTTCCAGCGCAGCTTGGTAGCCTCGGGAAGCGCTAAGGAAATCCATGGTCAGGTACTCTGGTATGTCTATTCCCACGCCGCGCAGCACTGCCGTAAAGTAGTCTGACCAGGAGATCGCCACGGCAATGTTGCCGATGGCATACTCCATCAGCAGGTCCCAGCCGATAACCCAGGCAATCAATTCTCCGAAAGAGGCATAGGCATAGGTATAAGCGCTCCCCGAAACGGGTATGGTGGAGGCAAACTGTGCATAGCACAGCGCAGAGAAGCCACAGGCGACAGCCGTGAAAACAAACAGCAGTGACACACCTGGCCCTCCGGCTGCACTGGCATTTCCGATGGTACTGAAGATGCCCGCCCCAATAATGGCAGCGATGCCAAAGGACACCAGGTCTTTTAGTTGAAGCGTTCGCACCAGATCGGTGCCATGCGTGCTGCCGTCCTGACTATAGTCTGCCAGTAGTGCCGTGGCGCTTTTTCGGCGTGTAATGTTTTGAAGGAAATTACTCATGTCGCGGCTGACCTACAGCCATCTGTGTTATTGGTGTTAGACTTGGTTTAAGGCATGGGCAGGCGCTTGGGTAACAACCTCTTTCGGGTATACCCTGGCCACCCAGCGGGGAAAGATTAAGGCTCCTGCCACTAAGTAAAGGTAGTAGGTCAGCAGGCGGTAGAGCAGCACAATGATCGTGGTAAACCCGCCTAAGAATGCGCCGAAAAACGCAGGGAAAGCTATCTCGGCAAACCCTGCTCCGCCGGGTGTTACCGACACGAGCAGTACGATCTTATAGACCAGGTTGCGGGAGAACACGACAAAATGGGAAGCCATGCTCAGTTCTGTAAAGGCCGCTATAAAGCAACCGATAATGGCGTAGCGGGCTGTCCAGACAAAAGCGGTGGACACGCCAGCGTGCAGCCAATAGGCCATGCTTTTGGTGCGCATGTGATTGGAAGCGACCAGCAGTTCACTTGAATGGCGAATAAGCGCCTGCCTCCACCGGCGGAATAGCCTGAATTGACCAAGCTGGATCAGAAAGCGCCTTACAGCGCTCGGGTTGATGAAAAGGGCATAGAACATCGCAAACGCGTAGAGGGCAATCAGCAGGTAGGACGCCATGAACGCGATGCTTAAGCTATACCTGACGGTATCGTTTAGCACCTCCAGCTCGGGCAATAACTGCTTTTTTGTAACCAGCAGCACCGCAGGCACTGCCAGCACAAAATACAGGTTGTCAAGCAGGGTGGTCACCATCACCTGCGCAATGGATTTGCCCAGCGCTACCCCTTCCTTGTACAGAATATAGGCTGCTATGGTAGAGCCTCCCACCACGGATGGCAGGGCACAGGACGCAAACTCCCACAGCATAATCACCTGAAAGCTCTGTTTCCAGCTCAGGTCCTTGCCGGTGATGTAACGGATACGGTACATGTAACCGTAGTCGCGCACCAGTAGCAGCAGGATGGCCATGCCCAGCCAGAAAAAACTGGCCTGCAGCAGGGTTTGTAACTGCACTTGCTCTTGGCTTTGGCGTAGCATATACCCTGCCATGCAAAGGCCAAGCAGTATGGGCAGAATGAGCTTGCGGGGCGAGAAGGTTGCCAGAAGGCTTTCTTTTGTCAGGGTCATCTTACTTGCCTCTTCAAGCCATTACCCTTTTTAGCTGCGGCAGTTTTGCCGGCATAATCACTAATGGCACTTTCTCTACTTTTACCGAGCTGCTATCCAGGCCAAACCACTTACTTTCGGATGTGGCAAACTGTTTTAGGGTAAAATACCACTCCATGATTAGCCTTTTGCTAAAAGGAAGATCGTTTTCGTAGGAGAGGAATTTTTCCAGTACCACAAACCTGAAGTCTCCAATCAGCTGCTGTTTGCTCAGGGAGTGGTAACGGCTGGTGATGTCAACCTCGCCGTTTTCCACCAGTTCCTCCACCACCTTGCGGAAGAAAAGGTTTATGCGCTGCTCCACCCGAAACCCAAGTTTAAAGTCTATGCGGATGACATCGTCCTTGGCCAGGTGGCGTACCTTGTACTCGGTTGTATAAGGCTCGTCGGTCGTCTCTACATGTATAAACCAGTAGATGTCTGCCCGCTTGGGCCGCTTTTGAAAAATAGAGTAGATAATTTTCGTTTCAAGCTCCCTGGGGTTGGCCGCGCTTGTCATAAACACAAGGTGCGTGGTGTACTTAGGGATGCTCTCGTCTGCGCTCAGCTCGTTCAGGGAAGGAAGGTAATCAGCCAGGTGCACGTATTCTGTAAAACTTCGCTTGATGTGGTAAGCGTTGATCCAGATGTACATAACTGTCAGCAGGAGCCCCCCGATAAGTAGCGACACCCAGCCGCCGTGGGGGAACTTGCTCAGGTTCGCCGCCAGGAAAGCCAACTCAATTGCCAGATAGATACCTAGAAAAAGGGACACCAGTACCTTAGACTTAAACCTGGTGTAGAGGTAGTAGGACATGAGCATGGTGGTGGAAAGCATCGCCATCGTGATGGCTAAACCGTAAGCCGCCTCCATGCGCTCAGACTCACGGAAATAGAGCACCACGCCTACGCAACCCAGCCACAAGAGCCAGTTAACGCTGGGCACGTAGAGCTGCCCCTTTAAGTTAGTCGGGTACACTAGCTTTACCTTTGGCCAGAGGTTAAGGCGTATCGCTTCACTGATGAGTGTAAATGACCCCGATACCAGCGCTTGGCTCGCGATAATGGCTGCGATGGTGGCTATGGTGATGCCAAAGAGCAGAAACCAGCCGGGCATAAGGTCATAGAAAGGATTTCCGGTCAGCAGTTTCCCCTCCTGCGTCATGAGGTAGGCACCCTGGCCCAGGTAATTCAGCAACAAGCTTGTTTTTACGAAGGTCCAGCTCAGGCGTATATTGGGGCGGCCGCAGTGGCCCAGGTCAGAATAAAGCGCCTCGGCACCCGTGGTACACAAGAACACAGCCCCTAGTAGCCAGAATCCGTTCGGGTAGTTTACCAGCAGGTTGTAAGCGTAATAGGGGTTCAGGGCCCGTAAAATCTCAGGGTGGTGCAGCATCGAAATGGCTCCCAGCGAGGCCAGCATCGTGAACCATACCAGCATGATCGGGCCGAAAGCCTTCCCTACGATCTCGGTTCCAAAACTCTGCATCAGGAATAGGCCGGTGAGTATCGCCAGCACAATCGGTACGGTTGGGATGCCAGGGTACAGGATTCTCAAACCTTCTATGGCAGAGGAGACAGATATCGGCGGGGTGATGATACCATCCGCCAACAGCGCCGCTCCCCCAACCATAGCAGGAACAATCAACCAACTTGCTTTGCGCCTGATCAGCGTGTATAAGGAAAAGATGCCTCCCTCGCCATTGTTGTCTGCCTGCAAGGTAAGAAGCACGTATTTCAGCGTGGTTTGGAGGGTCAGCGTCCAGAAAACGCAGGAAATGCCGCCATATACCAGCGCCTCCGAGATGGTAGCCTTCCCGATGATGGCTTTCATCACATACAGGGGAGACGTGCCAATGTCGCCGTAAATTATACCCAGCGATATGAGCACCCCTGCCGTAGAAACCGCGTTGCCTTTAGATTGAAGACTCATCTAATTGATCGTTATGAAAAAAGTCGCTGCTACAGTGCAGCATTACGGAAGCTTTAGTTTGTCTCAATGGTTTAGAGTTGGCTGCGCAACTTAAGCTGTTGCCTCACGAATGAGAGGACAGGCGGAAGTATCGAAACGATCATGATCCCTAATATCAGAAGCGAGAAATTCTGCTTCACGCCAGGCAGGTTTCCGAACAGGTAGCCGATCATGATAAAGAAGACTACCCACAGCAGTGCCCCTGCTACATTGAAATAGATGAAGCGCCTGTAGTTCATTTTGGCCATGCCTGCCACAAAGGGCGCGAAGCTGCGGACAATAGGTATAAAGCGGGCGTAAATGATGGTGCGGCCACCATAGCGGGCATAAAATTGCTCAGCCTGCTGTAAGTGGCTCTGCCGCAGGAACCAGTAGTTTTTGTGGTATACTTTTGATCCTAATTTTGCCCCCGTCAGGTAGTTGAAGGAGTCGCCCAGGATGGCTGCCACGCAAAGCAGCCCTAGCAGTAATAGCATGTTTAAACCTGATGACGGTATGGCTGCCAGCGCTCCCAGCGCAAAAAGAAGAGAGTCCCCCGGTAGAAATGGCGTGACCACCAGCCCAGTCTCACAGAAAATGATCATAAAAAGGATCAGGTAGATCCAGGTCTGGTACGTTTGCAGCAACACGATCAGGTGCTGATCGATGTGCAGGACAAAATCGAGGAGGTAAGAGAATAACTCCATGTCGTAAACTCAAAAAGGGCAGGAAAATAAAGAAACCACAAGCAGGGTTTCCTATGCGCACGGGCACAGGAAATTTGGCTCCTCAAGGATTGAGAAGGGCAGAAGAGAAATGTTACTAAGGGCCTTTGGTAAGAACCGTATGGAGGCCACAGTCGCCTTTGGAGGCGGGGTAGGAGTGTGGTGCTGGTACGGAGCGCTGTCCTTGTGGGTAGAGCCGTTGCAGTAAGACGTGCAGAACGGGTGCCAGGAGTGACTTATCCAGTTGCAGCACAGCTTCCGGCACCCCCGAGGATACCTCGCCTGCGAATAGAACCAGTTGGTTCTCTAAAGTAAGGTCTATGGCATCATGCTGCGTTACGTTCGGGCTTTGCGCAGCTCGTGCAGTGACAGGTATAGCAGAAACCAGCACGCTGCACAGCAGGATTGCGAGCAGTATGTTCAACTTCTGAATGATCTGTATACCTATTGTTTTCACGGAAGCAAAGGAATGAGGTTGGCAGGACTAAAACAATAGGAGGGGTAATATATTTTGTTTTTATATAGTGTGGTTACAATATCACCTTTGTTTTGATGGGCTGGTTTCTTAGATAGCCGAACAATAATGGCAGCAAGAGTGGCGACTGGCACTTAAGAGCGAGTGACCCGGTTAAATTGCCCTTGCTGCCACAGCACGGTGGTCAGAGAAGGTGTAAAGTAATCAGACAGGCGTGAATTTCTGCGGAGAATAGCTTAAGTATGTCAGGGCTGGCAGCAAGACGGAGGTTTAACAGCCAAGGGTTGCGGTTACTGGTTCGCAATCCAGCAGTCATGATACGCAGGGCGTAACCGGGTGTACCATAATGGGTGCCAAGGTGACTAAACAGATGGCCTTGAACCTACAGGGAGAGCTCTACCTTTGGGTTAACTACATGCACACGAGTTCGCAAGGTCGCATCATAAGGGTGCAGCCCCCTTTCCTGATGAAGCGCTGTAACGGCCTGGCGTTGTTCAAAACTACTGGCCACCAGCTCTACAGCATCTCTCTACCAACCGGTCAAGCATATTGCAAGCTACTAAAGCGATGAAACGAACGGCGCTCAACCGCCCTTTACTTTCTCCAAAATTTGCTCGATATAGAAAATCAACAAAAGCGCTACAAGGTTTACGCCTATAAATTTCTGGCCCAGGTCTGTGCCCAGGTTTATATGGAAGGAGGAGAGCGCGAGCCTGAACTTTACGATCCAGCCATCTACCATATCTGCACCCACTCCTACGCGTATGCCTGCCACATACTGAAAGCCGTAGGAACCAAATGAGAAGTACACGACCTGCAGCACTTGGTTTAAAAGGGAAAGTTTAAGGCCTTTTTCCGGATTACGGAACAGCATGCGTCCGCAAAGGATGGAGAATACATAGAGGGCGCCAGCAAACAAGCTGATGCGCAGGGCAGGCTGGTCCACGGCAAGTTCACCCCTCATCAGCACCCAACCAGTGAGTATTATACCTAAGAGGCCGCCGATGATCTGGTAGAGCGCCAGGGCCTGTATCTGATTTTTGGTCTTCCTGTTCAATGTTTGTTTCTTGAATATGAAAATTGCTCAGTTGTACGATCTTTCCCAGCTAAGGCAACAAAACAGCTCTGGGAGGATGTGCAGCTTATGGTGTGCGAGCAACGGGTATAAATATATTTGGCAAATACGCCTGTGCAGCGACACCTGGTTGAAACAAGGCCCTTTTAAGTATGACGCTTATCTGGAGGAATCGCTATAAAACAAGCAGCCCCGACCAATGCTGGCCAGGGCTTTTTGATCAACTCATGAGGCTAAGCATGAGGATTGACGTAGGCAAGGTCACCCCCTTCGTCTTCGCCTTGCCTGTAGTTGTTCTCTCTTCTGAGGGCTTCGAGGCCGCTCTTACCGTAAGCTACCCTGGTGATGACGACATAAAGCACCGGCACCACAAAGATAGCCAGGAAGGTAGCCGCGAGCATACCACCAATGACCACCCAGCCAATGGTCTGGCGCGACACAGCACCAGCACCAGAAGACAGGGCCAGCGGAACCACACCCAGGATAAAGGCCATCGAGGTCATGATGATTGGCCGCAGACGCAGCTTCACCGCTTCAATGGTCGCTTCGACCAACTCCATACCCTGGTGCACGCGTTCTTTGGCAAATTCCACGATCAGGATGGCGTTCTTTGCGGCCAGACCTATCAGCGTGATCATGCCAATCTGCGCGTACACGTTGTTATCCAGCTTTGGCAGCAGGGTGAGCGCCAGAATAGCACCGAACATACCCAGCGGAATGGCAAACAGGATAGAGAAAGGTACCGACCAGCTTTCGTACAGGGCCGCCAGCAAGAGCAACACCAGTATGATAGACAAAGAGAAAATGTAAACAGTACTGTCTCCCGCTGCCAGTTCTTCGCGGCTCAGGCCGGAGAAGTCGTAGCCATACCCTGCCGGCAGTACCTCTGCCGCCACTTCCTGCAGTGCCTGCAGTGCCTGCCCGCTACTATAGCCTGGGGCTGCATTGCCCAACACCTCGGCAGAGCGGAACAGGTTGTAGTGGGAAATTACGGCAGGATTCTCTACGACCTCATTTGTTACCAGCGCACCCAATGGCACCGATTCACCCAGCCTGTTCAGCACGTAGTACTGGTTCAGATCCGAAATATCCATCCGGTAAGCGGTGTCGGCCTGGGCAACTACCCGGAAGTTACGGCCATAGCGTGTGAAATCATTGATGTAGCGGCTACCCATCAGCGAGGACATCGTAGCATATACATCTGCTATGTTCACCCCCAGCTGCTTCGCCTTTGCCCGGTCCACCTCTACCTGGTAGCCCGGCGTACGGGTGTTAAAAAAGGTATAAGCCATCGCGATTTCAGGCCGTTGGTTCACAGCCCCGACGAACTGCCCCAGTACCGCCTCAAACTCCTTCAGGTCACCTCCTCCGGCTCGCTGCTCCAGCATAAAGCTGAATCCGCCGGATTGCCCCAGACCAGGTATGGCCGGAGGGGCAACTACCCTGATGTTGGCTTCTTTTAGCGCCGTAAACCGCTGGTTCAGGGTATTTATCACGCCCTGTAGCTGTTCCTCCTCGTTTTCGCGCTGCGCCCAGGGCTGAAGCTGCACGAACATGGTGCCGCTGTTCGACTTAAAGGAGAAGTTAATGGCGTTGAGGCCACCAATAGCGGTGTAGTTTCGGATGGCAGGTATATCAGCCATAATCTTTCCGATATCAGCCAGCAGGGCTTCAGTTCTGGTGGCCGAGGAGCCTTCTGGTAACTCTATCGAAACAAAGAGCCTGCCCTCATCCTCCGTCGGAATGAAACCGGTTGGCTTGGTAGCAAACAGACCGGTTGTGCCCACATACACGCACACCAGCAGGATGAGCACAAGCGGCGCGGTCTTTATACTCTTGCGCACCCCCACAGCGTATGATCCCGTGGTACGGGCAAACCAGTTGTTGAACTTGTAGAATAACTTGTTGATGCCCCTGGAGTTCTTGTCCACCTTCATGGGCTTCAGCATGAGCGAGCAAAGGGCCGGCGTCAGCGTTAAGGCCACAAAGGCAGAGATAAGCACCGAGATCGCGATGGTGATGGCAAACTGCTGGTACAAGCGGCCGACGATACCCGGTATAAAGCCCACGGGTATAAACACCGCCGCCAGGATAAGGGCAATGGCAATAACCGGTGCCGTGATGTCTTTCATGGCCTTGCGGGTGGCAGCCTTTGCCGATAGTCCCTCGTGGTCGATGTAATGCTGCACTGCTTCCACCACCACAATGGCATCATCCACTACAATACCAATGGCCAGCACGAAGCCAAACAAGGTGAGGGTGTTAATGGTAAAGCCCAGCGGCAGGAAGAAGATGAACGTACCGATGATGGAAACCGGAATTGCCAATATCGGCACCAGCGTGGCGCGCCAGCTCTGCAGGAACAGGAACACGACTATGATAACCAGTATAAGCGCCTCAATCAGTGTTTTCACCACTTCGTTGATAGACACCTGCACCACCGACACGGTTTCGAATGAAACCACATAATCCACGTCGGCAGGGAAAGAAGCCTTCAGTTCATCCAGGGCGGCATAGACACCCTCCGCTGTTTCCAGGGCGTTACTTCCCGGTGCCTGGTACATTAACAGGATGGCAGAAGGGTTGCCGTTAATGGTGGCTGAGCGCCCGTAGTCGAAGCGGCCAAACTCAATGCGGGCCACGTCTTTCAGGTATACCAGGCTTCCGTCCTCCGGATTGGTACGCACCACAATATTCTCAAATTCATCCTGCGTTTGCAGGCGTCCGCGAACCGTGATAGGGTATTGGAAAGCCTGCGTGTCGTACTGGGGTTTGGCGCCCACGGTACCTGCGGCCACCTGCAGGTTCTGCTCCTGTATAGCGCCTGTGATCTGGTTGGCACTGATGCCATACTGCGCCAGTTTATCCGGCTTCAGCCAGATTCGCATGCTAAAGTCCTGCCCCAGGGCATTAATGTCGCCCACACCGGGCACACGAAGCAAGGCATCCCGCACAAAGATGTTGGTGTAGTTATCCAGGAACTCGATGGTATGTGTTTTCTCCGGTGAGAAGATACCCACCACCATCATGATGCTCGGGTTGCGTTTACGCACCGTTACACCCAGTCTGCGCACTTCCTCAGGTAGGCTCGGCTCCGCGATACTCGCCCGGTTCTGCACATCCAGGGTGGCAATATCAATGTCGGTGCCAATCTCAAAGGTCACGGTCATGTTCATCTGCCCCGTGCTGGTATTGGTGGAGGTGATATAGGCCATGCCCGGCGTGCCGTTTATCTGTGTTTCCACGGGCGTGGCCACCGTCTGCTCTACTGTCTGGGCATCTGCCCCGGTATAGATCGCCGATACCGAAACGGTGGGTGGCGATATGTCCGGGTACTGCGTAACAGGCAGGTTCATCATAGCCAGTATCCCCACCAGCACGATCACAATCGAGATCACCATGGCGGTTACAGGCCTTCTAATAAATACGTCTGATATCATGTTGTTCTGTAAGGTCTTTTTTGAAGAGGAAACGGATTATCTGCCAGCGCCTGCCTGTGGCTGGCCACTCTGCGGAGCATCCACCTGTATCTTGGCTCCCTGGCGCAAGCGCTGTATGCCTTCTGTCACGATCTGCTGCCCTTCCTTGAGGCCTTCACGCACCACGATGCTGCCGCTCACGCGTGTGCCCAGCTCCACATTCTGCTGCACCACGGAGTCGCCCTGCACCACATACACGTAGTACTCGCCCAATTGCTCTGTCACAGCTTTGTATGGTATCACGACCTGCTTTCCGATATCCTGGTTCAGCACGTTCATACTCACCGTCATACCTGGTATCAGCACTCCGTTCGGATTCGGAAACTGCACCCTTACGGTAGTAGTACCCGACTGGCGGCCAATGGCCCGGTCAATAACCAATAGCTTACCTGTGTGTGGGTATACCTGCCCGTTGTTCAGGCGGATGGTGAAGAGCGAGTCCGGTTGGTTGCCTTGCTTCATGCTGCTGAAGCGGGCGATTTCCTGCTCATTTATCACAAAATCAACGGCTATCGGATCCACAGAGGATATGGTGTTCAGTAACGGCTGTCCCGGCGACACCTGAGCCCCCACCCGTACCTGGGAGATACCGATGGTACCGCTGAAAGGCGCATTCACTACGGAGTAATCCAGGTCCGTAGAAGCACTCCGTACCTGCGCCTCGGCAGCAGACACCTGTGCTCTGGCAGTCTGTACCTCGGTACGGGCATAGTCTACCTGCTGCCTGGCAATGGCATCGCGTTCTGCCAGCCTTTCGTAACGGTCCAGGTCTTTTTCTGCTCTGGCCAGGTTGGCCTTAACGCTTTGCAGGTTTGCTTGTGCCTGCTGTATGCCCGCCTGGTATCTGTTCTGGTCTATCTCGTAGAGGCGCTGCCCTTTTGTTACGCGTTGCCCGTCTTGTACATATATGTTGGTGATGTAGCCCGATACCTGCGGGCGCAGCTCCACTTCCTGCAGCGCCACTACTGCCCCGGGATACGTGTCGGTTCCTGTCACACTCTCCCGGCTTACCTTTAAAGTAGTAACCGGGGCAGCCATGTCGGCAGGGTTCATTTGCTGCTGGCCTGCCTCATCACCGCCACAGGATACAAGTACAGTGGGGCTGAGAATGGCTGCGAGCAGCCAATTGTATTTATTTTTCATGTTGCGTGTGTTCTGTTTATCTGGTGATGTCGATCGTACCGAAAGCTCTCTGAAGCTCGAGTTTGCTGGAAAGCACATTGTAAAGCGCGTTGTAATAGTTGAGCTGTGTGGTGCGCAGTTCTGTTTCTGCGACCAGCAGGTCCACATAGGCCTTCACACCTTCGTCATACTGTAGCTTGATGATCTCATACACTTCCTCGGCCATCTCCAGGTTGCTTTGCACCGTGCGCCACTCGGTATAGTCGGCTTTGTAATTTGCCAGTGCCGTCTGCAATTCCGTATTGATCACACGGCGAGTTTCCTCTATCTCAACTTCTAGGCGCTCTTCCTGTAGTTTGGCAATTCTGAGGTTCTGGAACCTGCTGGTTCCCTGAAAAATAGGTACTGCCACCTGCAGCCCAACCGCCGAGGTGGGGTATGACTGGTTGTAGAGGTTGGCGAGTTCGTTGTTAAAGTACAGCAGGTTGTAGTTGCCAAAAGCCGATAAGGTCGGAAGAAAGCTCCACTTGTTGAAGGCCGTATTCAGCGACAACAGCTGCCGTTGCGTTTGGAGCTGCTGCACTTCCACTCTGTCTTCGAAAGTCATCACCTGCGAGGTATCCACCAGCACCGCCTGCTCCATTTGGCTGTACTCATAGACGAGCTCCAGTTCCTCCTCAATCGGGTAGCCCATGAGCTGCTTCAGGTAGGCGGTGCGCGCCTTGATCCCTTCCGCAGCGCGCTTTCTGTCGCTTCGGATGTTTGCCAGGGTAATGGCAGCACGCTGGTAATCTGTTTTGTCCACCAGCCCTACCTCATACCTGCTGCGGGCGTCGGCGTATTGTTTTTCCTGCCGGACCAGGTTCAGTTCCAATATCCGGAGTTGCTCCTGCGTCAGCAGCACATCGTAAAAAGCCTTGCTTACACTCACAATGGTGTTAATGCGCGCATCCTCGGTCTGCAGATCGAGTTGTTGCCTTCTGAAGCGTGCCGCCTTGGACGCCAGCAACAGACTGCTGCTGAACAAGGTCTGTGTTCCCTCCAAAGCCAGGTTGGAGGTATACCGCTGCCCCAGCGTCACAATCTGATCCCCGAAAGGCTGTTGCTGCAGCTTTATGTTGTGGGTGCCGCCGTAGCGGGCGGAGACCTGCGGGTACCAGCCAGCCAGGTTCGCCCTGATTTCGCGCTCCCCGATTCTCTCGTCTAGCAGTGCCTGCGCTACAGCAGCCCTGTTCTCCAGCGCAAAGTTCAGGCACTGCTCCAACGTAAAGCTAGCCGTATCCTGAACCGTTGCTTTGGTCTGGGCAAACAGTGTTGCTGGCAACAGCAGGAGGCCTGCAAGCACTATTTTAATTTTCCTATAATACATAATATATCCACTGATGAAATACGTCGATTTGCTGATGGTTTTTGAACGCAGACTGCCAGGTTCCGGTAACCTGCTTTGGGGTCCTTGTGCTCATACAATTCTTTTTTAGCGAGAAAGCCTTCATGCTTCCATCAGGCACATAAGGTTTTGCAGGTGAATTAGCTTAACTTCATGCCATCCCACAGTATCTGGGGGAGCTGCTTCAATTCATTTGGTTTGAGCACAAGCCTTTGGGCAACGGCCAACTTGGCGGCGGAAATCACACTGCTGAATGCCATTGTGCCCAGGATCTTAGAACTTGTCTGCTTGAGATGCCCTTCTGTAATGCCGCGTTCATAAAACTCGAACAGCAACAAATAAAACTTATCCTGCTCCAAAGCAGGGAGCTTTGTGCTGTAAGGGGAGTTGACGAATTGCTCAAAGAACTTCAGCACATTCGGGTTATCCAGGTAAAACGCATAGAGTCCGAACCAAAGGTTAAAGAAGCACGCTTTGAAGGGCTTTACCTGGCATGCCTCTTTTTCCACTACCGCCATCACCTGCTGCTTTGCATAGCTGAACAATTCACAGATCAGTTGATCCTTGCTTTCGAAGTAATGGTAAATAGTGCCGGCAGCCACCCCGGCATGCTTCGCCACCATGCTCATAGGGGTGCCATGAAAGCCTTTTTCCCTGACCAACTCCATGGTGCTCTCAAAAATAGCTTTCTTCTTATCTGCGATATTTTCCATTCATCCACTTATCTCCAAATTGAATATTCATTCGGTTTGCAAAACTAGTCAATGTACCTTAGAATGGGAATGACTTCTCTGATTTTCTGCCCGAACGCCGGTTTTGATCCCTGATACAACCATTTAGAGGCGACAAACCGTAAATATAGATATAGCGCTTTTGTTTCATAAAACCTTCCCACGCCATGGCACTGTCACAGGAAATCCGCCACCCCCATCGTATAAACAGTGCCAACAATCCCGTCTGGATGGACGGTTTGAGAATCGTTCTCGGGCTTTTTCTTTTCCTTAAAGGCCTTTTATTCCTGGAGCACACCACGGAAGTGTTTTATGTCTTCAGTTCAAGCCAGGATGTTATTTCTGCCGGTAAAGCGCATTTCCTGACCAGTATGGTGCATATCGTCGGCGGCTTAATGATTGCTTTCGGCATGCTGACACGCCTGGCGCTGCTCTGCCAGATTCCAATCCTAGTTGGCGCCCTGCTTGTTGTGAACCCGCAGCGCGGGATCAATGCAGGCAACACAGAACTGGTTCTGTCTTTGCTGGTAACAGGCCTACTGGTGTTTTTCATGATCAAAGGCCCTGGCCGCTACTCCATCGATAACAAAGTGCTGCGGCAAAAGCAGCCACAGAAACCAAAAATCGAAAGGGGATAATCCATACCTGCTTTCCTGAAATGTAGACATTCCAAAATAATGGTTGTAACAGGCCGTGTTTGATGAATGAGCTTTTAAAACGCTAAGCCCTGTTCTCGCTTTGTATACTTGAATCCCTTAATTTTGGTAGCTGGAAAACAAAGTAGTGCGTCCGGTTTCAGGGTCAACTCCGAGCTAAAGTTTAAGAGCCTCAATGTGTTTCAAATAGAAAGCGACGGCCAGGCCACCCGCAACTACAGCCAAAAGGACTACTGAACGCAGCATTCCTTCTTACCTCGGTCTTCATGGAGCTTCTGAAGCGCCAGTTTCCCATTGCTAGCAAAGACAGCCCGCTGTAACGGAAGATATGCAAGTAATTGAACTGCAAAAGTAGGTTATCCGGCAGCCTCCATTTATAGCTATCTCAGATGATAACTTCTTGTTTATGGCAATCCTCAAAACGTCACTTTAGCTACTCTGCTCTTTATAAAGCAGCAGCTTGTCTGGTGTTAAAGGCTGGCTGCGTATACGCTTGCCGGTGGCGTTGAACACGGCATTGGCGATCGCTGCTGCAATGCCGGTAGTTCCGATTTCGCCTATACCGCGCGCGCCAATAGGAGAAATGTGCGGGTCGGGCTTGCCGATAAAGAAGACATCAATATCCGGCACATCAAAGTTTACGGGCACATGGTAGTCGGCGAGTGAACGCTGGATAGGGTTGCCGTACCGTTTGTCGTAAAGGGTTTCCTCCATTAGTCCTGCACCCAGGCCATAGATGATACCCCCCATAATCTGAGATCGAGCCGTTTTCTCATTCATCACGCGGCCTACGTCCTGCACACTAACCACCTTTTTCACCCGTATTGTTCCCAGGTCGGCATCTACCCAAACCTCCACAAAATGGGCTCCAAACGAGTGGAATGAATACATGTCCGTATCCCGGTTCTCCTCGTCCGGGATGTTAGCTGGCATGCAAGGCGCCTCTTTCGCTCCTTGAGAGGTTAGCCCTGACTTAGGGTTAGCGGTGAAGCAAGCCTCCATCGTTTTTCTGCCGTTACGCCGCATAATATCAGCATAGCTATCGCTTTTAGCAGGCTTGCTTTTCAGGAAAAAACGGCCATTCTCAAAGGCAACCTCCTCGGTTTTCTTACCTTTCAGCGCTGATTTTTTATCAGCTAAAGCCAGCTGCAGCAGGTCATTTCGGAGGGTTTTTGTAGCCGTAAGCACCGCAGGGTTCACGCTGGCTACCGTCTGCGAGCCTCCGCTTACAGGGGCCGGGGGTAGGGTAGAGTCGCCTATTTTGACGATTATATCGTTCACGGGCACTCCCAATACAGCCGAGGCTGTCTGAGCCAGTATGGTATAAGTGCCGGTGCCTAAATCTTGGGTAGCACAGAGCACGGTCACTTTTCCATCGGCACTCATTTGCACCTTCACTGAGGCGGTACTTCTGTAAGCGGGATAGGTGGCCGTTGCCATCCCATACCCTACCAACTGGTGGCCGTTGCGGTTCTGGCCGGGCTGCATGTTGCGCCTGGACCAGTCGAATTTCTCAGCGCCTATCCGGTAGCACTCCAACAGGTTTTCAGAAGAGTAGGGGTTTTTGTTCACCGGGTCCTGACTGGTATGGTTGCGCACCCTAAACTGCACGGGGTCTATATTGGCAGCATGCGCCATCTCATCTATGGCTGACTCCAGTGCAAACGAGCCGGGCGTTTCGCCTGGCGCCCGCATGTAAGTGGGCGTGTTGATATTGAGTTTCGCCACCTTGTACGTGATCTCCCTGTCCGGGGCATTATAAAGCACTTTGGTAGGTCTGCCGCAGAGTTCATAAAAGTCCGAAAGGTTGCCATACGTGTCGGTATGGTGACTGATGGCTGCCAAGGCGCCGCTATCGTCAGTGCCCATGGCTACGGTTTGGATTGTTTCAGGCCTTCTGCCAACATTGGTGACCATCATCTGCCGAGTGATTGCCAGCTTTACCGGCCGGTCAACCACTTTGGCGCCCATAGCCGACAGCACCACATGCCCCCATACCGAGCCTTTGCATCCAAAAGCACCGCCCACAAAAGGAGATATGACGTGCACATTTTTCCTCTCCAGGCCAAACAGGTATGCCAGTATGCCGCTGTCACCGATCACCGCCTGAGTGGCATCATACACCTTTAGCCGGTCACTGCTTTCCCATACCGCTACGGTGGCATGCGGCTCCATCGGGTGATGATTCTCGGTAGGGGTGGAGTAGGATTGCTCGGTTTTGTGTGTGGCCTTCTGAATGATCCCCTGCACTTTACCTGTGTCAACCTGATTGTTCTCGCCCTTTGCGTCATCAGGGTTTCGTGCATTGGGCATCTTCGACAGGTCAATATCCGGTTTGTCTGCATTGTAAACGGGCTCTACCAGCGATGCCGCATAATTGGCCTGTTCAAATGTTTCCGCCACCACCAGCGCCACATACTGGCCGAAGTAATGCACTTTATTGTCCTGCAACGGCACCAAATCTTCGCCTAGGTTCCCGCTGGTCTCCCGCACCTTCTTCGGGTCCAGTTCGGTCAGCTTTGGCGCATTGTCATGGGTAATCACAGCAAGCACGCCGGCAGCTTTTTTGGCGGCCGATGTGTCGATTGACTTGATGGTGCCTTTTGCGATTTTAGCCCGCACCGGCATGGCATAAACCACGCCCGGGACGTTAAATTCTGCCGCATACTTTGCTTGACCGGTTACTTTTAAGATACCGTCCACGCGGTCTATAGGTTTGCTGATCATGACCATGCTATGCTTCTCCTTTGATTTTATACTGTTAACTTATTTACAGCCTTGCCAGGTGTGGGTGTGCAGTCAGCCAGATGATATTGCCATCCTGATTCGCTGAATTGTACCTGAGGTATTCAGGCCGCTTTACGATTGATTAGTTGGTAGCGCCTTGCATGGCTTGATGCAAAGCCCTTACGATCGCTTTTTTACCTAATTCCACCTTAAACTGGTTGTGCTCTAGCGGGCGCGCTTTGGCCATCTCCCGTTCTGCGGCAGCCGAAAAGTTTGCCTCTGTAGCTGCTTTGCCCTTGAGGTACTTTTCTGCCTCTAATGCCCGCCAGGGCTTGTGCGCCACACCGCCCATGGCAATGCGGGCTTCGTCTATTCTGTTGTTTGTGGTCACGATGCCTGCTGCTACCGACACAAGTGCGAAGGCATAACTGGCACGGTCCCGAACTTTGAGGTAGTAAGAACTAGTGGCAAAGTTGTTGGGCGGTATTTCCAGCGCCACCACCAGGTCTCCGTGCTCCAGGATGTTGTCTTTTTGTGGCATATCGCCTGGCAGGCGATGGTAGTCCGTAAACGGAATCAAGCGCTCGTTGCCATTCGCGCTACGCACCCGCACCACGCTATTCAAAGCAGCCAGGGCCACACACATATCCGAAGGGTGGGTTGCCACGCACTTCTCTGACCAACCGAAGATGGCGTGATTGCGGTTTATACCCTCCAAAGCGCTGCAGCCGGTGCCGGGTTCCCGCTTATTGCAAGGCAGGCCAGTTTCATAAAAGTAAGAACACCGGGTGCGCTGGTTGAGGTTGCCGCCGTTGGTGGCCATGTTGCGGATCTGCTCGGTGGCAGCCGACAGGATCGCCTGCGACAGCATGGGGTAATTCATCCGGATGAGCGGGTGATTGGCAGCTTCTGTGTTCTTGCCGAACCCACTGATCGACACGCCTCCTTTGTTGGCCCCGGAAGCGATAGCGGTAATACTCACGTCCTTTAGCCCGGAAATGTCCACGAGTTGGGCTGGGCGCTCCACCTCTTCTTTCATCAGGTCTAACAGGTTGGTTCCGCCGGCCAGGTACTTGGCTTCCGGGTTTGCCTGCATGGTTGTGGTGGCTGAAGCAGGAGATGGTGCAGCCGTATATTGGAATGGTCTCATGAAGTCAGGTTTTCTACTTGCCGGAAATAAATAATGGTTGGTCGCTGTCGCCGGCGAATTGCCAGGCCTGCGCATCGCTTTTGCCTGTTTGCACCTCGCGGATGGCATTGACGATGTTGACATAGGCCCCGCAGCGGCAGAGGTTGCCCGACATCCGCTCCCGGATCTCTTCTTCGCTCAGCACCAGAGGCCCCGGGTTCTGGCGAACGTTTTCAGTTACGTAGCTGATCTCCCCGTTCTTGGCCTCATTCAGCAGCGCGACAGCAGAGCAGATCTGGCCTGGCGTGCAGTAGCCGCACTGGAAGCCATCGTGCTTTACAAAAGCCTCCTGCATCGGGTGCAGTAAATCGCCTTTTGCCAGGCCCTCAATGGTGGTGACCGACTTTCCTCCGCAACTGGCTGCTAGTGTCAGGCACGACAGGACCCTTTTCCCGTCCACAATCACGGTGCAGGCGCCGCACTGGCCATGGTCGCATCCTTTCTTGGTGCCGGTCAGGTCCAGTTTCTCACGCAGGGTGTCGAGCAACGTGGTACGTGAATCGAGCGTGACCTTTTTAGGCGATCCGTTTATCTTTAAGGAAACATCGACGGCGTTTTCAAAGCTTGCAGGGGGTATAGCCGCCGCAGTGGGGTCTGGTTGCGCAATAAGGTCTGAACTGATCATTTGCGATGCTAATACAGCGCCCCCAGCAGCCAGGGTTGACTGTCTGAAAAACCGCCTTCGCCCGAAATCGAAGTTTTCCCATTCCCTCAGGGCCTCAGATGACATTCCTTCCAACAGGCTTTTCTCATCTTCCGATAGTTCCGGTTGCTTATTTTCGTCTGACATAATAAATAGATAAGTAGAGATAATAGAAACGAGACCAAAAAACAGGCAACATCCGGTCATGAGCTTCATTTCTGAAATTACAGCATACAGATTATAACTACGGGAAAAGGAGTTGTAGCAGGTAACTACTGCTGAAAAGAAGTTTGATATTCTTAACGATAGGTTTGATTTGTTTAATGCTTCTCAAGTAGCGGTTTATACCTCTGCTGCCAGTAAAAAAGCTATAGCCACCAATGGACACGCAGCATTTGGGTTCAGCGTTATCCGGAGAGAAAAGCTGGTTATCGCCTTTGTTAAAACATGGCTTCACTTTTCCTTCAGTTAAATTACTGTCCTCAATCGCGGTATCTTGTTTCCCTAACTGCTCACTTGCTGCCCTAATGCATAGTTTAGAAGCGCTTTCAGCAAATTTGGCGAACATTCTCCCTAACTTAGAGCATCAGAAATTGCCTTGCTTTTAAACAGGATCACGCGCTATGAAGAAAGGGTATGCCACCATCCGGGATATTGCCTTAAAACTGAACATTTCCATTTCCACGGTGTCCAGGGCTTTGCGGAACATGCCTGAGGTGAGCCCCCAGACTAAAAGGGAGGTGCTGGAGGCGGCCAAGATGCTGCACTATGCCCCGAACGTGGTGGCCCAGAACCTGAGAACCCGGAAAACCCATACCCTGGGCGTCATTGTGCCCGAAATAGAAACGCATTTTTTCGCAACCAACATCAGCGGGATGCAGGATTGGGCTAAAAAGGAGGGCTACAACATCATCATCTGCCAGTCGAATGAGTCGTATGAGACGGAAGTGAGCAATATCCAGGTGATGATGTCAAGCCGGGTGGATGGCCTGCTGATTTCCCTGTCCAAAGAGACCAGTAACTTCGAGCATTTACAGGCCCTGCGCGCGCGCAACGTGCCTTTGGTTTTGTTTGACAGGGTATGCGAGGACATCGACACAACCAAGATCATTGTTGATGACCGGCAGGGAGCGCTCAAGGCCACAGAGCATTTGATACAACAGGGCTGTAAAAACATTGCCTTCCTGGGCGGGCCGCAGCATTTGCTGATCACACAAAACAGGCTGCAGGGGTATAAAGACGCACTCTCGAAACACAGTTTGGCCGTGCCGGAAGCGCTTGTTCGGTACTGCGATTTTTCAGCAGCCGAAAGCGTGCAGCAGACAAATGCCCTGCTGGACGGCACCATGCGGCCCGATGCCATTGTCGCCATCAACGACCCGGTGGCGTTTCAGGTGATGCTGCTGTTGAAAGAGCGGGGTATAAATATCCCACGCGAAATTGCCGTTGTTGGCTTTACAAATGAGCCGGCCTCAGCTTTGGTAGAACCGTCTTTAACCACAGTGGCGCAACCCGGCTATAAACTGGGACAGATTGCCGTGCAGCAAATCCTGGGACAGATCCGGCACCCTGCAGATTTTATTCCGCAAACTATCACGCTCGCCACTGAACTGGTGGTTCGTAATTCTTCTTTAAAAACAAGTTAGATTTCCATTAGCTAAGCCCGCCAGCCATATCTTCCCCAGAGCAATGCAGGACTGGTTTTGTGGTTATTCTCTTTCGAATTCTATGGTGTAAATCTCATGATGCGCCCTGACCAACGTTCGGTCCTCATTGTCCTCGTAATAAATCTGATCCATAAATTTGCCTACCCACGTCATCCGGTCACCTAAGATTTTCACCTCAAACAAGTTATGTAGGGTGACGTTTAATTTAATGTAGTTTTTCCCATCCTGGGGATATACAGCATACCTCATCTTTGGACCAGCTGAGTTTGGATGCCACTTATCATAAAAGGTTGAGTCAGCCATAAACTCCCAATATCTATGATAATCATAGTTTATAACATGAAGCTCCTGGTTTTTTTCATTATAGTACTGGCGCGTTTCTGCGATACTTTTCCATTTCCCCTGTATCTGCTCGCTGAGAGGGTCGATGTTTCCGGACTCTTTACATGAAGTCAATAGCAGCAGGAAAAGAACAGGTAACAGGAGTAGCTTTTTCATTGATAAAATAGGTTTGTCTTCACCAAGCATAAATATATGATAAAGTTTATACTTTATAAAGGCACTCTTCTCAATGAAGCTCTATTGGCTTTCAAACATTAGTTAAAGTGAGTTCATCACCTTTGGCACGTTGTAAAGCGGCGACTTGACAGTAGCAGACACAGTATAGGTTTTTAGATAACTCAGGCAAAGCTAGCTGCAAATGCAAAAGCGAGGTAATGCTGTAGCATAGCGTTTATCAATGAAGCCCTGTGCCAGCTGCCGTTGTTTTTAGAATATCAGACAAAGGCCTGAATTTTTTTTTGACGTATGCAAACGTTACCGGAAACGTTTTCTTGCGTGCAGGGCTATCAAGGCAATGCTTTTAAGCACTGATTCTGGTAAATTGTGAGAAAGCCAGGCAATAGCTCGGCAATTGAAAAAGTAGAAGCCCGTTTTAAACAGGTATAGCAGTCTCCGGCATCTAAATCGGACTGGCTGCGCAACTTAAAGGACAGGCACAAAAGTATAAAAGTCAAACCCCATGCACGCAGACATCCTAGAGGCAAAATTCAAAGACTTGTTCCATTCAGAGCCTTTGCTGGTTCGCTCCCCCGGCAGGATCAACCTCATTGGGGAGCATACCGATTACAACGAGGGCTTTGTGCTCCCGGCCGCCATCGATAAGCAGATGGTGCTGGCAGTGGCCAAGAACGATACCCAAACCATCCGGCTTTTCGCTTCGGATCTGGACAGATCGGCGGAGTTTAGCCTGGAGGGATTGAAGCCCTCGGCAGTGTCTTGGGCCAATTACATTTTAGGCGTGGTGGACCAGTTGCAAAAGGCCGGGCACAAAATCGGCGGGTTCGACTGCGTGTTTGGCGGTGACATCCCAATGGGGTCGGGCCTTTCTTCTTCGGCAGCGCTGGAGTGCGGTGCGGGGTATGCCCTGATTAAACTTTTTGATTTAGAAGTGGACAACACCAGTTTGGTGAGGTTTGCCCAGCAGGCTGAGCATACCTTTGCCGGCGTGCAATGCGGCATCATGGACCAGTTTGCCAGCGTAATGGGCAAGGAGATGCATGCCCTCCGCCTGGATTGCCGTTCCCTGGACTTCAGCTATTTCCCTATTCAGTTACAGGATTACCAGCTTGTACTCTGCGACACCCAGGTAAAGCACTCGCTTGCCAGTTCGGCCTACAATACCCGGCGCAGCGAGTGCGAAACAGGCGTTGCAGCCGTACAAACGCTTTACCCGAAGGTAAATAGCCTGCGCGACGTTAACCTGGAAATGTTGCAAGAGGCGAAAGCCCAGCTGAGTGAAGACGTGTACAAGCGCTGCACCTACGTGATCGAGGAGAATGAGCGCCTGTTGAGCGGCTGTGAGTTGCTGGAAAAAGGGGATATTAAGGGCTTTGGCGAAAAGATGTACGGCTCTCACAAGGGGCTCTCTGAGCTATACGAGGTTAGCTGTCCTGAACTTGATTTCTTGGTAGAGGCTACGCAGGAGAACCAACATGTGGTAGGAGCCCGGATGATGGGCGGCGGTTTTGGGGGGTGCACTCTTAACCTAGTGGCCAAAGCGCAAAAAGACAGCTTCGTGCAGCAAATGGCGGCGGCGTACCAGGCAACGTTCGGCATCGACCTTAAAACCTACGAGGTAAACGTCACGGACGGAACAGGCTTGTTGCCATCAGCACGGCCAGACTAAGTCCAAGCGTAGGCATGGCCGCAAACAGCGCTATGCCTTTTACGTCCAGGCATTAACAAATAAAGTATTGTTGCACCAGCATTCCAAGCCCATAACATGCATCAGTTTAACTTTGAAGAGCACTCACACAGAAGATTCAACCCCCTGACAGGCGACTGGCTGCAGGTATCGCCGCACCGCGCCAAGCGGCCTTGGCAGGGACAGCAGGAAAAAGTGTCGGAAGAAAAGCGCCCAACCTATGACCCGACCTGCTACCTGTGCCCCGGAAATACGCGGGCCAATGGAGAGCAAAACCCAGTGTATACGGGCACCTACGCCTTTAAAAACGACTTCGCGGCCATTACCGAAGATGCCCCTGCCGGACAGATGGAGGAGGGGGAGTTTTTCCTAGCGCGGAGTGAGCGCGGGCTGTGCAAGGTCATTTGCTTTTCGCCGCGCCACGACCTGACCATCCCGGAAATGGAAGTGGATGAGATCGCGCAAGTGGTGCGCCTGTGGCAGCAGGAATATGCCGAACTAGGGCGTATGGATTTCGTGAACTACGTGCAGATATTCGAGAACAAGGGCCAGGTAATGGGCTGCTCCAACCCGCACCCGCACGGGCAGGTATGGGCGCAGGAATCGGTGCCAGACGAGCCCGCCAAAAAGCAGGCAAGGTTCTCGGTGTACTACAAGCGGCATGGCCGCAGCATGCTACTGGACTATCTGCAGGAAGAGCTGAAAAAGCAGGAGCGCATTCTGTTCGAGAACGACCACTTTGTAGGGCTGGTGCCTTTCTGGGCGGTATGGCCCTTCGAGGCGATGATTGTGCCGAAGCGCCATGTGCCGCACGTGGGGGCGCTGTCGGAGAAAGAGGTGGTTTCGATGGCAGATGCCTACAAGCAGCTGACGGTGATGTATGACAATCTGTTTGAGATCTCTTTCCCGTACTCGGCTGGTATACACCAGGCACCCACCGATGCCCTTGACCACCCGGAGTGGGACATGCACCTCGTGTTTTTCCCGCCGTTGCTGCGCTCGGCCACCGTCAAAAAGTTTATGGTAGGGTATGAGATGCTGGCCAACCCCCAGCGCGACATCACCCCGGAATCCAGCGCTGCCCGGATGCGGGAACTGGCAAAGGTTCACTACAAAAAACGCTAGGCGTCTTGTTTAAGCTTTAAACCCGGCATGCCATGGGATTGGACTGGAATACAAAGTCAAAATAGACTTTCGCGCCTAAATGCTTAAATTTAAGGTGAAGTTTATGCTGCAACGATGCGAATGAGATCAATAAATACCCTTTGCTGTGCAAGTCTTGCCTTTATGTTGCTGGCAGGCTGTCAGCAGACCGAGGAAAAAGCCGACACAGCAGCAACTCCTGCTACCAGCAACGCGCTGGCTGCTGAGGCGGGGGAGGGTATGGTCGTGATTCCGGGGGGCACCTTTTTAATGGGAGGGAAGTCGGAGCAGGCTGACAAAGACGAGTTGCCCCGGCATCAGGTAACGGTGTCCGGCTTTTACATGGACCGTACCGAGGTGACCAACGCCCAGTTCGCAGCGTTTGTGGAAGCTACCGGTTATGTGACTGTTGCAGAGAAAGACGTGGATTGGGAGGAGATCAGAAAGCAACTGCCGCCGGGCACCCCAAAACCAGATGATTCGGTGCTAAAAGCCGGATCGCTGGTGTTTCGGCAAACCGCCGGCCCCGTGGACATGCGCGATTACTCGCAGTGGTGGAAGTGGACCATCGGCGCGAACTGGCGACAACCGGAAGGCCCAGGCAGCTCGATCAAAGGCCGTATGGAGCATCCGGTAGTGCATGTTTCGTATGATGACGCACTGGCCTATGCGGGTTGGGCTGGCAAGCGCCTGCCCACCGAAGCTGAGTGGGAGTGGGCCTCGATGGGGGGCTTAGAGGACCCCAAATACCCCTGGGGCGACAAACCGATTGAAGAAGCCGAAGGCAATGCCAATTTCTGGCAGGGGATGTTTCCTTTCAAAAACTACGCGAAGGATGGTTTTGATGGCACGGCGCCTGTCCGGTCGTTCCCTCCCAACGGGTATGGCCTCTACGACATGGCAGGCAACGTATGGGAATGGTGCCAGGATAAATACCACGTAGAAGCCTACGCCCAGGCAGCGGCGAACGGTATCTCTGAAAACCCCACAGGGCCCCGGCAATCCTACGACCCCACGGAGCCATACAACGAGAAGTTCGTGATCCGGGGTGGCTCTTACCTGTGCAACGAGAGCTACTGCAGTGGCTACAGAGTTTCGCGCAGAATGCGTTCCAGCAAGGACTCCGGCACCAGCCATACCGGTTTCAGGTGTGTGAAGGACCTGGATTAGCCTGGCAGTGAAGCGTGAGAGGTTTTGCGATCCAAATCCTTTTATTTGAGGGGCAAGTTTGCGTAATTACAAGCCCGGAGATACCCACAACATGGAAGAACAGGAGCAACCAACACCACCCGACCAGCTTAAAAAATTAGACACAGCAGGCAGGCGAACATTCTTGGCTAAAGGCATGCTGGGCACGCTGGCCTTTGCACTGGGTGGCAGTGCAGTGAATTTTACGTCACTGCAGGCTGCGGCCCAGGCTGGCACCCTTAAACCAGCGGTTTTCAAAATGCAGGGCAAGCACCCTGATCTGGTTGTGCTCAGCGACAGGCCCTGGAACGTGGAAACCCCACCGCACCTCCTGGATGACCGGGTAACGCCCGCAGACAAAATATTTATCCGCAACAACGGCTTGCCTCCCCGCAAAGTAGATGCCGCTTCCTGGACCCTGACCATTGAGGGAGAGTCGGCACGCACCAAAAAGGTATTTACCCTCGCAGAGCTCAAGTCAAAATTCAAGCACTTTACCTACCAATTGCAGCTGGAGTGCGGCGGAAACGGCCGGGCAGAGTACAGTCCTCCGGGCAAAGGCAACCAATGGGGTAACGGCGCAGTGTACTGCAGCGAATGGACGGGGGCTCGGGTAAAAGATGTGTTAGCATCTGTCGGCATCAAATCCGATGCGGTATACGTGGCCTATTACGGCAAAGACACGCACCTGAGCGGCGATACCTCCTCGGTTCCGATTTCCAGGGGTGTGCCGATCAACAAAGCGATGGAAGACGAGTCTCTCATTGCGTGGGCGATAAACGGCAAAGACATTCCCCCGATACACGGTTACCCCCTGCGGGTAGTGTTTGGAGGTTGGCCAGCTTCGGCGAGCGGCAAATGGGTGGACCGCATCGTGGTCCGGAACAAGGTGCACGATGGGCCAAAGATGAACAAAGGCAGCTACATGGTGCCGGCATACCCTATCGCGCCGGGGGCGCCTGCGCCGGACGATCAGGACATGCGCATCATCGAGTCGATGCCGGTTCGGTCACTGATTACCTATCCTAAAACTGGGGCAACTTTGCAGGGTAAAAAAACGCTGCAAGTGCGTGGCCACGCCTGGGCCGGAGACCTGGAAGTGAAGGAAATGCACGTATCAACAGACTATGGGGCGACCTGGCAGAAGTGCGAGCTGGAAAAACCCGTGAACAGGTTAGCCTGGCAGCACTGGAAGGCGCAGCTGAAATTCCCATCTGCCGGCTACTTTGAGGTATGGGCACGGGCCACAGACACTGCCGGGAAAACGCAACCCATGGTAGTACCCGCCTGGAACCCCGGTGGCTACCTAAACAACGCCTGCCACCGGATTGCAGTGAAAATCGCCTAAGCAGTAAGCGTTTTTGATTTGAGTATAAACTTACGGAAGGTATCAACGGCAACACCAGGACGGTGTCGAATAAAATTGCATCTGATTTGAAGAATAGAACAAGGAGCCTGACAATTCCAGCAAACGCGTTCTCCAACGCTGGAGGCCTTGCCTCCCTTAAATGGATAGTGCTTTGTCTGCTGATGCTGTCTGGCATGAGTTGCCATCAAGATCAGCCGGGCACGGCGCAGGTGCCTGTTCAATCTTCCCCTGACACGGTCGTTTCGGCACAGGACACCGCCTTGGCTACTACAGACGAAGAGGTGGTGGATGGTATACACGTCCCCACTGGCCTGATTGCCGACGAAGGATATTTACTGGTGCGCAACAATTGCATCAGCTGCCATTCCCTGGACTTGGTTAAGAACAAGCGTGCCACCCGCGAAGGATGGCTTTCCACGATCCGCTGGATGCAGCAAACACAAGGGCTTTGGGATTTGGGCGAAAATGAAGCCCCCATCATCGAATACCTCACCCGAAATTACGCGCCCGAAGATAGGGGCAGGCGCAAACAGCTGAAGGAGGTGGAGTGGTATATCCTCGAAGACTAGATGCCTGATGCTTTCAGGGAGCTACTTTATTTGCTGGCTCAGAACTATTACGCAGATTTTGTTTCTTCCTAGCAACAGGGCATTTCTATCTTGTTTTAAAGGTACTTATCGCACAGGCGTTTGCTTTCCAAGCGTTCCACTGGTTACGGCAGCAGCATGTGCGGCACTACTCACAACCCCTGAAAATGCTGTCAGTGATTTGCGCGAATCCTACTATTAGCCTGGCTTCGTAATTCAAAAAAGTTTGCAGCGTCGCGTTTCTTATTGCTGAAGGTCGCCTTGATAACTCAGCCAAGTAATCTCCTGCCAAATAGCCATTTCAAGAAGGACGGGTATTAGACTGTTGTGACATTGTGCTCATTTCAACCACCGGTTTATTCCGTTTAATGTTACTTTTTAGCGACGTATGATTTTTTGCAATCATCTGTATTACAAATCGTTATACTGGGTGTGAGTAGTTACTTTTTACCTTCTGACAGACATGATTGCCC
This sequence comes from Pontibacter sp. CAU 1760, assembly GCF_054482735.1. Lineage (NCBI taxonomy): Bacteria > Pseudomonadati > Bacteroidota > Cytophagia > Cytophagales > Hymenobacteraceae > Pontibacter > Pontibacter sp. CAU 1760. The sequence continues at coordinate 51,615 of NZ_JBTLRL010000006.1, forward strand.
TTGCAGCCCAGAACTTGTTTCTTTGTTGAGCGATTGTTCATAGCGCTCAGCGATAATTTACGATAAAGTTGCGGAAGGATTTGTGGCTTGTGTAGCTATCAACAGATCGAAACCAAGGAAGCATAAAAGCCGAGGGCTTTACGCTAAATATTAAAATAGTATAAATATATTTCATGAAAAAGCTTAGTTCTAAACTTATTCTTTTGCTGGCATTGCTGGTGTTGGGAGCAGGAGCCTGTAGCCGCAAAGGCCAGCAGGTGGAGCGGCCACGTGAGGCCTGGGTGCTGCGGTCCGTGTTAGACCAGAAGCCACGTATGCTCAGCATCGCGCTGCACGACAGCCTCTGGATAGCCTACAGCACCCAGGATGCAGCGCTCTACAAGGCCTGGGTAGGCGATATAGATTTCGATGGGCCGGTGTATACCTCGGCGCACGGCCCGCAGCCAACCACTGTCGGCACCACTTTGATGGAGGAGCCGGACAGTAACCCATGGCGCCTGGTACAAGGCGGAAAGGAAACAACTCCGGAAGTGGTTTTCAAAGGGCACACCATCCAGGACAATGCCGTTGTGCTAAAGTATGAACTGGTAAGCAATGGAAAACGGGTTGTGGTACAGGAAACGCCGGAGTACTTTGAAGGCAAGGATGGCAAGATCGGCTTTGAGCGTATCTTCAAGACCTCAGGTGTGCCGGATGGGGCTCAATTGAAGCTGAACTTGCACCTCAACTCGCTCGCGTCAGAGAAAGACTACGAGACTAATGGCACGTTTGAGGCAGGGGAGAAGTCTACGGAGAGCCTGGAGAACCAGCAGTATCACGCCGTACAGGGCAGCCTGCTGCTGAACAGCAACGACGAAACGAGGTTGGCCGTGCAGTTCAAGCGCAAACCAGCTTTGGCGGTGGCTGCAGCCGATCAGGTTTCGGGTGAGGGCGCTGTGTTCGCGCTAATGGCCAAAAGCGACTGCAACACCTGCCACAACAAAGACGTGAAAACCGTGGGACCTGCTTATATGGCCATCGCGGAGCGCTACGAAAACACCAACGAGAACCGCGACAAGCTGGTAGAGAAAATTATTGCAGGCGGTGCCGGTAACTGGGGCGAGATCCCGATGACGCCGCACCCTGACCTGAAGAAAGAGGATGCCAGCACCATGGTGTCGTATATCCTGGCGCTGGATGCGGAGCAGGAGCAGGCTGCCGCCGCCAACGAACTTATGCCAACGCCGGACTACTCGATCACTTTCGAAGAGGTAAAAGCTGACCAGGTGGACGCCGCCGCCGAGAAACCGGGTATTGCCGTGAACATCTACCAGTTCAGCGACAACGTGACGGACTTCCCGGAGATAAACGCGGAAATGCTGCCGACGTTCTCAGGCAAAGTAAATGCCCTGCACGCCAACGAGGGCGACTTCGGCGAGCTGAAGGACAACTTCGTGCTGCACGCCAGCGGCCTGCTCAACATCAAGAAAGAGACAAACATTGTGTTCCGGCTGGTAAGCGACGACGGTTCTCGGCTTTTCATAGACGATAAGCTGGTGGTGGACAATGGAGGCAACCACGGTTTGCAGCCCAAAGACGGTGAGATCATCCTTAAGCCAGGCAAGCACCCTTTCAAAGTCGAGTACTTCCAGGGGAGCGGCGGCAAGGGGCTGTCGTTGCAGTGGCGCCCGCATGGCTCTGAGGAGTTTGTGGTAGTGCCGCCGGACATGCTTACGTATAAAGGCAGCGCTATTCGCAAGACACAGGCACAACCTATTGCAGCTAAAAAGGACGAGGTGCCCGGCGATGCGGCTTCCCTGGATGCCGTGCACCCCAGCTTTACGCTGGCACAGGCCCGCCCCGATAGCTTCCACCCAAAAGTAGGGGGTATGGATTTCCTTTCGGATGGCAGGATGGTAGTGAGCACCTGGGACTCTCTGGGGTCTGTGTACATCCTGGATGGTGTTACGAAGAAAAAGCCGGAGGACATCAAGGTGAAGCGCATTGCCTTTGGCCTGGCCGAGCCGCTTGGACTGAAAGTGGTGGATGACGAGATCTACGTGCTGCAGAAGCAGGAGCTTACCAAACTGGTGGACCTGAACAACGACGACATCATAGATGAGTACCAGACCGTGGCCAACGGCTGGAAAGTATCTGCTAACTTCCACGAATTTGCTTTTGGCCTGCTCTACAAGGACGGCTACTTTTACGGCACTCTGGCTACAGCCATTAACCCGGGTGGCGCCAGCACGCAGCCCCAGATCCCTGACCGCGGCAAGGTGGTGAAGATCTCCCGTAAGGACGGCTCGCATGAGCTGATTGCCAGCGGCCTGCGCACCCCGAACGGCATTGGCTATGGTGTAGACAACGAAATCTTCATCGCTGATAACCAGGGCGACTGGCTGCCAGCCAGCAAGATTGTGCACCTGCAGGAGAACGCCTGGTATGGCTCCCGCTCCGTGGACTTTAAAGGAACAGAAGGCAAAACGCAGGTGCCGCCGGTGGTGTGGCTGCCACAGGATGAGATCGGAAACTCGCCAAGCCAGCCTGTGCGCATTAACGTGGGCCCTTATAAAAACCAGATGCTCCACGGCGAGGTAACGCATGGCGGCATCAAGCGGGTATTTGCCGAGAAGGTAAACGGCGCGTACCAGGGCGCAGTGTTCCGCTTTACCCAGGGCCTGGAGGCAGGTGTGAATCGCCTGGTGTGGGGCCCGGATAATTCGCTATACATAGGCGGCATCGGCTCGACGGGTAACTGGCAGCACTATGGCAAGTTAGGGCATGGCCTGCAAAAGCTAACATATAACGGGAAACCTGCGTTTGAGATGCTGGCTGTGCGGGCTAAGCCAAACGGTATAGAAATTGAGTTTACCGAGCCATTAAAAGAGGGCATGGGCACCAAAGCTGCTGACTACAACATCCGGCAGTGGTATTACAAGCCTACCGCAGACTATGGCGGGCCGAAACTGGATGACAAGGCGTTGCCGATCGAAAAGGTGACTTTGTCTCCGGACCGTAAGAAGGCTTACCTGCAACTGGGGGGTATGAAACCGAACCACGTGGTATACGTGCACCTGAACAGAGACGCCATCAAGAGTGCATCGGGGCAGAGCCTGTGGTCTACTGAGGCTTGGTATACCATGAACAGCATACCGGGCGCAACGACTGCTAAAAAGTAAAATCCATACAAGTAGATATGAAAAACAGAAGCTTCTTTACCGCTAGAACCGCAGCCCTGGCGCTGTCGGCCCTTGGATTCTTAGCCATGGCAGATGCAAACGCACAGGAAGTGCCCAAACCACCCAAGATGACCCCGGAAATGACTGAGTTTTGGGAACCTGAGGTAGAGACGGTGCAGCCCGGTAAAACAGCCGCTGAGGCCCCGGCCGACGCTGTTGTGCTGTTTGATGGCAAAAACCTGAACCAGTGGGTCTCCACGAACAACCCGTCCACCCCCGCCAAATGGACCGTGAACAACGGCGAGTTTACGGTGAAGAAAGGAACCGGCAACATCCAGACGAAGCAGGAGTTCCAGGATTACCAACTGCATATCGAGTGGAAGATTCCGGCTAACATTACAGGAAAAGGGCAGGGGCGTGGCAATAGTGGCCTGTTCCTGGCCTCTACCGGAGAGGGCGATGCCGGGTATGAGTTGCAGATCCTGGACTCGTACAATAACCGCACCTACGCTAACGGGCAGGCGGGCAGCATTTACAAGCAGCACCCCCCGCTGAAAAATGTTACCCGCAAACCCGGTGAATGGAACACGTATGACATTCTCTTCACAGCGCCGCGCTTCAAAGAAGACGGAAGCCTGTTTACCCCTGCGCGCGTCACTGTGCTGCACAATGGCGTCGTAATTCAGCACAACACCAGAATAGAAGGCCCTACGCAGTACATCGGCCTGCCTGAATACAAGCAGCATGGCAAAGCGCCTATCAAACTACAGGACCACGGCGACCCAAGCGAGCCCATCAGCTACCGCAACATCTGGATCCGTAACCTGTAGGCAGACCGGGACCATCCGAACCTACGTTAAAAGCAAAGGCTACCTGCACAACAGGTAGCCTTTTTTTTATCCCAACGAAGCTTCCATAGGAGATGAAATTTAAAAGTGGGGTTATTATAGGATAAGTTACTACTTAGGCGTTTTAGCAGCTGATTTTAAAGGGCTTTGGAGGGCGATTTCATCCTGAAATTTAAAATAACATAGGATAAATGGTGATGTTTTGGCCATTCTTGGATTTGACTTAAGCCAAAGTAGCGTTATCTTAGAGAGTTTTGTATCACTCAACAGCAGGGCCATACATTCTCATGCAGTGTATTTATATAGCATTATTGTTTATCTGCCTGATAAATACTTCCAACGCTTTTTGTACTCCTAAATCCGACAGCCTGCTACAGGAACTGACCAGGACCATCGAAAACAAAAGCAAGTATATCCGGGAGAAGCAGGAGCGTATTGCGCAACTGCAGACGATGCTTGCCACCGATGAACCAACACTGGCGGAACGCCATACCCTCTACAAGAAGCTCTATGCAGAATATAGCTCGTTTCAGTATGATACCGCGTTTATATATGCCCAGAAGCTACAGGAAACAGCTGCCAAGCTAGAGGATCCCGACAAAATAACCCAGGCGCAACTTAGCATGAGCTTCATATTGCTGTCTGCGGGTATGTTCAAGGAGGCTTTTGACGCGTTGGAGGCCGTTAAGGTGGGGGGCGCACCAGACAGCATTAAAGAAGCGTATTATTCGCAAATGGCCCGGATTCACTTCGATTTGGCAAGTTATAACAAGGACAAGAATTTCTCTGACCGCTATACCCAAAAAGGAAGCCAGTACATCGACTCAGCCATTGCCCTCACTAGCAAGGGCAATTTCCGGTACTACACGCTTTGGGGAAGTAAATATGAGGCCATGAAGGATTATGGCCAGGTAAAGTCCCAGTTCAGGACGGTATTGAACCGGTTTAAGCCAGGCTACCATGCGTATGCGATGGCCGCTTACTCGCTGGGCAACGCGCACAGGGCGGAGGGGGATGAGGATTTGGCTATTGAGATGATGGCCCGCGCTGCAATAGCGGACGTGAAATCCTCTACCACAGAGGCAATTGCCCTGATGCATTTAGCGGAACTGCTCTACCTCAAAGGTGATGAGGCCCGGGCCTATTATTACATTAAGCAGGCCCTGGAGGATGCCAAGTTTTACGGGGCAAGGCTTCGGGAAATGCAGGTAGCTGCCATTTTGCCGGTTATAGAAGGAGGGCGCCTGGCCTCCGTGGAAAGCCAGCGGCAACGCCTTTTCATTTTCTCCATGGCTATCTCGCTGCTGTCGCTGCTGGTGGTGGTGTTTGCGTTCGTTATTTTCAAGCAGGTGAGGCAGCTGAGACAAACAAAGCGAAGCTTAACGGCAGCAAACGCCAGTTTGCTGGAGGCCAACGGCAGGCAGCAGGAAGTGAATGGCATGCTCCAGCAAACGAACGACGCGCTGCTGGAGGCAAACAAAATCAAAGAGGAGTACATCGGCCATTCCTTTAACATGTACACCGCCTACATCGACAAGATTGAGAAATTGAAAGTGGCGGTGGAGAAACGGCTGCGGCAGAAGAAGTACGGCGATATAAGCCCGGTAATGGACTCCGTGAGCCTGAAGGAAGAGCGGGAGGGACTCTACGAGAGTTTCGACAAGATATTCCTGAAGCTGTTCCCTAACTTCGTGGACGAATTCAATGCGTATTTTAAGGAGGAGGACCGATTTGAACTCAGAGATGATCAGTCGTTGAATGTCGAGCTGCGGATCTTTGCCCTCATCCGTATCGGGATCAGCGACCATGAGCAGATCGCCAAGATTCTTGAGTATTCCGTCCGGACAGTCTATAATTATAAGACCAAAGTCAAGAACCGCTCTATCCTTTCAAACGAGGAGTTTGAGCGCAAAATCATGGAGATAAAGGCGATTTAAATCGCGGGTTCAATTCTTCATCCGAAGGCAGTATTAGCCTGCGTGTGCTTGGTGAGTCTATCCCCCCTGCTTTGGCTAGCCCAAGCCTTATCATTTCATGGGGGTGTTTGGCCCCACAAATGCAAGCAAGTTGCACAAGGTATATCCCGGATTCACCTTTTTTCAGGATGAGCGAACTGCCGCTGTCCTCTTCACGCACCCTTCCCCTACCTGCCGTGTCCAGTTGCACGAACGCCCTTTCAGGTCAAATGATGTTCAAACATTTGTGCGGGTAGCTTTCGATTATTTGACAGCAATGCCCGTTAAAACATTGAAAAGTGATTACTTTCCAGTTACTTTTTAGTAGATTTTAGTTTTCATAAATGATTGTAAATTAAATGTTTGCATACAATGTGAGTAGTTACTTTTTACCTTATGCAGGGTAGGGTTGACCTTGAAGGTATATACTTGTTTATTTGTAAACAGGAAGTCGGATAAGGAAATCATACATCCCGCTGATGCGAAAAGGTTGCCTTTCCGTAATAGGTAGTTGGGATAAGAAAAATTCCCACAGGCAGAGACAGAAATAGTGGGAAGGTGTAGAGTTTTTTCTTTGGCAAGTAAGTACTCATTTATTTAAGATCTGCTGAAGTAATCAGTGCACAACCTTTTGAATATACACCCTGTATTAGCCTTAAAGAGTTTTCCTGATTTTATATTTAGTTGTGTTATATAAATTATAGAACTACACGCATAATGCTTTTATCCCAGAGACAAATGTTTCACCATCTTAAAGCCATTGTATGAGAAAAGATTACACTACACCGAAGGTGCTGCACAAGAGCACGCATTCAGGTAGTTTACCATCCAAGAAAAAGTTCGCCATTCTGGTAGCAGCGCTATGCCTGTCTCAAGGGGCAGCATACGCTTCTCCTTTGGCTAACTATGAAATGAACGTGTTGGCTACCCGGCAGGGTACCGAAGTAAAAGGAAAAGTAACCGGCGAGGATGGCACAGGCGTACCTGGTGCCACCGTTGTGGTAAAAGGAACTTCAGTGGGTACCGCCACCGATGTGAACGGTAACTTTACCCTGAATGTACCAAGTGGAAGCGGAACCCTGGTGGTTTCCTTTATTGGATTCAAAACGCAGGAGATTCCGATTAACAATCGCGCCGTGGTGAACGTGCGCATGGCAACCGATGCCCAGGCCCTGGAAGAGGTTGTTGTAACGGGTTACGGTACGCAGAAGAAGGCAGACGTAACCGGTGCAACAGCTACTGTAAACGCCAAAGACCTGAACGCCGGTGTAATCAACAACCCGATGCAGGCGGTGCAGGGCAAGGTGGCCGGTCTGAACGTAGTTTCGAGCGGTGGTGACCCCACCAATAACCGCCCAACCATTCGTCTCAGGGGTACTTCTTCCTTAAGCGCGAACAGCGAACCACTGATCGTTATTGACGGGGTAGCTGGTGCTGATCTGAACACGGTGGCACCGGAAGACATTGCCTCCATGGACATCCTAAAAGATGCTTCTTCTGCCGCTATTTACGGTTCAAGAGGTTCTAACGGGGTAATCATTATCACCACCAAGCGCGGTACTGCAGGCAAAACAACGGTAGAGCTAAGTAGCTATGTAGGTATGGAAGCCGTGTCTAACACGATTCCTTTCTTATCGCCAGGTGAGTATGTGGCGAAGTTAGACGAACTGGGCATAGACCGAAGCGCAAATGACTATGGCGCACGTACCGATTGGTTCGACGAAATCACGCGCAAGGCATACAGCCAAAACTACAACGTAGCGGTTTCCGGTGGTACCGATAAGTTTAACTACCGTGGCTCGGTGGTATACCTGGACCAGCCGGGTATTGCTTTGAATTCTGGCTTTGACCGTTTGAATGCCCGCTTGAACCTGTCTCAGAAAGCATTGGATGACAAGCTGGAGGTGCAACTGTTGCTATCACAGCAAGTGAGCAACAAGAATTTCGTAGACTACTTCTCCTTTCTGGCAGCCGGTCAGCTTAATCCAACCATTCCTGTTTTCAACGACAACGGCACCTACCTGCAGCCAGGCATTGAGAATTTCGACATGTTCAACGGCAACCGAATCCCGGGTGGTTTCAGACTGGAGAACCCGGTAGCCAGAATGGAGCAGTTAACCAATGAGGCGCGCGAGAAGCAAACCCTGGCTAACCTCAAGGTTTATCTGGAGCCAGTAGAAGGCTTGCGGTTCGGCGTGAACTCTTCTATCAACAACTTCAACAGGCTATACGGCTTTTTCCAGCCAAGTTCTTTTGTGGCAGGTGGCAACAATACTGCCATTGCCAGACGAGAGCAGCGCGAAGTAATTGACAAGCTAACCGAACTCACCGCGCAATACACAGGCGACTTCGGTGACCATCAGTTCAGCGCTTTAGGTGGTTATACCTATCAGAAACTATCCAACGAAGGGTTTAACGCAGCTAACAGCAGATTCCCTGATGTTTTCGGTTATAACAACCTGGGAGCTGGTAATGCGAACATCGACGAAACGAACTCTACAAACAGAGAGGTTGGGTCTTACAAATCAGAGGCGATCCTGATCGGATTCCTGGGCCGCGTAACCTATTCATACAAAGACAGGTACCTCTTCACCTCCAATATCCGACGTGACGGTTCTTCGCGCTTTGGTGAGAACAACCGCTGGGGCTGGTTCCCCTCTGTATCCGTAGGTTGGAGAATTATGCAAGAGGAGTTCATGCAGAATGTGAGCTTCATCGATGACCTGAAGCTGCGCATTGGGTATGGCGTAACGGGTAACCAAGAAGGCATCGCTGATTATGCATCGCGCTTGTTGTATGGCCCGAGCGGCTCTTACTTTACGCAGGGTGGTTTCCAGACAGCTTATAACTTTAGCCAGAACTCTAACCCAGACCTTAAGTGGGAGACTTCGGCAATGACCAACATCGGTATTGACTTTGCGTTCCTGAATGGCCGCCTGAACGGTTCACTCGAGTTTTATAACAAAGACACCGAAGACCTCTTGTTTGACTACCCGATCGCAATCGGTACCAAGTATGGTTCAGACCAGCTGACAGCGGTTACAAACAGCCTTTTGGCAAACGTGGGAGAGATCAACAACAAGGGTATCGAGCTAGCCCTGGACTACCTTGTGATGGACAAAGCAGATTTCCAATGGAGAACCAACGTGAACCTTTCGCGAAACGTCAACGAAATCGTATCCCTTAGCTCCGGTATCTTTACCTATGACGCATCCTCACCGCGTACGTACGGTGATTTCGGAAGCCCTCAGGGTGGATTGGCACAGCCGGTAGTTTTGCAGGAAGGCAGGCCTATTGGACAGTTCTTCGGACCTGTATTTGAAGGGTTCAGCGCAGACAACGAGTACATCTTCAAAGACATTAATAACGACGGCGCAATTGATCCGTTTGGTGCGGACCGCACGTACCTGGGAGATGCAAACCCGGACCTTGTTTTTGGATGGGGCAATTCCTTGTCGTACAAAAATTTCGATTTGAACTTCCTCTTCAGGGGAGCAGTTGGACACCAGATTGCAAATGGCCCTTATATTTCTTTTGCTAACCCGAACCGCTTCCCAAGTAGCAACGTCATCAAAGATGCTTTTGACACAGGTATACCAGATGGCTTGTCTCCGGCATACTCAAGCCTCTGGGTAGAAGATGCTGATTTTGTTCGGCTGGATAACTGGCGCATGTCTTACAGACTGCCACAATTCTGGAAGTACATGAGCAATGCATCTGTGTTCATTGCAGGTAACAACACCTTCGTGATCACAGGTTACAGAGGTATCGACCCTGAGCCAAGATTGGGTGCTTCGCGTGATATCTACGGCGGTTCTGATGTGAGTGTAAACCTTTCTCCTGGTGTAGAGCCGATTCTTTTCTATCCAAGAACACGCTCCTTCTCACTGGGCTTCTCGCTGACGCTTTAAGGAATGGAAGTCTCTAAAATCTTAATAGTGAAAAACGATTTTCGTATGAAAAGAAATAGATTAAAACATATTTTAGCAGTTGCCTCAGTTGCCAGTATACTGGTGGGGGGGCAGGCCTGTACAGATTTGGATGCGGAGGTGTTTGACAGGGCGGAGGCCAGTAAATTCCCCGCGAACGAAGACGAACTGCTATCGACAGTAGGTTCTACATATGGCCAATTGCGCGGGTTCCTCGACCCAGTGCTGGTGCTGAACGAAGCCACCTCAGACGAACTGGTGGTGCCCACGCGCGGACCAGACTGGTATGACAACGGTGCCTGGCAGCAAATGGCCAAGCATGAGTGGACGCCGGTTTCTCCGGGCCAGATCAACGGCTCCTGGGAATGGGCCTACCGTGTAATTGCAGGTGCTAACATAAACCTAGCTGGCCTGGAAAGCAGTGACCTGAATGTGCAGGGCAAGGAAACGGTTATCGCGGAAATCAGAATGCTGCGTGCCTTCGGTTACTTCTGGCTGTTGGATATGTATGGGAACGTACCGATCATCACCGAAGACACCCCTGCAGGTAACCCACCCCAAAGCTCCCGCACAGAGCTGTACGACTTTGTGGTGAGCGAAATAAAGGCTGCGCTCCCTAACTTGCGCGATGAGGCTAACGTGAATACGTACAGCCGCTTCACAAGCGGGGCGGCAAACGCCCTGCTAGCCAAGCTTTACCTGAACGCGGAGGTTTATACCGGTACCCCACGCTGGCAGGAGGCGCTGGAAGCGACGAACGCCATCATCAACTCGCAGGCAGGTTACCAACTTAACCCTGATTACCTTCAGAACTTTGCCATCAACAACGGCAACACGGAGGCAACCTATAAAGAGAACATATTTGCGATTCCTTACGATAAGGTCTTAGCAGAAGGCATGAACATGCACATGCGTACGCTGCACTATGCGCAGGGTACTGTTTATGGCCTGACAAACAACCCTTGGAACGGTTTTGCTACCCGTGCTGAGTTTTACAATAAGTTCTCTGACGACGATAAGCGTAAGGAAATGTGGCTGGCTGGCCCGCAGCTGAACAACGACGGCGAGGTGATCACATTTGTCGATCCAGTGGATAATCAGCAGCGACAACTTGTTTTCACGCCTACCATCACATCGTTAGAGAGGGCTTTCGGTAACGAAGGGGTGCGTAACGTGAAGTATGAGGTGCAGCGTAACAACACACGCGTGAACCAGGACAACGACTTGGTGGTGTTCCGTTATGCGGACGTGCTGCTGATGAAAGCGGAAGCGCTGTTGCGCTTGGGCAGACCGGTGGAGGCGCTTGTTTTAGTGAACGAAGTGCGCGCTCGTGCCGACGTAGCACCGATGGCCAGCCTGACGCTGGAGACTTTGCTGGAGGAGCGTGGCCGTGAGTTGGCCTGGGAAGGATGGCGCCGTAATGACCTGATTCGTTTCGGGAAGTACACGGGCAGTACCTGGCAGTTCAAAACCAAAATGGACCCTACGCGCAAGCTTTTCCCGATCCCTTCGCAGCAGATGTCTAACAACCCGAACTTACAGCAGAACCCGGGTTACTAAGCACTGGTTGAACTAATAAACACACATATGTCTTATCAAGAAAGCAAGTTGTATAACTTGCTTTCTTTTTTTAGCTTAACAAAAAACAGGCACATTGCAGTCCTGTGAAGTTAATCGAATAATGGCGCTAAAATCAATACATCCCTTAACAGTAGCCTTTATCGTTTGTGCCTGCCTGGCCTGTGGCAAACGAACGACAGACAAGCAGACAGACACCCTGTTTGAAGAATTGCCGGCCACCGCCACGAACGTGGATTTCGTGAACAAGGTAGAGAGCACGGAGGAGATGAATATCTTCAATTACCGCAACTTCTACAACGGCGGCGGGGTAGCCATCGGCGATGTGAACAACGATGGGTTGCCTGACCTCTACTTAACGGCCAACACAGGCCAGAACCGGCTGTACCTCAACAAGGGCAATCTTCAGTTTGAGGATGTCACTGGGAAGGCGGGCGTTGCCGGGAACCAGGCCTGGAGCACCGGCGTGACCATGGCGGATGTGAACGGCGACGGCAGACTGGATATCTATGTCTGCAATGCTGGTGAGGTAAACGGCGATAACCGAAAAAACGAACTTTTCATCAACACCGGAGTCACCGCGAATGGAATTCCGGCCTTCTCGGAAGAAGCCGCTGCCTATGGTTTGGCAGACGAAGGCTATTCAACCCATGCCACTTTCTTTGACTATGACCGGGACGGCGACCTGGATGTATACCTGCTCAACAACAGCTCATACCCTGTCGGTAGCCTGGGCTATACCAACCTGCGCGGCCGCCGCGATGCACTGGGTGGCGACAAGCTTTTGCGAAATGATGGCGGCAAGTACGTGGATGTGAGTGCGGATGCTGGCATTTACGGTAGCCTGATCGGCTTTGGCCTTGGCATCACTATCGGGGATGTGAACAACGACAACTGGCCGGACATCTTCATCTCCAACGACTTTTACGAGCGCGATTACCTATACATCAACAACCAGGATGGCACCTTTAAGGAGGCCAGTAAAGACTGGATGCCGCACGAGAGCCTTTCCTCGATGGGGGCCGACATTGCTGACCTGAACAACGATGGCAACCAGGATATATTCGTGACAGACATGCTGCCCGGCGATGATATCCGGTTGAAAAAGACTTCCATGTTTGAGGGGTATGACCTGCAGCAGCTCAAGCTTTCCCGCGACTTCCATTACCAGTACATGCAGAACATGCTGCACCTGAACAACGGCGATAATACTTTTAGCGAGGTGGCGCGCCTGGCTGGGGTGGCCGCGACTGACTGGAGCTGGGGCGCCTTGCTGTTTGATATGGACAATGACGGGCTAAAGGATATCTTCGTGGCCAATGGCATTTACCAGGACCTGACGGACCAGGATTTTGTGAACTTCCTGGGTAACGAAGAAACGATGCGTAAGGCCATGGATGGCGGGGGCTATGCGTATAACAAGGAGCTAATCGCTAAAATGACTTCCACGCCAATCCCAAACTACGCTTTCCGCAACAAAGGCAACCTGCAGTTTGAAAACCAGGCGGCGGCGTGGGGCCTGGGTAAACCCGGCTTCTCGAACGGCGCTGCCTACGGCGACCTGGACAATGACGGGGACCTGGATCTGGTGGTCAACAACGTGAACCTCCCGGTATCGATCTACAAGAACAAATCCACTGAAAATCTGAAACACCATTTCCTGCGCGTAAAGCTGCAGGGGACAGGCCAAAACCTGAATGGGATCGGTGCCAAGGTGTACGTATACCAACCTTCTAAAACGGTATACCTGCAACAGATGCCGAACCGTGGCTTTGAGTCGTCTGTAGACCTGACGCTGGTTTTTGGGCTGGGCAAGGAAGCCAGGATTGACTCGGTAAAGGTGGTATGGACCGATGATAAGATGCAGGTACTGCAGCAAGTAAAGCCCGACCAGGAGATTAGCCTCCGGCACCAGTTGGCAGACCGCACCTTTACTCCTGAAGTACCCAACGCCGCTCGTCCATTTTACGACGCCACGCAAGCCCTAAAAATCGACTATACGCACCAGGAGAGTAATTTCGTGGACTATAACCGCGATGCCCTGCTGAAGCAGATGTTCTCTACCTTGGGGCCAGCCATGGCTGTGGGCGATGTAACGGGCGATGGACTGGAAGACGTGTATGTGGGCGGGGCCGCAGGGGCAGCCAAGAAGCTTTTCGTGCAGCAGCAGAACGGCACGTTCAGCGAAGCGGCGGTTTCCAGGCTTTTTGAGCAGGACAAAGCTTCCGAAGATGTGGCGGCCAGGTTTTTCGACGCGGACAAGGACGGTGACCTGGACCTGTTGGTGGTAACAGGCAGCAACGAGTTTACGGCCAACGCCCCCCAGCTGCAGGACAGGCTATACATCAACGACGGGAAAGGGAATTTCACCAAAGAAGACCGCCTGCCAAATATCAACACCAATGCTTCGTGCATCGCCGTTGCCGATTTCGATCAGGACGGCGACCTCGACCTGTTTATCGGGGGGCGCATGGTGCCTGGCGGGTATGGGTACGATGCCGCCAGCTATCTATACATCAACGACGGTACAGGCCGGTTCAAGAACTATACCAAGCGCTATTTGCCCAAAAACGAACTGGGTATGGTGACCGATGCGGTATGGGCGGATCTGAACGGTGATAAGTACCCGGAGCTAGTGCTGGTGGGCGACTGGATGCCTGTGGCTATTTTCACGAACAAAAGCGGCCGCAGCCTGGCCACTAAATACGAAGTGCCAAACTCATCCGGTTGGTGGAACACTATCAAAGCAGCAGATACGGATGGCGATGGTGATGTAGACTTTGTGCTGGGTAACCTGGGCCGAAACAGCCGCATCACTGCCAGTGAGAAGCAACCCGTGGAGCTTTATGTGCACGATTTTGAGTCGAACGGCACGATTGAGCAGATCATCAGCTGCTACACCGAGGATGGCAAAGCCTACCCGATGGTGCTGAAGCAAGACCTGCAGAAACAGGTGCCGAGCATCAAGCGCAAGTTCGTGAAGTACGGAGATTATGCCGGCAAGCAGGTGCATGAACTGATGCCGCCTGAGGAACTGGAGAAAGCCGTGGTAAAGAAGGTGAACAACCCCAATTCCTCATTGCTCATCAACAATGGCAAGATGTCCTTTAGCCTGAAGGCCTTGCCCGTGGAGGCGCAGTACTCTCCGATTTACGGCATCGAGACACTAGACTATAACCAGGACGGGCACCTGGACATTTTGCTGGCCGGAAACTTCTTTGATGTGGTGCCGGAGTTGGGCCGCTACGATGCCAACTACGGCTTGCTGCTGGAGGGCACAGGCAATGGTCAGTTTGTGGTGCGCCCGCCGAAAGAGTCCGGTTTCTTCACGAAAGGGCAGGTCCGGAAAATGCACCGGCTCACAGGACCCTCGGGGCAGACCTACGTGCTGCTAGCCAAGAACAACGATAAGTTACAGGCTTTTGGCCTAAAGAAGCCCTAACTTGCAACCCACGAACCAGAACCCTTACGCTTACTAAGCACACCTCACCTATGTATTCTTTCCATACCCGAACAGCGGCATACCTTAACAGCAGGCTGGCATCCATGGCAGTTTTCCTGCTGGTGTCTGCGCTCTCTCTGTCAGGCTGTAAGTCGGAGGCCGATATAACTGAGAATGCCCTGTTCGAGCCCATCGACGCTACGCAAACTAACCTGACATTCGTGAACGAGTTGAAAGCAACGGACAAACTGGACATCATCAGTTACCTGTACTTTTACAATGGGGGCGGGGTGGCAGCCGGCGACGTGAACAACGATGGCCAGACAGACCTATATTTTGTCTCGAACCAGGGCGATAACAAGTTATACCTAAACAAAGGCAACCTGAAGTTTGAGGACGCCACCGAGGCAGCCGGCGTGGCCGGTTACTCCGACTGGCAAACAGGCGTAACGATGGCCGATGTGAATGGGGATGGCCTGCTGGATATCTACGTGAGTGCCGTAGGCGATTACAAAGGGCTGGAAGGCGCCAATGAACTCTACATCAACAATGGCGTGGATGCCGATGGCAACGTGAGCTTTACCGAGAGGGCTGCTGACTACGGCCTTGACTTTACGGGTTTTTCCACCCAGGCTGCCTTTTTCGACTACGACCATGATGGGGACCTGGACATGTACCTGCTGAACCACGCCGTGCATACCTCCCGCAGCTATAACCGCGTGAACGCCCGTAACCTGCGCGACAACGAAGCCGGCGATATCCTGTTCGAGAACCAATTGATAACCGCCGCAGGCCAGAGCCCGGCCGGTGAAGTGCGCAAGTTCAAGAACGTAAGCGAGAAAGCCGGTATCTATGGCGCTGCGATGGGGTATGGCCTGGGTATAGCCGTGGCCGATTTCAACAACGATGGCTGGGATGATATCTACGTGTCCAACGACTTTCACGAAGACGATTATTATTACCTGAACAACGGCGACGGCACGTTCTCGGAAAGCGTTAAAAAGCACTTCCGCCACCTGAGCCGCTTCTCGATGGGAAATGACGCGGCGGACATTAACAACGACGGGTACCTGGACATGATGACCCTAGACATGTACCCCGAGAACGAGACGATCGAGAAGACCTCCATGGGAGAGGATCCCTTTGATATTTACCTGTACAAGCTGCAGTTTGGCTATTTCAACCAGTATAGCCGCAATTGCCTGCAGCTAAGCCATGGCGGGCAACACTTTTCTGACATCGGCCTGATGGCCGGGGTAGCTGCCACTGACTGGAGTTGGAGCACCCTGATGGCTGATTATGACAATGACGGGATCAAGGACATCTTCATCTCCAACGGCATCGTAAAGCGCCCCAACAACATGGATTACATTAAGTTCGCCACCGTGGACTCCATGTACCACGCGCCTGAAATCTCAAAATCGTTGGACAAGAAGGGCGTGAGTATGATGCCGGATGGCAGGGTACACAACTATCTCTACAGAGGCACCGATAGCCTGCAGTTTGAGGACAAGTCTTTGAGCTGGGGATTCGCTGCTCCCAATATCTCGAATGGGGCGGCATATGCCGACTTGGATAACGACGGCGATCTGGAACTGATCACCAACAACATCAACGAGCCCGCCACGATTTACCGCAACAGGAGCGAGCAGTTTGCCGGCAACAACTACCTCAAGATAAAGCTTAAAGGCGAGAAAGCGAATCTTTTCGGGCATGGTGCCAAGGTGCTGCTGAAGAGCAAAGGCAAAACGCAGCTACAGCAACTGATGCCTACCCGCGGCTTTATGTCGTCGGTGGAGCCGGTGCTGAACTTTGGCTTGGGCAAAATGACCCAGGTGGACACTCTGGTAGTGATTTGGGGAAGCCAGCAGGTGGAGGTGAAAACCAACGTGAAGGCGAATACAACCCTGGTGCTGGAGCAATCCGCTGCCCAACAGCCTGTCGCTGCCTATTATAGCCTGTTTCAGAAGGCTACGCCCGCTTATGAGGATGTAACTGAGGCTTACCTCGTGGACTACAAGCACGAGGAAAACAACTACATCGATTTTTACCGCGAAAGCCTGATCCCTTTTCAGACCTCTACCGAAGGCCCGAAGTTGGCAGTGGCCGATGTGAACGGCGATGGCCTGGACGACTTTTATGTGGGAGGAGCCAAGCGCCAGCCAGGTGCGTTGTACCTGCAGCAGGTCAACGGCAAGTTCCTGCGCTCCAACAAAGCCATCTTCCAAGCTGATTCGCTGTATGAGGATGTTGATGCCGTGTTCTTCGATGCCAACAACGACAAGCACCCAGACCTGTATGTCGTGTCCGGAGGGAATGAGTTTTACGGCAAGATGGATGCGCAATTCGACCGCCTGTACCTGAACGATGGCAAAGGAAACTTCACGCGCAGCCATACCCTGCCGGCGATGTATGATAACAAGAGTTGTGTGCGTCCTTTCGATTTTGACAACGACGGTGACCTGGACCTGTTTGTGGGCGGGCGCGTGCTGGGCTACCAGTATGGCATTTCGCCAAACTCATACCTGTTGGTTAACGATGGCAGGGGCCGCTTTACGGACAAGACAGACCAATTGGCCCCGGAGTTACGCAAAGCGGGTATGGTGACGGATGCCGCCTGGGTAGACTATGACCAGGATGGCAAGTCAGATTTGATACTTGCCGGCGATTGGATGCCGCTGACGGTATACCAGAACAAGGGCAACAAACTCAGCAAGGTGACAAGCGATACAGGCCTCCAAAATGCCGTGGGCTTCTGGCAGACACTCACGGCAGCCGACTTCGACAATGACGGGGACATGGACTTGGTTGCCGGAAACCTGGGAACGAATACGAAGCTCAGGAAAGGGAACCAGAGTGCCTTGCGAATGTACTTAAAGGACATCGACAATAACGAAAACCTGGACCACCTGCTTGCTTATAACCTCCATGACAAGTGGTACCCGGTGGCCACCAAAGATGAGTTGGGTAAGCAGCTCCCGCTCATCAACAAGAACATAACCGATTACAAGAGCTACGCGGGCAAGAGCGTGGAGGAGCTGTTTAAGGACGGTGAGTTGAAAGATGCTCCGGTGCTGGAAGTGAATACCTTTGAGTCGGTGTACTGGGAGAACCTGGGCAATGGGCAGTTCAGGAAGCATGCCTTGCCACGCGAGGCGCAGGTATCCAAGATTTTCGCTTTTCATGTAACCGACGTGAACCAAGACGGCAAGCCTGACCTTATTACAGGAGGCAATTTATACGGCGTGAGCATGTACCAGGGCCGCTACGACGGCAGCTATGGCAGCTTGCTTTACGGGAACGGCAAAGGCGAATTTAAAGCGGCCAGCCTGGTAGATGCGGGTTTTGTGTTTGACGGGCAGGTACGGGATATCCGGAAACTGAAAACCGCTGCAGGCCAATTGATGCTGGTGGCCCGAAACAACGAGCCCCTGCAGATTTTCAAAAAGTTGCCGACAGCAGCAAACGCCAGTCAATTGGCCATGCACCGAAATGTCGCCCGCTAAAGGCAGCGATAGAATTGTTCCTGAATAATATAACTCACAAGACTCTTTCGAGCATGAAACAGGTTTTCCTCTACACCGGAATGTTCCTAACCTTGCTGGGTGCCTTTGGCTGCCAGCAGCAGGAAACCAGGGATTACAGCCAGGCGGCTGCTAACCCGGCATTTCTACACAGGTCCGTGGATAAGCTGACGGAGGTGATCACGCACGATATTTTTTCGCCGCCGGTAGCCAGCCGCATTTATGTATACCCCCAGATTGCCGCGTATGAGGTGCTGCGCCATGATTACCCGGAATACAAGTCCCTGAAAGGGCAGTTGACGGATTTTGAAGGAATCCCGGAACCGGCCGCTGACTCCACTTATTGCCTGCCACTGGCCAGCCTGAACGCTTTCCTGACAGTGAGCCGCCAACTGACTTTTTCATCGGACAAGTTTGATGGGTATGAGGATGACCTGTATGCGCAGTACCGCAAGATGGGCGTGCCGGAGGAGGTGTTTAACCGCTCGCTGCGTTATGGGCAGGAAGCAGCTAAGCGCATCATCGCCTACGCCAACGCCGATGGGTATAGGCAGACAAGGGGATTCCGGCACGACGTGTCGCAGGAGGGAGGCCACTGGGTGCCAACCCCACCCGCCTACATGGACGCCATCGAGCCCTTTTGGTACAAGCTGCGCCCCTTCGTGATTGACTCGTGCAGCCAGTTTGCCCCAGCCAAGCCCGTCGCCTATGACCCGAACCCAGGCAGCGACTTTTACGAGGAGGTAAAGGAAGTGTATGAGGTTACTACCCGCATGACGGCAGAGCAGAAGGCAATCGCCAGTTTTTGGGACTGCAACCCCTTTGTGATGCATACCACCGGGCATGTGATGTACGCCACCAAGAAAATCACACCGGGCGGACACTGGCTGGGCATCACTGGTCTCGCTACCCGTAAGGCTAACGCTGACCTGATGCAAACACTGGAGGCTTATACCCGTGTGTCGGTGGCCTTGGCAGATGGCTTTATCTCCTGTTGGGACGAAAAGTACCGCAGCGACCGGATTAGACCGGAGTCGGTGATCAATGCGCTGCTGGATGAGAACTGGGTGCCGCTGTTACAAACGCCTCCCTTCCCGGAATACCCTAGCGGGCATAGCGTAATCTCGAATTCAGCAGCTGTGGTGCTAACCGACCTTTTTGGTTCTGAGTTTTCCTTCGCCGACTCCACGGAGGTAAAGTATGGCTTGCCCGTGCGCTCGTTTGGGTCTTTTCAGGCCGCTGCCGAAGAAGCCGCCATCAGCCGCTTGTATGGCGGCATTCACTTTATGCCAGCCATCGTGAACGGCGCTGAAGAAGGCAGGCAAGTAGGCGCATATGTAGTGTCTAAACTCAAGACACAGCAGCGCAGCACGACAAAGCCAGCGGCCGTTGCCAGCAAATAGTGAACCCCTATGGCTCAGATAGTCTGAATTAAGAAAATACGATGCGGCACCCCATACGTTAAAGCCTCTGGGGTGCCGCGTGGCTTATACCCTTCCACCTGGGTTGAATGATCCTTACACCATATAACTCTCTGACATGACAAGATTCCTGACCTGCCTGCTCCTGATGTGCTGCTTTATACCTGCCTTAGCGCAGGCACAGTCTGCGGACCCTTGGATTATCAAAACAGATAAAGTGGATCCCTCCAATTACTATGGCGTTACGGTGGCCAATGGGATGCTGGGCGTGGTGTCCTCGCCGGAGCCCTTTAAGGTGAAGGATGTGGTGCTGGCAGGCGCTTATGACCAGTATGGCCGGGGCCGGGTAAGCAATTTCCTGCGCAGCTTCAACCTGCTCAACATGAACATGGACATCAACGGTCGCCGCGTGGACAGCCGGAATATCTCCAACATGAAGCAGGAACTGAACATGCGCGAGGCTACTTTTACCACCACCTTCGATTATGGCCCGGATGCCACGGTTAGTTATACCTACTACGCCCTGCGCCATCTGCCATACACGGTGCTGATGAACGTGACCGTGAAGGCGAAGAAGGATATCAACTTTTCGGCCAGCAGCGTGATGGAAGCACCCGACGCCCTACGCGATGTGCAGAATTATTACAACGAGATCGATCGGCCCCATGTGGTGCTGAGTTTGCTTACCTCTGCTGCCAAAAGCCCAACGGGTAAATTATTGATGGCGGCCAGCAACACGTTTATGTTCGAAGAGGCGCATGGCCATGAGCCGCGCGTGATCCATGAGATGTGGGACAATAACATGCACCTGATGAAGTTCGGGAAGCAACTGAAGGCCGGCGAAACCTATACCTTTTCTGTGGCAGGTTCTTCCATCACCTCTGCCCACCACGACGACCCGCTGAATGAGGCAGAGCGCCTCACCATTTATGCCCGCCTGGAGGGCCGCGACCGTCTGCAGCAATTCCACAAAAAAGCGTGGGACAAGCTGTGGCAAAGCGATATTAAGATAGAAGGCGATCCGCAGTCGCAGCAGGACGTGCACAGCATGCTCTATCACCTGTATTCTTTTGTGCGTGAAAACACGGCCCTGTCGCCCTCACCGATGGGCCTCAGCGGATTGGGGTATAACGGCCATGTGTTCTGGGACACGGAGATCTGGATGTACCCGGCACTGCTGGTCATGCACCCCGAAATGGCGAAGAGCATGGTGGAGTACCGCTATGAGCGCCTGGAGGCAGCACGCCGCAACGCTTTCTCGAAAGGGTTTAAGGGGGCGATGTACCCATGGGAGAGTGCCGATACGGGGGTAGAGGAAACCCCGGTATGGGCGCTGAGCGGCCCTTTTGAGCATCATATCACCGCCGACGTGGCCATTGCCGCCTGGAACTACTACCTCGTGACGCAGGACAAGCAGTGGCTCCGCGAAAAAGGGTGGCCCATCCTGAAAGAAACCGCTGACTTCTGGGCGAGCCGCGTGGAGCGAAACGGGCCGGGCCAGTATGACATCAAAAATGTGGTGGCGGCCGATGAGTGGGCCGAGAACGTGGACAATAACGCCTTCACCAATGCCGCCGCAAAAGCCAACTTACAGTACGCCACCCAGGCCGCAAAAATTCTGGGCCTGAACGCAGATAAGGATTGGGCGCATGTGGCAAGTAACATTCCGATCCTGAAAATGGAAAATGGCGTGACGAAGGAACATGCCTCCTATGCCGGGGAGGGAATCAAGCAGGCCGATGTGAATTTGCTGGCATACCCCTTAAAAGAGGTAACGGAACCTGCCCAAATCCTGAAAGACCTGGAGTATTACGAAACCCGCGTGCCGGACGAAGGCACGCCCGCCATGACGCAGGGCGTATTTGCGTTGCTGTACGCCCGCCTGGGTAAGGCGGATAAAGCGTATAAGTGGTTTAAGGAAGCCTATGAGCCAAACCTTAACCCGCCGTTCCGCGTGATCGCTGAGACAAAAGGCGGCACAAACCCTTATTTTGCCACTGGCGCAGGCGGGGTTTTGCAGGCGGTTATCATGGGCTTCGGCGGAATTGAGGTTACGCCCACGGGCATCAAACAAGTAAAGTCTGTTATACCCAAACAGTGGAAAAGCCTGACCATTACCGGTGTGGGGCCAGATGAGAAAACATTTACAGTGAAGTAGCCGCTTTCAGTGACTCAAAACTAAAGCCAGTCTCTGGCCAAGGCACTTTAAAATGGTGGGCAGACGGTATAAAATTATAAATAGTCTTACTTTTACAGTTCGCATTTAACACAGCAGGTGCTTTAAGCGCCGCTTGTGCCATCGTATAACTTTTTAAAATTTCAGGAATGCCAATGGACGACAGCAAACAGCAACTATTTAAAGAGATAGAGCAGCAACTCACGGAGCAGGGGTTCAACATCGACAAGCAGGACCAGACACGTCCATGGGGCGGTTTTTTTGTCATCGACGAAAGCCAGGCACAGCAGTTTGCCGACACTTACTTTGAAGGAATGTCTGTTGACAACCTGAAGATATCCGGTAAACTGAGCCCGAAGATTCTGGTGGTAGCACCTGAGAAGCGTTTATCGTGGCAGTACCATCACCGCCGCGCCGAGATCTGGAAATCGGTGAAAGGCAGTGTGGGCGTGGTAACCAGCGACACGGATGAAGAAGGGGAACTGAAAACCCTGAACCCTGGCGACTATATCACGCTGAAACAAGGCGAGCGCCACCGTCTGGTTGGCCTGAAGGAGTGGGGCGTATTAGCCGAGATCTGGCAGCACACTGACGCGGAGAAACCATCCAATGAGGATGATATCGTGCGCGTGCAGGATGACTTTGGTCGTTAATATCAAGAACCAGGCATACATCATATTCAAAGGAGCCTGCCTGTTATTCAGGCAGGCTCCTTTTTTTTTCGCTAACCTATCGCCCGGCTTTGAGTTTAATATGCTAGATAAAGTACACTATCGTCATGAATCATTTTTCGCATAACCCACTGAACCGTTTTTCTGAAATCAGGCCGGACGAGCAACAGATGCAGGCGCTTTGGAAGCATGAGCGCGTTCGGGTGCTGGTGGTGCATGGCACGATGAGTTTACTCGAGCAGCAGCCTGGTGGCAGGCAAGCCGCTATACTGGGGCGTAAAGCCGCCACGATGTTAGCAGAGCAGGCAGCAGCGGCAGTGTACTTAGGTTCGGAGGGGGAGGTGCCTTATTTTGCCCTGGGGTTTGAGGGAGCGACAGATGCGTTTATGCAGTATGTGGGGGCTGCTTATACCCTGGCTGACCTGCGCACTACGGCGGCAGAACTTTCACCCACAGATGGGGCGCTGTTAGCGTATGCCCGCGGCATGGTGTACTGGAACCTCCGGCACCGCTTTTGCCCGAATTGTAGCAGCCCAACCCGGAGCGCCAGTGCGGGGCATGTGCGTGAGTGTGTTAACCCGGAGTGCAACACGCATCATTTTCCGCGCACGGATACGGCTATTATAGTATTGATATCGGAAGGGGATGCTTGCTTGCTGGGGCGCCAGGCGGTATGGCCTACGGGGATGTATGCCACCATTGCGGGCTTTCTGGAACCCGGCGAAACGCTGGAGCAGGCCGTGGCCCGCGAGGCACAGGAGGAGACAGGGGTGTCGTTGCAGGAAATCACCTACCACTCTTCTCAGCCCTGGCCTTTCCCAAGTTCGATCATGGTAGGCTTCCAAGCTACCGCAGCGGATAGAAAACTACAGGTGGATAACCAGGAGTTAGAGGATGCCCGCTGGTTTACGCGGGAGGAGATCGCTGCGGGCCTGCAAGACGAATCCCTTCGCCTGCCACCCTCAATCTCCATTTCATACCGCCTGATCCAGGACTGGTATGACGCTGCTCTGGGGTATGAGTTGGCTGCGTTGACGGGTTGTTGAAGGCTAGGGATATAGTCTACTGCGCTAGTGCCGATGCGGGGGGCAGGCCTCCAGCAGCTGCTCCACCTCTTGCAGGGTATAGCGCTCGTTGTTATTGCCGAAGTTGGTCTGAATATAATTGAGGAGGTTCGTTGCCCTGTCGCTGCGGATGTCTTCCATACCGGGCATGGGGCGGTCGTACTCCACGCCGTTCACAACCATCGGGCCTTCCATGCCGTGCCGTATCAGGCAGGGTAACTCACTCCGATGCGCCTGCAGGTAATCGGCACCTGCGATAGGGGGTATAAGTCCGCGCAGGCCGCTCCCATCCTCCATGTGGCAGCTCTGGCAGTTGGCCACGTACAGGCGCTGCCCCTCGTTCTGCTTATCCGTAAAGCATTGCGTCAGGGTAGCCAGGGAAACAGTTCCCATCAGCAAGGTAAGCCATCTAGTTCTTCGCATGCTTCTGCTCGTTCAGCAGGAGGGGTATGTCCTGGATAAGTTGGTCTACAGAAGTTTCCTCGGTGCCGTCGTACACGCCCCGGATGCGGCGCTGGCCATCTACCAGTATAAAATGACCACCGTGTGTGAAGCCACCGTCTGCCTGCCCGTCCTCCTGCGCAGCCACCAGGTAGCTATTCGCCATGTCGTAAATGCGGTCTTTCTCTCCGGTCAGGAAATGCCATTTGTCGGATTGCACACCCAGGCGCTCAGCATAATCTTTCAGCACCGCCACGGTGTCATGCTCCGGGTCGATGGAGTGGGAGAGCAGCACGATGTTCGGGTTGTCCTGGAACTTCTCATACACGCGCAGCATCTGGCTCTTCATTTTAGGGCAGATAGAAGGGCAGGAGGTGAAGAAAAAATCTGTCACGTATATTTTGCCGTCCACGGTTTGTTGTGTTACCTGCTGGCTGTCCTGGTTCACGAAAGCGAAGTCCGGCACCTGATGGTAGAGGGTATCGATAACCGTCTGGCCATTCACCTCTTTTTCAATGGCTTCACGCTCACCCAATATGGGCAGCGTTTTTTCATAAGAGGCGCTTTCGCCGCAGCCATACAGTGCGCCAACCGAAAGCATGATGGCAACGGCTAAGATTCCTTTCCGGAAATTCAATCTATTTTTAAAGCTCATAATTCTTATACATGGTTTGGGCAGCCCCCAGGGTACTGTCCATCACTATTTTCACGCGCTTTACTTTTTTTAGTTCCTGCTCTAGGTACAGCACTGCCTCTTTTTGCTGAAGGCTGTCAGGGGCCTGGTAGTTGCGCATCCAACCCATCATTACCTCGTCGGCCTGGTTTAAATCGTCTATCTGTTGCTGTAGCGTTTTCAGGGTAGCCGAATCAGCTTGCCGTACCGCCAGGGTGTCGCGGAGCGAACGCAGGGAACGGCGCATCTTATAGAGATCGCCCATTTTGGCCATTGCCTCGTCGTGTACCGCCATTACCTCTGTTTCCAGCATGCCGGCCTGGTCCTCTTCCTGTTTTTTATCTGGGGAGCAGGCCCACAAAAGCGCTGGCAACGCAAGCAGTATCCAGGTTTTCTTCATGATCCGTAGTGACACAATTGTTTAGGGTGCGAAAATGTTCAGGCCAGGTTCAGAAGATGCAAAGCAAACTGCCAAGCAGCCTTCTTTTTAAGCAAACCCGCTTTAGATGACACATCAGGTATCAATCCCGCTGTGGCAAAGGTATACCCGCCTGCTGGCAAGTACAAGTTTAGAGTGCCCGATGTTGCTATGGCTTGTCCGTGCTTATCAGTACTGCCCCGGCTTTTGGATAATTTGTGACACGCAAAAAGCCTGGCAAAGCGCCAGGCCTGGTATAAAATCAAGTTTTTCCCCATCAAACGCTTACGCGTAAACCGCGAACTTAGCGTGCAGTGCCTGTGTGATTTGTTTGTACTGCCCTTCGGAAAGATGCTCGCGCAGAAAAGCCATCACATCGTGGTAGGCGTAATAAGCATGGTCCAAAGTTGGGAAGTCGGCTTCGCCGGACCCGGAATCCTTGCTGCGGATAAACTCCAGCCACTCATCTTCGTGCCGGATGCGCACCGGCTCGTGCGCCTTAAACCCATCGTAGTAAATCCCTTTCCAGATAATGGGCAGCTGTGCCGACAAATGGATGGCTTCCTCGGTTGGGATGCGGTCGCGGATGGCATGCAGCACGGCCCTGAAGATCCGGGCTGCTTTCCGCTCATCGGCAATGCCCAGATAGGTGCACAGCTCATGCAGCCAGGTTTTCGCGTCTTTCAAATAGTCCTCAAAGTTCATTGACATAGCTCACTTTATTTAATGGTTAAGTATCCTTTAACATACCTGGAGGAGGGGGAGAGGGTTTCCATGTTGGGCTAGATCGTTATGTCGAAAAGCCCGTTATAAGAAGGGTGGGATTGGTTTTTAATTGATTGTTTATCAGGTAAATAAAATGCTTTTCCTTGGTTGTTTTGCCTGGGAGTATACGAGCCGTAGCAGTATAAGAGTGAGAAATATGATGAACGTGAAAACCCTGTATAGACTGCTTTTAATGCTATGCTTGGCGGGCTTGGGTAGCTGCCGACAGTACAGCGATGAGCAGGGGCACTACCTGGAGGTAATCGGGGAGGCAGAACAGGCCATGCCGGAGGCCGGGTATAAACTCAATCTTTTCTACAACGGCCCATTGCCCATGCGCAACCAGTTCAGGCAGTGGGCCGATTCGCTGCAAAAGCAGGTGCCAAGCATGATGCTCACCAGCGACAATATTTTCTTTAACCACATGCCTGGTATGGAAGTGAATCAGCCCAGCTCTCCAGACCGGATGCAGTCGAGTATGTCGTTCAACATCCTGGTCACGGACAGTGCCATGTATAGCCGCATCCTCCAGGATCTGGTGAGACGACAACTCCCTTTCAACCTGAATGTGAACGGTACTTACCTGGAGCCAAAAAAGCGGCAGGAGCTGATGCAGCAACTGCTGCAAAAATCTGTGGACGACGCCAAAACAAAGCTGCGTTACCTGGCCCCTAAGGGTGCTGACTTCGAGATCGTCAGCATAACGGAACTGGACAACACCGTGCCCTACGGGCCGGAATATAATGATTTTAATCGCAGGATGGTCTCCAGGGTGAAGGTAAACGCCCGCCTGAAGAATTAGTACAACACCAAATAGGGATACTGCCCAAGGATGTGCGTTATTTAGAGCTTCGAGTGATACCTGCTGTCTGCTGAAATTGCTTACTGCGGTTCTTGCATTTTAGAGAGGACTAAAGCCAGCAAGAAGGCACTAATCATACCGGTAGCTTGTTAATTTAGAAGTGCTTAAGTACTGGCAAGTCGAGGCCTTCGGAAACTATGCTTTTCAGGCAGTAGGTATGCCGCTTAAAAGTATAGTATAAACGAAATAAAAGTGGTAATTTTACCTACCAATCTATCTTTTGACACACATGAGTGACGTAGAAGAAAAACAATTAGCAAACGATTATTCAGCAAATAGCATACAGGTACTGGAAGGCCTCGAAGCAGTTCGAAAGCGCCCGGCCATGTACATCGGCGACATCGGTATCAAAGGCCTCCACCACCTGGTATGGGAGGTAGTAGACAACTCTATTGACGAGGCGCTTGCCGGTCATTGCGATGAGATCTCGGTTACCGTAAACGAGGACAACTCCATTACTGTGTCAGACAACGGGCGTGGTATACCAACAGACTTCCATACCAAAGAGGGCCGCTCCGCACTGGAGGTGGTGATGACGGTGTTGCACGCCGGTGGTAAGTTCGACAAAGACACATACAAGGTTTCAGGTGGATTGCACGGGGTGGGTGTATCCTGCGTAAACGCGCTTTCAACGGACCTGCATGTAACGGTGCACCGCAACGGAAAGATTTTTGAGCAGCATTATAACATAGGTGTGCCGGCTTACCCGGTACGTGAGATCGGTGAGACGGACAGAACGGGAACCACGGTTCGCTTTCAGCCAGACGCTTCCATCTTCACGACCACAGAGTATAAGTACGACACGATTGCCAGCCGCCTGCGTGAGCTTTCATTCCTGAACAAGGGTATCCGCATTAACCTGACGGACCTGCGTGAGATGAATGACCAGGGGGAGCCGATGAACGATTCTTTCCTGTCGGAAGGTGGTTTGAAAGAGTTTGTGGCCTACCTGGATGAAACGCGCGAGAACCTAATCCCGGAGCCCATCCATGTGGAGAGCGAGAAAAACGGCGTGCCGGTTGAGATAGCCCTGCAATACAACACTTCCTACGCGGAGAACATCTTCTCGTACGTGAATAACATTAACACCATCGAGGGTGGTACACACGTGGCTGGTTTCCGCCGCGCCCTTACCCGTACGCTGAAATCTTATGCTGATAAGTCCGGTATGCTGGACAAGGTAAAGGTAGAAATTGCGGGGGATGACTTTAGAGAGGGCTTAACAGCCGTAATCTCTGTGAAAGTGCAGGAGCCGCAGTTTGAAGGGCAGACCAAAACCAAACTCGGTAACTCCGAGGTTTCCGGTGCTGTGGATACGGCGGTGGGCGAAATGCTGAACCAGTACCTGGAGGAAAACCCGAAAGAGGCGCGCATCATCGTTCAGAAAGTAATTTTGGCGGCGCAGGCCCGTTTCGCGGCCCGTAAGGCCCGTGAGATGGTGCAGCGCAAGAGTGTACTGTCCAGCACCAGCTTGCCAGGTAAACTGGCCGACTGCTCTGACAGCAACCCGGAAAACTGCGAGATTTACCTCGTAGAGGGTGACTCCGCAGGTGGTTCTGCCAAGCAGGGCCGTAACCGTAAGTTCCAGGCTATCCTGCCGCTGCGCGGTAAGATCCTGAACGTGGAGAAAGCACAGGAGCACCGCATCTACGAGAACGAGGAAATCAAGAACATGATCACAGCCCTTGGTGTGAGCTTCGGAACGAAGGAAGATGACAAGGCTTTGAACATGGAGAAACTCCGCTACCACAAGATCATCATCATGACGGATGCGGACGTGGACGGTTCTCACATCCGTACCCTGATCCTGACGTTTTTCTTCCGTTACATGAAAGAGCTGATCGAAAACGGTTATATCTACATCGCGCTTCCGCCATTGTACCTTGTGAAGAAGGGCAAGGAAGAACGCTATTGCTGGAGTGAGCAGGACCGCGTAGAGGCGATTGCCGAACTGGGCAAAGGCCGCGAGGAAAGCGTTGGCGTGCAGCGTTACAAGGGTCTTGGAGAGATGAACCCGGAACAGCTTTGGAACACGACCATGGACCCGGAGCACCGCAGCTTAAAGAAAGTGAACATAGACTCTGCCGCTGAGGCCGATCACTTGTTCTCGATGCTGATGGGCGATGAGGTAGGCCCTCGCCGCGACTTTATCGAGCGCAACGCGAAGTATGCGCGCGTAGACGTTTAAATTGAGATTTAAGATAGTGAGAAGGCCAGCTGCAAAGCTGGCCTTCTTTGTTTTATACCTATGGAGTTTTCTTTACAGCTCATCCAGAGGCGGTACCGTTAAATCCTTTATCGGCCAGCCCGCCAGTTTAGCACCTGCCTGATAAGCGCTTTCCAGGAAATCCATAAGCGCTTGCCGGGGATTGTCAAGCAACCGCAGTTCTTCATAATTCAGCAGCGCCATTGGGCTGCCATTCGAGTCTACCCAGTTTGCTTGCTCCGGCGCTAGCTTTTCCTGATCCATACCTGCCGGCGAGGGGTAGGCATAAGCATAAAAGGCAGGAAAAGGCACCTGGTCATCCCCAGGCCAGAAACCAAAGCTGATGACTTCGTGCGAGTAGCTGTCTTTCTCTACCGTACTGGCTTCTGCACGCACCGGCAGGCGCTTACCAGAAAAACGCGTCACAGTCAGGTCAAAGTGATGCCAGTAGAGGTGCACAGGGCAGGTTTTGCCGTAAAAGCGCCCGCTGAATTCTTTCAATACCTGGTCTACTGTGGTTAGTGCCTGCCAGTATCGGTGCACCTGCTCAGGTTTATAGCGGGCATGGGTATGGTCTTCGGCAAACGGTATAGTGCTTTTCACGTCATAAGGCTTACCCAAGATCTTTACGTTCACACCTATTTTATCCAGTGCCTGCATGGTAGCAGTATAGAACTGCGCGACACTTAGCCCATCGTACAGGTCAATTTTCTGCGTCTCTCCCAGGCTATTTTGCAGGACAAGTTGATGGGCAAGGAAATCAAAGTTAATCTCGTAAGTAAACGATTTGAAAGGCATTGGCCCGGTGCCCAGTCCCCTGGAATTAACATACAGGGTGATGTTCCACCAATGGTTTCGGCGGGGCATGCTTTTTAGCCTGATCTTCCCGATAATCTGGGCAAACAGATGCAGTGTTTCCTTTGTCTCCTGCCAGGGGGCAAGGGGAAGCGCCGGGAACTGCGTGTGATTTTGTGGTGAATTGTCTTGTGTCGCCATGGCTTGTCCTTTGTTTTTGTGGTACGCAAGTGGCTGTAATTCAGTCTATTTGTTGCGCTTGAAAAAACTGGCTAATCGCGAAACCGTGGCCAGACCTGGGAGGTATAAAATCCCGGCCAGGTAATGGTTTTTCTGTTGCAGCCGCTGCCGGAAGCGCAGGAAGGGGGTATCGACAGGCAAAGTGCTGACAGGTTGTGGCGGCACTTTCCGGTAAAAACGTGGCAACAGCACGTCATAAGGCAGAAACAGACAAACCAGCACCACACTAGCTACTACAAAGTAAGTTTGAAACACCAGCATATTCAGCCCATGGAACAGCAGCAGAAACAATCCGACCCAGAGGCGTAACGGCTGTCGGAACGCCGCGAATAGGCTGGTGCCCTGCACGTATACCACCACTACAAAGCCTAACTGCCAAATCATCGGGAAAGCGGTGAAAAGGGCTTGCAGGTGAAAGGGCAGGTCGTAGTTGCGGTGGCTGATAAAGGCTGTATGCAGTGCCGCATCCGGGTGCAGCCATGTTATGTCGGGGGAGTGTATGAAGGTTTTGTAGAGGAGCGCCGGTATTTTCCAGCAGCCCGCCAGGGTATACGTGAACAGGATGCCCGCATAATACCAGTTGATGCTTCGGCTCAGGTAGTGATCGGGTTTCGCCAACGCGCTGGGCCGGACCGGGATGAACGTCAGGAAGAGATGCGCCAGCAGGAAGGTATGGTTCACGTGCGAAAGGTAGCCATACCCCCACTGCGGCAGGTTCAGCCACAGCAGGCAACCGATCAGCAAGCCTTGCAGTAGCGGTATGTTCCGGCCCCTGAGCAGCTGATATCCATTGGAGGCTGCTGCCATGCCCAAAACAGTATAAAAAGCCATCTCTGAGGGGAGAGTTGGCATGAGCAGGCGCAGCAGTTGGTGTGGTTGCCAGAACAGTGCGGGAGGCCTCCTCAATAGCAATTGGTATTGCTGAAAGGTCCACCAGAGCCAAAAAAGGCTAAACGCCCGCAACAGCAGCGTACCTGCATAGAAGTTAAAGACGTTCCGCCCAAGGTCGCCTTTGCTCCCCAAGCGCTGCGTCGAGGCATGGCTAGAAGCGGATAACAGTGCGTGTGTCATAAGCCTGCGGGGCAGCAGCGTGGTGTTTCGGGTGATAGCGTTCCTGCACGACTTGATACTGTGTAGCAGCAGGGGCAACATGGCGGGCGAATTGAAGCAACCGCGCCTTTGCCTTGCCCGACGCCGCACCCTGCCCGAGAGCAGCCTGTGTCAGGGCGTGCAAGGTATACACGTACTCGTCGGCAGTAAAAGCGTCCGTGGCCTGGACGGACAGCCTCCGAAAAGCGCTATCGCCCGGGGTGAGGGTATAAAGGCGGTATTCTTCGTAAACTTGTTTGTTGCCGAGCGGTTGCGTGTACAGCTTCCAGGTCGCGAATGGGTATACCTCCCCAAACCCGGTTCCGGAAAGAAGGATAGAAAGCCCGGACCCCGCAATACTCAGCAAGACCAGCAGGCGCGTTAACCTGAAACCAGATTTGGGTGAGAATTGCACTAATTTTGGGATGAATCGCATAGGAATGCGGTAAATTTTTATAAATCTATGTAAAACTGATTGTACAAGTTGCGCTTAAAAATTTAAATTCGCAATATCAGGCATATCACCTACTTTGGAGGTATATTCTGGCAAACACAAACAAGTGGCTTCAGTGGCAACCGGCAGGTCTGGAGCATTAAGATATGAAAGCATGCTGATAAATAAGGTTTCTGACCAGATAAAGAAAAGTAAATACATAAGCCGCGACTTAAGCTGGCTGCGCTTCAATTACCGTGTGCTGGACCAGGCGCGCGATACAAATAAGGGCTTTTTCGATAGGCTCAAGTTCATTGCCATCACCTCGTCAAACCTCGATGAGTTTTTCATGATCCGGGTGGGCAGTTTATACAATTACCTCGACTACGGCAAGGAGCGCACCGATTACTCGGGCCTGCGCGAGTTGCCGTTCCGGAAAAAACTGCTGGACTACGCGCACCGTTTCGTCAACGACCAGTACCTGACGTTCAACAACGAGCTGAAGCCGATTTTTGCCAAGAACGGCTGCGACATTCTGAAGATGAGTGAGCTCACGGAGATTGAGCAGAAAAAAGCCGACTCTTACTTCAAGAACACCGTCTACCCGCTGCTTACCCCGATGGTATACGATAATTACCACGGTTTCCCGCTGCTGATGAACCAGCTGCTGACGTTTGGCGTGGTGACGCGCACCACCGAGGAGCAGAAAGCGCAGGACCGCGTGACATTCGTGCAGATTCCGCAGAACCTGGGCCGTTTTTACGAGATTAACCGCAAGGATAAGATCGTGTTTGTGCCGATCGAGGAGATTGTCCGGACCAAGATCAAGAAGCTGTTCCGCAATGTGGAGATCGTATCTGCGAACCTGTTCCGCATTACCCGTAACGGCGATTTCACGCTGGAGGAATCGGATGACATGGAGGCTGATTTTGTGCAGGAAATCAAATCGAAGCTGAAGACGCGCAAGAAAGGACGCGTGGTGCGGTTGGAGGTAGAGCGCAACCCGTCGCAGTTCCTGATGAAAGTACTGAAGGAGCGCTGGGTGATCGACAACTCTAACGTGTTCACCATTAACAGCATGATGGACCTGCGCGGACTGTGGCAGATCATCAAGCACCGGCAGTTCAAGGACAAAGGCTTTAAGCAACCGGCCTCCGTGCCTCCGCTTAGCCTGCCCAGCGACGGCGTAGATATGTTTGAGTACCTGAAGGAGCACGATGTACTGCTGCACCACCCCTACAACAGCATGGAGCCGGTGGTAAGCCTGCTGGAGCGTGCTGCGGAAGACCCGCTGGTATTGGGGATAAAACAGACGATCTACCGCCTGGCGGATCAGTCGCGGGTAACGGCGGCGTTGCTGAAAGCGGCAGAGAACGGCAAGCACGTTTCGGTGCTGTTTGAGGTGAAAGCCCGCTTTGATGAGGAGCGCAACCTGCGCGAAGGGGAGCGTTTGGAAAAAGCCGGGTGCTTCGTGATCTACGGTATCAGCAAGTACAAGACGCACACCAAAATGATGATGATCATTCGGAAGGAGGGGGAGAAGGTGACGCGCTACGTGCACATAGGCAGCGGGAACTACAATGAGCAGACAGCTCGCCTCTATACCGATGTTAGTCTGCTGACCACCAATGAGGTGTATGCGCACGATGTGTCGGAGTTCTTTAACGTTATAACGGGCCACTCCCGCCCGAATGAGTACAAGTACCTGATGACCTCGCCCAAGAACATGCGCCACCACCTGATCGAGCTGATCCGAAACGAGGCCCGCAATGCCAAGAAGGGGCTAAAGAGCGGTATCGTTATCAAGATCAACTCCCTGGAAGATAAGGAGGTAATCGATGAATTTTACAAAGCTTCAAAGGCAGGCGTGCCGATTAAACTGATTGTGCGCGGTATCTGCTGCCTGCGTCCAGGGAGAGAGGAACTGAGCGAGAATATTACCGTGAAGTCGATTGTAGGGGAGTACCTGGAACACTCGCGCCTGTATTACTTCCACAATAACGGTGAGCCGAAGGTATACAGCGGCAGTGCCGACATTATGGTGCGCAGCTTCGACCGCCGGATCGAGGCCTTGTTCCTGATCACGAACGAAGACTTGAAGAAAGAAGTGATAAACATCCTGTACCATAACCTGCAGGACAACCAGAAC
This sequence comes from Pontibacter sp. CAU 1760, assembly GCF_054482735.1. Classification (NCBI taxonomy): domain Bacteria; kingdom Pseudomonadati; phylum Bacteroidota; class Cytophagia; order Cytophagales; family Hymenobacteraceae; genus Pontibacter; species Pontibacter sp. CAU 1760. The sequence continues at coordinate 85,455 of NZ_JBTLRL010000006.1, forward strand.
TCATACATCATGCGTGAGGACGGCACGTACATAAAAAAGCGCACCGGCCCGAATGAGGAGGAAGTGGACATCCATAAGCTGTTCTTCAACCGCTACTGCCATGAGGTAACGGAGGGAGAACTGGTATAAATCAGTTAACAGTAAGCAGTTATCAGTTATCAGGACTGAGTGAGGATAAATGAAAGAGGCTGCAGCCAAATTTATAAGATTTGCTGCAGCCTCTTTTTATGGTTAACTGCTTATTGCTTATTGTCTCAGCTGATTTTGCTGATCACGAATCGCTCGGGGTGGTAACGCTCGTAGAGGGAGTGCAGCATGCCGTCTTTCAGGCCCACTGATGGGACCACCATGGTCTCTAGTTTAGCCCACTTCATAGCCGACAGGTAAATCTCAGAGGCGGGCACAATCACATCGGCCCGGTCGGGGTTGAGGAGCAGGTCAGTAATGCGCTCCTCCATGGACATGGCGCCGATGCGGGCGGCCACTTCCTCGATCTGTTTCCGGAAGATCGGCTTACCCGAGGTCTTGCCGGCTATCTCGAATATTTTATTGATGTTCCCCCCTGTGCCAATGGCGCGGGAAAGGTGGTATTTTTTGGCGTTGCATTCAATCCACTCGCGCATCTCGTTCCAGAGCAGGGCAGAGTCGCGGTTGTGCATGTGCCGGATGGAGCCCTGCTCGAATGACTGCGAGGCTTTCTTTTCGCGGTTCACATAAATGTTGAACTCTGTGCTGCCACCGCCCACGTCAATGTGCAGGTAGTTCCGCTCATCCAGGTAATTGTAAATCACTTTGTTGATCAGGTCGGCCTCGGTTTCGCCGTCAATCACGTTTATCTCCATCCCCAGTTCCTGCTGCACACGCTCGATGATCTCGGGGGCGTTAAGGGAAGAGCGCATGGCGGAGGTGGCACAGATCATGTAATGGTCCACGTCGTGCACATCGAGCAGCAACTGAAACGCATTCAGCAGCTTTATAAACTTCTCGATCTTGACGTCGCTGATGTAGCCCGTGTTAAACACATCCTCGCCAAAACGGATGGCATAGCGTACATACTCTACTTTCTTAAAGAACACCTGGCCGTTTTGGTTGAGCACGCTGGAGATCTGGCATCTCACCGCATTCGACCCAATATCTATGGCTGCTAACTTCAAATGCTTCTGTTTTTTGGTTATCTTCAGGTAAATATAAGCAGAAATTATCTTTTAAGCGGAAGCCAAGCCCCATCCTGCCAAACTTATATTCACATATTGATGCCCTTAAACAACATCTTTCAGGTAGTTATGCCTGCAATTGCATGTTTGAGAGCGCTACCTACGCGCTGACTCCCTATCACTTACCCAACCTGTTTCACCGCTTTCGAGGCGCACCAGTTTATACCCTTCGTATTTGCCCAGAACCGCCAGGGTGCTTCCAGTTGGAAGCGTGTCTTTGGACGCAGCCTGTGGGTGTGCTTCAGCCAGCAAGTCAGTTTCGGTAGTCACTTTCTCAAGCGCAATAGGCTTGGTGGTGGCCTCAACCAGGTTGCCGGCTATGTAGGCCTCGGTGCCATTGGGCAGCGCCACCCGGTACCAATCCGCAACGCCGCCGGTAACCTGCAGCGTGGTGTGGCGGGGCAGACTGGCGTAAACAGTGGATTTAGTTGAGGGCTGCCTGCGGATATTGGCGGCTTTGGACGTGATGCGCACCCAGTTGCCCACAAATGCGGGGTTTATCTGCACATCGGGTGCCTGTTCAGTGGAAGTGTGGAGGTATGGGTAGGGGTTGGTAGCGCCTCTGCCAAACCGGTAGATGCCGAAATGCAGGTGTGGGTTAGTGGTGATGGCATTGCCCGTATTGCCGATCAGGCCCAACGTATCACCTGCCTGCACACGCTGGCCTGCAGCCACCAATTGGCTGTCGAGGTGCGCATAGTAAAGGCTTTGGCCATGTGCGGCGTCCGTGAGCCATACTACCTTGCCGCCCCGAGGTGTTGTTTGTACCCGCGACACAAGGCCCGCAGTGGCAGCCAGGGCTGGCGTGCCGCGTTTGGCGAATATGTCCACGCCCTCATGCCGCCGGGCACCCCCGTCGCGTGGGTCGCCCCAGATGCTGGCTATATGTCGGCTCGTCTTTCCGTCCACCGGAAAAGAGAGGGTGGGTTCTGCCTTGATGGTGACGGTATACTGCCCGCCCCGCAATAGCTCGGGTTGCAGGCGCAAAATATGCTGCCGGTCTCCCTCCACCTCATACTGCAGCGATGTGGCAGCGGTGTCGGCGTAGGCAACGCGCTCAGCATTGGGCCCTGCGGCTTCAAAAAGATCCAGGAAAACCTGCCCTGGTTCCCTGGCCCGCATCTCCAGGTTCACCACGATACGCTCCCCGCGTTTAGCCGCGACACGGTACCCTAGGGCTTTGGGTTTTTCTGGCGGGAAATAGCCGGTTTCCTTAAAGGGCAGCGTGATCGTGATAGAGTCCTGCAAGGCTTTTTGTCCGGCAGCCAGCCATTCCTGGCCGAGGGCGGTTTCATCCAGCTTGCTTTCCTGAAGTTTGGCCACATACCGCTCGTAAGGGGGCTCGCTTTTGCTGAACACACCGCGCAGGGTCTGTTTGCCGCTGCAACTGGCCAGCAACAGTATCAGGAGGGTATGAAGTAGCGGGATGGCGTTTTGTTTTATTTTGATTGGCATACAGATGTCTATTGAAGTGCATTGGTTTACTTAACAGCTACCTACACCAAAATGATGCCGTTTTGATGCAACTTTTCTGGCTAAACATGAATAGGTTCGGCCCTTTATTAACTGTGCGGACTATTGCCCGTACAATGTTTTAGGCCAAAACCGAATTAACATGAGACGACCAACTTGGAGATATGCTAAACGCAAGCTGACGAAAGGGCTACTACCGCTATTTGCACCCTTGGTGCTGGTCCCTTTTGCCACGCCCGTGAATACCGGGGCTGCGATGGCAAAACCGAATCAGAAAAAGATAAAGAACAAGGTACAGGGGTATAAACTATCCAAATTCAACCATCTGGCTTTTAACCTTTATAGCTATATGGACCTGCAAAGCACTGGTTTACGCTTCGAGGTTTTTGATAAGGCCCTGACAGGCTATTATAACATGAAGCGCAACAACAAGGTGTCAGACAAGCCCATTCTCACGATCATTGACTTTACGAAGTCCTCTAACCAGAAGCGGCTTTGGGTGGTGGACATTGAAAAGAAGGAAGTTATGTTCAACACCTATGTGTCACATGGGCGGAACTCCGGGGAAGAGTTTGCCGAGCACTTCTCGAATGAAAACGAGTCCTATATGAGTAGCATCGGGTTTTACGTGACCGATGACACCTACTACGGCAAACACGGGCTCTCACTTAAACTGGAGGGGCTGGACGAAGGGTTCAACACAAACGCGAAAGACCGGTGCATCGTGATGCATGGGGCCGAGTACGCTACCGAGGATTTTATTAAGCAGGCTGGCCGCTTGGGCCGTAGCCTGGGTTGCCCTGCCGTGCCGATGGAACATCACGATGAGATTATTAAGGCCGTGATGGGAGGTACCGCCCTCTATGCCCATGCCGCGCACGACGCCTATACCTCCCAGTACCTCGACCACATGACGGCTATGGAAGAGCTCGTGCAAGAGCGAAACAGCCAGATGCCGCCTCCGATGGCCTCCTGACAGATGAATTAAATAAATCTAATTAAAAGGGCAGCCTTGGACTTCACCGAAGCTGCCCTTTTAATTACTAAGTACTTGCCTACTGTATTATTAGAATTTATAAGCTCAATTATTTCCGTTGAGAATCAGAACAGTAGCAACTATTTTTGTAATAGCCCCTGCAGAAAAGCAATCTGTTGGTCTTTTTCCTGCAACCTCATCTCTAGTGACTCAATCTTAACTAAAGCCACCGCCAACTGCTGCTCGCAGTTTTCAAAATTGTTAGTTGCCTTCCTCGATTCTATTCTGCATTCATTAATTGTGTCTGTCAATTTGCCTTTCCCAAACATATCACCTTCTCCAGTCAAAATATAAGTAAAATTAATGCCGAAGCGTTTGTATAACTTAGCTATCATATCAAGACTTACTTTGCGCTTCCCATTGCGAAGTCCGCTGAAATGCTGATCTGGAAAATCTAATAACGTACTAAACTCCTTTTGAGAAGCTATTATACCTCTGCTTTTCAAAACCTCAAAAATATTTAGAAATCGCTCGTTTACGGAGTATGGCATATATTCAAATAAAAATACTTAATACTAAAAAAAGATATATAAAATATAAATATAATAATATGTAATTTTCATGATTTAAATATCATATTTAAATCATGATTCTATCTAATTAAATTGTATTTGTCTAGTTTTTTCAATTTACAACAGAATAAGCGGGCACTTGCGTCAAATTAAAATCACATCGCATAACTTGTTCTTTATCTTATTCAAATGACATAATCCTCTGAAGTATGATTCGCTAAAGTTAGTTTTTTCTTAAGCAGATACCGTTTGCCTTCTAATAGGCATAAAACTAAAAAACACGAAGCCTGCAGACGCGATGTTTGGAGGCTTCGTGTTTTTAATCCAATAAAGAGATTGTATCAATCAGCGGTTTGAAACCTGCCGTAGAGGCGGGTGAGCTTTTTTAGTTTCTGGGCCTGCTCTTTTCCGAACTGCCCCGGCTGCAGGCGCCATTGCCAGTTGCCATTAGAGGTGGAGGGTGTGTTCATGATGCCTTCTTTGCCAAGCCCTAATACATCCTGCACGGGTAGCACAGCTAACTGCGCCACCGAGGCCAGGGCTAACCGTATCATCACTTCATGCACGTTAGCTGCTGTAAGTTGCTGATAGGTATAGTCGCTCAGGTTTTGGCGGTCACCAGGTTTGGCTTCCTCGTACCACGCCCGCACGGTGCTGTTGTCGTGGGTGCCGGTGTAAACAATGCTTTCGCGGGTATGATTGTGCGGCAGAAAAGAGCTTTCAAAGGCATTATCATCGGACTCAAAAGCGAAAAGCAACACTAACATGCCCGGCAGGTTGAACTGCTTCATCAGGTCACGCACCGGTTGATCTATCTCCCCTAAATCCTCGGCGATGATCGGCAACTCGTGGTATTTCTGCTGTATAAGCGTCAGGATTTCAGCGCCAGGCGAGTCCTCCCAACTGCCGTGTATGGCCGTCTTATGCTTGGCAGGCACTTCCCAGTAAGCGGAAAATGCCCGGAAATGGTCTAAGCGGAGCACGCCGAACAGGCGCAGGTTATGGTCAATACGGCGCACCCACCAGTCATACTGGTGCTTGGCTAGTTCTCTCCAATCAAACACGGGCGTACCCCACAGCTGGCCTGTCTCGCTGAAGAAATCGGGTGGCACCCCCGACACGCCGGTAGAGTTACCCTCTTCATCTAGCTTAAAATACGCTGGGTTAGACCATACATCCGCGCTGTCGTGGCTCACATAGAAAGGCATATCCCCAAAAAAGGTGATATCGCGCTGTTGGCAATAATGGGTGAGGTGCTCCCATTGCCTGTAAAACAGGAACTGGATGAATTTCTCGAATTGCACTTCCTGGTCCAATTCCATGGCAAGGCGAAGCATGGCGTCCTCCTGCCTGTTCTTGATCTCGTTGGGCCAGTCTACCCAACTGCGGTTGTTGAACTTCTTCTTGAAAGCCGCGAAATGTGCAAAGTCCGTTAGCCAGGTCTGGTGTTCTTCCTGGAAAGCAAGGTAGTCCAGTTTCAGGTTGTTATCGTCGTGTGCCATGAAGCGGTCGTAGGACCGGTGCCACAAGCCGATTTTGTAGTCCGCTACCAGCTCAAAATCTACCCGGTCCTCGCTGAAGACAGGCACATCCTCTAAATCGCTTTGCTTTAGCAGGCCATCTTTCACCAGCATTTCCGGGCTGATGAGCAGGGGGTTGCCGGCAAAGGCAGAGTGGCTGCTGTAAGGGGAATTGCCATACCCGGATTCGGTGGGGTTAAGCGGCAGGATCTGCCAATAGCGTTGGCCCGCCTCCTGCAGCAGGTCGGCAAAGCGGTGCGCTTCAGGGCCCAAATCCCCTATCCCGAAACGGGAGGGGAGGGAGGTGATGTGCAGCAACAGGCCGGCACTTCTTTTGGATATAATCATAAGCTTGATGCGGTTAAAAATGCGACAGGAAACGAATCGAGGGCCTGGCTAACCAATAAGGAGCCATTTGTAGCCACAGAACCTGTACCCAGCACCTGCTCCCACCGGGTTGGGGCTTGTGCTGGTAATACCACAGACGTATCTTCCCAAACCTGTTGCCCCAGCGGCTGTTGGCCCTCCGCGATAAGGCCTACCAAATGGAGCGGTGTGATGATGATGGCCCACTGCCCCTGGTGCTGTCGTGCAAAGGCAAGTACATGGTGCTTGTGGGTTCCTTCTACCTGCAGCGGAAGGTAATCGCCGAAGCTGAAAAGGCCATGCATTTCCCTACGTTTGGTCAGGACCTTGTACAGCAGGTATAGCTTTACCTTGCCGTCGTCCGGGTTTTGGAGTAGGTGTTGAAGAACGGTTTCGGTGCCCTCTTTCTCCTGCTGCTCCTTCAGCTCGGTTAAATACTGTTGGCGAAGGTCATAATCTACGGGGCGGCGGTTGTCGGGGTCCACCAGGCTCAGATCCCAGAGTTCGCAGCTTTGATAAATATCAGGCACGCCGGGGCAGGTAACCTTCAGGAGCGCCTGGCAAAGCGCATAAATCCAGCCGTAATGAGCCACCTTCCGGAAGAAAGGGTGGAAAGAGGGCATGAACTTGTCGTCTTCCAGCAGCAACTTCTGCACGAGCTCCTGCATGGCCTGCTCATACCCCTCGTTCGGGACCGACCAGTCTGTTTTTACCTTGGCCTCGCGGAGAGCCTTTTGCAGGTACTCCTGTACCCGCTCCACAATGCTTTCATCGGGCTTCCCATCCAGCGGCAGTACTCCCACCAATGTCTGGTACAGGAAATACAAGTCGTTTACAGTTGGCTTGGTTGTATACTTTTTGCTGATTTCCAGCCACTCTTGCACTTTTGCCTCCCATTCTTCGGGCAGCTCGCTCAGTACATTCAACCTGATGCGCGCTCCCTCGCCACGTTTGGTGTCGTGGGTGGCCGTGGCGTTAATGGAGTAGGGGTATACCCGCTGCCGGTACTGCATCCGCTCATGGAACTGGTTGTCGTTGAGGTGGAAGATGTCCGGGCTGTTGCCGACCTCGTTGAGGGAGATCAGGCGGTTATAGTTGTAAAACGTGGTGTCCTCCACACCCTTGGCGGCAAGCGGCCCTGTGAACTGCTGGCTGCGCATCACAAAATATAGCTTGTCGTGCTTGGTCTGGTCAGTATCGCCAGGCTCCAGTGTAAATAGTTTGTGCAGCTCCTTCAGCTGTGGCTCCAATTCGGGGGCTTGCTTATTGGCTTCCGCAAAGGCGTTGTCCACAACCTCCAGTTCGTCTTTCGACAGGGGCAGGCGGTTGCCGTAAATGCAGTAAACGGGCCAGGCGCACAGCAGCACTGCCAGGGCGTTCTTCCAGTTCTCCTCATCTTCCAGCGGTACCAGGTGCCGCTCTTGCAGCAGGCGGAGCAGATTATCCAATTCTCCCTGCATCTGGGTTTCGAGGATAAACATTTTCTTGTCGAACACCAGTTGTTCGTAGTTGGTAGACGCGTTCGGCACCAAGCGACTGTAAATCTGCGTGAGCTTGCGGCGGCCGTCTCCGGAGGTGTAAAGGTTACTTACCCATGCTAAAAAGTCGTATCCGCTGTTGCCCTGGATTGGCCAGCGCTCAGGCAGTTGTTCTTCGCCTTCCAGAATCTTCTCCACCACCAGGTATGCCTCAGGGCCAGTTAACGCCCGAAGGCGCTTGAGGTAAGTGGTCGGGTCGAAAAGCCCGTCTACGTGGTCCACGCGCAGGCCCTGCAACAGTCCCTGGTCGTAGAGCTGCTTGATGAATTGGTGGTATTGGTCAAACACCTCCGGGTGCTCCATGCGCAGGCAAATCAGGTCGTTCACTGTAAAAAAGCGGCGGTAATTAATTTGCTTTTCCGTTTTCTGCCAATGGCACAAAATGTAATGCTGTTTCTCGAGCAGTGCCTGTAGCTCGTCCGCATCATCGTTTATCCTTTGCAAGACCTGCTCGAGGGCATTGCGGAGTTCCGGTTGGCTGTACAGCTTCTTTTTAAAGTTGTTCCAGGCCGCCGGGTTGATGCTCTCATCTGCCTCCAGGTGCTTCATCTCCTTCAGGGCCTGCTGCTTCGCTTCGCTAACAGCGGGCTCACCAGATTGTGCTTGCGCCTGCTCCAGCAAAAGCCGGTAGCTGGCCACGCTCAGCGGGTAAGCACTGTCAAAGTAGTTCAGGAATGCACCCTTGTCAGAGAACGTTAGCTTAAGTTGCCCTTGCCTGATAACTTCCTCCAGCGGCTCGCCTAAAAAGGGAACCATCACCTGCCCTGCAAAATCGGGGTGGTGAAAGTCGATGTCGAAGAAGGTATAGAAATACGACATCGGCCCCTTTTCAAACACATCCATCAGCCACACATTGTCCGGGTGGTAGGCCATGTGGTTGGGAACGATGTCCTGCAGCCAGCCCATACCTTTGCTTTTCAGCTCTTCGGCTATCTGTTGCAGCTCTTCTTTGGTGCCCACCTCCGGGTTGATGGCATAAGGGGCAGTTACGTCGTAGCCGTGCTCACTGCCGGGGCGCGCGCAGAAAAAGGGAGCGGAATAAATGGTGCTAATGCCCAGCTCATGCAGGAAAGGTATAATTTCCCGCACCTGCTTCAGTGTAAACTTTGGTGAGACTTGTAGCCTGTAGGTGGCCGATGGTATGTAAGGCATGTTATATTTTCAAGTTTAAGTTTGTAGCCAGCAATTCGAATTTCTCGTTCCACGAGGCTGCTTCTTTGTCGCCACGCTCACTGTGTTGTTTGTACGTATCGTATACCTCCTCCTTCATCCGGAAAGCAATGTTCTGGGCATGCCAGAAGTCGGGGTTCAGTTTTGAGTTGTCTATTACTTTTAAGAGGTCAATCAGCAGTTCCATTGTATCCTGGTCTTCCTGGTTGTCCCGCACGTGCTGCATCAGGGTGTCTACCCGGTGGGCGGCGGCAAACTTCAGCACCGACTGGCTCAACTTCAGTTTCATACGGGAAGCCTCGTCGAGCAGGCGTTTTATTTCCTGGCTGTCAGGCACGTCAGACTCCAGTTGGCGCAGTAGTTTTGTGTTGATGATATGCTCGACCGTGATACGCAGGGGTTTGGGAAGCTTCATGCCCAGTGTTTTGATGGCCGCCACCAACGGATAGTTGTTGTCGTAGAGTTGCTGCAAGTTGTTTTCCACGTTCTCCATGGTGTGCTCCAGCACCTGGTCCAGTATCTTTTTCTGATCGTCCTTGAACAAGTGCCAGAAAGAGTAGTTGTGCGACTCGAAGTGCTTGTCCAGCAGCATGATCACTTCGCTTACGTTGCCCTTGTCGAAAGCTGTTGCCAGCTCGTGGTGCAGCTGGGTATAATCCTCGTCGCTCATGTAGCGCCGTACGCCGCCAAACAGCTGGTGGTCGCCAAGGTGCAGTACGCCATAGGTTATCACTACTTCCTCCCAGGTTACCAGCGAGCGAATCTTAGCCCGGCCTACGGCCAGTTTCTGCCGCCCGGCTGTAATCATGTTATGCTGTTGCGAAATAGCCTCGTAACTGTAGATGGTTTTGCGGCGAGTGTGCTCCGAGAAAAGCGATGCCACCGCGTAATGCGCCCCCACGCGCAGCAAGTCGATAATGGTTGGCTTTACCGTTTTTTTGTAGGCCACAGCAGCATTGACTCTCTCCGGGTGGTTGCTCCGTGCCTTCTCCAGCAGCTGTACAAACTTCACCTCAAAATCCTGCCCATGAATGCTCTGGGCCAGTTGTATGGCCCGTGCGGCATAGAAAATGTCCTGCACCGTTTCGATGCCCGTCACCTCATCGAAGAACCAACCGCAGCTGGTATACATCAACAGGGCATGGTATTGCATGTCGAGCAGCTTCAGGAATGTTACTTTCTCGCTGCGTGTCAGGTCCTGGCTGGTGTGGCGCTGAATAAACTGCTCCACATTAGCCTCCGACCTGTCCATGATCAGCTCGATGTAATTATTGCGGGCCAGCCACGGGTCGGCACCCAAGGTTTTCATCTCCTTCTCATACAGCGGGTCCAGTTTGTCGCGCAGCCAGTCAAAGGCTTTTCTGAGCGGTCCGCGCCATTCCTGGTCCCAGCCGTGGTTGCCACCTGTGTTACAGCCACAGTTGCTACGCCAGCGCTCTACCCCGTGCGCACAGCTCCACGAAGACTCTTCGATGATCTCCGCCTCATATTCCGGCGGGAACTTCTCCAGGTACTCACCATATACTGTGATCTTGGCAAGGTTTTCCCGCTCGATATGATCGAGGGCGTAGGAGAGGGCCATTTCGCCGAAGCGGTGGTGGTGGCCATACGTCTCACCGTCCGTGGCGATGTGCATCAGCTGCGGGTCCTTGGTGTGGCTGTCCAGGGCGCTCACAATGCGGTTGGCAAAATCCTCTCCGCGGTCCAGCAGGTGCTCAAAGGCAATGGCTTGTGAAACAGGACCATCATAAAAAAACAGCACGATCTCTTTGCCCGAGGGGAGCTTGCACAGGTATGGCCGCCGTGGGTTGATGTTAGCCCCTTCAGCCTGGTGCCACTCCTTTTCCCCGATCTTGCGGTAGCGGCGTGCCTGGTAAGGCGACAGGATGGTGAACTTTACTCCGTGCTCGGCCAGTACCTCCAGGGTAGGCGTGTCGGCAGCAGTCTCGGCTAGCCACATGCCCTCGGGGTGCCTGCCAAAGCGCTGCTTAAAATCGTAAATGCCCCACCGCACCTGCGTCTGCTTGTCGCGCTCACTGGCCAGGGGCATGATGATGTGGTTGTACACCTGTGCCAAGGCGGAACCATGCCCGGAGAAACGTTCCAGGCTTTCTTTATCCGCATCCAGTATGGCCTGGTAAGTTACCGGCTCATTCTTCTGCATCCACTCCAAAAGGGTAGGGCCGAAGTTAAAACTGATGCGGGCGTAATTGTTAATGATATCGATAATCCGCTCCTGCGAATCCAGAATTCGGGAGGCTGAGTTACGGGCGTAGCACTCGTCCGTGATCCGCTCGTTCCAGTCATGGTACGGCGAGGCGGACTCCTGTAATTCAACTTCGTTTAACCAAGGGTTCTCGCGAGGGGGCTGGTAAAAATGCCCATGTATACATATGTAGTTGTTCATCTATTTTTTCTGTTCTAGGATGAGGACCGAAGCAGGCGGCAAACTAACGGCAGCACCGCTTCGGAGGTGCTGTTCCATTGCTATCCCCGGGCCGCCCCACTGCGCGTCTTCAGAGTGAAGCAGCAGGCTCCACGCGCTGTGCGCTGCCGGCAGGAGATTTGTGTCATGCGCCTGGTTGCTGAGGTTAAAGAGGCAGTACAGATGGGGTGCTTTGCCATGATGCAGCATGTGCAGCACCAGTTTGTCTTCTTCCAACCCCACCTGCATATAGGGTTTGTCTGGTTTAGCCAGTGCCGGTGACGTCTTCCGAAGCCTGATCAGTTCCTTGTAGAACTCCCGCAACTTACGCTGTTTTTCGTTGGATGTATAGCTGCGCTGCAATTTAGATTGCGCAAACGTTTTTTCGCTTTGTGGGTCCGGGGCTTCCCCTTTCGAGGCAAAGTAGGCAAACTCAGCCTTGCGGCCTTTACGCACAGCCTCTACCAGGTCTTTGTCTGTATGGCTCACAAAATACAGGAAAGGGTTCTCCTCGCCGTATTCCTCCCCCATAAACAGCATGGGCACGTAGGGCGACAGCAGCACCAAGCCCGCCACAGCCTTCAGCATCTCGAAAGACACCAACTGCGTCAGGCGTTCCCCTAGCATACGGTTACCCACCTGGTCGTGGTTCTGTGAGCAGACTACGAATTGGCTGGCGGGGTTGGCTGTGGCATCAGTACCGAGCGTTTTCATGCGGTGCTCTGAATACAATCCATTATACACAAAGGTATGCTCCAGGGCTTTGCGCAGTTGGGCAGGCTTGCCATAATCCTCGTAGTAGCCGTCCAGTTCCCCGGTTACCAGGGTATGGATGGCATGATGGTAATCATCGAACCACTGCGCGTCAATGCCATACCCGCCCTGCTCGATCGGGTTGATGAGGCGCACGTCGCTCTGGTCGCTCTCAGCGATGAGGAGGTAGGGGCGGCCTTCCTGGGTTTCCAGCATATCCACCTGCTCCCGCATTTCCTGTAAAAAGTGCTTCGCGCCCATGTCGTAAATGGCGTGCACGGCATCCAGCCGCAGGGCATCTACATGGAAGTCACGGAGCCACATCAGCACATTCTGCAGGAAGAAATTACGGACGTGGTCAGAGAAGGCATCGTCAAAATTCAGGGCATCGCCCCACGGGGTGTTGTAACGGTGCGTGAAGTAAGGGCCGAAGTCGTTCAGGTAGTTTCCTTCGGGCCCCATATGGTTGTACACCACGTCCAGCACCACCGCAATGCCCTGCTCGTGGCAAGCGTTCACCAAGTTTTTCAAACCTTGCGGGCCACCGTAGCTGTTCTGGGCCGCGAAGGGGTATACGCCGTCGTATCCCCAGTTGCGGCTACCCGGAAATTGGGCAATGGGCATTAGCTCGATGGCGGTGATACCAAGCTCTTTCAGCTCTGGCAATTTATCGATCACACCCTCAAAAGTACCCTCGTCCGTGAACGTACCCACGTGCAATTCATAAATGATCAGCTGCTCCAGCGGCAGCCCTTTCCATTGCTGGTCCGTCCAGTTAAACACGTCATGGTCCACCACGGCGGAGGCGGCATGCACCCCACCCGGTTGGTGCTGCGAAGCAGGGTCAGGGCGCGCTGTTTCCCCGTTTAACACAAATTTGTAAAGATCCCCAGGGGCAGCTTCCTCTACCAAAACCGTCCAATACCCGAAGGCTTCCCGCTGCATGGCAGCCCTTTCCCGTTGTGGTTTCTCAAACGCTACCTCCACCGTGTCAGCCTTCGGGGCCCATACGGTGAATGTAGTGCCGTGGCCTTGTTTGCACGCTGCTCCTACTTTCCTGGCTATTGACATATCATACAAGGGTTTTTTCCAGCACGTATTAACTAGCATCCCGGCCAATAGGTTGTGTATTTTGTAAGGAAATTAGTGTACACTGATAGAAAGATTTTTTAGATTGCCTTTGATTAATAATGTTGTAATCTGGGCCATAGCCGGAATAATAGAATATTGTCCGCAACCTATTTTTCGGAGCGCAGTAACTACACTTGAAAAAGCAGAACCACTACATGGAAGAACTCGAAGGAACAAAACGCATCGTAATTGAGCATTTAAAACCAGAAATAGACTGCGGGAGGTTTCCTGCAAAGCGGGTAGTTGGAGAGGAGATGACCGTGACAGCCGATATTTTCGGGGATGGGCACGATGAGGTGAAAGCACAGCTACTGTACCGCAACACCACCAACAATGAGTCAGGCAATTGGGAAACCGTGCCGATGGAGTTCCTCGGAAACGACCGTTGGCGTGCAACTTTCACACCCACCGCCATGGGCAGGTATGAGTATACCGTTGAAGGGTGGGTAGACCATTTCTATACCTGGCAGAAGGGGCTCAGCAAGAAATTCGAAGCGAACCAGGACATAACCCTAGAGTTGCAGATCGGGGCGCAGATGCTTGAGGAAACAGCCGCCGGTTCTGAAGAAGACACCAAAAACCAGCTCTACGCCGCGGCACACGAACTGCGCCACAACCATTCCAAGGCTGATGCCGTGGCCATTGCCACCGGCAAGGAAGTGTCGGAGTTGATGCGCAACAGCCACGACCGCGAGAATGTAACGACTTATGAGAAAGTGCTGCAACTGGATGTGGAGCGTAAAAAAGCCCTCTTCAGCGCCTGGTATGAGTTCTTTCCGCGTTCTGCCTCCCAACAGGCCGGCATGCACGGCACCTTTAAAGACTGCGAGCGCCTGCTGCCGCGCATTGCCGAGATGGGCTTCGATACGATTTACCTCCCGCCGATCCACCCGATCGGACACGCCTTTAGAAAAGGAAAAAACAATAACCCTTCCTCAGAGCCCGGCGAACCGGGGTCGCCGTGGGCGATTGGTGCTGCCGAGGGTGGCCATGATGCCATCCTGCCTGAGCTAGGTACTTTGGATGATTTCAGGAGCTTCGTGCAGCAGGCAAAAGATCAGGGAATTGAAGTTGCCCTTGATTTTGCGATTCAGTGCTCCCCGGACCATCCTTATGTAAAAGAACACCCGCAGTGGTTTAAGTGGCGCCCCGACGGAACGGTGCAGTATGCCGAGAACCCTCCGAAGAAGTACCAGGACGTGCTGCCCGTTAACTTTGAGACGGAAGACTGGCAGAACCTGTGGCAGGAACTCAAGCGCGTGCTGCAGCATTGGATTGACCAGGGCGTAACCATTTTCCGGGTAGACAACCCGCATACCAAGGCATTTGCGTTCTGGGAATGGGTGATTGCAGAACTGCACAGGAAACATCCGGAGATCATCTTCCTGGCAGAGGCCTTTACGCGGCCTCGGGTGATGGAGCGCCTGGCAAAATTGGGCTTTACGCAATCCTACACCTATTACACCTGGCGCAACTCCGCTGAGGAGTTGAAAGAGTACATGACCGAGCTCACGCAAACTGAGCTGCGGGAGTATTTCCGTCCGAACTTCTGGCCGAATACCCCGGACATCAACCCCGTTGCCCTGCAGGAAGGAGGCGAACCGACGCACATCACGCGCCTGGTAATGGCCGCCACGCTGTCCTCTAACTACGGTTTATACGGGCCGGTGTATGAGTTTGGCATAGCCACACCCGTTCCCGGAAAAGAAGAATACCTGGATTCTGAGAAGTATGAGATCAAGCATTGGGACTGGGGCAAGCTGACGAAGATACGCGAGGTGATCACACTCATCAACAAGATCCGGAAAGTAAACCCGGCGCTGCAGACCACCTGGAACATTGCCTTTAGCGCAACCGACAACCCGGCATTGCTATCCTACAGCAAGTGGAGCAGCGACTATAAAAACAGAATTATCGTGGTCGTGAACCTCGACCCGAACCAGACCAAAGCGGGCTGGGTGCAGGTGCCGCTCGCCAAACTCAATCTGGCTCCTGACCAGCAGTACCTGGTGCACGACCTGCTGACCGAGCGCAAGTATACCTGGACGGGCGAGTGGAACTATGTGGAGCTTCGGCCGCATGAGATGCCGGTGCACGTGCTGCGTGTAGAGGAAGCCAACACCGGTATGGGCCACGATAATCTAGACGACAACTGGTTACCTTCAAACATCAACGAATAAGCTAAACCCCATTCGACCACACAATATGTCAGACGAGAAAATCCTGTTAGACGACAACATCCATTGGTATAAAGACGCCATCATTTACGAACTGCACATCAAAGCCTTTAAAGACGGTAACGGCGACGGTATCGGCGATTTTAAGGGCCTGATGCAAAAGCTGGACTACCTGGAGGACCTGGGCGTGACTGCCATCTGGTTACTCCCTTTCTATCCTTCGCCGCTGCGCGATGATGGCTACGACATTGCTGACTACTACAGCATCAACCCGTCGTATGGCAACATGCAGGACTTCAAGCTTTTCGTGAAAGAGGCGCATCGCCGGGGCCTGAAGGTGATCACCGAGCTTGTGATCAACCACACCTCCGACCAGCACCCCTGGTTTCAGCGTGCCCGCAAAGCCAAGAAAGGCTCGAAGCACAGAGACTTTTACGTGTGGAGCGACGACCCGACCAAGTACAAGGATGTGCGCATCATCTTCACGGATTATGAGCCGTCTAACTGGTCCTGGGACGCCGAGGCGCAGCAATATTACTGGCACCGCTTTTTCTCGCACCAGCCCGACCTGAACTACGACAACCCCGAAGTGCAGAAAGAGGTGTTCAAGGTACTGGATTATTGGTTTGACCTGGGTGTGGACGGTTTCCGTCTGGATGCCGTGCCATACCTTTTTGAGCGCGAAGGCACCAACAGCGAGAACCTGCCGGAAACGCATGACTTCCTGAAGAAGCTGCGTGCCCACGTAGACAGCAAGCACCAGGGCAAGCTTTTGCTGGCAGAAGCCAACATGTGGCCTGAGGACTCCGCTTCCTACTTCGGTAATGGGGATGAGTGCCACATGAACTATCACTTCCCTATCATGCCGCGCCTGTTCATGTCGGTGAAGATGGAAGACCGGTACCCGATCATCGATATTTTCAACCAGACACCCGAGATTCCGGAAACTTGCCAGTGGGCCATGTTCCTGCGTAACCACGATGAGCTAACGCTGGAGATGGTGACCGACGAGGAGCGGGACTACATGTATAAAGTGTACACCAAAGACCCGATGGCGCGCATCAACCTGGGTATACGCCATCGTCTGGCCCCGTTGCTCAACAACGACCGTGCGAAGATAGAGCTAATGAACGTGCTCCTGTTCTCGATGCGTGGAACGCCTGTGGTATACTACGGCGACGAGATCGGGATGGGAGATAACTACTACCTGGGTGACCGCGATGGTGTGCGCACACCGATGCAATGGAACGAAGACCGCAACGCCGGTTTCTCAACCTCCAACCCGCAGCGCCTGTACCTTCCCGTGATCATCGACCCGGAGTACAAGTATGAGTCGATTAACGTGGAGACTCAGAACCACAACAGCAACTCGCTGCTTTGGTGGATGCGCCGCATTATTAACATGCGCAAGCGTTACAAAGCCTTTGGCCGCGGCACCATCAAGTTCCTCGCGCCTACAAACTCCAAAGTGTTGGCGTTTATCAGGGAATATGAGAACGAGACCATCCTGGTGATCGCGAACCTGTCGCGCTTCCCGGAGGCAGTAGAACTCGACCTGCACGATTTCAAGGGCTATACCCCTGTCGAGGTGTTCAGCAAGAACAAGTTCCCGAACGTGAAGGACGAGCCATACCTGTTCACGATGAGCGGCCATGGCTATTACTGGATGGAGCTGCAGCCCCAGGAGGTGACGCACGAACACGATTCCAGGCAGAAGTCCCTGCAGATCAGTTCGCTGAAGTCTTCCCTAAACGCGAAGACCGTGAAGGAACTGGAGTCGAAGGTGCTGCCTCAGTATATCTTCCAGCGGCGCTGGTTCGGTGGCAAGGCCCGCACTGTGCAGCGCATGCAGATTGTGAACAACATGCCGTTGCCGCTTGCCAAAGTAGGCGCATCGCTGCTCTTTATCGAGGTGAGCTACAACGAAGGCCTTCCGGAACTTTACCAACTGCCGGTGAGCTTCGCCACAGGCGAGCAGGAAGAGGATCTGCGTGCCCATTCACCGAACAGCATCATTTCCCGTGTTTCCATTGACGGCAAGGAAGGTGTGTTGTATGATGCCCTCTATAGTGAGGAATTCAGACAAACCCTGTTGCAGTTGATGGTGAAGAAAAAGCGTTTGCGGCATGAAGGTGCCGAGCTGATTGGCTTAAGCAACCGCAGCGTGGCTACGACACTGCGCAACATGGGCGGCCATGTCAATTCCAAGATACTGGCCGCTGAGCAGAGCAACACGTCTATCATCTTCGACAATACTTTATTCCTGAAAGTATACCGTAAGCTGGACAGAGCCATGAATCCGGATGTGGAAGTGGTGCAGATGCTAACCGAGAAAGTTGGGTTTGCCCATGTGCCGCGCTTTATGGGTGCCCTGGAGCAGCACGAGGATGGCAAGCAGCCGATGGTACTGGTGATGCTGCAGGAGCTGGTTCCGAACCAGGGAGATGCCTGGAGCTATCTGGGAGATGCCCTCAAGCGCCTCTACGAGCGCATACTGACGCAGACGGACCGGGTGAAGGTGAAGCAAGTCAATAGCTCCCTGGCTCGCCCGCAAGCCTTCGCGGACATTCCGGAAGAGGTACAGATGCAACTGGGCGGCGCCCATGTAGAGCGCGTGGAATTGCTGGGGCAGCGTACCGCCGAAATGCACCTTGCCCTGGGCAACATCAGCGGCGAAAAAGACTTTGTACCGGAAGAGTTCTCGCTGCACTACCAGCGGTCGCTTTACTCTTCCCTGATGTCGTTAGTGCGCAGTAACTTCGATAGCCTGCAAAAGCACATGCCAAACCTGCCGGAGCACGTAAAAGCAGAGGCGCAGGAAGTCCTGCAGATGCGCGAGGAGATACTGGAGCGCCTGAAGATGATTTTCTCTCATAAGATCGATACCCTGAAGATCCGTACCCATGGCGATTATCACCTGGGCCAAGTCCTGTTTACAGGCAAGGACTTCTACATCATCGACTTTGAAGGGGAGCCCGCCCGTTCGTTCAGCGAACGCCGGTTGAAGCGCTCTGCCTTGCGCGATGTGGCCGGTATGATCCGATCGTTCCACTATGCCGCTTACAATGCCTTGTTCCAGCAGGAAGGCCTCCGACGCGAGGACCAAGAATACCTGGAGGCGTGGGCGGAGCAGTGGTACCAATACGCCAGTGGCTTCTTTATGCACAATTACCTGGGCAAGACAAATGGCTCGGGCATAGTGCCGGCAAAAGAAGAGGATTTCGAGATACTGATGCACACCTTCCTGCTGGAGAAGGCCATCTACGAGCTCGGATATGAATTGAATAACCGTCCGGATTGGGTGCTCATCCCCATCAGAGGCATTAAGTACATCATGAAAAAGTATAAGAATGGCTAAGAAAAAAGAAAGCACAACCACCGAGACTAACGATATATTCAACCAAGCTGACACGGGTGCGGAAAGCGCTGGCAACACGGCCTCCAAGAGAGGGCGCAAGCCAGCCGCAGCCGCCTCACCTGACGACGCTGCTGCCAAACCGGCAGCAAAGCGCGGCAGAAAGAAAAGCACCGAGGTGTCAACGGCAGAAATGGGAGCACCGGTAACGGAAACCACAGGCGATGAAAACAAGCCCAAGGTTGCTGCCAAACGTGGCCGACCCAAAAAAACGGATACGGATACTACGCCTAAGCCCACCAAGGCGGGGCGGAAAAGCAAGGCTCCTGCCGCAACTCCTGAAGAGGGGATTGTCGTGACGATTGCCTCCTCCGAAACGGTGACCGAGCGGGTGGTTTTAAAGCCACAGGGAAGCACCATACCCCCTGCATCCGACGGCGGCACTGCGGAACAGTCCAGCGAAAAGAGCATGGCTGCGCCATATCAGGAAACAGCCTCAGCTTCTGAGGTTGAAACCGCCCCATCTGAAACGGGCACAACAGAGCATACTTTGGAGCAAGCAGTACAGTACGCGAGTTTACTTACCGATTTTGATATTTACCTTTTCCGTGAAGGCAAGCATTTCTCGCTTTACGAGAAGCTAGGCTCACACATTATGGAGCATGATGGCAGGAAGGGAACCCACTTTGCTGTTTGGGCCCCTAATGCCGAGGTGGTGTCCGTGATGGGTGACTTTAACGGCTGGAACCGCGAAAGCCACCGCCTGCACGTACGCCTGGATGGCTCCGGAATTTGGGAAGGGTTTATACCCCAAGTAGGCGCCGGCGTGCTCTACAAGTACCATATCAAATCGCAGTACCACCTCTACCATGTTGAGAAAAGCGACCCGTTTGCCGTGAGCCGCGAAACGCCTCCGCACACTGCCTCTGTGGTGGCAGACCTGGAGTATGCATGGCAAGACTCGCAGTGGCTCTCCAACCGAAAGGAGATGAGCGATAAGCCGCAGCCTTACAGCGTCTACGAATTGCACCTCGGTTCGTGGCGGCGCAATGTCGAAGAAGGCTTTCGCTCCCTGACTTACCGTGAATTGGCGGAGGAACTGCCGGATTATATGGAGAAAATGGGCTTCACGCATGTGGAGTTGATGCCTATTATGTTCCACCCATTTGCAGGATCTTGGGGATACCAGGTAACGGGCTACTTTGCACCGGCCAGCACGTTTGGCTCTCCGCAGGACCTGATGCACCTGATCGACAAGCTGCACCAGCGCGGCATCGGGGTGATTATGGACTGGGTACCGTCGCACTTCCCATCTGATGAGCATGGCCTGGCTTACTTCGATGGCACGCACTTGTTTGAGCACGCTGACCCGCGCAAGGGCTTCCACCCGGATTGGAACAGCTACATCTTCAATTACGGCCGAAACGAGGTTCGCTCTTTCCTGATCAGCAACGCCCTGTTCTGGCTGGACAAGTACCATGCCGATGGACTGCGCGTGGATGCAGTGGCTTCCATGCTTTACCTGGATTACAGCCGCAAAGCGGGCGAGTGGATTCCGAACGAGTATGGCGGGCGTGAGAACCTTGAAGCCATATCCTTCCTGAAAGACTTTAACCAAGCCGTGCGTGAGCGCTTCCCGGACGTGAAAACCATCGCGGAGGAATCAACCGCCTGGCCAGGCGTGTCGGATAAAGTAGAGAATGGCGGCTTAGGCTTCGACATGAAGTGGATGATGGGCTGGATGCACGATACCCTCGATTACTTTTCGAAGGATTCCATCTACCGTCGCTACCACCAGGGCGAGATCACCTTCAGTATGATGTATGCTTTCTCTGAGAAGTTTATGCTGCCGCTCTCGCACGATGAGGTGGTGCATGGCAAGGGCTCACTGTTACAGAAAATGCCGGGCGACGAGTGGACCCGTTTTGCTAACCTCCGCACGCTCTATGCCTACATGTATGCGCATCCGGGAGCCAAGTTGCTCTTTATGGGCGCCGAGATTGGGCAAAGCAGCGAGTGGAACCATGACGGTAGCTTGGACTGGCATCTGTTACAGTACGGTTATCACCAGGGGGTGCAGGATGTGGTTCGGGAACTGAACGCGATCTACAAGCAGGAACCGGCTTTGTATACATACAGCTTTGATCATCGGGGTTTTGAGTGGGTGGATTACAACGACGCGCACAATAGCGTGATGAGTTTCCTTCGCAAGTCGGATAACCCGAACGATACCTTGTTGGTGGTTTGTAACTTCACTCCGGCCCTGCACGAGCATTACCGCCTTGGTGTGCCGCTGGAAGGGCAGTGGCAGCAGGTGTTTAACTCAGACGATAGCCGTTACGGTGGCAGCAATCAGCACAACGAGGCTATACTGCAGTCGGTAGCGGAGCCGTTCCATGGGCGCGATTTTTCCATCACGCTTAAGTTACCACCTCTCTCTGTGACTTACTTCAAACTGAGTGCTGCGCAGTAGCAGTGAGTGAAATATAAAAAAAGAGGCGGCAGACCATAGTGGTCTGCCGCCTCTTTTTTTATACAAACAAGTGAAGCCGTGCTCTGGGTGTATGACATTAATCATTGGTCTAACTATTACACCCCTTATTTACCTTTCCGGAG
The DNA here is from genome assembly GCF_054482735.1 of Pontibacter sp. CAU 1760. Lineage (NCBI taxonomy): Bacteria > Pseudomonadati > Bacteroidota > Cytophagia > Cytophagales > Hymenobacteraceae > Pontibacter > Pontibacter sp. CAU 1760. The sequence continues at coordinate 106,741 of NZ_JBTLRL010000006.1, forward strand.
CGGAAATAGCTTCCGGATGTTCCGGCCTGCTTTGGCTGAGTCGGGGGTGAGTTCTGTTTCTGAGACGGAGCGTACATCTTCTATCGAGTAGAAGGCCTGTGGGTTATAGTTGCGGATGATCTCGATCACCTCATCCAGCTTTTTGCGCTTCACGACCATAAACAGCAGGTTGACTTTGCCTCTGGTACCCTGCGCATCTACACTCGTGAGGCGGTAGCCTTTGTCGATGAGTTGCTCGAGGAGGGTATGGGCTGGCTCTGCCGTAATCACCCGCACCATCACCTGGCCCAGGGCTAGTTTCTGCTCCACCCGCAGGCCCAAAAAGTTTCCTGTGGCAAAGCCGCCCGCCCACGCCAGGTAAGAGGCCACATTGCTCAGGTTTTCCATCACCTGCGTTATGGCAATCAACCAGATCAGTACTTCCAGGAAACCCAGGATAGGTGCAATCGTTTTGTTGCCTTTCGAGATAAACACAATCCGCAGCGTGCCGAGTGTTACGTCACAGATACGGGCAAAGAAAATGAGAGCCGGTATAATCACCCACTCCATCACCGAAGGATCTACTGAATCAAAAAAGCGCATCGTAAATTATTAAGTTTAAGGTGAAGCAGTAGTTAGGATACTGCGGCAATCGAGTCCTTTGTTCATTATCACTGCTCATGTATTGGCTCCATAGAAGCGTAACAAACAAGATCAAGCGCTAATTTCTGCTTTGGAGATGGCTTCCAGTAAGCTCCGTCCTGATTTTCGGTAAAGCGTCGGGGTAATTCAATTGGATGAACAGGATAAGTTTTTCGCGCACAAGGCAACGCAGGTCCCAGGCCAGGCTGGAGTTGTTAGCGCTCACCAGCACCCGCAGTTCCAGCGTCCGTTCCTTGGAGTCCGTTACCTGCAACCCGGACACGCGGCGATCCCATAGGTCGGTTTTGTCAAGGATGCGGCCAAGCTCTGCCCGAATGGCATCAATGGGTACGGTATAATCAGTGTACAGGTATACCGTTGCCAGCAGGTCGGAGCCGGTGCGCGTCCAGTTCTGGAAAGGCTTCTCGATAAAGTAGTTGAGCGGAAGGATCAGGCGGCGGTTGTCCCAGATGCGCAGCACCACATAGGTCAGCGTGATTTCCTCCACGCGGCCCCACTCGCCCTCCACCACCAGCACATCATCGATGCGAATGGGCTGCGTGAAGGCCAGCTGCAGCCCGGCCAGCAGGTTGGCAATGGAGCGTTGGGCAGCAAAGCCTATCACAATACCTGCCACACCTGCCGAGGTCAGTAAGCCTGTGCCCAGTTTCCGCACCGACTCAAAGGTCAGCAAAATAAGGGCAATGGCAATGAAGACGATGATAGATACCGTTAGCCGCTTCAGGAAAGTAAGCTGCGTGAAAAGCTTGCGAATACGCATGTTATCCGTCTGGTCGATCTCAAATTTCCTGCGCACGATATCGCGGGCCACGTCTGTCAGATTTATGAGAATCCAGGCAAAGGCAATAATGTTAAGGGTCTCGACGATACGGCGAAAAAGAAACAATTGCTTGTCGGTGAGCAGAAGGCCGGGCAGAAGAATGGACACAGAAAGCAGAGGCAGGAAAAAGGCGAGAGGCTGACCCATGTTTTCGGTTAAGGACTTGACCAGGTATGGGTTATGGCGTTTGTTGTAGAAGCGCAGTAACCGGAATAGTGCATACCATACGATAATTCCAATAAGAATGGCAAGCCCCAAAAAAGCTATGCTCAGTGCAAAATCGTCGAGGTGCTGCACATAGTCTAAAATCTTCTTCATTTGGTTTGTTTAAATATTCTGATATATTTATGATGTGTTAGAATAATTGGCAACAGAAGGGACAGTATTGAGAACAATTTACTGTTGATGGTGCGCTCGGGTTATTTTTTGAACCATACGGCTGGCATTTTTAACACGGATTGCATTATAGCTATCTTAATATACTCATGGAACGCAAATGCAATTTCTGCGTAAGAGAAAATAAGAAATTGAGTCCAACCCGAACATTTAGAATTTGGAATTAAAGCGGCTTTGTTGAATGCGCCATTGCACCAAATGCGTAACCTGTAAAAGCCCTTAAAAAAAGAACCATAACACATGGCAAAACTGATCATTGTATCCAATAGGCTTCCTGTTAAACTGCAAGAGAAGGAGGGTGAACTACAGTATAAAACCAGTGAAGGCGGATTAGCAACCGGCCTTGGCTCTATCTATAAGCAGGGAGACAATTTGTGGATTGGCTGGCCTGGTATGGTGGTAGATGACAAGAAGATGCAGGACCAGATCAGCAAAGACCTGCGTCCTGAAAGCATGCAACCCGTCTTCCTGACCGAAAACGAGATCAAGGAGTTTTACGAGGGCTTCAGCAACGAAACGCTGTGGCCTACTTTTCACTACTTTAGCCAATATGCCATCTATAACCAGCAGCTCTGGGAAACCTATGTGGAGGTTAACCAGAAATACTGTGAGGCTGTTGTGGCACAGGCTGGCCCCGAGGATACGATTTGGGTACATGACTACCAGTTACTGCTGTTGCCGAGTATGCTGCGCGAGAAACTCCCGAACAGCACCATCGGATTTTTCCAGCATATTCCTTTCCCGTCTTATGAGGTGTTTCGCTTGTTGCCATGGCGTAAGGAACTGCTGGAAGGAATGCTCGGCTCTGACCTGGTGGGCTTCCATACCTACGATGACATGCGCCACTTTCTGAGTTCTGTGAACCGCCTGGTAGGCTACGGCAGCATGCACGGCTGGATTAACACCAGCACCCGTTCGCTGCTCGTGGATTCTTTCCCGATGGGTATAGACTATGAGAAGTACAGCCAGACGGCGGCTGAGGATGAGGTCATCAAACGAGAACATATTTACAGAGGGAACCTGAATGCCGAGAAAGTGGTCTTGTCGATCGACCGGCTGGATTACTCTAAGGGCATCGCCCAGCGCCTGAAGGCGTTTGAGCTTTTCCTGGATAAATATCCTGAGTTTCATGAGCGCGTAACTTTGCTGATGCTGGTGGTGCCAAGCCGTGACGCGGTAGAGAAATACAAAGAACTGAAAGAAGAGGTGGACGAATTGGTTGGGCGGATCAACGGTAAGTACAGCCGCATCAGCTGGAACCCAATCCAATACTTCTACCGCTCATACCCACTCGAAACACTGTCTGCCTTCTATCGCATGGCCGATGTGGCTTTGGTAACGCCAATGCGCGATGGTATGAACCTGGTGTGCAAAGAGTATGTAGCCAGCAAGCTTGACCAGAAAGGCGTACTGATTTTGAGTGAGATGGCAGGTGCCTCTAAGGAACTTTCCGACGCGCTCATCATCAACCCGAACGATATTAACCAGATGGTGGAGACTATCTATACTGCCCTGACCATGCCAGAGGAGCAGCAGATAGAGCGTATGAACAACATGCAAGAGTCGCTGCAGCGCTACAACATTCACCATTGGGTGAGCATGTTCATGGATCGCCTCTCCTACGTGAAGATCAAGCAGATGTCGTTGGCTACCTCATACCTTGATGAAGCCACTATTCTGGAAATGAACAACGCCTACGATTCGGCCAGCTCACGCCTGTTCTTTCTGGAGTATGACGGAGGCCTGGTGGACTTCCGCAACCGCCCGTTAATGGCTCGTCCGGATGATGCCTTGCTGGAGCTGTTGAGCGAACTGAGCAAGGATACTAAGAACAGGGTAGTGGTGGTGAGTAGCCGCGAGAAAGCAACCATGCAGGATTGGCTGGGCGAACTAAACATCGATATCATTGCAGAACACGGGGTATGGATTAAACAGCGTGGCACCGGATGGCAAACTATGCTTAGCCTGATGGACGACTGGAAGAAGGACATCCGTTTGATACTGGACCTTTATGTTGACCGCACACCGGCTTCCTTCATCGAAGAGAAAGAGTATTCGCTGGTTTGGCATTACCGCCGCGTAGAAACAGGTTTAGGCGAAATGCGTGCCCGTGAGTTGGTGAACCACCTTAATTTTATTGCTTCGAACAGTAACCTGCAGGTGCTGGATGGGCAAATGTCGGTAGAGATTAAGGCCCAGGAAATCAGCAAAGGAAAGGCATCCAGCTACTGGCTTACCAAGTTCCCGCACAAATTCGTGATGGCGCTCGGTGACGATTGGGGCGATGAGGATATCTTCAAGGCAATGCCGCGAGAAGCTTATACCATCAAAGTGGGCAATACCTATTCGGTAGCTAAGTACCACGTAGATACCTGCGATGAGGCGCGCCAGACCCTGGCAAGACTGGTGCAGGCCCGCAAACGGCAGGAGCAATCGCCGGGTGCACTAATGACAGGTTAATAGAGAGTCAAGCCCACTAAAACAAGGAAGGCCGATATTGTCATAATATCGGCCTTCCTTGTTTTAGTGGGCTACCTGTTTAAAAAAGGGTATTGCTGTTTCCGGCGGGTCTTGCTTCTTGCCCTTTGGCCGTGCCAGCCTGTGGCGTTTCGCAGTTCTCCTCGTTGAAAACCTGGTCAATTGCCTTTTCGGCGCTGCGCAGCTTTTCCTTGCAAAGTTTAATCAGCTGAGACGAACGCTGGACTTTCTGTGTCAGCTCGTCTACATCCACCGAGTCGTTTTCGATGGCCCGCAAAATCTCCTCCAGCTCCTGTGTGGCTTCGCGGTAAGATAGGTTATTAAGGTCTTTATTTGTCATCTTCATCTATAGTTACAACCATACTGTGCAGCGTGCCGTCCTGCATTTTCGTTTCGATTACGTCTCCGTTCTGAATGTTTTTGATGCTCTTGGTGATCTTGCCGTTCACCAACGTAAGGGTATAACCGCGCAGCAACAAACGTTCCGGGTTATTGGCCTCCGTACTCATTTCAAACAGCTTTATCCGGTGATGTTCGTGCTGCATCTTTTTCCGGGTAGAGAACTCAATCCGACTGCTGCAGTTGTTAAACTGCAATTGCTTTCGCTGCACCCGATCCTTTGCCTCATTATCGATGCAATGCACCAGGTTGTTTAGCTCATGCTCTTTCATGTGCAGGTAGCGCTGGCTCTTGCCCTCCACGCATACCGACAATTCCTGTAACAGGCGCTGCCGTTCATGTAACAGATCCCGGGTGTGTGCATACAGGTCTTTGTCGAGGTCGCTTAAATGATGCCGTTGTGTTTCCAGGTAAGACTTGGGTTTCAGCAGGAGCGACCTTGATGATACTTCCAGCTTGTCTTTGCTGGTTTGTAGCAGCTCTTTCGTCTGGTTGGTAAAGCGCAGGATTAATCGCTCCAAGGCATCGTTCGTGAGTTTAAGCTGTTGCGCCGAAAACATTCGGATGCTGTCGTACAGGCTCTCCGCCCGCTCCTCTGAGGTGTGAAAGGCATCGATCAGGAAGTTGGCCACTGCCGTAGGCGTTTTCAGTCGGGTATGCGCAACGATATCTGCAATACTCTCGTCGCGCTCATGGCCAATGCCGGTCAGCACGGGCAGCGGCGAGTGTCCGATGGCAGCGGCAATGGCATAATCGTCGAAGCAGCTCAGGTCCGTCTGAGATCCTCCGCCCCGTATCAGCACAATGGCATCGAACTGCTGCTGCTGCCTGACTGCCAAAAGCATGGCTTGCTTTACCGAGGCAGGCGCGTCGTTGCCCTGCACTGTGGCCGGGAACAAGGTGATGTGAAAGGAGTAACCATAACTGTTATGCTGGAGCTGGTGCACAAAATCCTGGTAGCCTGCCGCGGTGGCAGAAGAGATTACTGCCAGTCGTTGCGGCACCATGGGGAGCTGCAGGTGTTTGTTCCGCTCCAACAGTCCTTCCTTTTCCAGCCGCTGCAGGGTTTCCTGCCGTTGCCGTGCCAGGTCGCCGAGGGTGTAGTTGGGGTCTAGGTTTACAATGTCCAGGCTTAGGCCATACAACTCATGGAAGCGCACCGAGGCCTGGAAAAGTATCTTAAGCCCGGCTTTGAGCGGCTGCCCCGTCTTTTCCTCGAAATAGCGGCCTAGCATTTGGTAACGCGAGCCCCAGATCGTTGCGCGGGCTTGTGCCAGCATCTGCCGCGCATCTGTGCCCTTGTCAACCAGTGTCAGGTAGCAGTGTCCTTTACGGCGGTCTACGGTTACCTGCGACACCTCTGCCACCACCCAATAGCTATCCGGGAACGCAAGTTCCAGCTCCTCCTTTATCTGCTGGTGCAGTTGGTGGAGCGAGAGCGGCGTAGGCAGTGCCTCCTGCGCTGGTTTCCGGATTAAGAGTTGTGCCATGTGCTGCGGTAACTGTTCGATTTGGGCTGAGAATAAGCCAATCACGGGCTTTTACTGATGCACAAGATAAGCTTTTGTAACCGGAGCACAAAAGGTAGGTTGCCCGCTTTTTCAAATTTCGAATATCAAACTATTCCTATTTAAGCTGATAATCAGTTTGTTCTACTGGTGCCTCCTGTATACCTCCTGTGCAATAAGGGCCGCCGTGGTTTGCACCTCATCCAAGGTGCCCAGGGCGGGGGAGGACATGAGAAAAAGCGGCACCGGGGAGTGCCCTGTGCGGTAGGGCGGTTGATGGTAATCTAGCTGAGGGTGGAGCACAAAGCCAAGGCGCTCATAAAAGTTTACCCTTTGTTGCTGTACACCGGTTTGCGGGCGCTCCACTTCCAGCACAATGCCGGAGCCTGAGACTTGGCGGGCCAGGTGCTGCATCAAACGGGTGCCGATTCCTTGCCCGCGTAACTGTGGGGCCACCGCCAGGTGTTCCAGAAAACAGCATCCGGAAAGTTGCCAGTAGACATACATTTCTGCCAGGCCACTTTCTGCATAAGCTGTTAACAGGTGCATTTCGGGGGGTGACAGTAACTGTCCTAACTGCCCAAAATCCCGCCGCTCCTTCTCAGGGAATGATTGCCCATAGAAAGGTTGCAGCGTTATGAACTCAGGCTGAGCGGTGCTGTTTACCTTCTGAAAGGCTAAGGAGTGCATGGTTAGTTTTCGGTTTTAAAGCCGAGGCGGCGGGCACGTTTTTCCCAATTGTTGCGTGCCCAGGTCTGTAGGTCTGCAATCTGGTCCAGTTCATCGATGATCTCCATACCGAGCAGCGTCTCCACAATATCCTCCACACTGATTAGCCCCGCCGTGCCCCCGTATTCATCCACCACCAGCGCGATCTGATCTTTTCGCTCAATCAATTGGCTGAACAAAGCAGGTATGGCCATGTGCTCGGGTACAACTGGTATTTTCCGGCAGATGGCTTTGAGCGGCTTATGCCCTTTGTTTTCAATCATTTCATACATCACCTCATCTTTCAGCACGTAACCCGTCACATCATCCAGGTTTTTGCCATACACCGGGATGCGCGAAAAACGCAGGTCCGGGAAATTATTGAAAAAGTCAATGATCGGCATATCCTCCTGCGCCCCCACGATCACTGTGCGGGGAGTCATGATGTGGCGTACCATGATGTTGTTGAAACGCAGAATGTTGCGGATAATCTGCGACTCACTCTTCTTGAAGATCCCCTCCTTTATCCCAATTTCCGCCATAGCCGTGAAGTCTGCCCGGCTCAGGACGCTGCGCTGTTTGTCTTTCTTCAGCCGTCTGGTGATGAACTGCGAGAGTACAATAATGGGGTATAGCGGAGAGTAAATCAGGATTTTGATAATGCGGCTGGTAAAAGGAGCCAATTGCTTCCAGTGATTGGCACCGATTGTTTTAGGTATGATCTCAGAAAAGATCAGGATAATGAGGGTAAGGATGGTTGACGTGACAGAGATGTAGGCGTCGCCCCATAACACCTGTGCCTGTGCACCCACGCCCGCGGCGCCAATGGTGTGGGCGAAGGTGTTCAGGGTCAGGATGGCTGCTAATGGCCTGTCAACGTTTTCCTTGAGCTTGTGGAGTTCCTGGCCTAAAACGGGGTTTTCCTGCGAGATGATGCTGATGTAAGAGGGAGTGATGCTGAGCAGCACTGCCTCTAGCACTGAGCACAGGAATGAAAAGAATAAGGCAATTGCTAAATACAGTATAAGTAAACCCATGAAGTTGGTTACCTGCTACGGATTAAGTTAGTTGTGTTAAAAAAAGAATTGCCGCCTGGGCGGGCGGCACATGTGGTTAGTGTACCACACGAAGGACTGGTTCGGAAAGGGGCTGCCGGGTTTCGTGGTCTATGGTGAAGTAGCCGACCATGCTGGGGCCATACCCCAGGTTCAGCTCAAAGAATTTATTCTGCTCGGGCAGCATATTGATCACATCCTGGCGCAGGGTATGGTATTCCTCTAACAACATGTTCAGGCGCCGTTCTTTGTCGTTGAGTTGGCCGGAGATGCTGTTGGGTTGGTCACGGCTATCCTCTGGCACAAAGTCGCTTCGGATGCTCTGCAAAGACAGCAGCTCGACCTCCAGTAACCGAATGTTGCGTTCCACCTCCAGGTAGTCTTTTATCTTTTCCTCCAGCGGCACCAACGACTCGTCCAGGTACTCTACAAGATTTTCCATTTTGTTTGGGAATAAGGGTTATAGTTGACCAAGGCCTCACGGCATTTCATGTCAGCTGATTAGATATATACTAAAACGCAGATAAGGAAGAACGGGTTTGCATTTAGGCACGTGGGGCATTACTAGCGTTACGGCTAAAACCAGTGGCGGATTCTGTGAAGAATAGGAATGCGCTTTAAGTAAGGCGGGTAACGGAAAGGCAAGTCGAGCCAGGTGCCCCGGGAGACGACGCTCTTGCGGTAAGAAAACGCGTCGAAGCTATACTTGCCATGATAGCTGCCCATGCCGCTGGCTCCCACACCGCCAAAAGGCAGGTAGGGGTTGTTGGCGTGCGAGAAAGTATCGTTCAGGGAACATCCCCCGAAATGCAGGCATCGCAAAGCCACCTGCTTTTTTCTTTTGCTGGAGGAGAAAAAATACACAGCCAAGGGCTTTTCCTGCGCATTCACTTTCTGAATTACCTCTTTTAGGGATTTGTATGGCAAAATAGGAAGGATCGGACCGAATATCTCCTGTTGCATCACGGGGTCCTCCCACGAAACATGGTCCAGCAGCGTTGGGGCGATATACCGAGTGGTACGGTTTATCTGGCCGCCTGCCCGTATGTTGTTTTGCTTCAGAAGTTTAATAAGCCTGAGGTATTGGTTATCGCTGATGATGCGGGCGTAGTCGGGGCTCAGTTCCGGGTTTTCACCATAAAATTCGCCTATGCAGTGGGTTATGAGTTGCAGGAGCTCTTCTTTTACCTGCTCCTGCACCAGCACATAATCCGGGGCCAGGCAGGTCTGGCCCGCGTTCAGGAACTTTCCCCAGGTTATCCGGCGCGCGGCCAGTTCCAGATCGGCATCCTCTGTGACAATCACCGGGCTCTTTCCACCCAGTTCGAGGGTAATGGGTGTAAGGAAGTTAGCGGCTGCTTTCAAGACCAGTTGCCCTACCTGCCTGCTTCCGGTAAAAAAGATATGGTCGAAACGCAGCCCGAGCAGTTGTTGCACCAGTTCGGGACCACCCTGGGCCACGGCGATGTAGGCTTCGTCAAAGGTGTCCTGAATCAGCGCGGTCATTACGCTTGCAGCGTTGGCAGCCACTTCAGAGGGTTTTAGCAGCACGCAGTTGCCTGCCGCCATGGCGCCAATCAGCGGGGTGAAGAGGAGGTTGAAGGGCATGCTGCAGGAACCGATGATAAGGGAGGTGCCGTATGGAGCGGGCTGAATGAAACTGGTTGCCGGGAAATTTAGCAGCGTTTCCTGTACCCGCCTGGGTTTAGCCCAGGTGTCCAGATGCCTCCGCACCAAGCTCAGTTCCTGCTCAACAAAGTCAATCTCCGTGCTGAGCGACTCGTAGGCCGGTTTGCGCAGGTCGGCATAGAGCGCTTCGGTCAGGGGGGTTACGTTTCTCCGGATGGCCTGTTTGAGCAAGTCGAGTTGCTGCTGTCTAAATTTAACGGCAAGGGTTGTGCCTGTGGCAAAGAAGGCGCGCTGCTGCTGCAAAAGCTGTGGATAACGCTGCGCATCGGGTTCGTTGAACTGAGCCTGTGGGGCAGGGGTATATATTATAGGCATAGACGTGCAGGGTTAAGATCTTAGCGTTACAGTAAGCAGCCTTGCATGAGAGGAGCATATCTCTTTGTACGTAAGCTGTATTGGATCGGTAGAGAAGGTGTTGTAAACCAGAATTTTATAATTTAGTGTGGCTAGCAGGCTATGGCTGTGGCAGGGTAAGCTACTTAGGGAGGTGGCGCTTAACCATGGCGCCTTAAAGAAATATAAGGAGCTGTTTAATCCAGAAGCAGTTAGGCAGCATTTCATATTTTAAAACCTATACCCTGCTTATTTTGTATCTTTGGTTACCAGCCACCGCCCTAAACAGGAACCATGAAAATAATCGAGTGCCCACGGGATGCCATGCAAGGCATAGAAGCCTTTATCCCGACAGAAACGAAGATTGCCTACATTAACCAGTTGCTGGAGGTAGGCTTCGATACCATTGACTTCGGCAGCTTTGTGTCGCCGAAGGCCATACCCCAGATGAGTGATACCGCCGAGGTGCTGGCCAACCTTAACCTGGAGAAAAGCACCTCAAAATTACTGGCCATTGTGGCGAACGTGCGCGGTGCCGAGGACGCCGCCCAGCATGAGCAGATCAGCTACCTGGGCTTCCCGCTGTCGGTGTCCGAAACCTTTCAGCAGCGCAACACAAACAAGAGCATTGCTGAGGCCATGGAGCAGCTCGGCCATATCCAGGAGATCTGCCAGAACCACCACAAGACGCTTGTCACCTATATCTCTATGGGCTTCGGCAACCCGTACAACGACCCCTGGGATGCAGACACCGTGATCCGCTTTGTGGAGCGACTACACAAGTTAGGTGTAAAGATCATCTCGCTGTCTGACACTGTGGGGGTCTCTAACCCTGAGAACATCACTTATCTTTTCGGCCACCTCATTCCAGCGTTCAAGGACATAGAGTTCGGGGCGCACCTCCATACCACCCCCACTACCTGGCACGAAAAAGTGGATGCTGCGTATAAAGCGGGTTGCCGCCGCTTTGATGGCGCTATCCGGGGATATGGCGGGTGCCCAATGGCTACGAACCAGCTGACGGGCAACATGGCAACTGAAAATTTGATCGCTTACTTCGAAAATATTGGTTTAAATTTGAACCTCAACAAAGCAGCGTTTGCCGCCGCACTGGCGCAATCGGTGACTGTATTTTCCTGATTATGGCTAGAAGAATTATAGTAGATATTTTTATACCGTGCTTTGTGGACCAACTCTTCCCGGAGACAGGCATGAACATGGTAAAAGTGCTGGAGAAAGTGGGCTGCGAGGTTAATTATAACCCCAACCAAACCTGTTGCGGGCAGCCTGCTTTTAATGCGGGCTTTTTTGACGAAGCAAGGGAGGTGGCCACCAAGTTCCTGGACGATTTTTCGAATGAGACCTCTAATTACATCGTAGCACCATCGGCCTCTTGTGTGGGCATGGTGCGCAATGCTTACCAGGACATCTTCGTGAAATCTTCTAAATTGGTGAAGTACCGCTCGATGCAGAAGAAGGTGTATGAACTGACGGAGTTCCTGACCGATGTGCTGGGGGTAACAGACATACCGGGTGCTGCCCTGTCCGGCCGTTTCACCTATCACGATTCCTGCAGCGGCTTGCGGGAGTGCGGCATCAAAGAGGGCCCGCGTGCGCTGCTCAGCAACGTGGCTGGCCTGGAAATGGTGGAAATGGAAGACAATGAAACCTGCTGTGGCTTTGGCGGCACCTTTGCCGTTAAATTCGAGGCGATCTCTACGGCGATGGCCGAGCAGAAAGTAGAAAACGCAATCGCTACAGGGGCAGAGTACATCGTCTCGACGGACAGCAGTTGCCTGATGCATCTGGAGGCATACATCCAAAAGCAAAACAAACCGATCAAAACCATGCACATTGCCGATGTGCTGGCAAGTGGCTGGTAATTCTCGGTTTAAGCAACGCCTTAGAATAATTATTAAAAAAGGAGGCCAGCACGTAATGTGTTGGCCTCCTTTTTTTGGGGGTCGCTAGTAGCGGCTGTTCCGGTAGGATTCAAAATAGGTTAGGTAAACGGAGTGAGGGATAACCGATGGTTTTGGTCATGCGTTTATGTGTAAAGAAGCATTTTTTGAATTTATAAGCCTGAAACCTATGAGAGCAGACTATTTTGAGCACCAGCATGACCCGGAAGGGTATAACCATCCGGACCGACATGAACGACGGGGGCCACACGAACTGAAGCAGCAGTTCGAGCGCCATTACCACAGCAGCCACCCTCGCGACAGAGAAGATAAATTCTATGAAGACTCCAGCTATGAAATCGACGCGGGTAACCGCCGCGCTGAAAACTACCGGCAACGGGACGATGCCATGGAGCGCCGGTATTACCAGAATATCAGAGGCGACAGGCATACCCTGGACGATATCCGACAGGGGTATGGCTACCCGAGTTTTTCCAACAGAGACGAATACTACGACAGAGGCAGCGACATGCAGCGCGAACGTTACGCGCAGCAGCAACAAGGCTATGGTAGCGGCCGCCTGAGTGGAGGTTTTAACGTGCACGAGGGGCAACATCAGTCAAACCACGGCAACAGCGCTTTTGGTTATGGCCGGGAAGGGCATCATTATACCCCTCAGCATAACAGGGAGGATAATGACAGGGATAGAGAAGATCACGCACAGCGGAATTACCGGGAGAGGTATGGCGCTAATTCTGACAGGGGAGGATATTCGAACCGAGACCCGAATTATTAGTCTATACCGCCTAGTAAAACAAAGCGCAGCAACTCGAAAGGTTGCTGCGCTTTATTTTTGCTGTCATTGCGGATCCTCAAAGGACAGGAAAACTGTTTTAGTAAGCCATGGGAGCAAATGCTCCGTTGAAATCTGCTACAAATACTTAAAAGCTTCCGGTTTTTACGGATTGTGCCAAGCAGGCTTAATATTAGCTAATATTAACATTTATCTTTATTTGATGTATGCTCCCCTAACGCATTGACTTTTAAAGCGGGTTTCTATTAAACCCTCTTAGAAGTTGATTTTCAAACGCATATAAAAAAGTGTTTAGGTGCATCCGGGCATCAACCCGAATCTATTACTGCAAACTTAATTATCAATCAGGTAGTATGGTCAGAACAATCCTTACGGATGATCACAAATTATTTAGAGAAGGTGTTATAGCGTTGTTTGCCGGCAGCGAGGAGATACTAATTGCCGGACAGGCCGCTAATGGTGTGGAGTTATTAACGCTTATGCAAAGTGTTAGCACCGATGTGGTTTTGCTGGATATCCATATGCCTGAAATGGACGGCTTCGAAACTCTAAAAGCCGTGAAGGAGCAATACCCGCATGTGAAAGTGCTTATCCTGACCATGTTTGACGGGCACCACTACATGCAGCGTATGATGCAGGCTGGGGCAGATGGTTACCTTCTTAAAAACACAGGAAAACAGGAATTAGTTGTGGCCCTGCAATTGGTTGTATCCGGAGTGCCATACATCAGCCCATCCCTTACCATGGACCTCCTTTACAAAAATAGCCGCGCTACTGCTGCCCTGGCTACTCTACCTGAACTAAAATTACTGCCAAAAGACCTCTCGGGCCGCGAAAAGGAGGTGCTCCAACTTATATCAGAGGGCTATACCAACGTCGAGATATCCGAGAAACTCTTTACCAGCAAGCGCACCATCGAGACGCACCGGCAAAACCTGCTCGAGAAAACCAATACCCGTAATACTGCTGCGCTTATCAAGTTTGCCGTGCTGCAGGGCATTGTCTCTTAAAGCCTGTAGTCCTGTACAGTCGGGTAATACAAATCCTGTTCGATTCGTATATTCAATAGTAACATTTTCTATTGATTTAGAGCTATGAAAAATCGAACCGTACAGCGGCTTTTACATGCAGAGTTGGTAGACATGGGAGGAATGCCGGTGCGGCAGCCGTTCCCGACACAGCAGGTTGAAACAATCGATCCCTTTCTGCTACTGCACCACATCGAGCAGGAACTCCCAAAGGGCATCGTCCCGCACCACTCTGGTGTCGCACCGCACCCGCACCGTGGTTTTTCTCCTGTAACGTTTATCTATAAAGGCGGTGTGCACCACCGTGACTCGCGGGGCAACAACAGCGTTGTGTATGCCGGGGGCACCCAATGGATGCAGGCGGGCAGCGGTATTGTGCACAGCGAGCGGCCTCCCGCCGACATCGAAGCGCAAGGGGGGGTACAGGAAATCATACAGCTCTGGGTGAACCTGCCCAAAGCACATAAGATGAATCAGCCCCAGTATATCCCCTTACAGGCTGAGGATACACCGGTTTTGGCTTTGGAGGGAGGCCGCATCACCGTAAAAGTTGTGGCTGGCCAGCTAAACGATGTGCAGGGACCGATTAAGCCGCCCACGCCCATTCTGGCCCTGCGCATACAGATGGAGCCGGAGGCTACTTACAGCTTCCCGATACCCGAAGATTTTAATGCCTTTCTGTATGTGCTGGGCGGAGAGGTAAACCTGGAAGGGTATGGCCCGGTAGAACGGCACCAACTTGTGCTATTTAACCTGGATGGGGCGGGTTGTACGCTCACGGCCAGGAAGCCCACAGAATTGCTTTTGCTGGCAGGCCTGCCGCTCAAAGAACCCGTTGTGTCGCAGGGGCCGTTTGTGATGAACAGCCAAACAGAGATTTTGCAGGCCATGCGCGACTACCGGCAGGGGAAGATGGGAATACTGATAGAGGACTGAGTTAAAGTCGAGCTAATCCATGGATAGCCAGTCCAGGGCGGCATCTTCTGAGGAAAACTGTCCGATCTCTACTGGCGCGCCATGTTCCTCGGTAATGTGCTGAAGCATGTTCTCAAAGGAAATATAATTAAATACATCATCTCTTAAAACTCGGGCCAGCCTCCGTAAAGCAGATTCCCGAACGCCGACAGCTACTTCGCGCTTGATCCATTGCTGGTCCGAAAACAGGATATGATCCAGTTTTCGGGAGTCAATAAGCCAACGCTCAATGCGCTTTTCTAAGACGAGTTGTTTGGAGTAGAGAATACCCGCCCGGTACTCCTCACTGCTCACTGGGCGTAGCCACTTGATATGCAGTAATTTATTTTCCTCGTCCAAGGAAATGTACAGGAAGTGTTGCACGTCCAAGGGCATAATATTAAGTGTAGTGAATAGCCAATTTAGCTAAATTTGGAGGACTATTGGCTTTCAACAGAATTAACTTTTCTGTAAAACGCTGGTTATAGCCCCTGTTATGGGGGCTGCAATTAGTTGCAGTATTCGTTTTGCCATAACAAGAATATAACCTTTTTATTTATACTGAATGGATAGCATCACGTTATATGTAAAAAACATGGTTTGCGACCGCTGTAAAAAAGTGGTTGCTGATGAAATCTCAAAACTAGGGATACAGGTGCTGCAGGTTAAGCTGGGCGAAGTGGAAATCGCTGCGCCCACCACTCCGCACATGCATGCCATACAAGAAACATTATTGGCCAATGGTTTTGAATTGCTAGATGACCGCAAAACGAAATTGATTGAGCAGGTGAAGGTAGCCATCATTGAGTTGATTCACCAAAAAGCGGAGGTTGAGTTCACAACAAACATGTCTGACTACCTCTCAACCAAAATCGGTGTCGATTATAATTACCTAAGTAAGCTTTTCTCTACTCTTGAAGGCCTCACCATCGAGAAATTCCTGATTTTGCAGCGCATCGAACGGGCGAAAGAACTGCTTGTTTACAATGAACTTAGCTTGAAGGAAATTGCCTATACGCTAGGGTATAGCAGCGTGGCACACCTCTCCAACCAGTTCAAGAAAATAACTGGCCTTACCCCAAGCCACTTTAAGCAGCTTAAAACCGAAAAGCGCAAAACCATTGATAAAGTTCATGAATGATGCGTTGCTTTGGCCAATCCGGCTATATTCTATCTATAAGCTTTGTTCGCAGCTTCAGTAGAGAACGAGTAACGTTTTTATGATTGAGCTATCAGTTGCTTGTTACTGCACTTAGGTTAATCAAAGAAAAACCCACACCTGCTAACGATTAAACGCTGCAAGTGTGGGCAAGGAATTAAACTATAAACTAAAAAGGGACTTTCTTATACGGACTGCCTTACAGGGTAGCCAGTTCTTTCTGTGAAACACTTGATGCACTAGTGTGTTCCTCGGTTTCATCCAGGCTCTCATCATGTTGGCTAATGTCAAGGCCGGTGATTTCCTCTCCCTGTGTCACCCGAAGCGGGGAGATCATGTCTGTGATCTTGAGCAGAACCCAAGAGCCGAAAAATGCAAAAATAGATACTATGATCAGGGCAGCCAGGTGCACAAGGAAAAGCTTTGTTTCTCCGAAGATCAACCCGTTCCCTGTTTCGTTGGCTGGGTTAATGGCCTGCGAGGCGAATACACCTGTCAGTAGCATGCCTACCATACCGCCCACACCGTGGCAAGGGAAAACATCCAGGGTGTCGTCCAGGGATGTGCGGGTGCGCCAGTCAACGACCAGGTTGCTGATTACGGCCGCGATGGCACCAATGGCCAGGGAATGCGGAATGGTTATGAAGCCAGCAGCTGGTGTTACAGCCACCAGCCCAACAACAGCGCCTATACAAGTGCCCATCACAGAGGGCTTGCGGCCTTTCACGGCATCAAAAAATATCCAGGCAAGCGCCGCAGCGGCAGAGGCTGTGGTAGTAGTGGCCAGTGCAACCACGGCAAGTGAGTTTGCCCCCATGGCAGAGCCCGCATTAAACCCAAACCAGCCAAACCACAAAAGCCCTGTGCCGAGCAATACGTATGGAATGTGCGCTGGTTTGTGGTGGCTGGCATCGTGGCGGCGTTTCAGGTATATGGCAGAAGCCAGGGCCGCCCACCCCGCTGACATGTGCACCACCGTTCCCCCTGCGAAGTCAAGCACGCCGAATTTGAGCAGCAAACCGTCCGGGTGCCAGGTAGCGTGCGCCAACGGTGCGTAGATGAACACGAAAAAAAGGCCGATAAAAACGGTATAGGAGATAAAGCGAATGCGCTCTGCAAATGCCCCTGTGATAAGGGCGGGGGTTATGATTGCGAACTTCAGCTGGAACATGGCAAAAAGCAGCAACGGAATGGTAGGGGCTGAAGGCCAGGGGGCGCCATCGATCACGCCACGCATCATAAAGAAGGTGGCAGGGTTACCGATGATGCCGCCAAATGAATCGCCGAAAGCCAGGCTGAAACCAAATACGATCCAAATAACGGTTACGATTGCCATACAGATAAAGCTCTGCAACATGGTGGACAGCACATGTTTCTTGCGCACCATACCGCCATAGAAGAAGGCAAGGCCCGGCGTCATGATCAAAACCAAAGCAGTAGCTGTCAGCATCCAGGCTGTGTCTGCGCCATCTATGTCGGCAGTGCTTTCAGCACTCGGCAGCGAGGGTACTATAAATGTTAAGCACACAACTAGAAACAGCAGCAGAAAAGGGATTTTAGATAATTCTTTGGTCATGGGAAAATAAATGTTGAAACAAGAAAGTTATAATCGGCACTAGTTTGTTTTCGGATAGTTATTTAAACCTCTAATTTATTGCTAAAATCAATTTAATGTAAAGTTTTGATTGATATTTTTTTAATTAAATACCCTTTTAGGTTTAAAAAAAATATTTAAGAGTTGTTTGGGTACGATCAATTAATTATAGTATACTACACATCTAAAAATATAAAGTGCATTAATTATGTTAAGTATATTGGTTTGAGAACCAATGAAAGGCGGGATATTAACTAAAATGGCCCTGCTACACGTAAGGAGGGCCATTTAAAACTGAGAAATGTGAGGAGGGAATTACCTCGATTGAAAAAGCAAGCGCACTTCCTGCAATACTTGCGCTTGTACAGGCGATTGTGGCGCCACCAGATCGAAGTGGCCTGCGTTGGGCAATACTATCAGCGCTGCGTCATCCCCATGTTTTCTGGCTTTCTCTACAAAGTCACTGCTCTGACTGACAGGTACAATCGGGTCTAAGGCGCCTTGTATCAGCCTTGTTAGGGCCTTAAGCGGAAGTAATTGAATAGGGGAACCATCGGCATATCGGGCAGCCTGTTCCGAAGGCATGCCTTCCATTAACTGCGGTACGGCGCTGTTGCAACTCCCTGCTTGCTGGCTATAGGTAGCAAGGTCGGTTATGCCTGCCAACGATACCACACCTTTCAGCTTCAGTGGTTTTTTGATGTATAACGGGCTTGTGCGAGGCAGATTGTGCCGGGCTGCCAACCATAAACCCAGGTGTCCGCCGGCTGAATGCCCCAGCACCACTACATTTTTTTTATCCAATGGATAGTTTTTTGCCAGTTCCCGGACATAGTCAGTGCCCTGTGCCACATCCAGAAAAGTGCCGGGCCAGCCGCCGCCCACATCGCCCACGCGCCTGAACTCGAGGTTCCAGGTGGCATAGCCATTTGTGGTGAGCGCCTGGCTCAGGTGGGCCATGTACGTGCGGTCGTATGCAGAAAGCCAGCACCCCCCGTGCACCACCACTACCACCGGAAAAGGACCCTGACCTGAAGGCAAACGTAACTCGCCGAACTGCAGCGAATCCGGACCGTATGCCACCACTTGATCGGGTTGTGGCACTGGCAGGTCTGCTATCTGTTGCCAGGTGATGAGTTTTTGGGGCTGTTGCTGGGCGTTGCTGGTAGGCATGATGACAGTTAGTAGCGTGATAGTGAGGAGGAAGATTCGAAGATTCATGAAGCCTGAGCTAAGGTATAGATTGCAAAAATAGCATTTAAGGCTTTCTGATACCTGTTTATTTTAAGGCTGTTTCAGTCTCCTTTTAGGCGCTTTAGGTGATGGTATCCCTGAGGGCAAACAAGTCCGCCGCTGGTTTCGCTAACCCGCAGCTTACCTTTAGGGTTAAATCCCTATGTCTTGCCATTCCATTCAAGAGTTGTTCCTAGCAAAAGAAAAAGGGTAGCCAGCGCATGCCTGACTACCCATTTCTGCAATACTCAAAGCTGAAGCTATGCTGTTTTCTGCGTTATTTTCGATCCGAAAAAGCCATAGTACATAATATACGCATAGCATAACATCGGTACCAGGAAAGACAGCTGTAAGTTACCCGTCACGTCGGCTACCAGGCCTTGCAGCGGCGGTATAATGGCGCCCCCTACAATAGCCATTACCAGCAGCGAAGAGCCTTGGCTGGTATTTATACCTAATCCTTCAATAGCTAGGGTGAAGATAGTTGGGAACATGATGGAGTTGAATAAGCCAATGGCTATTACAGACCACATCGCCACAGAGCCCTCAGCAAAGGTAGTCAGCAGCAGCAGTCCGATAACGGCAGTCGCGAAGAAGCCCAACGTGCGGCTTGGTATAAACTTACCCAGCAGCAGCACAACGAAGTTCAGGGCAATCAGGCCGAGGGCAATAAGCGCCTCTGTCAGTCCGTATACCGAGAACATCACCACAAAAGCCACTGCGGCAATCAGGCCGATAATCAAGTACTTGTTGCTGGTTTTGTTAAACTGCGCCAAAGCCACAGCACCAAAGAAACGACCCACCATGGCACCGCCCCAGTAAAAGGCCAGGTAATGTCCTGCCTCTGTCTCGTCCAGGCCAGCAATGTGCGGGAGCCTGAAAAAGTTGATGAGCATACTGCCGATGGCTACCTCGCCACCCACATACATAAAGATACAAACGATACCCAGCACCAGGTGGCGGTACTTCAGGGCACCCGCGCCCGGCGCCGCTAATTCGTCCCCATCACTCTGGATGCGCGGGAGCTTTGCTAATTTAATCAGGACGGCGATGGCCAGCAACGCACCAGCCAACCCAAGGTAAGGCAGTTTAACGGAGTCTGCGGAGTTTCCCTGCGCTGCGTTTACGCCTTCAAAAATCAGGTAGCCCCCAATAATAGGCGCTACCGTGGTGCCCAGGGAGTTCAGGGCCTGCGTCATGTTCAGGCGGCTGGCAGCTCCCTCCGGAGGGCCGAGCACGGCCACATAGGGGTTCGCGGCAATCTGAAGGATGGTGATGCCCGAAGCCAGGATGAATAGCGCCAACAGGAAGAAATTGTAGCTCAGCAGGCTGGCTGCCGGTAAGAAAAGAGCACACCCGATGGCAGCTACTATCAAGCCGATGATAATACCGTTTTTATACCCTATTTTCTGAATAGGGTCGCCTTTGGTAATCGAAAAAACGAAGTAAAGCAGCGAAACGATAAAATAGGCCCCGAAAAATGCCGTCTGGATCAGCATTGCCTGCAGGTTGTTCAGCGTAAAGACCAACTGAAGCTTTGGAATGAGGATGTCGTTCATGCAGGTGATAAAGCCCCACATAAAGAACAGGATGGTTACGATCACCAAAGGGCCGCCGTAGTTGCGCGCGGGTGCGGCGGTGTATTCCTTTTGGGCTTGTTGCGTGATTCCGGCCATAATAATTAGCTAATGATTTTAGAGTGTATAATTGCGTTTCGTAATTCTGTCTAATGCTGCAAACAAGTTACATGTTCACAGCGCCATATTTGCTCGATGGCTGCTTCACAAAGTACCTGTCTGGCTACAGGTTTTAAATGGTAATATTTTGTTGGAAATCAAGCGAAGTGAGCCCTCCCTTTAACCACACAATTCTCTTCCCTGCAGATTCGGGCTCAATTTAAATGCTTTATAGCAGAATTACCAATTATAGACCTCCAATCGCTGATTATTGCTTTTATCGGAATGAAACCCTGGTGAGTCCGCACTTTAGCCGGAACATTAATTGGCAGAATTTTCGTAAGCAGAGGCTAAAACAGTGTGATGCACAAATTAAAACAATGGCTGGAGAGCACCACGGGTTTGTCGTCCGAATTTTACGGGGACCTGCTCTATTCCCTGCTTGTAATAACAGTTCTGTTCGTGTTGGCCAAGCTGTTCTTGTGGGCGATTTTTAAACGGGAGCAGGATCTTCGGAAGCAGTACCAATGGCGGCGGTTCACAAACTACGTTGCGACGGGCTTAGCAATTTTATTGCTCTCCAATGTGTGGTTCAATGGCTTTGAGTCGATCGCTACGTTTTTAGGCCTGTTGTCAGCTGGATTGGTGCTGGCTTTGCGCGAGCCTCTCCTGAACATGGCAGGGTGGCTGTTCGTGCTCTGGAAGCGGCCCCTTCGCATCGGGGACCGGATACAGATCGGCGAGGTGGCTGGCGATGTGATCGACATTGGGCTGTTCCAGTTCACGCTGAACGAGATCAGGGGCTGGGTAGATGCCGATCAGGCCACCGGCCGGACAGTGCACGTGCCAAACTCCCGGTTGTTTACGGTGCCCTTGGCCAATTACAACTACGGTTTCCCGTTTGTATGGCACGAAATACCCGTCTGCATCACATTCGAGAGCAACTGGCGGCATGCCAAGCAACTACTGGAAGAGATTGTGCAGCGCCATGCAGAACAGCTCAGCGAGAAGGCGCAGCAACAGGTGAAACGGCAATCGCAGCGGCACCTTATCTTCTATGAGGATTTACAGCCCATAGTATACACAACCGCCAACGAGCACGGTATACAGTTTACGCTGCGCTACCTGTGTGCCCTGGTACGGCGCAGGCAGAGCACCCACCAAATCTGGGAGGATGTACTGACCCAGTTTCTGGCAACGCCCAACATACAGTTTGCCCATCCAACCACGCGTTTCTACAGAAGTTCCGATGGTATAAAAATAGACACGCCGATACCTCCTGTGACATAACAAAGATTAAAATTAGCGAGAAATGAATGGGGTATACCGTCCTGCCCCAGGCCGATATAAAAGTTGCCTGATAGGGAGGGAAGTAGCGAGAAGGGCTTTTTAAGGGAAAATTTTCGACACACCGCAAGGTGTCTGAAGCTGTAAAAGGAGGGGAACCACAAGCACCCATTTGTGATGCCCCTCTCTTATCAATTAAACAAGTGCCTGTACGTTCGCTGTTATTGGGTTGACTGACAAAAGAATTAAACCAACCAAAATCTACAACGCAACCAGCATAATACAAGCCTTTTACACTATACGCGTGCCTACCCCTGATTACCAGGCGAAAGGCATTCTTTACGTATAAATCCCTTTAAAATAGTGCTTTATTCATCCGCTCAAGCATAAAATCCACTCATCGCAAGCATGCATAAGTTAAGCCAATGATCCTTTGGCATGCAGCCGTTTGAGGTATAGATTTAACGAGATGCTTGCTGTGAAGCCTGCACGTAAAAGTTGCGGTCTACTTCCAGCTTGGTTTTTTTGCCAACGCCTGGCAGGTGCTGCCATTTGGTGGTTGGCTCCAGCCATTTTTCCTTGCCGTCCAGGCGCACTTTCACGGGCATGTCAAAATCCGCCACGCTATTAGCCCAACGGTAGTATAACTGCTTGCCATCGGTATAGTACGCTAATTCAGGGATGCGCACATCGCGCAGGTACTGATCGAAAACAGGGGTAAGGTTACGGCCTATGTGCTCGCTCAGGTAGTTTTCGATCTGGGCAGTGGTCACCGTCTGGTGATAGAAGTCCTTGTTGAGGCCGCGCAGGATGCTGCGCCATTTTGCATCGTCCTGCACAAGCTGGCGTAGGGTATGCAGCATGTTGGCCCCTTTAAAGTACATGTCGCCGGAGCCACTGTGGTTTACGCTGTAGTGCCCAATAATGGGCTCGTCGTTGCGCACCAGTTTCCGCTGACCAATCACGTAGTCAGCAGCGGCCTCTTTGCCGTAATGATAATCCAGGAAAAGGTTTTCGGAATAGGTAGTGAAGCTCTCGTGAATCCACATGTCGGCAATGTCCTGGTACGTGATGTTGTTGGCGAACCACTCGTGGCCCGATTCATGGATGATAATATAATCGAACTTCTTGCCCCAGCCAGTGCTGCTAAGGTCGCGGCCCTTGTAGCCGTTTTGGTACCCGTTCCCGTAAGTCACCGAGCTTTGGTGCTCCATACCCAGGTATGGCACCTCTACCAGTTTGTAACTGTCCTCATAAAACGGGTAAGGGCCAAACCAATGCTCAAATGCCTGGAGCATGCGCGGCACGTCTTTGAATTGTTTTCTGGCTTTCTCCAGGTTTTCGGGCAGTACATAATAGTCGCAGTCCAACGTGCCTTTTTCTCCTGCGTATTTTTCGCCGAAATGCACATAGTCAGCCAGGTTCACGTTCACACCGTAGCTGTTGATGGGGTTGCTCACGAACCAATGGAAAGTGTTGGACCCGTCCGGATGTTTGGTAGTACCAAGCAGTCGCCCGTTGGATACGTCCATTAAACCTTCTGGCACCCGCACGCTTATTTTCATGCTGTCTGGCTCGTCATACATGTGGTCTTTGCAGGGCCACCAAAGGCTTGCTCCGTCTCCCTGGCACGAAGTAGCGACGAAAGGCTTGCCCTTGCTGTCTTTTCGCCACGTCAGGCCGCCGCTCCAGGGCGGGTTCTGGCTTACCTGGGGCTTTCCCCCATAGTATACCTGTACGCTGTCGTGTTGGCCTATGCGCTGTGGGGGCAACTGCACAAAATATGCGTTTCCGTTTTGCTGTACTTGTAACTGTTGGCCGCGCTGCATGACCTTCTCAAGACGCATAGGTGGTTGCAGGTCTATTTGCATGCGCTGCTGCGGTCCCAGCACCTTATAAGCGATGGTGTTTACCCCTTTCACGGTGCTGTCGGCAGGGTTTACAGCGATGTTTAGATGGTAATAGGTGAGGTCCCACCAGGCACGCTCCGGGGTGATGCTGCCGCGCAGCGTGTCTTGCTGTGTGAACTGTGTCTGCGCCTGCACCTGGTGCGCACCACCGGCTATAACTACTATAGAAAGCAGCAGGAGGGGAAGCAGTTTTTTAGTTGATTTCTGAATCATAGGAGGAGTAGAGCAGCTTGTTTTAACAAAATCGATGAAAGTGCCGCCGTATAGTTAGAGACAATTTTCATCGCTAAAGTAAGCCATTGCAACGGCTATGCCAAACAGCTTTTGTGGCGAAGCCGGAAAGGAGTAACGGAGGGAAGAGCCAGAAAGCAAAAACCGCTGCCAGCCCGGTAAGGCGAACAGCGGTTTTTGCTGATTCTTATAAATAGCATTGCTTATTCAGGCTGTACCAGTTCCTTGTATTCCGGGTGGCGCTTGATGTAGGCCTCCACCACCGGGCAGGAGGGCACAATCTGGTAATTCTTGGACTTGGCATACTCCAGGCCGTTTTTCACCAGTTCATCGGCTAGTCCGTTGCCCCTGTTGTCTTCTGGCACAAAGGTATGGTCCAGGTCCATCACCCCAATTTCGGGGTAAGTGTAGGTTAATTCTGCTTCATCCCCGCCAACCATTGCGTAAAAGCGCAGGTCCTCTTCGTCATGTATAATCTCCATTTCAGTGATTTCGTTTAGTAGAAGTTTCAAACGTATACGCGCGCTCGGGTGCTGCGTTCAGAAACCTAATCAACCAGTTTCATCGCAGGCTTGCCGGAGCAGCTGGATGCTATCGTCGAGCAAGGGTTTGTGCAGAAACCCGGAGACCAATTCGTTTTCCTGGGCACGCGCCATTTCTGCCTCATCCACCGACGAAGACAAAATGTAAATACGGCATACCTGCTGCAGCTTGCTGGCGTAGGGCAACAGCGAGTCCAGGAAATCCCAGCCACTGACGTGGGGCATGTTCAAGTCCAGCAGGATGAGGTCGGGCATTGTCGCACTGCTCTTTCCCTCCAGGATAGGGATAAGGCTGGCCAGGGCCTCTGCACCGGACAGAAAGCACTCATACGCGTCGGCAAACTTCTCCTCGGCTAAGGTTGCCTCCGTCAGGAAGGTGCTCACCTCGTCATCATCCACAATCACTATTTTGCTATACATGCTTCATCCCCAGTAATATTTTAAAAGTAGTGCCTACCTGCGGGGCACTGTCCACCACAATTTTGCCTCCTAACGACTCTACCTGCGTTTTTACCAGAAACAGGCCAATCCCTTTGCCCTGCACCTCCGGGTGAAAGCGATTGTAGAGTTTGAAGAGCTGGTGCTCCACCACGTGCATGTCCATTCCAAGGCCATTGTCCGTGAAGGTAAGCACGAAGCCGCGTTTGTCCTTCTCCACTTTGATGCGGAGGGCCAAGGGCCGGTCGGGCCTCCTGAACTTAATGGCGTTAGAAACCAGGTTATAAAGCACACTGTATAGGTAGGCCCGGATGGAAAGAAGCTGGAAGCTGCCGTCAATCTCCAGGCTTACGTGGGTCTGGCACTCCTGCAACTGCTCTTCAAAGTTGAGGAGCACCTCCTCGCATACCTCCCGGAAATTCACCAGCTTGCGCATACTCAGCCCACCGGCATCGCGCACAGCTAGGATATGGCTGATGTCCTTGATCACGCTGTCGAGCTGCTGCACCGATACCTGCAGTTTGTCAATGGTAAGGTCGTAGGTATCGCTGTGCTTGTCCAGCTTCTTGACCAGTGAGGCAAGGCCGATGGCGTTGGCCACCGGGGCCCGCAGGTTATGCGACACCACGTAAGCAAACTGCTGCAGGTTGCGGTTATGTTTCAGCAGGTCGTCGGCCAGTTTGGTCAGCTTTTTCTCGTCCTCCTTCTTTTCTGTGATATCGGTTTCGATGGCAATGTAGTTAACAAGCGCGCCTTGCTCATCAAACACTGGGTTTACGTCTATCTTGAACCAGAACGTTTCGCCGTTCTTGCGGTAATTAAGGATCTCTTCGGAAAATGGCCGTTGCGACCTGTACTTGTCGCGGATGCGCTTGCCTACCTCCGGGTCAGAATCCGGGCCCTGCAGGATCATGCTTGGCACCAGTCCCCTCACCTCCTCCAGCGAATACCCTGTCAGGCGGCTAAAGCCCTCGTTCACCCATTCTATCCGGCACTGGCTGTCCATGATCACAATGCCGTTAGTTGATTTGCTGGCTACCAGGGAAAGCTTCTCGAATTCGTGCTGCGTGGCTTTTTTAACGGTATTGTCCAGGATGTGCACGGCAAGCCCTTTGTCGGTCGGGAAAATGCTATACTGGAACGTTTCAGTGGCTTCCTTGGTCGTATAAGTTTCCTCGAAGCGCAGGGCGGTTTTACTGGCGGCCACCTCCTGGCACTTGGCATAGAAACCGGTGTATTTTAAGCCGGGTTTCAGATCCCAGATGTTCTGGCCGTTCAAGGCGCTCATCTTCATCCCCAAAGAAGCGGCATAGGCCGTGTTGGCGTACTCAATGCGCCATACATTGTCCAGCACCACGAAGGGCTCGGGGATGCTCTCCACGATATTCTGTAGTTCCAGGGCCTGCTTGTAAAGTAGCTCCTGCGAAACTTTGCCTTGTGTTATATCCTGGGCGATCCCCTGCACACCTACTGTTTCACCGCCTAAGCGCACCGGGATCAGGGTCAGGAAAAGGTTTTTCTCCTGCGCCTCTTTGTCCAGAAACGAAAGCTCAAGCTGTTGGGCCGCACCGGTTATCACGTTCCGAAAAGCCTTGTTTGCCAGCGGTAAGTCAGCGTTTTGCAGCAGCACACTGTAATGGCGGCCCAATGTCTCGGCTTCGGTATAGCCACTCAGTTGCTCCATGTGGCGGTTTGTCTGCTGAAAATGACCGGTGTTGTCAAGAGTGAAAACGGCTTCCGGGTGTTCGAGAAAAAGGGACTCGTAGTAGGCCTGTTGCCTTGCTTTCTGCTCTTCTGCCTCAACAGCCTCTGTCACATCCTTCGAGTTCGTCACGATGCCCTGCACATGCGCATTGCCGAGCATGTTTGTCACGTTGCTCTGCATCCAGCGCCACGCGCCGCACTTTGCCTTAAACCGGAAAGGGGGCATCTGGATATACTCCTTAGACTCTATCATTTGCAGCACCTCCACTGCCCTTGGCAAGTCGTCGGGGTGGATAAACTCCAGGGCCGACCTCCCCAGCAGTTCCTCCTGCTCATACCCCAGGTGTGCCTTAACGGGTGCCCCCACATAGGTATACACGCCTTCCTTATTGATAACAGAGATCAAATGGGTGCTGTTGGTCACCAGGGCCTGGTAAAAGGCAGCGGAGTAAGGGGTGGTTTTGACTGGAGCAGAGGGTTTAGGGATCGCCATGACGAGGTTGAATTAAGACTCCATCCCAAGTAACCAGGAAGGTAGAATCATGCTATTTGGCAGAATGCGTTTAAAAGTCAAAAATACAAATTAAGCTACTAAGCTAAGCACAAGTTTGGACACCTCTAAATTTTTAATTTTAAATAGGGGCATAATGCGATCGGAATAAGTAAAAAGTCTATCCCGCTGTTGCGTTTAAGGCAACGTAGCAACTGGTTTTGGATTGCTTCATCGTTCTAAGTGGGTTCAAACCCTTCATCGGGCAGTTGTTTAGTGCGGCTGTATTTTTTCAAGATTCGTAAGCGGGTTGTGCGAATGGTATAAATAAAGGAGAAAAGGAGGGATAGAATTTTCCTTTTTGCGCTCCTATTAGTATGGAGAAGCAGTAGCTGGCACCATAGCCGGGTACCGAACATCTGAAAACACAATAAACTACTTATGGCTATTTTTACTCGACGCGGCGGAAGTCTCTTCCTGCTGTTCTTCTTATGCTGTATCTGCTCCAATGTATTCGGGCAGGTAGTCACCACGTCACCTGCTTTCCCGACAGCGGACCAGGAGGTAACCCTTACGTTTGACGTTTCAAAAGCCAAAGACTCTAGGGCGAGCGGGCTGCTAGGTAAAACAAGTGGCGTATACCTGTGGTCCGGGGCGGGCACAACCGAGACCGGAGATGCCTTCCAGTACCAGCCGGTGGGGCAAACCAACTGGACACAAGCTTTCGAGCCTGGCAAGATGACCTCCCTGGGCAACAACCGCTGGGAGATAAAGCTAGTGCCGAGACAGTACTTCGCTGTGCCGGCAGGCACGCCCATCCGCAAGCTCGGGCTTCTTTTGAAAAATGCCAACGGCTCAGCCCAGACAGAAGACCTGTTCGTGACAATATACCCGGACGGGCTGACCGCTGCCTTCAACCAACCGACGGGCAGCGTGCTTTTCCCGGCAGCCAACACTACCATACCAGTGCAGGCCGCGGCCTCGTCGCCGGCTACCATCACCCTAAAGGTTGATGGCACCGAGGTGGCCCGCGCAACCAATGCTACTACGCTGACCCACACCTTGCATGTAGGGGCGACGCCGAATCAGCGCCACACCGTTGTCCTAGAGGCCACTGCCGCTGCGGCAATTGCCCGCGACACCTTTTATTACACGGTCGCGCCAACGCCTGCTGTGCTGGCTTTGCCTGCCGGCATAAAAGACGGCATCAGTTATATAAGCCCAACGGAGGTTGTGCTGTCGTTTTTTGCGCCGGAAAAGCAGTTTGTTTATGCCATTGGCGAATTCAACAACTGGATTCCCTCGGAAGCGACCCTGATGAACCGCACCCCGGACGGTAAGCGCTATTGGGTGCGACTGCAAGGCTTGCCGGCAGGGCTGGAGGTAGCGTTTCAGTACCTGGTGAACGGGGAGGAAGCCGTGGCCGACCCTTATGCCGAGAAGATACTGGACCCAAACAACGACAAGTACCTGACCGCGGCGAATTACCCGAACCTGAAAGCTTACCCTGTCAAAGCCAAAGGCATAGTGTCGGTGTTGCAGACCAACCAGCAGGCTTACGACTGGAAAGTAAAGGATTTCTCTCCGCCAGCTGCTGAGAAACTGGTAATTTACGAGTTGCTGGTCCGCGACTTCGTGGACACCCGCAATTACCAGACGCTGATCGACACGCTTTCTTATTTGAAAAGGCTGAACGTGAACGCCATTCAGCTAATGCCGATCATGGAATTCTCGGGCAACGACTCGTGGGGGTATAACCCGATCTTTTACTTTGCACCGGACAAAGCCTACGGCACCAAGCAAAACCTGAAGGCGTTTATTGATGCGGCGCACCAGGCAGGTATAGCCGTGATCCTGGACATGGTGCTGAACCAGGCCGATTTCGAGTTTCCTTATGTGCGCCTGTACTGGGACTATAATCAGAACAAACCGACGGCCAACAATCCGTTCTTCAACCAGCAGGCCACGCACCCTTTCAGCGTGTTCTTCGACTTTAACCATGAGAGCCCGGCCACGCAGGATTTCGTAAAGCGGGTGACGCAGTATTGGCTGGAGGAGTATAACTTCGATGGCTACCGGTTTGACCTTTCCAAAGGTTTTACGCAGACCAACTCAGGCGGGAATGTGCAGAGCTGGAGCAGTTATGACCCAAGCCGCGTCAAGATCTGGAAAGACATCTACGACCACATCCGTTCTTTCGACTCCGATGCTTATGTGATATTGGAGCATTTTGCGGATAACCGCGAGGAGAAGGAGCTGGCAAATTATGGCATGCTGCTGTGGGGCAATACCAACCACGATTTCCGTACCCTGGCCAAAGGGTATGAGGCTGACCCATCCTGGATATCCTACAAAAAAAGAGGCTGGGACCAACCGCACCTGATCGGTTACCTGGAGAGCCATGACGAGGAGCGCCTTATATATGACGTGCTGAACAACGGACGCACCGAGAGCGGCTACAACACCCGCAGCCTTTCCACGGCCCTGAACCGTGCCAAGCTGGCAGCTGCCTTTGGCCTGTTGGTGCCCGGCCCTAAAATGCTCTGGCAGTTTGGGGAGTTAGGGTATGATGTCTCCATCGATCAGAACGGCCGTACAGGTGCCAAGCCCGTGCGCTGGGACTACCAAACCGACCCGGAGCGAAAGAAGCTGTTCCAGATATATGCCGAGCTGATCAAACTCAAAACCACACACCCTGCCTTTAGTACCAGCAACTTTGAGCTGGACTATGCCGGACAGGTAAAGCGACTGACTTTGCGCGGACAGAACATGAACGTGTTCCTGATCGGTAATTTCGGGGTGCAGGGGCAAGTGCCTGCCAGCAACTTCCCGGCCACCGGCACCTGGTATGATTATTTTACCGGCGATGAGGTGGCTGTGACGGCCGTGAGCGAGGATATTGTGCTGAAGCCAGGGGAATTCCGTCTCTTTACTACGGAGCGCCTTCCGGCCCCGACACCAAACCTGCTGCCATGGCAGCGCGTGGTATTGGATGCCGCGGAAGAGTTGGCTGATGTCCGCACGCTATCGGTATACCCGAACCCTGTGCAGCAAAGCACCCTATTGGAACTGAACAGCAGCTACCGTGGCCCGGTGCAGGTGCAGGTGCTGGATGTAACCGGCCGTGTGTTGCGCACGCAGCAATTCCAAAAGAGCCAGCAGACGCTGCAACAACCCATGCAGTGGCAGGAAATGGCCAATGGGTTATACTATCTGCAGGTAGCGCAAGGCAACCAGAAAAGCGTCCGGAAAGTTGTGAAACTGGCGCAGTAAATGCTTAAAGCGGGCATAACTCACGGGTAAGGGGGGGCGCTCTCTTTAATTCTAATATTTTAATTCTATCATTCACCATACCGCTGAAGGTACAGCAGCAGCAGCAAGCTGTTAAAAAAGCCTGAAGCCAGGAAAGCATGAATTTCAAGCCAGATCAATTAAGCAAGCTAGTACTCGTTTTACTCTTCAGTGTCCTTAGTTCTTCGCTGCCAGCGCAGCACATGCCCCGGCAGGGAGTATACGTAGACAAGCAGGGAGTAATGCGGTGGCAGCAAGACAACAAAGAAGCCGCTTTTTTCGGGGTAAACTACACCGTGCCGTTTGCTTACGGCTTCCGCTCCCACAAAGCCCTGAACGTAGACTTGGAAAAAGCCATTGATCAGGATGTATACCACTTCGCCCGGATGGGTATTGATGCTTTCCGGGTGCACGTATGGGATACCGAGATCACGGACTCCGTGGGCAACCTCCTCGACAACGAGCACCTGCGCCTGTTCGATTATCTGATTTCCAAACTTAAGGAGCGCAACATCAAGATACTGGTCACGCCGATTGCGTATTGGGGTGCTGGCTATCCGGAACTGGACATGAAAACGGCCGGGTTTTCCAGTATCTATAACAAGCAGCAGGCGGTTACCGAGGAGAAAGCTTTCCTGGCCCAAGAGCGTTGTCTGGCGCAGTTTTTCAGGCACGTCAATCCATACACCAAGCTCACCTATCAAAACGACCCTGATGTTATTGCGATGGAAATCAACAACGAGCCCAAGCACAGTGGCCCGAAAGCCCGGGCTACGGAGTTCGTAAACCGCATGGCGCAAGTGGTGCGCGGCACCGGCTGGACCAAACCTGTCTTTTACAACATCAGTGAGTCGCCGACCTATGCCGATGCCGTGGCCAAAGCGAATATCGACGGCGTGAGCTTTCAGTGGTACCCCACCGGCCTGGTAGCCAACCATACCCTGCAGGGCAATCACCTGCCGCACGTAGACCAATACCGCATTCCGTTCGACACCATTCCGGAGTATGCCAGCAAAGCGCGCATGGTTTATGAGTTTGACGCCGGCGATGTGCTGCAACCCATCATGTACCCGGCCATGGCGCGCAGTTTCCGGACAGCGGGCTTTCAGTGGGCCACGCAGTTTGCCTACGACCCCATGGCTACCGCCTACGGCAACACCGAGTACCAGACGCACTACCTTAACCTGGCCTATACCCCCGCCAAGGCTGTAAGTTTAATGATCGCCTCCGAGGCGTTCCATACCCTGCCAAGGGGCAAAAGCTACGGCACCTATCCTCAAGACAGTGTTTTTGATGTGTTTCGGGTGAGTTACAAAGAACAGCTGAGCGAGATGAATGCTTCCCGGAAGTTTTACTATTCCGGCACTACCCGCACCAAGCCAGCCAATATCTCGAAGCTGGAGCATATTGCCGGTGTTGGCTCCTCTGTTGTTGCGAAGTACAATGGCACGGGCGCCTATTTCCTGGATAAACTCGGAAATGGCACCTGGCGCCTGGAGGTAATGCCGGACGCGATTTTTGTTCGTGACCCTTTTGCCAAAGCCTCCCCGGATAAGACTGTCTCGCGCATTGCCTGGAACGAACACCCGATGCAAATCAGCTTACCTGATTTGGGTGATGCCTATACCGTAACAGGTATGAACGAGGGAAACAGCTATCAGGCCACTGCTAAAGACGGCATCGTGCGTATCAAACCGGGCACGTACCTGATCGCAAAAAGCAACCGCCACAAAAACAGCCGACAGAATTTTGACGCTGCCTTGGGCACGATAAAACTAACAGAATTTGTCGCGCCGTCAGCAGGCAAGGAGGAGGTATATGTGGCCCATACCCCTTACCAGGAAGTGACCTCAGGCAAACCCGCCACGGTTACTGCCAGGGTTGTTGGCGCAGAGGCAGCAGCCAAGGTGACACTGCTGGCCACAAACCTGTCCGGTGGCAACGAAACCGTGCCAATGCAGCAGGTGCAACCTTATGTATACCAGGCGCAACTTCCGGCATCCCTATTATCGCCGGGAGTGGTGCGTTACCGAATCATGGTTGAGCCCAAGGCGGGCACGACAGTGGTGTTTCCGGGCGGGCACAAGGGCAATCCGTGGGCCTGGGACTATGTGGCTTCCGGTGATACCTGGGAAACCTTTGTGGCAGCCGGGCAGGGTGCACTACCGCTGTTTGACGCTACCCACGAACAGGACATCTATGTATACCCTAACCTCTGGCGCAGCAACGAGCGCCAAACGGTCGCGAGTGAAAAGCCTGGCCAACTGAGCCTGCGCTTGGCATCCGAAGTGAAGGCAGGGCAGGAGGTGATGGGCTGGCAACACTATGTTGCAAACAAAATGAAAGGCCGCCAGAGCGAATTGGCTTCCTTCGATAAATTGATCATTCGGGCACGCACCACCAAGGCAGGTCCGGTGCAGGCGAAAATCACTCTCATTACCGAGGATGCCGCAGGCCATGCGGCTACAATTACATTAACTGAGGAGATGCGGGACATCGAGCTTTCGTTAACTAGCCTGAAGCCCGCTGCTTTTATGCTATTGCCCCGCCCATACCCCGGTTTCCATCCTTTCTGGTTCAAGCCGGGTCAAACTGCGCCTTTTAACCTCAAGGACGTTGAAAAACTGGAGATAACTGTGGGCGAGGGATTACCGGAGGATGCAAAAGGCAAGTCTTATACCTTGGAAGTGGCAAGCATCTGGCTTCAGAAAGCAAA
Source organism: Pontibacter sp. CAU 1760 (assembly GCF_054482735.1). Classification (NCBI taxonomy): domain Bacteria; kingdom Pseudomonadati; phylum Bacteroidota; class Cytophagia; order Cytophagales; family Hymenobacteraceae; genus Pontibacter; species Pontibacter sp. CAU 1760. Next base: position 139,737 of record NZ_JBTLRL010000006.1, read on the forward strand.
ATAAGATACTCCATAGCACGACCATATGGATTGACAAAACGGCCTCAGGTTTTAACAGAGGTCAGAAAAAAGCACAGGCGAGGCAGTCTATGGCAGTTAAACAAAAGCACTGAAACTTAAGGCTGATCGAATATTAAGACCAGTTGGGTCATGCGAACGACATTTTAATACATCTACAGGAAATTATCCTTATCGGAGGGGGTGGGTTTGATTTGTAGACATCATATTGAACATCTTCATGACGCAGTGTGCAGTTGATAATAGTATAAGTGGCAGACTAGCGACGGCTGGCGTAAACGATGTACTGTTTGAGTATGCGCACAGCATCGATGAAAACGGCACCACCACTCTGTGTGCTACCTCTTTGAACTGAAAATAAACTAAATAACCAGATACCTATTTCTATGAAAAAAAATAGTCTACTTCAACTCGGCATGGCTTCGCTGCTCGCCCTGGCTACAGGGTGCAGCACCGGTGAGCAAACTGCCCAAGCCACTACAGCCCCTGCCAATACCACGGTAACCACTCCGGCCCAAAAGGCCGGCTCCTGGCCGAACGGCGTTACATATGAGATTTTCGTGCAGTCATTCTGCGACTCAGACAATGACGGGATTGGCGACATCAAGGGCATGACCTCCCGCCTGAATTACCTGCAGGACCTGGGTATTGAGGCCATCTGGCTGATGCCGATCAATCCCTCCCCGTCGTACCACAAGTATGATGTCACGGACTATTACGGCATCCACCCGGACTACGGCACCATGGCTGACTTCAGGGAGTTTCTGGCAGAGGCGCACAAACGGGGGATTAAGGTGGTGATGGACATGGTGCTGAACCACTCCAGTAACCAGCACCCCTGGTTTAAAGACGCGATGAGCGATACCAAAAGCCCCTACCGCGATTACTATGTATGGGCGCACAAAGACGATCCGCAGACCAAGGGCGAAGGGAAAGTAACGGGGGGAGACTCCGACAATGTGCAGCACTGGCACAAGGTGCCCAACCACGATTACCTGTATTACGGCTACTTCTACGGCGGTATGCCCGATTTAAACTTCGACAACCCGGCCCTGCGCGAGGAGGTGTACAAAATTGGCCGCCACTGGCTGACTGATATCGGGGTAGACGGTTTCAGGTTAGATGCCGCCCGCCATATCTTCCCGGACGACAGACCAAAAGATAACCATGCGTTCTGGGTGGAGTTCCGGGACGAAATGCGCAAGGCAAAAGAGGAAGTGTACCTGGTAGGGGAGGTATGGGCTCCGGCCGATATCGTGGCGCCTTACCTGGCGGGCCTGCCCGCATTGTTCAACTTCGAGATGAGTTGGGCTATATTGGAGGCGCTGAAGAAAGGGAAGGGAGATTCGTTGGCCCTGAAGCACGCCAACATCATCGACTATTACCAGAAAGTTAACCCGGACTTTGTAGATGCCACCATTTTGAGCAACCACGATCAGAACCGCATCATGAGCGAGCTGGGCAACGACATGGAAAAAGCTAAAGTGGCGGCGGCATTATTGCTGACACTCCCGGGGTCTCCTTATCTATACTATGGGGAGGAAATCGGTATGCGCGGCAAAAAACCAGATGAGCTCATTCGGGAGCCGTTTATCTGGGAAGAGAAAAGCCAGGATGCGTGCAGGGCGTCATGGGTGCAGCCGGAGTACAGCACCGACCAGACCGTAGTGCCGATGGCCCAGCAGCTGCAGGACCCGAACTCCTTGCTCAACCACTACAAGTCGCTGCTGAGGCTCCGGAGTACCAGTCAGGCGCTTCGCTCCGGCAACTTGCAACCAATTAAGCTAGGGGCCCAGAGCGTAAGTGCCTTTGCCCGCACCCATGGTGCCGAAACGCTGGTGGTACTGCACAATCTGGGCGATCAGGAACAAGCCGTGAACCTGCCAGCGACATACAGTGGGTTTACCAAAGTCCTTTTTAAGAACAAGGACCACAAGACTAGCGGCAACAACCTGACACTGGCCCCCTATAGCACTGTAATACTTGGAAAGTAAACATTAATGTTGAGCAACCAAGGCAAATATATGCTTTCAGATAATTCCATAGTTTGATTATTATGTTCATTAGTATACTATTTGTACTTTCTAATTAAATACTTGCTATACTAAAGTAAGGAAAATTTATACCCATACAGCCATACTGCTTGAAGGTACCACAGCATAAAGTGGTTTGAGCCAGGGCCTTCGATGCCATGAGCTGATAATGACACGAATTTCTGCCATTCTAGAACGGCAAAATAAATCGAGGCAACAGTAACTTCGCATAAAGTTACTGTTGCCTTTTTTCATGCCTCATGTGGCAAATGCTGTAGAGCAACCGGAAGCAGAAACTCGGTTGTGGGTGAAGTGATTAGTTACTCATGCACGAGGAAATATTTGTTTCAGTGCTACAATTTTATGAAATTTGTATTCTATAGCGTTGGCTTGTTTACTTTCTGGTTTTCAACGGGTCGTTTATAGGATAAACATAGACGCTTAGCGAGTGTTTGGGTAACTACGTTTTTGATTGGTTGGTATCCTGTCGGCTTTTAAAAGTTGCAGCAAAGGTAATCTTAACTCCATTATGGATAGAAGTGAACAGGATTGGTGGGAGGGCTTTAAGCGTGGCGACGAGACTGACTTCGCGCGGGTCTATCAAGGGTTTGCTCCAATTCTTCTGCGCTACGGGATTAAAATCTTTCGGGATCGCGATGCCGTCGAAGACAGTATACAGCAGGTATTCCTGACGCTTTGGCGCAGCCGTGAAAATGTTGCTACCCCCGCTAACATCAAAAACTATCTCTTAAAATCGCTGCGCAGCGAAATGCTCAAAAAGCTGAAGCACCAAAACACCTATACCTCTTTACCGGAAGACTATACCTTCGAAACCGAGGCTTCGTACGAAACCGACCTCATATGGGAACAAACCCAGGAGCAGACCAAGAGCAGACTGGAGCACCTGCTTGCTAAGTTGCCTCCGCGCCAGCGTGAGGTTATTTTTCTGAAATACTATAGCAACCTGAAATACGAGGAAATCGCCTCCATCATGGGCCTTGAGCAGGAGTCGGCTTACAAACTCACCTATAAGGCCATCAACAGGCTGTACAAGCTCTTGAACACTACCTTCTCAAACTCCCGCTAATTTTGAGCCCTTGCCTGTAACAAAGGGTGTAGCGACTTGTTCCTGTATAATAGCTGTGCAATAAGCCGCGGCGCATATTTTTTAAAAATTTCCGGATTTAAGAGGGATAAAATTCGACTTCACCTTCTATTACAGGTACAGGCGCGAAAGCGCTGCAATTCAGACTAAAATACGAACAGGACATTGCACATGAAGTACCAGCTTGCCAACGTAGCAGATTTTGCCACAGATGAAAGATTCGTTGACTGGGTAGTAGCCCCTACTGCCGAGAGCGAAGCGTATTGGCAGAACTGGCTGCTGAAAAACCCCCACAAAGCCACCACCCTGCACGAAGCGCGCGAATTGGTGCAAATGCTGGCTGCTGATGGGCATCAGGAAGAGGGGGATGCGGCAGTGGCGGCTATCTGGCAGCGTTTGCAAGGTGAGATGAGGGAAGTGAAACCACGGCAGGCCTCAGGCACGAAAGGGCGTACGCTTTCTTTTTTTAGTCTGCACAGCACTAAACTGCAGGTGGCTGCTTCTTTGGGGATACTGCTGCTCTTTAGCTTTTTCCTGTTCAACCGATTTCAGAAACAGACAGTAGCGTATACGACAGCTTACGGTCAAAAGCGTAGTATCACATTACCGGATAGCTCCGTAGTGACCTTGCATGCCAATTCCTCCATCCGCTTTGAGGAGGGCTGGGACGGCAATGCTCCCCGGCTGGTGCAATTGCAGGGGGAAGCCTATTTCTCGGTCAGGCACCAGCAAAACGACCAGAAGTTCGTGGTGCAGACCACCAATGGCAGCGAGGTAGAGGTGTTGGGGACCGAGTTTGATGTGGTGAGCAGGCCCTCCGGTAACCGGGTGGTGCTGGCTTCTGGTAAAGTGCGGCTTACATACCAGGCCAATGCCGCTGCAAAGCAAATCGTGCTGGCACCCGGCGATCTGGTGGAAGTGACGGCTGACGGGAAGCACGTGGTGCGCAAGCAGGTCCGGACGGAGCTTTATACCTCCTGGAAGGATAACAAAGTAATCTTCGACAATACCGCGCTAAGCACCATCGCCCAGATGCTGGAGGAAGTGTACGGCTATAAAGTGATCATACAACAAGAGGAATTGGCAACCCAGCAAATCACCGCTACCCTCGACGACAGGGGCGTGCAAAACATACTGGACACGATTTCGGAAACGCTGGGCGTGTCTGTACTGAAAAAGGATAACACAATAACTATAGGACTTTCAAATATATAACCCGATTTATGCAAAAAAAATACACCAGTAGGATACGGGCGTTTAGCCTTTCCACTGCTTTATGCTGCCTCAGTTTACCTGGCAATGCCCAGAATGCAAGTGGAGCTGGCGTAAACTTAGAGCTTGCCGCGAATTTCAGCGCAAAAGAGAATGGTTATACCAACAAGTCGCTGCAGCAGGTACTGACAGAGATCAGAAACAGATTCGGTATTCAGTTCTCTTACAAGGCCGATGTTGCCAAGAACGTGCAACTGCGCGTGCCTGCCTCGCTGAGCCAGGAGCAGGATGCGGATGCGCTGCTGACCCGCGTTTTAGTGCCGGCAGGCCTGGATTACCGCAAAGCAAACGGCGTGTACATTGTGTACAAGCCAGTGGCAGCAGCCGTAACCCCGACCACCAAGCCAATTGAGAAAAGCAGCCGCCAGCAGGATGTGACGGTTACCGGTACCGTGACGGACAATTCTGGTGTGGCGCTGCCGGGTGTAACGGTAGTACTGCGCGGAACCACACGCGGCACAGCCACCGACGCAAATGGCCAGTTTAGCCTTGCCGTGCCCGAGACCGGCGCGGTGTTGGTGTTCTCATACATCGGCTACAGCAACAAGGAAGTGCAGGTGGGCAACCAGCGCACCCTGAAAGTGACGCTGGGAGAGGATACCAAGGCCCTGCAGGAAGTCGTGATTGTGGGGTATGGCACCCAGAAGAAAAGCGACCTCACAGGTTCTGTCACGGCCGTGTCAGAGGATGATTTCCAGAAAGGTAACATCACCACGCCAGAGCAGCTTATCTCCGGTAAAGTGGCCGGTGTGCAAATCTCCTCGAACGGTGGTGCACCAGGTTCCGGAAGCCGCATCCGAATCCGTGGCGGCTCTTCCCTGAACGCCAGCAACGATCCATTAATCGTAATCGATGGCGTTCCGGTGGACAACGGCAGCGTGGCAGGATCCCCGAACCCGCTTTCGCTCATCAACCCCAACGATATTGAGTCTTTCAACGTGCTGAAGGATGCCTCTGCCACCGCCATCTACGGTTCCAGGGCATCCAATGGTGTGATCATCATCACGACGAAAAAAGGCAAGGCCGGTGAGAAGATGAAGGTGAGCCTGAGCTCGCTGGCGTCTGTTTCGCAGTTGCAGAACCAGGTAGACGTGCTGCGCGGCGATGAGTACCGCGACGCTGTGAACCGCTTTGCTACGCCGGAAAACGCGGCGCTGCTGGGCAATGTGAACACCGACTGGCAAGACCTGATCTTCCGGGACGCCATCAGCCACGACCATAACCTGAGCGTGACCGGGTCTGTAAAAAGCATTCCATATCGTGTGTCGGTTGGTTACCTGAACCAGGAAGGCATCCTGTTAACCTCTGAGTTGCAGCGCGCCACAGGAGCCATCAGCCTAAACCCAACGTTTTTCGACGACCACCTGAAAGTGAACGTGAATGTGAAAGGCATCGGCTCCGAAAGCCGCTTTGCCAACGAAGGCGTTATCGGCTCGGCTGTTGCCTTCGACCCGACGCAGTCGCCTTACGCTGACAACCCTTACGGGGGCTACTTTGAGTGGGTGAACAGCAACGGCAGCATTAACCCGCTGGCGCCACGCAACCCGCTGAGCGTGCTGGAGCAGACAGACAACCAAAGCGAGGTAAAGCGCAGCATCGGTAACCTGCAGCTTGACTATAAGTTCCACTTCATGCCGGCGCTTCGTGCCAACCTGAACCTGGGCTACGATGTGTCAGAGAGCGAAGGCCATGTGACGCTTCCGGCTACGCTTGCCTCCGTTTATACGCAGGGCGGCAGCTTAAGCAGGTATGAGCAGAGCAAGTCGAACAACCTGCTGGACTTCTACCTGAACTATGCCAAAGAATACCCTACCATTGATAGCCGCGTGGATTTAACGGCCGGTTACTCTTACCAGAAGTTCACGAACAAGGTGCCCGCTTTCCCAACCCTGAACGTGGAAGGCGACACGATTTCGCGTGCTCCAAACCCATTTGAGTCGAACAACGTGCTGTTGTCGGTTTTCGGCCGCTTGAACTATGCCTTTAAGGATCGTTACCTGTTAACGGCTACTGTGCGCCGTGATGGTTCGTCCCGTTTCAACCCAGACAACCGCTGGGGCACGTTCCCGGCACTGGCCTTCGCTTGGAGAATTGTGGAAGAGCCTTTACTGCAAGATGTGACCGCTATTACGGACCTGAAACTGCGCGTGGGTTACGGTATAACCGGCCAGCAGGACATCGGTAGCTTCTACCCGTACCTGGCCCGCTATGTGCCAAGTAACACGGAGGGCAGCTACCAGTTAGGCAACGAGTTCTACAGAACACTGCGGCCGCAGGGGTATGATGCCACCATTAAGTGGGAAGAAACGCAGACTTACAACGCAGGTATCGACTTCGGTTTCCTGAACAACAAGTTCTCGGGTAGCCTGGATTACTACTTCAAGAAAACCAAGGACCTGTTGGCCGTTGTGCCGGTTCCGGCTGGCTCTAACCTGACAAACCGACTGTTTACCAACGTCGGCAGCATCGAGAACGAAGGTCTAGAGGCCGTGTTGAACTACAATGCCATCAGCACCGACGCCATTACCTGGGACCTTGGTTTTAACGCGACGTATAACCGCAACAAAATCACGAGCCTGAGCAAAGTAGAGGACAAAGACGCAGTGGGTATACTGGTGGGTGGTATCGGTGGCGGCGTGGGTAACACCATCCAGGTGCACACCGTGGATTACCCGACCTTCGCCTACTATGTGTATAAGCAGGTGTATGACGACAACGGCCGACCAATTGAAGGGCTGTATGCTGACCTGAACGGCGATGGCGAGATTACGGATCAGGATTTGTACCGCTACAAGAACCCGGAGCCAAACGTGTACCTTGGTTTCACCTCGCAGCTGTCTTATAACAACTGGAGCCTTGGCTTTGTGCTGCGTGGTGCCCTGGGCAACTATGTGTACAATAACATCAAGGCCAACACCTTCTACGACAACCTCGACTGGGAAGGCTACCTGCTGACAATCCCGAGTTCAATCACCGAGTTTGGCTTTATCGGCAGGAACGACCCGAACCGTTTGTACTCTGATTACTTTATCGAGAACGCATCTTTCCTGCGCATGGATAACATCAACCTTGGGTATAACTTCGGCCGCATCCTGAACGATAAGGCGAACCTGCGCCTGACAGCCAGCGGACAGAACGTGTTTGTGATCTCTAACTATTCTGGTCTGGACCCAGAAGTGACCGGAGGCATCGACAACAACTTCTACCCAAGACCTAGAATTCTTTCTTTAGGTGCAAACCTGAACTTTTAATAAAAAGATCAACAAACGATGAATAAGAGATATATAGCAAGTATAGTGATGTCGGGCCTCCTGAGCCTGACAGCTGTTTCTTGTACCAGCGAACTGGACCAGACGCCTCCTTATGAGGTGACCTCGGCCACGGTTTACAAAGATTTCAGTAACTACAAGCAGGTGCTGGCCAAACTGTACGCGGGCTATGCCCTGACAGGCCAGCAAGGCCCTGCCGGCGACCCCGACATTACGGGTGGCGATGAAGGATTCTCCTCCTACCTGCGCCAGTACTGGCAGTTGCAGGAATTGCCGACAGATGAGGCGGTGATCGGATGGGGGGATGCGGGTCTGCCTGACCTGCACGACATGGACTGGACACCCAACAACCAGTTTATCACGGCCATGTTCGCCCGTATTTATTACCAGGTATCGCTCACGAACGAGTTTATTCGCGAAACAACGGATGCGAAGCTTTCTGACCGTGGCATAAGCGGCACCAATGCAGAACTTGCCCGCGAGTACCGTGCTGAGGCGCGCTTCCTGCGTGCCCTCAGCTATTACCATGCCCTGGACCTGTTTGGCAATGTGCCGTTTGTGACGGAGAAAGACGCTGTGACTTCTTTCCTGCCGGCGCAGATCTCCAGAGCCGACTTGTTCGACTACGTCGAGGCTGAGTTGCTGGCAATCCAGGACGAGTTGATAAATCCGATGCAGAACGAGTATGCCCGCGCCGACCAGGCCGCTGCCTGGATGCTGCTGGCTAAGCTATACCTGAACGCTGAGGTTTATACAGGCACGGCCCGTTACAACGATGCCGTCACCTACTCCCAGAAAGTGATTGACGCCGGCTTCACGCTGGAACCAAATTACGAGAACCTATTCTTGGCGGACAACAACAAGGCCAAAGGCATTATTTTCCCGATTGCATTTGACGGCTTGAGAACGCAGACGTATGGCGGAACGACTTACCTGGTGCATGCCCCTGTGGGCGGCTCCATGAGTGCCGAGAGCTTTGGCATTGACGGAGGCTGGGCCGGTTTGCGCACAACTGCTAAGATCGTGGAGCTGTTCCCAACGGCAACAGGCCTGATCGATGAGCGGGCCATGTTCCATACCGACGGACAGTCACGTGAGATCAACGACATAGGCCAGTTCTCCAACGGCTACCCAATCACGAAATACAAAAACGTGACCGCTAGCGGCCAGGTTGGCTCTCATCCGGGTAAGGTGTTCGTGGATACCGACTACCCGATGTTCCGTTTGGCAGATGCTTACCTGATGTATGCTGAGGCTGTGCTGCGTGGCGGCAACGGAGATCGTACCCGTGCCCTGCAACTGGTAAACGCGCTCCGCGAGCGTGCTTACAACAGCCCGGTCGGTAACATCACGGCCGGCGAACTGACCCTGCCGTTTATTCTGGATGAGCGTGCCCGCGAGCTAAGCTGGGAAGCGCAGCGCCGTACCGACCTGATCCGTTTCGGGTTGTTTACCGGCAGCCAGTATCTGTGGCCATGGAAAGGCGGTGTGAAAAACGGAAAAGCAGTAGAGGAGTGGCGTAGGCTTTACCCGATCCCGACTGCTGACATGATCGCTAATCCGAATCTGATTCAAAACACAGGCTATTAACAGAGGGAAAGGCATGGCATACCCGCGTGTGCCGTGCCAGCCTTTCTTTGCTAACATTCTAATTCATTTATATGAAAATCTGGTTAAATAAAATCTTTGCCCTTTGCCTGTGCTCCCTCGTGCTGATGTCGTGCGAGAAGGATGAGGACCGGGTAACTGTAAAAATAGGGGAGGCGCCAACGTTGGCTACCTCTGCCACATCGGTGGTGCTGGTAGAGGCGCAGGCCGAAGAAGAAGCCGTGACCTTTTCATGGAATCCCATGGACCTTAAATGGTCCGACGAGAACGTAAGCCACAGCAACGCCGTCAACTATATCCTGCAGTTTGATGCAGCGGGCAACAACTTTACCAGTCCTGAGGAAATTGAGGTAGGCAGCAGCACAAGCCACTCCATCACACATGGCCAGATGAATGCCCTGCTAAACCGTATGGAACTGACACCAGGCCAGGCTAGCAGCGTGGAGGTTCGGTTGTTCCCAGCTTTGGGCGACAACCAAACGCCATCGTACTCGAACACCATCGAGGCCAGCTATACGCCTTGGCTTGACAAACCGAAGTTCGCGACGGTATACATGGTTGGAGACGCGACGCTGAACGGCTGGAGCAACCCGGGGGGCATGGCCATGTTCCGCAGCGAAACGAATCCATTCCTGTTCACCTACACAGGTTTCCTGAAGGGCGGCGCAGTGAAGTTTGTGCAGAAAGACGGCCTGTGGGCACCACAGTGGGGAAGCGACGGCACCCCGACAGGTGTTGCCTTCCGAGCCACAGACGCTGACCCGGATCCGGGTACCTTCACGATTCCTGCGGACGGCTATTACACGGTTAACCTGAACCTGCGCAACATGACATTTACAGCCTTGCCATACGTAGCGGTTGGCGCGCAAACTTTTGATTCGATCGGTCTTATTGGTCCATTCACAAGTTGGAGCAGCGTAGTCCCGATGACGAACTCAACTTTCAACCCACATTACTGGAGCAAGGTGCACACCTTTACGGAGAATACGGAATTCAAATTCCGTAAGGCAGATGACCCTAACTGGACTTACAACTGGGGCGCCGGGGCTGACGCTACGGCGATTTACGGGAAAGGCGCTATCAATAGCCCGAACATCCAAGTGGCTGCCGGTACCTACCGCATCATCTTCAACGACCTGACCGGAAACTATGTGCTGATTAAGCAATAGGTTTTAAGACTCATACGCCGGAATTACGGCAACCCAGCGAACCCGACCTGTTATGGTTGGGTTCGCTTTTTTTATACCCTCCTGAATAGATAGGCGAGGAGTTTAGCTGAAGCGTGTGCCTTGCGCTTAAATGTTTAACTTCAAGCACCTGTTAAGGGTATAAAGGCATCAATTCATACCTATAAAATAATAGAAGGGCACATGGTAAAACTAGGAGTCATTGGGTTAGGCGACATTGCCCAGAAAGCATATTTGCCGGTTTACAGCAATCTGGAGGAGGTGGAACTACACCTGTATACCCGCAACCAGGTGAAGCTGCAGCAGATCAGCAGGCGATGCCGCTTGCCGCACCTGCACGCGTCGCTGGCCTCGTTGCTGGAGAGTGGCATACAGGGGGCTTTTGTGCACAGCGCCACCGAGGCCCATGCAGCAGTGATCGAGCAACTGCTGCAAAGGGGTATCCATGTATACGTCGATAAGCCGATTACCCTTGATGCCGAGTCAACCAGGCACCTCACCGAATTGGCTGAGTCGCGGAACCTGATCCTGATGGCGGGCTTTAACAGGCGCTATGCCCCTGCTTACCGGAAGCTCAAAGAAGTGGCGGAGCCAAACCTGGTGCTGATGCAGAAGAACCGAGCGGCTCAACCTGCTCCCATCCGGACTTTCATCTTTGATGATTTTATACATGTGGTGGACACACTGCGCTTTATGTTGCCATACCCTGCAAAAGGCCTTCGCGTGAGCGGCAGGGTAGCGGAAGGACTGCTCTACCAGGTGACGGTGCAGTGGGAGACAGAGGCAGGGACAGCCATTGGCATTATGAACCGCGACAGCGGCACCTCCGAAGAGCGGCTGGAGGTGATGAGCGCCACAGAAAAGCGCATGGCCCTGCAGGTGTCGGAGGTGTTTATCCGGACGGGCAGTGATGAGAAAAAACTAGGGAGCAGCGACTGGGAACCAACCTTGCACAAACGGGGCTTCGAGCAAATTGTAGCCGACTTTATTGCTGCTGTCAACACAGGCAAAAAACCCGGCATAACTGCAGCCGATGCCCTGCAAACCCATGAACTGTGCGAGCGCATTGTGGAGGAACTACAGGCAAGCCAATAACAGCAACCCGCTGCCTCCGTAGAACCATCCGAAGGGCAGGCCCTCGCTTTCAGATTCCGCTGGATGCGGGGGCGTCTGGCAAATTGTGAAACAAGCAAACAAAGCATGACGCAGCATACAAGGATACAGCACATCGGCAAGCCACGCGTGCTCATCATTGGGGGTGGATTTGGGGGGATAGCACTGGCAAAGTCGTTACGGGATGCGGATGTGCAGGTGGTGCTGGTAGACCGCGAGAACTACCATACCTTTCAACCGTTGCTTTACCAGGTAGCCACTGCCGGTGTCGAGTCAGACTCCATCATCCATCCGTTCCGAAAAATCTTTAAATCACAGGAAAACTTTTTTTTCCGTTTGGCGCAGGTCGAGCGGATCGACACGGTGCAACGCCTGGTCGAGACTTCGATCGGGTTGATTGAATACGATTACCTGGTGCTGGCAACCGGCGCCACGGCCAACTTTTTCGGCGATAAGCGGATGGAGGAGAAAGCCATTGCCATGAAATGCCTGAATGACTCCCTCACGCTCCGCAATACCATTTTGCAGAATTTCGAGAAGGCCCTGCAAGTGGCTGACGAGGAGCAGAGGAACAGCCTGATGGACTACGTGATTGTGGGCGGCGGCCCCACAGGCGTGGAACTGGCGGGGGCGCTGAGCGAACTGAAACGGCATGTCTTTCCGAGGGATTACAAAGAGCTGAACTTCCGCGACATGGACATCCACCTGGTGCAAAGCGGACCGGTGCTGCTGAAGGGAATGTCGGCGGAAGCATCTGAAAGTGCTCTGAAGTACCTGCAGGACTTTGGCGTGAAGGTATGGCTAAACCGACGCGTGAAAGCCTATGATGGCTATACCGTGTCGCTGGACTCCGGGGAGACCTTGATTACCCGCACGCTGGTGTGGGCTGCCGGAGTGTACGGAGCACCTGTAGCGGGGATCAGGCCTGAGAGTGTGGTGCGCGGTAACCGCCTGCAAGTAGACGAGGTGAACCGTGTGGCGGGGTATGATAACATTTTTGCGATAGGGGATGTGGCTGCCATGAAGAGCGAAGCTTATCCGGAGGGGCACCCGATGCTGGCCCAGCCCGCGATGCAGCAGGGGCGTCTACTGGGCAAAAATATTACCCGCCTCCTGACGGGCCAACCACTCCAGGCCTTCGACTATGACGACAAGGGAGCCATGGCCACCATAGGCCGCAACCGTGCGGTGGCAGACCTGAAGCTGTTCAACAAGGAAGTGAAAACACAGGGCTTCCTAGCCTGGCTTATCTGGATGTTCATTCACCTGATCTCGGTGGTGGGTTTCCGCAACAAACTGGTGGTGACAGTGAATTGGCTGTGGAGCTATTTTACGTATGATACCGGCAACCGCTTCATCGTTGGCCATAAGCAGGAAAACCTCCCGATAGAAGATAGCATTTCCGAAAAGGCCGTTGTCTGATGAGGTTAGCAGCGCATTAACTTAATTCAAGCGAACTGTCACGCAAGACATCAATCTGGCTCCGGGACTGAGGGCTTCGGCAAGCAGAATTCTAATTGGCTGGCGGTAGCGGGAATTGTATGGATTTACTGGATTCAATTTTTCCGGAACTTGAGCGGACTGAGCTGCAGGTGTTTATTGATAAAGTTGTTGAAGTGCGTACCCTCTGAAAACACCAGGGCACAGACTAGGGCAGTCACGTTCCGGGCGGTGTGTTTTAGCAGATCTTTGGCTTCTTGTAAAACACGCTCCGCAATCGGTTGGGATGTTGTTTTTGAGTCATCTGCTGTACAGCCCTTATAGTGTAACCTTGTGTACTTGCTGCTGGCCTTAACGATTTTCAAACAATGGCCACCTCCGCCTAGCCCTCTATTGGAAGTAACATAAATTAAATGGGCTTAGGTTTTATAATAAGATAATACTGTATCAACACAACCAATCCGCTGCTGTAAGTGAGCGGATTGGTTGTGTTGAGGTTATTAGAAAGGGTAATCGCGCGGTTCATCCTGGTAACTGACCCACTGGAGGGTGGTGAGCTCTTCCAGGATCCACTCGCCGCCAAAACGGCCGATTCCAGAGTTCTTCTCACCTCCGAAAGGGGTGTTCATTTCATCGTTCACCGACTGGTCGTTGATGTGCACCATACCTGCTTCGATTTGCTTTGCCAACCGGAGGCCTTTCTGCAGGTCTTGGGTATGGATGGCGCTGCTGAGGCCATAGGGGGTGGCGTTGGCCAGCTTTATACCCTCCTGCTCCTCCCTGAAAGTAGTAATGCCAATCACGGGGCCAAAAACCTCTTCCTGGAAAATCGGGTTATCCTGCGTCACACCGGATAGCACCGTCGGTTGTATTACATTGCCTTCGGCCTGACCGCCTGTTTCCATTTTTGCGCCATGCTGCACCGCGCGGTCTATCAAATCGAGCACGCGCTTCACAGCCTCATTATCTATAAGCGGACCTACCACAGTGTTCTTGTCACCTGGGTCGCCGGTCGGCAGGTTTTTTGCTCTGGCAACAAATTTCTCCAGGAACGGCTGATGCAGCTTCTCGTGAATGATGATGCGGTTCGTGGACATGCAGATCTGGCCCTGGTGCATGAAACGCCCGAAAATGGCCGCGTCGACCGCACGGTCCACATCTGCATCTTCCAGAATCACCAGCGGGTTATTACCGCCTAACTCCAGGGCCAGCTTTTTGAGGCCTTCTCCGCCTAACTTCCCGATGCCCTTGCCCACGGGCGTAGAGCCTGTAAAAGAGATGAGTTCCGAGAGCGGGTGCGCCACGAAATGGTCACCGATGATACTCGATTCACCAACCACCACATTGATTGCCCCCTTGGGTACACCCGCTTCCTCAAACAGTTTGGCAATGAAGGTCCCGCCTGTTACCGGTGATTGGGAGGCGGGCTTCATCACAACTGCATTCCCGATGGCGAGGGCAGGCGCCACGGTGCGCATCGAGAGGTAAAGCGGAAAGTTCCAGGGGCTGATCATCGCCACCACTCCCAGGGCTTTGCGGTATACCAGGCTTTGCTTGCCGGGGGTAAAGGAAGGAATGGTATAGCCATCCATGCGCATGGGCAATGAGGCGGCCTCCAGTAACATCTGGTAGGTTTGCAAATGTTCTATCTCAGCCTTGAGGTAGGTGCTGCCAACTTCCTCTACCAACCAGTTGATAGTCTCCTCTTTCCGCTCCTGCAGCAGGTTCGCTGCCTTCAGCATGACCTGTTGCCGCTCGGTTGGCAATGTCACGTTCCAGGTCTTGAAGGCTTCCCTGGCTTTTTCAAAGGCTTTGTCCACATCCGCTGTGCTTGCTCCCTGAAAGGTATTGAGCAGGTTGCCGTTAAAAGGGTTGAGGTTTTCGATGGAATGGTCTTCTGTTCCCTCGGTCCATTCCCCGCCAATGTATTGTTTGTTGAGATGCTGGTAAGTTTCCATAGTTGATGGGTTTAATGTTTCTCGCTATTAAAAACTAACAGGTAAATACGGCAAAGGGTTAATTTTTTCTCTCAAACCAGCAAGTTCAATGGGTCAGAGAATGTGTGTATAATCGGGTGGCCTTAACGCAAAACAGCCGCCCTATCCGAAGACAGGGCGGCTGTTTTAAAAGCGATAACGGAAGCTTTAACTTGCTGCTATTAACGCATAAAGGATTATCTGCTTAGCTAAGCACCAGTTTAGAGAGTTCTTTCGACGGCAGTTCTGAAGCACCCATCAGGTAGATGTCTACAGCGCGTGCCGCTTCCCGTCCATCCGAAATGGCCCATACCACGAGCGACTGCCCACGGAAAGCATCGCCGGCTGCAAAGATGCCCGGTACGCTGGTCTGCCAATCTTTCAGGGCAAAGTTACCGCGCTTGTCCAGCTCAAAGCTGAAGTTCGACATGAACGCATCGTGCGCCGGACGCTCATACCCGATGGCGATCAAGCCAAGGTCGCACGGCAGGATGCGCTCGCTTCCTTCTTTCTCGGTATACTCACGGCTGTTCTTCCACTCAAGTTCCACTACTTTCAAGCCTTTCACGTGGCCGTTCTCGTCGCCTACAAACTCTTTGGTGAGCCAACCCCAGCTGCGCTCACAGCCTTCTTCGTGCGAGCTAGAGGAGGAGTAGGTCATT
This sequence comes from Pontibacter sp. CAU 1760, assembly GCF_054482735.1. Lineage (NCBI taxonomy): Bacteria > Pseudomonadati > Bacteroidota > Cytophagia > Cytophagales > Hymenobacteraceae > Pontibacter > Pontibacter sp. CAU 1760. Next base: position 155,420 of record NZ_JBTLRL010000006.1, read on the forward strand.
GGCCACTCTGGCCACGGGTTGTGCGGAGCACGAACGTTGGATGGCATGGTACGATACTGCAACTGGCTCACCGACTTCGCGAAATGGCGGTTAGCCGTTCCCACGCAGTCAGAGCCTGTGTCGCCGCCGCCGATCACCAACACATGCTTGTTATTGGCATGCAGGTCCTGCTCAGGGGCAATCTCAACACCGGCTATGCGCTTGTTGTGCAGCGTCAGGTAATCCATCGCAAAATGAATGCCCTTGAGGTGGCTGCCCGGTATGTCGAGCGCACGAGGTTTTGTAGAACCGATGCACAAGACCACCGCGTCATACTTGCGGTGCAGCTTTTTCAAAGTGGTTTCCTTACCGATCTCCACACCTAAATGGAAGCGGATGCCTTCTTCTTTCAGCACAGCCAGGCGGCGGTCTATCGTCCACTTCTCCAGCTTGAAATCGGGAATACCGTAACGGAGTAACCCGCCGGCTTTATCGTCCTTGTCGAACACGTGCACCTCGTGGCCCGCCTGGTTTAGCTGGGCGGCAGCGGCCAGCCCAGCAGGGCCGGAGCCCACCACGGCAACTTTTTTGCCGGTGCGGCGCTTTGGCGGCTGTGGCTTTACCAGGCCCAGTTCAAAAGACTTCTCCGCAATTGCCTTCTCGATGTGCTCAATCGTTACGGCTGGCTTGTTGATCGACAGCACGCAACTCGCCTCACAGGGAGCAGGGCAGATGCGGCCCGTGAATTCCGGAAAGTTATTGGTGCTGTACAGAATCTGTGCGGCACGTTCCCACTCGCCCTCATACACGGCATCGTTAAAGTCCGGGATCAGGTTGCCCAGCGGACAGCCGCTGTGGCAGAAAGGCACTCCGCAGTCCATGCAGCGGGATGCCTGCTGCTGCGTCTTCTTTTCAGGGAAGACGGTATAAATCTCGTTCGAGTCGTTTATTCTTTCCTTCGGGTCGCGGGTTTGCGGCAACTCACGGTCGTAGGTCAAAAATCCATCTGCTTTTCCCATCAGGCTACTATTTTTATCATTTCTGGTTCTTTTACTTGCAGGGCCTTCTTCAGGTCGTGCGGCATTACTTTCTGGAAGTGCTTCTGCTCGGTTTCCCAGGCTTCCAGCAGCTGGCTGGCCAGCACGCTTCCGGTGTTGGCAACATGCTCTTTCAGTTTCTGCGCTATCCAGGACAGGTCTTCCATCTCCAGTTCCTCCAGGTCCACCATGTCCAGGTTACACTGTTCCGGGAACTTGCTGGCAGGGTCGTAGATGTAGGCGATACCACCGCTCATACCGGCAGCGAAGTTCTTCCCAACATTGCCCAGCACCAGCACTTTTCCGCCGGTCATGTATTCGCAGCCGTGGTCGCCGATGCCTTCCACTACTGCCTCAACGCCGGAGTTACGCACGCAGAAGCGCTCGCCTGCCATACCATTGATATAAGCAGTGCCGGAGGTAGCGCCATACAAGGCCACGTTTCCGGTAATGATGTGCTCATGCGCCACATAGGTGGTGCCCTCAAACGGCTGCAAAATCAGCTTACCGCCCGACAGGCCTTTGCCCAGGTAGTCATTGGCTTCGCCAATAAGGCGGAAGGTAAGGCCTGGGGCCAGGAAGCCGCCAAAGGTCTGGCCAGCCGACCCTTGGAAGGTAGCTGTGAAGCTGTCCTCCGGAAGGCCTGCTTTGCCATACTGGGTCGATATTTCATAGCTCAGCATAGCGCCTACAGAACGGTCCACGTTAATGATGCGGTACTCTGTACTGGTTTTGCCCTTCTGGTAATCTTTTATCAGTTTTCTGTCCAGCACCTGCTCAATGTCGTGCACCTGGTGAATCTGGTTATAGATACCCACGTTGTTAGGCACTACCTCCTGATGCAGGATCGGGTCGAAGTTTAGGTTTTTAAGCTTCCAGTGGGTCAGGTTGTTACGCACCTTCAGCACCTGGCTTTGGCCCACCATTTCATTGATGGTACGGAAGCCCAGGGAGGCCATGATCTGGCGTAACTCCTCGGCCATGAACATGAACAGGTTCACCACGTACTCCGGCTCGCCGGTAAACAGTTGGCGCAACTCCGGGTTTTGGGTGGCGATACCCACTGGGCAGGTGTTCATGTGGCACTTACGCATCATGATACAGCCTTCAGCAATCAGGGCAGCGGTGGCTACGCCATACTCCTCGGCTCCGAGTAAAGTGGCAACTGCCAGGTCATACCCTGTCATGATTTTGCCATCCGTTTGCAACACCACGCGGCTGCGGAGGTTGTTTTTCACCAGTGTCTGGTGTGCTTCGGCCAGGCCAATCTCCCACGGCAGACCCGCATGGCGGATAGAGCTAAGCGGGCTGGCACCCGTACCACCATCGGCACCGGCAATCATGATGGCATCGGCCTTCGCCTTGGCCACACCGGCGGCAATGGTTCCCACGCCAGCTTCAGCCACCAACTTCACGTTGATTCGTGCGTTCGGGTTCGCATTCTTCAGGTCGTAGATCAGCTGCTTCAGGTCCTCAATCGAGTAGATGTCGTGGTGCGGTGGCGGCGAAATCAGACCCACGCCCGGGGTAGAGTGTCGTACCCTGGCAATCCACTTGTCCACTTTGTGGCCTGGCAGCTGCCCGCCTTCACCCGGCTTGGCACCCTGCGCAATTTTGATCTGTATCTCATCGGCGTTAGCCAGGTAATGGCTGGTTACCCCGAAGCGGCCGGAGGCCACCTGCTTGATGGCAGAACGCTCGGAGTCGCCGTTTGGCTTAATGATGTAACGGGCCTCGTCTTCGCCGCCCTCGCCGCTGTTGCTCTTTCCGCCGATGCGGTTCATGGCAATAGCCAGCGTGCTATGCGCCTCATGTGATAGGGAGCCAAATGACATGGCTCCGGTTGCAAAGCGCTTCAGAATCTCAGAAACGGGTTCTACCTCCTCTAAAGGCACCGACTGCCGCTTGCGGAACTCAAACAGGTTGCGCAGCGTGATGGTGGACTCCTGGTGCTTGCGCACCAGCGCAGAGTATTCTTGGTATAAACGGAAGTCGTTCAGGCGCGTGGATTTCTGCATTAGGTGAATCACCTCCGGGCGCAGCAGGTGCTCCTCGCCGCGTCGTCTCCACTGAAAGTAACCACCGGTCTCCAGCATAATATCATTATCCAGGAAAGCGGACTGGTGCTTGATCAAGGCTTCTTTCTCCAGGTCCTCAAAGTTGAGGCCGTCCAAACGGCTGATCGTGCCTTTAAAGCACTTCTGGATCACATCCTGGCCAAAGCCGAGACACTCAAATATCTGCGCACTCTGGTAAGACTGCAGTGTGCTGATGCCCATCTTAGAGAGGATTTTCAGCAGGCCGTTGCCAACAGCCTCTTTAAAATGGTCTGCATAGTAGTTGAAGGGTTGGCTGTTATCCAGCTTCTCCTGCTCCAGCATGCTCTGGATGGTATCATACACCATGTAGGGGTACACGCAGCTGGCGCCATACCCTATGATCGTGGCAAAATGATGCGTCTCCCAGGCGTCTCCAGCCTCCACTACCAGTCCGGTTTTCGTGCGGATGCGCTTGTTCACCAGATGGTGGTGGATTGCCCCAACGGCTAACAGGGATGGTATGGCTGCATTTGTAGCCGAAATCTCGCGGTTCGAGATGATCAGGATCTTGTTTCCGGCACGTACGGCAGCTTCTGCCTCCAGGCAAATCTGGTCGAGCGCCTTCTCCAAAGCACCTGTTTCGGTGGTGGTGAAGGTGGCCTTTATGACAGCGTGGTCAAAACCCTCGCTTCTGAGGTTGATGATCTTGTTGTAATCGCCATGGCTAAGCACCGGGTGCGAGATATGGATCTGGCGGGTGTGCTCCGGCGTTTCGTCCAACACGTTCAAGGACTCACCCAGGCGCGTGAACAGCGACATCACCAATCGCTCCCGGATCGGGTCGATGGGCGGGTTGCTTACCTGGGCAAAGTGCTGCTTGAAGTAGTTGGACACGTGCTGGCTTTGTAGCGACAGCACCGCCAGCGGGGCGTCAGAACCCATACTGCCCAGTGGCTCGTAACCCGAAACCGCCATGGGCTTGATGATCATTTTCAGATCCTCGTAGGTATAGCCATAAGCCTTCTGGCGCTGCTGCAGTGCCTCCGGCGAAACCTCCTTCAGGCAATACTCCGGCTCAGGCCGCGTGTGCAGCTTGATGCGGTTCTGCTGAATCCAATCGAAGTACGGCTTGTCGTCGCATACCATGCGCTTGATTTCCTCGTCTTCGTAAATCTTGTTTTCGGCCAAGTTGGCCAGCAGCATTTTACCCGGCTGCAGTCGGCCGCGACGCACCACGTCCTTCGGGTTCACCGGCAAAGCGCCGGCTTCGGAGGCCATGATCAGGCGACCCTGCTGCGTAATGCAGAAGCGCACCGGGCGCAGGCCGTTCCGGTCGAGGGTAGCGCCTATTTGCGTACCGTCGGTAAAGAACAGAGCAGCCGGTCCATCCCAGGGCTCCATCAGGGCCGCGTGGTATTTATAGAATGCTTTCTTGTAAGGGTCCATAAACTGGTTGTCCTGCCATGCCTCCGGCACCAGCATCATCATTACGTGCGGTAACGGACGACCTGAGAGCGTCAGCAGCTCCACCATGGCATCCAGGTTGGCCGAGTCGGAGTTGCCGGGGTTAGTGATTGGCAGAAGCCACTTCATTTCCTCTTCCGTAAAGTACGGGGAGTACATAAGCGCTTCCTTAGACTTCATCTTGTTCACGTTACCGCGGATGGTGTTGATCTCGCCGTTATGCGCGATGAATCGGAAGGGCTGCGCCAGTTTCCAGTTCGGGAACGTGTTGGTGGAGAAGCGGGAGTGCACCACCGCCAAGGCCGACTTAAAGTCCGGGTGGCGCAGGTCGTGGTAATACTTCTCTACCTGGTCAGTTTTCAGCTGCCCTTTATATATAATGGTGCGCGATGAAAAGCTGGCCATAAAGAAGGTGCCGTTCTCGCCGCTTACTGTTTTCTTTACTTCATGCGTAATCAGGCTGCGCAGCACAAAAAGCTTGCGCTCCAACTCCTCGTCGTTAATGTCCAGGTTAGAGGGCTGCACGAAAACCTGCTCTATATAAGGCTCTACAGCCTTTGCCTCGTGGCCAGGCACGCGCCCGTTAACAGGCACCAGCCGGTAGCCCAGCAAGTCGAAGCCCAGTTGGCGGATACAGCGGTTTAGTACCTGCCGGCACTTGTCCCGAACTTCATAAACAGACGGAAAAAAGATCATGCCCACGCCATACGAACCCTCCTGTGGAAGTTTAATGGCAAACTCACTCAACTGCTTCCTGAAAAACTCGTGAGGCAACTGCACCAGAATACCGGCACCATCGCCAGTTTCGGCGTCGCTGCCTGTTGCGCCACGGTGCTCCATATTGGTCAGCATCGTGAGCGCGTCTTTCACAATGCTATGGGCTTTTTTGCCGTTCAGGTTCACTACACATCCTACACCGCATGCATCATGCTCAAACTCGGATCTGTACAACCCCGCATTTATGGTATTATCTTGATTCATTGAATATAAAATGAGGGTAACACTTACTTATTTGTGTAAACGAATTCATAATTTACAACACGATTTCGCAAAAAACAAAAGCATATTTATAGATATTGTATAGAAGTGGCATTTGTAAATGGTAAAAATTTAAAGAAAGACCCTTAAAACTGCTTTTTTGTGAAAATAGGCGCCTTTATCCGGCTGCCAGGCACTAAGCTTGGCAAAAATCAAATTCTGAAGGTTTTTTTAGAAACTGTACAATCAAAAGGCAAAAAACGGTCAAATCCGGAGTTCATACATCGAATGTTATAGCTGCCAGGATGCGCCGGCACACGAAAATGCCTGGGGATGATGTCTTTTAATAATCCTATTTAAGCCTGACTTTTCTGTTTTGCGTATTGGCTGCCGATGGTAGTGAATGGCTGTTAGTTATTAACCGAATATGTTGTTTTTTGGGTTATTGTTAACTATAATTGGTAAAAGGTATGCAATTGGTAAAGTGAACCTGCTGAATGGAAACAATTTTACCTATTTTATTTGCTGCGATCGCAGGGATGGGGCATGCCTTTGAGGCTGACCACTTATTGGCTGTAGGGAACATTATCACCCGCCGAGACAGTGTGGTGCTGGCTGTGAAGGATGGCATTTTCTGGGGACTGGGCCATACCACCACGCTGGTCATCATCGGTTCTGCTATTCTGCTGAGCAGAGCCACATTTTTAGCCTCAGATCATTTCGAAGCTTTTGTGGGCCTTATGCTGGTTGTGATGGGCGGGAGCAGGCTGTTTACCCTGAAAAAAGCCGCAAAGGCTGGCTCCCCGCGCTATCAGCACAGCGTAGCCTATACTGTAGGGCTGTTGCATGGCCTGGCGGGTAGCGGCGCACTGGTGCTTCTGGTCATGAGCGAAATCAGCACCCTGTTCCTGGGCATCTCCTATATGCTCGTCTTCGGTATTGGCTCTATGCTGGGCATGTTGATAGCTGCCTGGCTGTTCACCATCCCCTTCACCCCTCGCATGAAAATCAACAAGTCGATGCGGTTGGGGGCAGTGGCCGTTTCCTCCCTGCTCTGTATACTGTATGGAGGCTGGATGATTTTCCAGAACTTTCTTTCACACCCGTTATAGCCTGATGTCTCACTCCTAAACCATACCAACGCCTATGCACCTTTCGCCTAAAGATATCGACAAACTTGTTCTGCATAATGCCGGGTTTGTGGCACAAAAGCGGCATGCGCGCGGGTTACAGCTCAACTATCCGGAAGCAGTCGCCTTGATTGCCACGCAGTTGCTGGAGTTTATCCGGGACGGGGAGAGCGTCTCTACCCTGATGGACAAGGGCAAGCGAATCCTGGGGCTCAACGATGTGATGCCGGGTGTAGCGGACATGATCCAGGAGGTGCAGGTAGAGGGCACGTTTTCGGACGGTACCAAGCTGGTCACGGTGCATCAGCCGATTTGTCGCGAACTGGGTTTCCCGGAATTGGCCTTGTATGGCTCCGGGCTGATGTACGAGCGGCGGGAAGTAGCGCACGATAATACAATGGCGGCCGACCCTGGCAGTTTTGTGTTGGCCCAGGGCGACATCATGCTCAATGAAGGGCGCACCACCGTTGACCTGGATGTGACGAACATGGGTGACCGGCCGGTGCAGGTGGGGTCTCACTATCCGTTCTTTGATACAAACGCTCAACTAAAGTTTGACCGGGAGAAGGCATTCGGTTTCCGGCTGAACATACCCGCTGGCACTGCAGTGCGCTTTGAGCCCGGTGAGCGCAAGAGGGTACAGCTGGTAGCCCTGGCCGGGGAGCGGAGGGTATATGGTGGCAACAACCTGACAGATGGCGAGCTGACCGACGAGCGTAAAGCAGCTGCACTGGAGAAAGCCAGGGCTGCCGGATTCCTGATGAGTTGATCATCAACCCTTATTGAAATAGATTACGGACGAGACGATCACCCCAACACGCTAACCATACCTCTATGAGCCTGAAATTAGAACGCCGTGCCTATGCTGACATGTATGGCCCCACTGTGGGCGACCAAGTCCGGTTGGGCGATACCAGCCTTTTTGTGGAAGTGGAGAAGGACTTTTGTGTGTATGGCGAGGAGTGCAAGTTTGGGGGCGGCAAGGTGCTGCGCGACGGCATGGGGCAGGCCGCAGGCGTCTCGCAGTCCGATGCCTTGGATATGATCATCACCAATGCGCTGGTCATTGACTATACCGGCATCTACAAGGCGGACATCGGGATCAAGGAGGGGCGCATCAGCGGTATCGGTAAGGGAGGCAACCCCCACATCATGCCCGGTGTTTCGCCTGGCATGGTGGTGGGGGTTACCACAGAGGTTGTGGCAGGGGAGGGGCTTCTGCTCACGGCCGGGGCTATCGACTGCCACATACACTTTATCTGCCCACAACAGATTAATGAGGCGCTGGCCTCAGGCGTGACAACGATGGTGGGGGGAGGCACCGGGCCTGCGGCCGGAACCAATGCCACTACTTGCACACCGGGGGCGTTTTTTATCCAAATGATGCTGCAGGCAACAGAGGCTTACCCCCTGAATTTCGGCTTTCTGGGAAAAGGCAATTCCGCTAAACCCGAGGGGTTGCTGGAACAGGTGGAGGCCGGCGCACTGGGTTTTAAGCTGCACGAAGACTGGGGCACCACGCCGGCAGCCATCGACAACTGCCTGCGCATAGCCGAACAGTACGACGTGCAGGTATGCATCCATACCGACACGTTGAATGAGAGTGGCTTCGTGGAAACGTCCACGGCGGCCTTTAAGGGTAGGACCATCCATGCCTACCATACCGAAGGGGCCGGCGGAGGCCACGCGCCCGACATCATTAAAATTTGCGGAGAGCCAAACGTGATTCCTTCCTCCACGAACCCTACACGCCCCTACACGGTGAACACCATTGACGAACACCTGGACATGCTGATGGTTTGCCACCACCTCGACAAGAACATACCCGAGGACGTGGCTTTTGCCGAGAGCCGGATACGGGGTGAAACGATTGCGGCAGAAGACATCCTGCACGACCTGGGGGCGCTTTCCATCCTTTCCTCAGACTCACAGGCCATGGGCCGGGTGGGAGAGGTGATTACACGCACCTGGCAAACAGCGCATAAAATGAAGGAGCAGCGCGGCTTGCTGCCTGAAGATGACGGCCCGGCGGGCAGGGCGGATAATTACAGGGTACGGCGGTATGTAGCCAAGTACACCATCAACCCGGCGCGTGCCCACGGGTTTTCCGAGGAGATCGGGTCGGTGGAGGTAGGCAAGCTAGCGGACCTGGTGCTCTGGAAGCCTGCGTTCTTCGGCTCCCGACCCGAGATGATCATCAAAGGCGGGGCAATCGTGCAGGCGCAGATGGGCGATGCCAACGCTTCGATCCCGACCCCGCAGCCCTCCTTTTCGAGGCCCATGTTCGGGGCTTTTGGCGGCGCTGTCGGCACTACGTCGCTGGCTTTCGTGTCGCAGGCCTCAGTAGCACATGTGCAGCAATACTATGGGCTGCGCAAACGGGTAGTGGGTGTGAAGAACTGCCGCAGTGTGTCCAAGAAGGACATGGCCCTGAACGACTACCTGCCAAACATTGCCGTGGACCCGGAAACGTATAAAGTGACAGTAGATGGGGTGCACCTGACTTGCGCGCCGGCCACAAAACTCCCCCTGGCGCAGCTTTACAACTTGTTTTAACATCAGTGCGATGGATAGGATACTTCTGTATGTGAGATGTGTGGCTATCATCAGCATAGCGTAAATGCCAGTTAACCCAGTAACGTATACCTTGACATGCAGTTCGCGCGTCTGTTGCATTTAGTGGATTCTGCCATCCCGACGGGGGCATTTGCTTACTCGTACGGGTTGGAGAGCAGCATTACGTTTGGCCTGATCAGAAGCCAGTTTGATTTGCGCAATTACCTGTACGCCTACCTGCAGCAGGTGGCGAGCCTGGAATTTCCGTTCATATACTCCTGCTACCACTTGCCAGAGGCCGAGCTTGGCGTTGAGTTACTGTCCATGGCTGAGCAGTATGAGGCAATGATGTTGGTGCCGACGATGCACAAAGCCAGTGCAGTACAAGGCAAAAACTGGCTTATTCTTTTGGAGTCATTTTATCCGGACGCTAACGTGGGGAAGATCCGGACTTGGTTCCGGGAGGCGAACATTCCTCCTCACTTCGTGCTGGTATACGCCTTGTGCCTGAAGCGCGTGGGCTTTGGGTTGGCGGAGGTGCAACTGATGTTTCTGCACATGACCTTGCGCGACCAGGTGAGCGCCGCCATCCGGTTGGGCTTTATCGGGCCGATGGGCGGACATAAACTGCAACACGACTTCTATACCGTTTTTGAGGGGCTGACAGCGGATTACCTGAACTCGCCTTATACCGAGGCGACGCGCTCCGCTTTTCTGCTGGACACGACGCAGGTTTTCCATGCGGATATTTACTCGAAGCTGTTTCAGAACTAGCGCATAGCTAAACTGTTAGTTTATCAGCCATGGGCAAGGTGTTGATTTTTAGTTATAAAAGGGCGCGATCATCGCTCGGGGAATACATCTTCAACAGAAATTTATACATCGATTAGAATCCACTTAACCTGAATAAAAAGTTATGGCCTTTGTAGATAAACTCGCCCTGCTGCTGCACGGGCACTCACACGAAGCCTATGAGTCGCCGGGCGACTTTTCGCTTCGCGAAACCCGCAAGCTGCCGGTATACCGGAACTTTAGAAAAAGGGCTTTTACGGTAGGGATAGGAGGACCTGTGGGAACCGGTAAAACGGCTTTGCTGAAGGCCCTCTGCGAACGGTTACGGGATGCGTATGAGTTGGGGGTGGTAACCAACGATATTTTTACCCGGGAAGACGCTGAGTTCCTGATCCGGAACAGTGCCCTGAGCGAAGACCGGATTATAGGGGTGGAAACGGGTGGTTGCCCCCATGCCGCTATCCGGGAGGACATATCGCTAAACATGGACGCCCTGGAAGAACTAATGGCCCTGTTTAACTACAAGATAGATCTCCTGTTTGTGGAAAGCGGTGGCGACAACCTGGCTGCCCACTTTAGCCGCGAACTGGTGGACTACTCTGTCTATGTGATCGACGTGTCTGGGGGCGACAAGGTGCCTCGCAAGGGCGGACCCGGCATCACGCAGTCTGATTTACTGGTGATCAACAAGACAGACTTAAAGGATTTGGTGCGGGCAGACCTTGGCGTGATGGAACGCGATGCGAAGAAAATGCGCGGCGAGGGACCCTTTGTCTTTGCGCGGGCGCTTCACGGAGATGGCCTGGATACGATCGTCGCGTACATCCTTCAGGCCAGGGAAAAAGCGTTGGGTTCCGTTCGGGAGGACAGGCGATAAGGCTTTGCCCTGAGCTTTGTTTAATACTTCCGGGTAGCGGGGTTATACCCCAGGTGCAGCTCATCAGATAAGGTGGTGAGCAGAGCCTCTGAAAGTTCTTGCAAATCCGGGCGGCTCATGGCCATGGCACGGAGCAGGTATACCGCCGGTTTTGCCCGCACCACGGAAAGCACCACGTCATGCGCCTGCAAATCTAGGCCCAGGGTATGGCGTTCGGGCATACGGAGTTGGAGCAGCCGCTGCCCCAGTTGTTCAAACCTTTCCTCGCCGGGAGTGCCCACCAAATAGGCGGAGAACATGGTCTGGTAACGGCTGAAATTTGCGGGGGAAGTGGCAATGTGCTGCGTAGGCCGATACGCAAAGCGGTCGAGCAGAACAGGTTTTCCTGCGGCGGATACGCACACCTCCGAGAAAAAGGAGCTGAAGGCAAATTGCTCTCCCATGTCCATCCTGCCAGAATGGAACCAGTCTACTACCAGCAGCGTGGCCTGTTCCTGTAGCTCCCAATGCTGTATTTGCCGGTAGCGGCTTTCGGCCTGTAGCACCACAGGGTCGGGGAATACAACCGCCAGCGCTCCCCGTTCCAGCACACCCAGTACGGTTTGGCGCGCCTCCTGTCCGTCTGTAGATTTAAAGATCTTGGAGTTGGATTGAGAGCTCAGGAATGTCCTGGAGCCGCGGCCACACACGACCCGCAGGTTGACCTGATCACCCGCCACCATGCCGCCCCCAAAGTTCGAAAGCACTACATGGCAGCAAAGACTGTGCGAAGCAGGGTTCAGCACCTTGAGCGGTTGTGCACTCCTGCAACCCACCAAACGGGATTTTCCGCGCACAACGGCCACTTCCACGGCGCTCCAGTTAGCCGAAAGGGTATCTGTTAGATGGGGGAGAGGTACGGGCATAAACTTTTGGCTGCGGGGAGTGATGAAAGTTGAAATCAAAAAAAAAAGCGGCTAGCCATATATAAATGACTAGCCGCTGAAGTTTCTGAGGTGTATCAGGCAGAGTTGCGCTCTGCGTTGATTATGCCGAAGGAGCAGCGCATAACCATTTTCTCGTAGGTTTTCTTGTTGTCTCCTTCTTTTTGCTGCTCTTCCATCTCCCGGATCTTGGTCAGGGCGTACTGCTGGATGGTCAGCAGCGGCAACTCAATGCGCTGGCGCATCTGAATTGACAAAAGATTGACGGGTTTGTCTTCCATCAGCTCCGTGCCGCCTGCCAAACGCAGGATATAGCTCTTCGTCAGCTGGAATTCCTCGTAGATCATGTTCCAGAGCTCACCGTATTTCGGGTGCTTCGCCAGGAAGGCAGTGAGCGGGAAGAAGCATTTCGTCATGGCCATCTCGCAGTTGTCCATTAGCGTTTTGAAGAACAGCGAGCGGTTGTAGAGCTGCTGAATTTCCTCCCATTTCCCGGCTTCCTCCAGGCGTTGCAAGGCAGTGCCCACGCCGTAGTAGCCTGGCAGGTTTTGCTTCAGTTGGCTCCACGATCCCACGTAAGGCACAGCCCTTAGGTCGTTGAGGTTGAGCTTGCCGGGCTTGCGCTTGGAAGGGCGGCTGCCAATGTTTGCCTCCCCATAGTAACGCAACGGACTGGCGTAGATCAGGTATTCCAGGAAGTCCGGGTGGTTCTTGAGGTGGTTATACTTATCGAAGCTTTCGTTTGACAGGCGCTGCAGCAGCGCTACCTCTTCAGGGCGCAGCAGCGTTTCCTGCGATGCAAACACTGTGTTCCATACCCCTGCGTGCAGCAGTTGCTCAATGTTATATTGTGCAGCATCCACCGTTCCGAAATTAGAGCTGATGGTCTGGCCCTGAATGGTAAGCTGTATTTCCTTGTTAGAGATGTTAGGCCCCATGGAGGCATAGAACTGATGCGTTCTGCCGCCGCCGCGTGCCGGAGGGCCCCCGCGGCCATCGAAGAACACCACTTCCACACCATACTCTTTCGAGATGTTGCTTAGCTCTTCTTTGGCTTTGTAAATACCCCAGTTAGCCATCAGGTAACCACCATCTTTGGTACCGTCTGAGAAACCGAGCATGATCGTCTGCACGTTTCCGCGGCGCTGCAGGTGCTGCCGGTAAGTCTCGTTCTCGTACAGGGCGGCCATCACACCGGCTGCGTTGTTCAGGTCGTCAATCGTTTCGAAGAGCGGCACAATGTCAACGCTCAACGACTCTTTTTGCCAGCCGCTCAGTAAGTGCAGGCCGTAGACCTGCATGATGTCGAGGGCACTGGTGCTATGGCTGATGATATAGCGGTGGCAGCCGTGCACGCCGTTGGTTTGCTGGATGGTTTTGATAGCCTCCATACTCTCCAACACGTCGCGGTGCAACTCGTTTTCCAGCTCTGCCGGGTTTGCCCGACCGCTCACTTCCAGCATTAACTTTATCTTCTCCTCTTCAGAGCGGGTGGCGTAATCCTTAGGCAATAAATCTGTCTGCTCGGCCAACACTTCCAGCACCTCGGTATGCACGGAGCTGTCCTGGCGGATATCGAGTGTGGCGAAGTGAAGGCCAAACAATTCGACCTTTCGCAGCAGGCTTTCCACCATATTCAGGAAAAGGCTGTTATGCTGCTCAATCAGGATGGTTCTGATATTCTCTAAGGTATGGATGATCTCATCTTTAGTGATGTCCAGTTCGTGGTTCGGCACAAACAGGTTGTTGTAGAGTTTCTGCTCCAGTGCCAGCACCAAGTTAGAAACGCCCTTGAAAGTCAGGCGGCGCTTCAGCCGGCGCACATCCAGGTAGTAAGACTTCAAAGCGCCACCGCGCAGGGCCTCAGCTACTTTCAGGGTGATCTCTGCATTCACAAAAGGGTTGCCGTCACGGTCGCCGCCTGGCCAGAAACCAAAGCGGATAATCGGGTTGTCGTTGCTGACCTCTTTTGGGAACTGGTTCTTTAGCGCCGACAGGATATTGCCCCCGGCATGGTAGAACACGTTTTCCAGGTACCAGATTAGGTTCATAGCCTCGTCATAAGGCGTAGGCTTCTCGTTTTTGAAGAAAGGCGTTTTGCCTAACTGGCGCAGGTAACTGTTTATTTGTGCCGTGTTGTCGTTTATCATCGCCTTCGAGAGGTCGTTGATGATGCCCAGCACTTCACTTGGGTAAAACTGTGTCGGGTGCGCAGTCAGTACCAGCCGAACAGAAAAGTCTTCGAGCTTTTTAGCCAGCTCAGCAAACTTCTTGCCCTGCTGCACCTCTGTTTGCAGGTGCTTCAGGGTTCCCTGTCCCTGCATGTCATGTATGTCGCGGTAAGCGGCATCTTCCAAGGCATCAAAAAGCACGACCTGGCGCTCAGTATATTGCACAAACCGGAACAGCAGGTCAATCACTTCCTGCTCCGTTTGGTAGGAGGTGTGCTGCTTGAAAAAGGAAGAGATGATTTCCACCGGGCTCTGGTTTTTACTGAAGCCTTCTTCGCAATGCAACAGGAAAATAGTCAGCAGAACGCCGGTCTTCTCAACCCTATGGAAAGGAAGGGCGGTGAACAAACTGTTGTATAACTGAAACCGGAGACTTACCTGCTTGTTATAAGCCTGTATGGTGCTGTTGGGTGAACCATCCATGTGATGCGTAGTTTTTTGCAATGCTAAACTTTATTTGGTAGTTATATTAAAGTAATTGCAATATAAGAAAGGATTTGTTAACAATCCGATAGTATAGTGGCAAAACTTTACGAAAAGGGCCTACGATAGGTAATAGGAGAACCAATTGAAGCGCTTTTTTTAAAGATATGTATTTAGGAAGGCAGATTCAAATAAAACTAGTCTGGTTAGGCCTCCGCCCCTGTTATATCAAGGGTATCATACGGGGAAAATGAGATTTTATATGCCGATTTGCTGTATTTATAATTCTGTAACGCAAGCTGTGAAACACGGCGGCAACGCAGCACACTCCCTCAGAACAGCACCCTGCGGTATACCTGCCGGCTTACCTCTTTTGCATTGGCAGACGTATAGGGGGAGCTATGCTGGAAGAACTGATCATTAGAACCCTTTGCGACACATTGCCTGGTGAGGCGGCAGACGCGCTGTTCCTGTTTGGGCAAACCGAAGACAACCAGGCCTCGGCTTTTGCAGCGGTGCATACCCTGCACCGCCAGCATTGTCTGAAGAAAGTCTTGCTCCTGGACACCGAGCCGATCAGCGGTTACCCGGGGTATGCCAACTGGAAAAGAGCCCTAACGGCGCAGGGCGTAGCTGAGGAGTTGATGGAACCCGTCGCGCCAGTTCCCCCGGATCCGGAACTGCTACATACCCGCATCGAGGCAGAGGCTGCGATATGGCATGCGAAGGAAAAAGGGTATAGGCGGCTGATCGTGACGGCATCTCCGTTCCAGCAGCCACGCGCCTTCATGGCGGCGGTTACGGCTGCCCAACTCCATTACCCCGGTTTATACCTGTATAGCCTGCCCGGCAAAGCCTTGCCCTGGAAGGAGCAGGTTGTCCATTCGCAGGGGGAGGTGCAGGATACCCGAGCCGGGCTGATAGCCGGCGAAATGCAGCGCATCCGAAAGTACCACGCGCAGGGCGATTTGGCCTCGGTAGATGAAGTACTGGCGTACCTGAACAGACGCGATACCGGGAAGCTCGGGTAGTTTACTTCATATGCAGGTGCTTGCGGCGCACAATCTCCTGCACCGGCACATTCTCGATTTTGCTTTCGAGCCACGAGATAATATCGAGGTACAGAAACGGGCGTTTCTCATAAGGGTCCTGCGAGATCTTCAGGAGTTTGTCTTTTAAGCTGATAAAGGCATCCTTCAACTCGTGCGGGGCCACATCCCCTAACCCGCGCAGGAACCGGAAAATCTCTACCTGCATTTGCTGCTGGTCGTTCATCTTGCCTAAAAACCGGTATACCGACCGGATCTGGTATTCCAGCACTTCGTCTTCCCCGGCCTCGTAGTGGGCAATCAGGTTCAGGATGCGGGCAAAGCACTGCAGGTCCTCGCGCAGGCTAATATCCTTGTACTGAATGATCTTGTTCAGGTATTCGATCGCCTTGTAATTGTCGCCACTCCCAAAATACAAACTCGCTATTTTGTAATAGAAAGTCAGCATGCGGTGCGGATCCATCTGCGACCGGAAGCGGTTCAGGTGATCGAGCAGGTCTGGCACTATAGAAAGGCCCTCCGTGAAATGCCCTTTGAGAAAGTAGCTGTTGATACGGTTGGTATAGATAAACAGGAAGAGCAGGACCTCTGAGTTAGGCGTCGGACGTCTGTTTTCGTCAACGGCAAATTTCTCCAGCTTATGCAAGGTCTCAATAAACTTGCTGTAATAAAGCATGTTATAGAGGGCGAGCAGTAGGTTGTGTAACCCCTTGATGTAGAGCGTGTCCTGCTTGTATTTCATCTCGGCGTTCTGCTCAAACAGGTCCACCCATTTCTGGGCATGGCGATAACAGGACTTAAAGTCCTGGTTGATGTAGTAGTACCATACATGCGCCTGGTGATAGTAAAGCTTCTCGAAGAAACCGGCTTTTGCCAGGTCTACCTGCGGCATGTTTTGTTTGAAGAATGCTGTGGAATGTATAAAATCCTCTTCGTTGCGGGAATGCCCCACTTTTATGTATAAGCCATACATGCGCAGCGCAGCGTTGGAGAGCACATGGATCTGAGTGACGTGCTGAGCGGTGCTGATGGCCTCAGCCGCGAGGGTTTCTGCACGGCCCTCGAGGCTGCGTGTGATATACTGAGACTCGATCAGCTTCTCAAAATCAATGGCCATCAGAGCGATGTGCTGCATCTCAGCCTGGTAGGCACCGAGCTTTACCTTCTCCAGCATCTTCAGGCTCTGCTGGTAAAACCCCTTGTTATAAAGCACCCGGGCATAATCCAGTTGCTCGTGTAGCTGAATGTCGATGTTCTGGCCTGCATGATACAGGCGCAGGCTGGAGAGCAGCTGACGGTACAGGTTCGCCTTCATGTTGGCCAGCTGCGTTTTCTTTACGGCCGGGGCGCTTTCAAGCACTTTTTCATCATCGTACAATGCCTGGCCGTCCATGGCGTCGAAAAGCTGAAGGAACTTTAGTCCTTCTGTAGAGCCCTGCCGCTTGGCGAAAAGCCTGAAATGCCGCTTCTCTGATTTCGTTAGTGATTTTACCAGTAGAAATACAGGATCGGTGCTTTCGGTAGACATTGTAATTTGATTTAGGTTAACTAACTGTTAAACAGTGAGTTATGAATGTTTTGTGGATGATTAGAAATAACAGTGCTTTCTGAAAATAGTTTTTGTAGCTGCTAATTTACCTGTTATTTGCTCCCTAAGTACTGAATATATTTCTGTAATAAAGATCAAATTAACTATGTCGGCTCAAAAAATACAAATCTTCGACACCACCTTAAGGGATGGCGAGCAAGTACCCGGTTGCAAATTAAACATGGAGGAGAAACTGGTAATTGCAAAGCAGCTCGAACTACTGGGGGTGGACGTGATTGAGGCTGGTTTCCCTGTTTCGAGCCCAGGTGATTTTGAGGCCGTAAAAGCTATCGCCAGCCAGACAAGAGAAATTACCGTCTGTGGGCTTTCACGGGCAGTAGAAGAGGATATCCGTGTGGCGGCCCAGGCGCTGACTTCAGCCAAACACCCGCGCATCCATACCGGTATCGGCACCTCCGATTCGCACATCAACTTTAAGTTGCGCAGCACCCAGGACAAAGTGCTGGAGCGTGCCGTGGCAGCCGTTACCCTTGCCAAAAGCTTCGTGGAGGATGTGGAGTTTTATGCCGAGGATGCCGGTAGAACAGAAAATGAGTTTCTGGCCAGGGTATGCGAGGCGGCAGTAAAAGCCGGTGCCACCGTACTTAACATCCCGGACACAACAGGCTACTGCCTGCCCGAGGAGTACGGCGCGAAAATCAAATACCTTTATGAGAATGTGAAAGGCATTGACAGGGTGCGTTTGTCTACCCATTGTCATAACGACCTGGGTTTGGCCACGGCCAATTCCATCGCCGGCGTAGTCAACGGGGCCCGCCAGATAGAGTGCACCATCAACGGGGTGGGGGAGCGTGCCGGTAACACGGCCCTGGAAGAGGTGGTGATGATTTTGCGTCAGCACCCTTACCTGAACCTCGACACGAACGTGAACACGAAACTGCTGGCCGAAACCTCCGCGATGGTCTCGCACATGATGCGCATGCCCGTGCAGCCAAACAAAGCCATTGTCGGTTCCAATGCTTTCTCGCACTCCAGCGGTATCCACCAGGACGGCGTGATCAAGCACCGCGAAACCTATGAGATCATTGATCCGCGCGACGTGGGTGTGTCCGATTCCTCCATTGTGTTGACAGCCCGCTCGGGACGCGCCGCTTTGGCCTACCGTTTGCAGAAGATTGGGTATAACTTCGATAAGCCAACCCTGGATAAGGCCTATGCCTCTTTCCTGCAGGTGGCGGATCGCACAAAAGAAGTCGTAGACAATGATTTGCATATCTTAGTTGAACAAGAAAACCTGGTTGCTGCCAGCTAGTATGAAAAAGACATTATTCGATAAAATATGGGAAGCACACGTAGTTCGCTCCATTCCGGGCGGACTCGATGTGTTTTATATAGACAAGCACCTGATCCATGAGGTGACGAGCCCGCAGGCCTTTGATGAGATATCGGCCCGCAACCTGCCTTTGTACCGCAAGGACCAGATAGTAGCCACCGCTGACCACAACGTTCCCACTGTAGACCAGCATCTCCCGATTCAGGAGCCGCTCTCCCGGATGCAGGTGGACAAACTGACCGAGAACTGCGCCAAGCATGGCGTGGAGCTTTTCGGGCTTGGGCATCAGAACCAGGGCATCGTGCACGTGATCGGACCCGAGCTTGGCATCACACAGCCCGGTATGACCATTGTGTGCGGCGACAGCCATACCTCTACGCACGGAGCCTTCGGGGCCATCGCTTTCGGTATTGGTACCAGCCAGGTAGCGCAGGTCATGGCCTCGCAGTGCTTGTTGCTGAGCCGCCCAAAGAAAATGCGCATCACCGTAGACGGTGAGCTAGGACGTGGGGTATCTGCCAAAGACCTTATTCTATATGTGATTTCTAAGCTGGGTACTGGTGGTGCCACAGGCTATTTTGTGGAGTATGCCGGTAGCGCTGTGCGCTCGCTGAGCATGGAAGGCCGCATGACGGTTTGCAACATGAGCATCGAGATGGGCGCACGGGGCGGTATGATCGCGCCGGATGAAACCACCTTTGCTTATGTGGAGGGCCGCGAGCACGCCCCCAAAGGAGCGCGTTGGGAGCAAGCCCTGGCATACTGGAAAACGCTGTATACCGAAGAAGGCGCTGCTTTCGACAAGGAGTACTACTTCAGTGCCGAAGAAATTTCCCCAATGATCACGTATGGCACAAACCCGGGTATGGGGATCGCGCTTAACGGTGCTATTCCATCGGAGGTGCCTGCCGGCGAGACCGCCAGTTTCGACAAGTCGCTGCAGTATATGGGGTTTGCGCCCGGCGAGTCTTTGTTGGGGAAAGAAATCAACTACGTGTTTATAGGCAGTTGCACGAACTCCCGCATCGAGGACCTTCGGGTGGTAGCGGAGTACGTGAAGGGCCGTCAGAAAGCCAGTCATGTGGAAGCCATCATCGTGCCGGGTTCCAAGCAGGTAGAGCAGCAGGCCAAGGCCGAGGGCATCGACAAGCTGTTGGCAGCGGCAGGGTTTACCCTGCGCGAGCCAGGGTGCAGTGCCTGCCTGGCCATGAACGAGGATAAGATTCCGGCAGGGGCTTATTGTGTGTCTACCTCTAACCGCAACTTTGAGGGGCGGCAGGGGCCTGGCTCCAGAACCTTGCTGGCAAGTCCGCTTGTTGCCGCCATCACGGCCGTAGAAGGTAAGATTGTTGATATAACCCAATACCTGAACTAATGAAGAAGTTCGAAATCATACAGTCGGGCGCGGTTCCGTTACCGATTGAAAACATAGACACCGACCAGATCATCCCGGCACGCTTTTTAAAGGCCACGTCTCGGGAGGGCTTCGGCGAAAATCTGTTCCGCGACTGGCGGTTTGACAACGCTGGCGAACCGAAGCAGGAGTTTGCGCTCAATAACCCGCGCTACAGCGGTGAGATACTGGTGGCCGGGAAAAACTTTGGATGCGGCTCGAGCCGGGAGCATGCGGCCTGGGCCATCTATGACGCTGGTTTCCGGGTTGTCATTTCCAGCTACTTTGCCGATATCTTCCGCGGCAACGCCCTGAACAACGGCCTGCTGCCTTTGCAAGTATCGGATGAGATGCTGCAGCGCTTGCTGGCGCAGGTGGAGCGTGAGCCTCAGACAACGTTTGTGGTGAACCTGCTGGAGCAGGAGCTGTATATCCCAGCCTGGGAGGAGCGGGTTACTTTTGATATTGATCCGTATAAAAAAGAGTGCCTGATTAACGGGTATGATGACATTGATTTTTTAGTGAGCCAGAAAGAGGCCATCGAAGCATACGAAAGCAAACGAGCATGGGCGTATTAGATAAAAAAATTGTAGTGTTGCCAGGCGACGGCATCGGTCCGGAGGTATGCAACGAAGCCATCCGGGTATTGGAAGCTGTGGCCGAGCGATTCGGGCACAAGTTTGAGTTTGATAAACGGATGATGGGCGCCTGTGCCATCGATGAGACAGGAAACCCACTGCCTGAAGAGACTTTGCAGGCTTGCCTGGAGGCAGATGCCATTCTGCTCGGGGCAATCGGCGACCCGAAGTACGACAATGACCCGTCGGCCAAGGTAAGACCGGAGCAAGGACTGCTGCGCCTTCGCAAATCCCTGGGACTTTTTGCGAACATCCGGCCTGTAACGGCCTATGATGTGCTGCTGGAGCATTCCCCTCTGAAAAACGACCGCATTGCCGGAGCCGACATGCTTATCTTCCGTGAGTTAACAGGAGGGGTATACTTTGGTGAGAAGGGCCGCGATGCCGACTCGGCTTTCGATAACTGCACGTATAGCCGTGAGGAAATTGAGCGGATTTCGGAATTGGCCTTTCAGGCAGCAGCCACCCGGCGCAAGAAACTGACCCTGGTAGACAAAGCCAACGTGCTGGAAACATCACGTTTATGGCGCGAAGTGGTGCAGGGCATCGCCAAGCGCTATCCTGAAGTGGCTGTAGATTACCTTTTTGTTGACAATGCCGCGATGCAGCTCATTCTCAACCCGACGCAGTTCGATGTGATCCTGACAGAGAACATGTTCGGCGATATCCTCTCGGATGAGGCTTCAGTAATTGCTGGCTCACTCGGCTTGCTGCCTTCCGCCTCTGTCGGTAACTTGGTGTCGCTATTTGAACCGATCCATGGTTCTTACCCGCAGGCCAAAGGCAAGGGAATCGCAAACCCGATCGCAGCGATACTGTCGGCAGCCATGATGCTGGAGCATTTTGGTTTGCAGCATGAAGCAGACCTGGTAAAGGATTGTGTGCAGTATGCCCTGGAGAAGCGCGTACTTACGCCTGAACTGAATGCAAAATCACCGTACACCACCGAGCAGGTAGGTACTTTTATCTCTTACTGCGTATTGGATGGTGCCGAAACGGGACCTTATAAGTATAATATTGAAGTAGGTTTGAGTACGATCATCTAATAACCTGACCTTTTGGATGAAACACATATTGCCCCTTTTGCTGGTCATTCTAATTTTCGTGCTGCCCGCACGGAGGCTGGAAAAGGTGTATAGCTGATAAGTTTATCGAACAGGTATAGGCAGCCATCTCCTTTCCAGGGGGGTGGCTGTTTTTTTTTAAAGATTTTTCCTGTGGTAGAAATCGGAAAAGGTGAGGGCATTTAACGGTGTAGCTTTCAGGTTTGCAATGATAAATTAGGGCGCTTCCTTCATCGGTAAACAGAAGCTGCGTAAGCTATAGAACAGGCTAGCGGTGCTTTTTTTGACCGATGCCCGATAAAATCAATCTGGTAATTTACTTTAGATAATGTATATTGTTTGCTTGTAACAAACTGAAAAACAGGTAAATACAAACTTTTTGACTACTTTTAGAAATAGTAAGCATTTGGAAGCTTTGTTTTAGATGTCGTTGCAAAATTTTGACATTGTAGCTCGGAAATAAGACATAAGTATAATAACAGAACCATATGGCTGACATGTCTTCAAATAAATGCCAGTCATATTAAAAAAATAGAACCTCCATGGCCTTAAACAAATACAGCCGGATTTACACACAAGACGACAGCTTACCTGCCTCTCAGGCCATGCTGATCGGCTCCGGATTATCTGAGGAAGATTTACGCAAACCGTTTGTAGGAATTTGCTCGACCGGATTTGAGGGTAACACCTGTAACATGCACCTCGACGGCCTGGCAGACGAAGTAAAAAAAGGGGTAAGCCGGTTGGGTATGGTTGGCCTGCGCTTCAACACGATTGGGGTAAGCGACGGCATCACCAACGGAACAGAGGGCATGCGCTATTCGCTGGTATCGAGAGAGGTGATCGCAGATTCAATCGAGACCATTACCGGTGCGCATAATTACGATGCCCTTGCTTGTGTGGTAGGCTGTGATAAGAACATGCCCGGTTCGCTGATCGCGATGGCCCGCCTGAACAGACCGTCGTTGATGGTATATGGCGGCACCATAAAAGGAGGCGAGTTTAAAGGGGAGAAGCTGAACATCGTTTCCTGCTTTGAGGCCTATGGCAAAAAACTGAACAACGCTATCTCAGACGAGGATTTCAGAGGCATTATCCGCAATGCTTGTCCGGGGCCGGGTGCTTGTGGCGGCATGTATACGGCCAATACCATGGCTTCTGCAGCCGAGGCGCTGGGTATGTCTATACCCTACACCTCTTCTTCGCCGGCAGTGAGCCAGCAGAAGATGGATGAGTGCCTCGAGACAGGGCACTACCTGCTAAACCTGCTTGAAAAAGACATCAAGCCGCGCGACATCCTGGTGCGTGAGGCCTTTGAAAACGCCATGGTTGTGATCACGGTGTTGGGCGGCTCTACCAATGCGGTGATTCACCTGATCGCCATTGCGAGTGCCGCTGGAATAAAGCTGACGTTGGAGGATTTCCAGGCGGTGAGCGACCGGGTGCCGGTGCTCGGCGACCTGAAGCCAAGCGGCAAGTATCTGATGGAGGACCTTTGCTCGCTTGGCGGAGTGCCAGCTGTGATGAAGACGCTCCTGAACGAAGGGCTCATCAACGGCGACCTGCTAACTGTGACTGGTAAGACTGTGGCGGAGAACTTGAAAGACGTGAAGCCTTTGGGCGAAGAGCAGGATCTTTTAAGGCCGCTTTCCAACCCTATCAAAGCAGACGGGCATATTCAGATCCTGTATGGCAACCTTGCCACTAAAGGCGGTGTGGCCAAGATATCCGGAAAAGAAGGATTGAAGTTTGAAGGCCCTGCCGTGGTGTTTAACTCGGAAGAGGAGCTCAACGAAGGCCTGAAAGTACATAAAGTGAAGGCAGGCAATGTAGTGGTTATCCGCTACGTCGGCCCAAAGGGCGGACCGGGGATGCCGGAAATGCTGAAACCTACCTCCGCTATCATGGGCGCCGGACTGGGCGATAAAGTGGCCCTGATTACAGACGGTCGCTTCTCTGGCGGCACGCACGGCTTCGTGATCGGGCATGTTTGCCCGGAGGCGTTTGACGGAGGGAACATTGCGCTGGTGGAAGATGGCGACATCATTACCCTGGATGCCGCTACCAACACGGTGCATCTGCACGTGGACGATGCCCTGCTGACAATGCGTCGCGAAAAGTGGGAAGCGCCAGCACCGCGTGTGAAGCGTGGCGTGCTTCAGAAGTATATCAGAACCGTGAGCGATGCAAGCAACGGATGTATAACAGATTTAGAAGAGGCATATGTTAACGAACGAGAAACAAGCCCCAGAATTGGTTAAGGAGAAAACGACAATCTCGGGAGGCGAGGCGCTCATTCGCGGGTTACTGACCGAAGGCGTTGAGACGGTGTTTGGCTACCCTGGTGGTGCCATCATGCCGATCTATGACTCGTTGTACGATTACAGAGACCAGTTGAACCATGTGCTGGTGCGGCACGAGCAGGGCGGTATACATGCCGGCCAGGGGTATGCGCGTGCTTCGGGCAAAGTGGGGGTAGTGTTTGCTACCAGCGGGCCCGGGGCCACTAACCTGATCACGGGCCTGGCCGATGCCATGATCGACAGCACGCCGCTGGTTTGTATTACCGGGCAGGTTTTCGCCCATCTTTTAGGCACCGATGCTTTCCAGGAGGCGGATGTGGTAAGCATTTCGGCACCTGTAACCAAATGGAATTACCAGGTGACAGATGCAAACGAAATTCCAGAGGCACTGGCTAAAGCCTTCTATATCGCTAAAAGCGGTCGTCCAGGGCCGGTGCTGCTCGATATCACTAAAAACGCACAACTGCAGCAATTCGAGTTCAAAGATCATAAGCCCTGTGTGCATGTGCGCAGCTACCGGCCGAAGCCCATTGTACGCAGAGAATACATTGAGGAAGCGGCAGCACTAATCAACTCAGCTAAAAAGCCATTTGTGCTTTGGGGCCAGGGTGTGATGCTCGGAACCGCCGAACAGGAGTTTAAGGAATTCATAGAGAAAAGCGGTATACCTGCCGCCTGGACCATTATGGGAGCAGGTGCCCTACCAACCGACCATCCGTTGAACGTGGGGATGCTGGGCATGCACGGTAACTATGGCCCCAATGTGCTCACAAATGAGTGCGATGTGCTGATTGCGATTGGTATGCGCTTTGATGACCGGGTAACGGGCCGCCTGGATAAATACGCCAAGCAAGCCAAGGTAATCCACCTGGACATAGACCCGTCGGAGATCGACAAGAACGTGAAAACCACTGTGCCGGTATGGGGCGACTGCAAAGAAACCCTGCCGCTGCTGACGCAATTGGTAGAGGCGAAGCACCATGCAGAGTGGCTGCAGAAATTCAGGGATTATGCGGCGGAAGAATACAATCAGGTGATACAGGAAGAGTTGTACCCCGCATCCGGCGAGATGACAATGGGTGAGGTGATGCAACTCTTGAACGAACTCACCAGCGGCGATGCCATTATAGTGAGTGACGTAGGGCAGAACCAAATGGTGGCTTGCCGCTACGCCAAGCTCAACCAGACACGCAGCAACATTACGAGCGGCGGCTTGGGCACCATGGGCTTTGCCCTGCCCGCAGCCATTGGCGCAAAATTCGGCGCCCCAGACCGTACTGTAGTGGCCTTTGCCGGTGACGGAGGCATACAGATGACCATTCAGGAACTCGGCACCATCATGCAAAGCGAAGTGGATGTGAAGATCATCATCGTGAATAACCAGTTTCTGGGTATGGTGCGGCAGTGGCAGCAGCTTTTCCATGAGCGCCGCTACTCTTTCGTGGATATCACCAGTCCGGATTATATAAAAGTTGCGGAAGGCTACGGCATACCCGGCAAGCGGGTAGACGAGCGGGCAGACCTGAAAGGCGCCTTGCAGGAAATGCTGGCGCAACCGGGGGCATACCTGCTGGAAGTGATGGTGACCAAAGAGAACAACGTTTTTCCGATGGTGCCGCAGGGATGCAGTGTGAGCGAAATCAGATTAAAGTAACCTGAAGCAGAAGAACAGCATGAGCAATCAGAATCAGAACGGGAGGCAGGAGTTTAATATCACGGTGTATACCGAGCACCATGTAGGCCTGCTTAACCGCATCGCCACGATTTTTTCGAGGCGTAAAATGAACATTGAGAGCCTCAATACCTCGCCTTCTGAGATCGAGGGGATACACCGCTTCAACATCGTGATCAACGAGACCGAGGATGTGATCCAGAAACTGACAAGGCAGATAGAGAAGCAGGTAGAGGTGCTGAAAGTATACTACCATACCAACGAGGATGTGATCTGGCAGGAGATGGCGCTGTACAAAGTGCCAACCGACGTGATTGCTGAGAAGGCCCTTGTGGAGCGACTATTGCGTGAGAACGGTGCCCGTGCCGTGGTGATCCGGAAGGACTATACCGTTTTTGAGACCACCGGCCACCGTGAAGAGACTGATAACCTGATCAAAGTGCTGCAACCATACGGCCTGATCGAGTTTGTTCGCAGTGCCCGCATCGCGATCATCAAGGGGAGCGAAGGCTTTAACCGAAAACTGCGTGAGTTTGAGCGTGCCGAACCCGGCGAGGAAGTAGTGGAAAATGAGTACCTCAACAGTCGCGACAACATCTTTTCGATGTAAGCCCGGTGATAACCAAATAAGTAATAAAACAAAAATCATAAACTTAAAATCAGCTAGACTAAAATGGCAACTATCAATTTTGGAGGAGTAGACGAGACCGTAGTTACACGCGAAGAATTCCCACTTTCGAAAGCACTGGACGTGCTAAAAGACGAAGTTATTGCCGTGATCGGCTACGGTGTGCAGGGCCCGGGCCAGGCGCTTAACATGAAAGACAATGGGTTCAATGTAATTGTAGGCCAACGCAAGGATTCCCCATCTTGGGAGAAGGCCCTGGAAGATGGCTGGGTAGAGGGTGAGACCCTATTCTCGATCGAGGAGGCGGCCGACCGCGGTACCATCATCTGTAATTTGCTTTCTGATGCAGGGCAAATCGCCCTGTGGCCAACCATCAAGGAAAGGCTAAAGCCAGGTAAGACGCTTTATTTCTCACACGGTTTCGGAATCACTTTTAAAGAGCAGACAAGCATTGTGCCGCCTGCAGATGTGGATGTGATACTGGTTGCGCCTAAAGGCAGCGGTACCAGCCTGCGTCGCCTGTTTGTGGGTGGTGGCGGCCTGAACTCTTCGTTCGCCGTGTACCAGGATGCCACAGGAAAGGCTTATGAGAAAGCAGTAGCTATGGGTATCGGGGTAGGCTCCGGTTACCTGTTCGAGACTGATTTCAAAAAAGAGGTATACAGCGACCTGACAGGGGAGCGTGGTGTGTTAATGGGCGCCTTGGCGGGTATCATCGAGGCGCAATACCAGGTGCTGCGCGAGCGCGGCCACTCTCCTTCGGAGGCCTTCAACGAAACAGTGGAAGAGCTAACGCAAAGCTTGGTGCCTTTAGTGGCTGAGAACGGTATGGATTGGATGTATGCCAACTGCTCAGTTACTGCACAGCGTGGTGCCTTAGACTGGAAAGGCAAATTCAAAGATGCCACCCTTCCGGTATTGAACGAGCTCTACGATAGCGTAGAATCCGGTAAAGAAGCCGAGCGCACCATCACACGCGGTTCAACGCCGGGTTACAGAAAAGAACTGGAAGAAGAACTGAAGGAAATCCGTGAATCAGAATTGTGGCAGACAGGCGCAACCGTAAGAAAGCTGCGCTCTAAGGCAAAGTAATACCGCATGGAAAAAGATATAGTTGTTTTGGAGACAGGAGTATCGCTGGAGAAAGTAGAGAGGGCTGCCAAAAACCTGAAGGGGGTGATTAACAAAACCCCCTTGCTGCAGAACCACTGGCTGTCGCAGACCTATGATGCGCAGGTATACCTGAAGCGGGAAGATCTGCAGGTCGTGCGTTCGTACAAAATCAGGGGTGCTTACAACAAAATGAGTACCCTGCCGCAGCAGGAGGGTGAGCGGGAGATTGTCTGCTCCAGCGCCGGCAATCACGCTCAGGGTGTTGCCTATGCGTGCAAGCTGCTAGGTCTGAGAGGCTATATCTTTATGCCCGCCAACACACCTGCTCAGAAAGTGAGCAAGGTGCGTGGCTTCGGAAAGGAAATGGTGGAGGTGGTGCTGACCGGCAATACCTACGATGATACCTTTAAGGCTGCCAAAGAATTCTCGGATAGCCGTGGCAGCACGTTTGTGCCTCCTTTTGATGATTTAGCCATTGTAGAAGGGCAGGCAACCGTGGGGCTCGAGATTCTGAAGGCAGCGACCTTCCCGATAGATTACCTTTTCATGCCGATTGGCGGGGGTGGACTGGCCGCTGGCTTGTCCAGTGTGTTCAAGCAACTGAGCCCGGAAACCAAGCTGATCGGGGTGCAGCCGCAAGGGGCGCCTTCTATGTATAATTCTTTAAAGGCAAAGCAACGCCTGTCTTTAGATACTATCGACAGCTTTGTAGATGGTGCGGCCGTGAAATGCCCGGGCGAGCTGACCTTCGGGATTTGCCAGGAACTGCTAGATGACGTGGCCCTGGTGGCGGAAGGCCAGGTATGCGAAGACATCCTGAAGATGTATAACGAAGAGGGCGTCGTGCTGGAGCCTGCGGGTACCCTGTCGGTATCGGTGCTGAAGGACTATGCTGAGGAGATCAAAGGCAAAAATGTGGTCTGTGTCATCAGCGGTAGCAACAACGATATCACCCGGATGGAGGATATTAAGGAGCGCGCCATGCAACACCAGGGACTGAAGCATTACTTCATGATCACCTTTAACCAAAAGCCAGGTGCGCTGAGGACCTTTGTAAACAAGGTGCTGCAACCCGGCGATGACATCATACACTTCCAGTACATCAAGAAAAACAACAAGGAAAAAGGCCCTGTTTTTATCGGTGTGGAAGTGAAGCAGTCGGGGGACGAGGAAGGAATTAAGCAGCGGATGCTGCAAGAGGGCTTTGCCTACGAGTACCTGAACGGGAAACAGGATTTCCTGAATATGTTTCTGTAAATGTAATAGTAGTTGTTTGTTTATATAGAAGCCGCCCTTTCTCTTGATTGGGCGGCTCTTTTTTTGACCGTTTTTCAAATCAGGCGCTTTCCCTTTGAAATTAGCATGAAGGAATTTAAGTAGCCTGTTTTATAAAATCTGCGAAATGTAAAAGCACGTAAATTTGGCAGGAAGAAATATAGTATTTAAATATTAATTATTTAAGGGCATAACACCGTGAATGCCGAATAACAGCAAAAAAATTAGTAAACAGAGCCTGGCATCATGGCAATACGTGTAACATTTTACCTCATTTAGGAGTAACAACATTCTAATACCACTAATATGACTTATGTGGTAAAAAATTGTAAATAGCTTTTAAGTTTTTTGAGTCTGACACCCTAACCTCCTAACAGAATCACCTTTTATGCACCCTAAACATAAAGCTTTACAGTTTTTGCAGTCCAACTTTGTACGCCGTGCAAAAGGTGCTAGCTTCTTCATTTTAACGCTGGTTGTACTCATTATCACAGGTCTCGAATTAGGGGGGAGCAGCCCGCATGTTATATCCTCAACACCCCAGAACGGTGCCTCCGGAATAAGCATCACGATAAATAGCATTGCGGCAAATAGTATCTATGTACCAGAGGTGCCAGGCTTTAAGGGCGGGGTAGATAATCTTACAATTTCAAATCAAACCGTAAAACTCTACAAGGTTACGGGGAACGAAATGGAGGAAGTGCCAGGCACTGTACAAGGCACGGGCGGCGGCGATGCAATCAGCTTTTCACCGGCCAACATACTGGAACCGAACACCGCATATAGGTTTGTGATCACCAATGGCATTAAATCTTATAATGGGGATTCTTTTCTGCCTTATACAGCAGAATTCGTTACGGGCGACCTGAACACGGTTCCTCCCGCTGCGCCTCTGCCAATAGCCTTCGACAAGGTGCCGGTGCCAGGCACACAAAACAAGCACTATACCTCTTTGGTTTTTGGGCCGGATGGCTTTTTCTATGCCTTGCGCATGAGCGGCCAGATTGAGCGGTTTGAAGTAGACCACCTAACAGGTATGCTGAAATTGCAGCAGGTATTCAATACTCTTACTGACAAGTACGGTTCACGCACGGCAATTGGCCTTGTGTTCGATCCGGCTTCCACTCCGGAAGCGCCCATTGCCTGGGTCTCGCACTGCAGCTTCGGGTTAAATGATTCTCCTCCTTTTGATGGAAAAATCTCCAGATTGAGCGGCAGGCATTTTCAGCAGGAGGAATTAGTGGTTACAAACCTGCCCCGCTCTAACAAAGACCACTTGGTGAACTCTCTGGCATTCGGTCCTGATGGTGCCTTGTATTTCAGCCAGGGCAGCAACAGTTCTATGGGGGAGTACGACAGTTTCTGGCAACGTTCAGAAAGCTTGCTATCTGCGGCTGTGTTAAGGCTTGATCTTCAGAAATTACAGCGCGTTACTCTGCCTTTGGATGTAGAAACCACCAGAGACCAAAAACTCATCAACAGTGCCCCAAGAAAATCAATGCGCTTGGCAGACGGCACATACAACCCATACAGCACCGATGCGCCGTTAACCATTTACGCGTCAGGGGTGCGTAACTCCTATGACCTGGTATGGCATAGCAACGGACAGTTATACCTCCCTGCAAATGGTTCTGCTGCCCGTGGCAATACACCAGCCTCTGTGCAGGGCACCCGCCGTCCGGACGGGACGTTCTATGACGGACCAAAGGTTGAGGCGGTATCTGAATTGAAGTTCAGGTTTAAACGCCTGGAGAAGCTAGCGAAGCGGCTGTACGACGAGGCGGCACCGCCCGTACAGAATGACTGGCTTTTCAGAGTAAATCCTCTCAAACCCCTGGGGTACTATGGCCATCCGAATCCAAAGCGTGGGGAGTATGTGGCAAATAGAGGGTATACTGATAACCCTGCATACCCTCAAGGCACAAAGGCGGATAAGAACTACAGGGGGGCAGCCTTTGATTTTGGGCTAAACAAATCGCCTAACGGGGCAATAGAGTATAAAAGTGATGCCTTTGGAGGCTTGCTGAAAGGACGTTTGCTGGTTTGTCGCTTTTCAGGTGGGAGTGATGTGATTGTGTTGGAGCCAGGCGCAATGCAGCGAAACCCAAAGGTGACTGACGCGAGCAGCGATGACAGTTGTTACGATATCGTCCGCTCAGTTTCGGGCTCCGGCATCAATGGCATTGCCGGCTTCAAGGGCTTTGCAAATCCTTTGGATATCGTGGAAGACGTTACGACCGGGAATTTATACATCAGCGAGTTCAACCGGAACAACAGCCCTTATTCAACCGCCCAGATCGTGCTCTTGCGTGTGAAGGAACAGCCGCAGGCAATTGTTAGTCGGCATCAAAAGAAAAACACAGCCGGTAGCTAGCCTGGCCCTGCCAGGAATTTCGCCTACTGGATTTCGGGCAACTGTTTGCGCACCCTGCGCTATTCTCCTAATCGCACCTCAGCAAGGGGAATTTATAGCTGTTCCTCCTCCACGCCTCCGGGCGGAGGGGTACATGGCATGTGTGGCTTCCATGCGGCTGAAAGAGCATTGAAAGATCCGTTTTAGTTTTCTGTAGGCACTAAACAGTTGCGCCGCACAAAGTCTAAACTTGTGCGGCGCAACTGTTTATAAGCAAAGGTAGTGATGCAAACACCACTACCTTTGCTTATTCACTACTGATATGAAATCAGCAAGTATCTAGATCTAGGATCTTTTATCATGGCCGAGTAACTTTACCATTTTGTTGTAGTTGCCGAGCAGTAAAAAGGTAGGTGCCCACTGCCCAACAAATAAAGCTGTCTTATTCTTTTTCATAAGTTTTAAAGCCAGCGATCCGGCAATAGAGCCGAAAGCTGCCCATAGGTAAACGTCAGAAGGAATTTTAGCGGTTTGTTCCTCAATTGCGCTGGCAACAGGGCCTTCTCTATGTTCAGGGTTGAGTCTCGCTGCTTTTGCTTTCAGATCATTCATTGATGATGTTTCCATAGTTCTATTTTTTTGAATTAATTACTTTCCTTCAAAACGTACATAGCTGTTGCTTTGTTTACAAAAATGCCCGGATCGGTTTAAAAAATAGTTTTTGCCTACTACAAATCATGCAAAATATACTACAAGAGATATATTTGATCGTTTGATGGCAGAATGGAAATTCAACGTCTCTGAAGTGTAGTCATTAATCATCTTGAGTTAAGACCCCTGAAAAGGCTAATGAACCCAAGCTGCTCAGGCTATTGAGGCTCCTCATGCCACGCATACTTAAGGATGGTAGGGGTATAATTTCGCATCTTCTACCAAAAAGGCTTCTTCAGCTATTTCCAGTATGTCCTCTTTGCTATCTGAATACGCCTCTATCACCTTGAACTGTTGGTGCTGATAGTGTTCTTCCAGCCGGCACACTTTTTCCTCGTCTTTACAGGCTTTGCCAATTACCTTGTATGTCTGTTCGTGGTACTGCACTTTGGTGCCGGCCAGTCCATCAATCGGGTAAAGCAATTTAAAAAGCGGGGCCACGTAAAGTTCCAGGCCGCCGGTGGCACAGTATAATTGTGTGCCTTGCTGGCGCATGCTATCGAAATGCCGCCTCAGTTCCTGATTAAAGTGATGGGGGAATTCCCTTTTCCAGAATTCTGTCGCGTAGGCTTCTACTGTTTCGGGAGGTAGCTTGTCCAGGTAGTTGAAAAAGTTCTCTTTAAACTCCGTTTTCCTGATCCGGTGCAGATTGCGCAGCACCTTGTAATAGGTCATCTCGAAGAAATACCGAATGCGTTGTGGCCTTTTGGTGCAGATAAACTCAAAAAACTCGTCTTTTGAGCTCTTGTTATAAAAAGTCTTGTTCAGGTCGAAAACAATAACTTTCACTTCGTTTTGCTTGTTAGCCATTGTCCTCTGGGTATATTTTTGATTTCTCCTATCACGTAGCAACACGGGATTTTGTTGTGAGGAAGTAATTATATGGCTAAGGCCAAGCTGTAGGCATAAAAACTTGGATGTGGACAATTATGAAGGCTTTCAACTCTACCCATAGCGAATAGAAGTATGGCCGTATAAGCATAAATACCATGATAGAATTCTCCGATTTTAAGCAGCTACCAGCGTGGAGCCAGATTGATGCGCTGCAGAAGGAAGGGATTGTGTTGGGCCAGCGGGAGCACAAAGCCTGGACAGTCACGCTTTATAGCATGCAGCAGCATTTTGTGGAGCTTTGGCAAAAAGAGGGGCTGCACGTGATCACCTCTTTCCGCCACGATGCTGCCACGTTTTCTGTAGCAGAGCCCTACCTGGACCAGTTAGACCTGCGGCCGTTGCTTCAACCTTGACCCAATGACGGCGCCTGGCTTCCTGCCTTTTTGGGCTTAATGCCTCCCTACTTCTTCTGGTATGATTTCCTCAGCCACTTCGCCAGTGCGTCGGCTGCAAAGCCTGTGGCTAAGGCGTATATTCCGTGAAATAAGGCATCTTCTGATATGGCTTTGGGCTTCCAGGTGGTAACGGGTTTTGCCACGTCCATGGCCGGAAGCATGGTTAACTCCGTGCCCCAAACCGCCCCAAAATGCAGGACTGTTCCGGCAAAGCGGTCAGTTCCGAAGGCTGCCATCAGCCCTCGGGGTATCCCCCACATGGTGCCATAGGCTATATGCGTCATGTTGCTCACCAATTCCTTGTCCTCTTCCGATTGCGCTTCGACGCCAAAGGTTTTCTTTACTGCTTTGTAAGGTGTGTCGCTGGATTCCCTGCCGCTGATTTGCATTTCAATCATTTGCGCAGCCGTCATCACGGCTGTCCCCACCAGCCCGGCGGCTATGCCAATGCCAATTCCGCTGGCCAGTCGCCCTAAGTTGTCTGTTACTTCCTCCTCTTTGTTTCTGTTCCTGTTCGTGTTCATAGGTGTTTCTATTGGTGCCTGTTGCTGTGGGTATACTCGTTCGGCTTGTAATCAGTTTTCAGAATGGAGGTAGGAAGAGAGGGGATAAGATGAAAAATGAACGTAACACGTGAGGGGCACTACTTGTCAGGTACTTTTTTTCTGCCTTGCAGCTATACTGCTTATTCGCATCAATCTGGTGAAGAGGGGAAGGTATCTGCGTTAACAGCATGATGCCTACAAGTGCATTTGCATTTTGCCCTGGCAGCAAAATGCACCGTAAAACAAACTGCTCCGTAGGTATAAACTCCAATAACTATTTCAAGCGAGTGGCTGAGCATATAGAAACTGAAACCATCGATACCAAGCAACTGGCCCTCATCGGCGACCGCCGGACATGCGCTTACGTTGCCACCACCGGAAGCATTGTGTGGTATTGTCCACGCCGTTTCGATGCACCTGCCGTGCTGGCGGGCCTCCTGGATATGAAAAAGGGCGGCACTTGGCAAATAAATGTCCCGGGAGCCGTGTTCGAAAGCCGGGGTTACCGCGAAGACAGTGCGTTACTTTGTACCCGCCTGCGCTGTGGCGACACTTTGCTGGAGGTAGAGGATTATATGCCGATGGGTGCCAAGTTCCAGGGCATTTGCAGAAAGCTGACCGATGCGCCGGAAGGTTTACGGGTGATATTATGCCCTAAAACAGACTTCGGGCTTTCTGATCCAACCTTGGAGCACCTTGATAACAATTGTATCAGTATAGCCGATAGCCTGTATTACTATGCCTCGCACCCGCTAGCAGTGGATCAGGGGAATGTCGTATGCGAAGTGCCGGTTGGTCAGAAATCGTGGTTTGTGCTGAGTGAGCAGCAAATAGAGACCAACCAGGCACTACTGGAAGATGCTTTAGAATCCACGAAAAAAGAATGGCGGGAGGTGACGGCGCATATCCATTACGAGGGGCCATACAAGGCTGAGATCAAGCATTCGCTTCGGGTGCTGCGCCTGATGACTTTCGCGGAGAACGGCGGCATTATTGCGGCGGGCACAGCTGCTTTGCCCGAGGTGGCGGGTGGTGCCCGAAACTACGATTACCGGTATGTATGGCTGCGCGATGCCGCCATGATTGCCAGCGCCTTAACCCGTGCCGGATCCGATGGCAAGGAAGAACGGCGCTTCCTGAGTTTTATCTGCGATGCCATGCACGGGATAGATGAACCCATTGTGCCCTTTTTTACGCTCGACAAAAAGCCGGCTCCGGGCGAGCGTCTGCTGCGGCATTTAAAAGGCTATGCCGGCAGCCTGCCCATCCGGATCGGTAACAATGCCAAAGACCAATTGCAGCTTGATGCCATCAGCAATGTGCTGTTGGCTGCCAAACTGATATACAATCGCTTCGATACGCGCGAGCACTGGGGACTGGTGAGCTCTCTGGCGGATTACCTGGCCACGCACTGGCAGGAGCCCGACCATGGCATCTGGGAGGAGACCCAGAAACTGCACTATACCTCCAGCAAGGTAGTGGCTGCCGTTAGTTTAGAGTTCATCGCGGATCATAGCCAGGAACAGGAACAGTGCCAGCGTTGGAAAAGCGCTGCTGCCGACATCCGGGCTTACGTCGGGCAAAACTGCCTGACCTCAGAAGGGGCTTACGCGGCTTATGCCGGTGCGGAGGCCGTGGATGTCAGCGCTATTCTTTTCCCGATATGGGCCTATACCGACGCCGATGCTGCGCCTGTGCTCAAAACCATCGAGGTATTGGAGCGGGATTACTGTGAGAATAATCTTTTTCGCCGTCATCTCGTGGACTTCGACTCCAGCAAAGAGGGGGCTTTTCTGGCCGGGTCGCTTTGGGTAGCGCAGTACTGGGTGATGCGCCGTAACTGGACAAAATTCAACGAAGTTCTAGCGGCGGTATTGCAATTTCAGAATGATGTGGGACTGATGCCGGAAGAAGGTGACCCGGTGACAGGGGCGTATTTGGGGAACATCCCCCAAACCTTCGTACACGCCTCCCTGATTGGGGCCATCATCGATTATAAAACGGCCATGGAAGAGGAAAGCGCAGGGTAAAACTTTGCCAAATTGCGTGTCGCTTAAATCCGGAGGATTCGAAAAACAGTATATGCAGCTTTGTCAGTGAGCCGATAATTTTGTAAGGCATGTTTTTCTAGCTTCGAAACACGGGTTTGTTTCGGAGTTTGTGCTACCAGAGATTAACCCTTGCACTATAATAAGCCGAGGTAGACTTGCGGGCAAAATCCTCAAAAATGTCTTGTAGATGACTCTATGACTTTACTGCTACTCTTCCTTGTTGCCTGCTTCCTGGCTTACAGCAACGGTGCCAACGACAATTTTAAAGGGGTCGCGACGCTTTTCGGAAGCAGCACCACTAGTTTTAAAACTGCTATTCGGTGGGCTACGGTTACTACTTTTCTTGGCTCGATCACGGCCATCTTCCTGGCTGGTATACTGGTTAAAAACTTCTCTGGTAAAGGGCTGGTGCCCGACGAGTTGCTTCAGGGGCCTGCTTTTGCGATGGCGGTGGCCTTCGGGGCGGCTTTAACCGTATTTCTCGCCACCAAAATAGGTATGCCCGTGAGTACCACCCATGGCCTGGTTGGGGCGCTTTTCGGTACGGGGGTAGTGGCGATCGGTGCTTCTTTTAACTTTGCCAAACTAGGAGGTGCCTTTGTTGTACCGCTTTTGGTAAGCCCGCTGATGGCGGCTATACTCAGTTTGGGGGCCTACGTGCTGTTCCGGAAGACCAGGCTGGCATTAGGGTTGACCAAAACCAGTTGTTTGTGCATTGGTACAGAAATGGTGCCGTTACAGCCTATTTCTCAGAATGAAATGGGTGTTTTGGCCATGACCCCCAAGCCTGCAACCACACTGAGTGTTGGCGAACAGGCAAATTGCCAGGAAATATACCAGGGAAGCCTGCTGGGGCTGAACATGCAGCGCATCTTGGATGCAGGCCATTTTCTAAGCGCCGGTGTTGTGAGCTTTGCCCGCGGGTTGAATGATACGCCCAAGATAGCCGGTTTGCTGCTGGTTATCCAGGCGTATGATGTAAAATGGGGTATCGCTGCCGTTGCCTTGGCTATGGCCGTGGGAGGGCTGCTGAAAGCCAGGAAAGTCGGGTTGACGATGAGCAAAAAACTGACGCGTATGAACCATGGGCAGGGCTTCACAGCAAACCTTATCACTGGCTTGCTGGTTACAACAGCTAGCATGCACGGCATGCCTGTTTCCACCACGCACGTGTCGGTTGGGTCAATTTTCGGGATTGGGGCAGTTACCCGGCAAGTAAATTATAAGGTCGTTTCAAACATCCTGCTTTCCTGGTTGTTGACCTTACCGGTTGCGGCAGTTTGCGCCGGGGCAGCGTATTGGCTGCTCATCAATTTTATATTTTAGCAGGTATAAACTGCGGGATCAATTTAACCATACAACTACTACATATATACCCACACATGAGTAACTACTTGGAGGCCGCAAAACTCGTTTACGAAGAAGCTGCCAATAACCCCCAGAAGGGCCTTTGCTGTACCACAACGCCTGTATGGCAGTTGCCAGAGTTGAAAGTGCCCTCTAAAATGCTGGAGATGAACTACGGTTGCGGCTCCACGGTAAACCCACGGGACCTGAGCCACGACCCTGCTGTGCTGTACGTTGGCGTAGGTGGAGGTATGGAGTTACTCCAGTTCGCTTACTTCTGCCGTCGCCCCGGCGCAGTGATAGGCGTGGACCCCGTAGACAGAATGCTGGACGTTTGCTCTGAAAACCTGCAGGAGGCCGCCGACGTGAACAGCTGGTTTAAGCCGGGATTCGTGGAGCTGCGCAACGGAGATGCCCTGCAACTGCCCGTAGAAGACGAAAGCATAGATGTGGCGGCTCAAAACTGCCTTTTCAATATCTTTAAAGAGGAAGAACTGAAGCTGGCGCTCTCGGAAATGTACCGCGTCCTGAAGCCAAATGGCCGCTTGGTGCTGTCTGACCCAACCAGCGAGGATGAGATGTCAGCGGGTTTGCGTGAGGATGAGCGTCTGCGTGCTTTATGCCTGAGTGGTGCTTTGCCGCTGCAGGATTACATCAACCTCATCACAGCGGTTGGATTTGGCACCGTGGAGGTACGTGCCAGGCGCCCATACCGTGTGTTGGCACCGGGGCAGTATGATACGGAGAAACTTGTATTTATTGAGAGCGTGGAGATTTGTGCGATCAAGGACCCTATGCCTGCGGATGGCCCCTGCGTATTTACGGGCAAGCATGCAATCTATTATGGCGAGAAGGAGTTTTTTGATGATGGCAAAGGGCATACCCTCCTACAGAACCAACCATTGGCAGTTTGCGATAAAACAGCCAAGGCTTTGGCGAACTTAGGACGGCAGGATATTTACATTACCGGGTCCACTTATTTCTATGATGGTGGAGGTTGCTGCTAGGCTGGGCAAACGCTACTAGTTAATTCGTATCTCACCGACATTGCAGCCACCTAATTGAAAAAGGGCTACTTCACCTGATCAGGATAAAGTAGCCCTTTGTATTTTATGCTGTGTTTGATACCATTCGAAGGCTTTCAGATCCTGATTGAGGCTGATCCCGCTTGGGTATACCCAAACGCTGACACGTATGCTTTAAAGTTCATACCCAGTGCCGGCTACAAAGCGCTAAGCTTCTCAGCGATGGGTTTAAGCGTATCGCCTGTTAGCTGTGGGGCAGGAGCAAGGGGGTATAAAGCCTGCCCTTTTCGCGCAATAAAAGCAGCCTGAAGTCCTGCTAAGGTAGCACCTGCTATATCCCACCCGTGCGCAGCGATTAGCATGGCCTCTTCCGGTTTTACATTTGTTTTCGAGAGGGCAAATTGATAGGTATCAGGGTGCGGCTTGTATTTCTGAGTGCTGTCGATACTCAGGATATGTTCAAAGAACTTCGTAAGCCCCGCAGACTCCATTTGCTGTTGCACCGCTTGTGGAGCAGAATTAGTGAGCGTGATCATGCGGTAACCGGCATCCTGAAGCTTTTGCAGGCCCTCCACCACATCCGGGTGCGGTGGCAGCGACTTGATCATTCCAAGCAGTTCGGCTACTTGGGCATCCGGTACCTGCCTGCCTAGTTTGTCCTGTGTCATCTGCATGGTCGCTTTACCAATCGTGCCGAAATCATGGTAGTTACCCGTCACGGTATCGACTAATGAGTATTGCAGCATCAGGGCAAACCACTGCTGGAAGGCGAATTCATGGTCAAATGCTTCGTTGATGGCTTTTTTCAGGCCGCTGAGGTCAAGCAGCGTTTCATTCACATCAAAAATAAGCAGCTTGGGTTTAATTAAAGTGTTGTTATCCATAGGTTGTTCGTTTGTGGTGGTGGCCGGCTGGCAGGCGGCTGCTGGAAGCATAGTGCCAGCGCTTAGCACAACCAACTTTTGCAGAAATACTCTCCTGTTATTGTTCATGGGTAACCGACTGGGGAATGCTGTTTATACTGCAGCCATAGCTTTACTGTTCAGAAAAGATTGGCCGTAGCCAGGAGATACGGAAGCAAGGTGAGCATAGTATAGCAAAGGTCCTTGCAGGGGCTATGCGTCGGCCCGACTGCTTATCCTGAGATACCCCCGGATATAAATGCGCTTTTCGGTGTAGGGGTCGAATTCATACCACACGTCAGCCACATGGGTTGGGGTAAGGTAGGTTGTGGCAAACTCTTGCTGGCCATGAATGGTCTTGTAGTCTGTTACCATCTCGTAGCCTGCTGCCAAAGCCTGCTGGTAAGCCTCCTCTTCATCGCCCAGTTCATCTAATAGGCGGTTATAGATGCGGTGGTAGCTATCGGTTACCTGCTCATACAGGCGCTGCAACTCCCCGTTTTCAAATTCCATATAGCCGTCTTCGTCTTTGGTCCAGGTGCCCTGTATCTCCATAATCTTTAGGATGAATGCTGTTGGTGTATGGAAAGCTATACCTGCTGCGCGGCCAAATGTTTGGTAATTATGCTTGGTGATTCAACGATAAATACGGGCAAATCAACCACAGGTATTGCCCCAAAACAGGGTTTGGATGAAGCGGGAAGTACTGGCAAAAACTAGCGTCGCGGGGGCAAGATCAATCAGGGACGCCATACTTCCGCAAAAAACATTTCAGATCTAAGTCATTCTAATGTAACTTTAGTCTTCTACTACTTAAA
This sequence comes from Pontibacter sp. CAU 1760, assembly GCF_054482735.1. Classification (NCBI taxonomy): domain Bacteria; kingdom Pseudomonadati; phylum Bacteroidota; class Cytophagia; order Cytophagales; family Hymenobacteraceae; genus Pontibacter; species Pontibacter sp. CAU 1760. The sequence continues at coordinate 194,907 of NZ_JBTLRL010000006.1, forward strand.
AGTTATTGCGCATCAAGAGCAGATAAATGAAAAAAACGATTGTAATAGGAGCCTCCGGGCAATTAGGGCAGTGCCTTCGCACTGTGGCGCAGGAACAAGGACTAGATCACCTTATCTTTCTTTCGAGGGAAGAGGCGGATTTGGGGAATAAAGAAGCGCTGCGCACGCTCTTTAGTTTGCATCAGCCAACCTATTGCATTAATTGTGCGGCCTATACTGCCGTAGACAAAGCCCAGGATGAGCCGGAGAAATGCCGTGCGATAAACCGGGATGGGGTGATTAGCCTCACCCAATTGTGTGCCGAGTACCTGACCACACTCATTCACATCTCCACAGACTTTGTATTCGGCGGCACTGGTCAACAGCCTCTTTCAGAAACGGACCCTACCACTCCGCTGGGGGTATACGGGGCTACCAAGCTGGAAGGGGAGCAGGCCATTGTGGAAGGCTTGTCACGTTACTTTATCATCAGAACCAGCTGGTTGTACTCCGAATATGCCAGCAACTTCGTGAAGACCATGCTGCGCTTTGGTCGCGAACGAGATGAACTCCGGGTGATCTGGGACCAGGTAGGAACGCCTACCTATGCCATTGATCTGGCAGCCTGCCTGCTGCATATCATCGAGACGGGGAGTGAGGCCTACGGGATTTACCATTACAGCAACGAGGGCTTAACCTCATGGTATGATTTTGCCAAAGCTATTTTTAAGCTGAGCCAGACGGAGGTAAGGGTAGTGCCGGTGCGAACCGCTGAATATGTCACGAAAGCCAAGCGTCCTGCCTACGCGGTACTGGATAAGTCCAAGATCAAGAATAGCCTCGGGATTGAGATTCCGCATTGGTTTGATAGCCTTGAGACCTGCGTCGCCAAAATTAAAGCTGCCGAGCAGGCAATGGTATAACATAAAATAGCGGCGCCACTTTCAGCTCAGAAAGTGGCGCCGCTATTTTATGTTATACCTCTGGTATTAGCGTTTCTTTTTGTGCTTTGACAGATTTTTGGGCTTGGCCCTGTCTCTCTTTATCTGCTGCAGTTCGTCATTCGACACAGTTACCTCATACGTTACCTCCGTGAGTATCGAAACGTCGGCATCAAAATCATAAGCAACCGTGATGAATAGCTGCTTGTTCTCGTTGAGCACGTAGTCATCCCCGACTTTGTCATACACCAAAAAGGCATAATCGCCAGCATCCGTATGCTTAGTTGTGTCCTGAGACAGGCAATCTCCTGTGATGACAAGCGGGGTGTCTAACTCGTCTTCAAAGCTGAATGGCTGGTGGTACTTCCCGTCTTTTTTGTACGTCACGTACTCCACCTTTTCGAAGTATAGCGCCACGTCCGCGTTTTTATCCTCGCGCTGCTTTCTAATCTGGTTGATATTTCCTGTCAGCCTCATGTTCTTTTAGTCGGTTCTCTTAAAATTCAGGTACATGCCCATTTTGGTGCGGCACCACACTGCTTCTACCTCAAAGATACGGTTTCATATGCTCTTTTTTGGGGCGGCCGCGCGACAGCTCAAAATAAAGTGTGACCAGGCACAACAAAAAAGCCAGCAGAACCGACTAAATCGGGCCTGCTGGCTTTTATCTCAAATTTTTGAGCTATTATTTTTCGTCGAGGTCTGCGCTGTTTTTATGGCTTTTAAGCGTGCTGGCATTTGGCTGGTCGTTTCTGAATTCTTTGTCGGTGCTATCTGCCCCACGTGTGGTGGTGTTCAGGTTAGCCTGGTCGCTTTGCATCTTTCCCTGCGTGCTCGGTTTGTTCTCGCCGCGGGTATTGTCTGCGCCTCCAGCCACAGGTCCGGTCTGTTTGCCTTGCTGCGACTGCTGTTGCTGGTCTGCTTTATTTTTCAGTTCCTCGTTGCTCTTCTTGTTATCTGTTGACATAGTTTTACTTGCTTTAGTATTGGAAAAATTAAATCTCCCATCAATCGGAAGGTATAAGGGTGTACGAGCATTTTCAGTATTAGGGTTGATGCATTTTTTTAATAAAGCTAAATAAATTAGCAAAAAGTAGAACGGTATAACTTTGCTTGCGTATATGATTAGCATAATAACCAAATAATTAAATTGTATTGCTATGAAAATGAAAATAGATGAGAAGCCTTTTTTGCCAAACGGACGGCATGTGGTGCAGGTAACGGAGGTAGAAGAAGGGAAAAGTGAAAACAAGGATGTCCCTTTCATCAATTGCAGGTTAGAGAATGAAGAGGGGTTCATGAACCAACGGTTTTATATGAGCGAGCCAGGTAAACCCATCCTCGCTTCTTTTCTCAAAGCTGTCGGCATAGAAAAAACGCAGGTAGATTCTAAAGAACTGAGCGGTAAAACGCTGTCGGTAGAAGTAGAAGAGCGCACTTACCAAGACGCGGATGGCAAAGAAAAGACAGTCAAACAAGCCACTCATTTTGAAGCGGCAGGTGCGGCTGGAGCAGCATCAGGAAACGTAGAGAATTAAGCTTATATAATTAAAACAGCAACGGCATCAAAAAGACGAGCGAGTTCTTTTGATGCCGTTGCTGCATTTAGGTTCTTGTATGTACTTAATTGTAATTGCCACTACTTGACCTGACATTACTGCTAATCTTGGTAGCAGAAGGCTTACAGGTTCATTTTTCTTTCGCAACCCCTCCATGATTTAGTGAGAGGGGATTACGAAAGAAAAATGCTACGAGGGAAATGTCAGGTAAAATATTGTTCAATGTCACAGAATGTAAGCTTACATCCTGACTATTGCAACTTAATTTGTATTCTTCTGCTTTAGTTTCTCTTTGTTTCGTTGCAATTTGCTTTGGATGATGTGCTGGCATACCTCAAGGTCGAGATCCAGCGCAGAGGTAATGTAGCTTACTAGCTCCTTCTCTTTCTCAGCGATCACACCATCTGCCAATACCATTTCAATGGTCTGCGCGAACAAATCGTTTTTGTGTTCCGGGGGTATCTGGTCCACGCTGTTATCAATCAGGTGTTTGCTGCCCAACTCAGCCTGCGCCAATAGCACTGATTTATAGTATTCTCTTACATCGTGGCCTTTAAAGAAAGGCTTGAAAGTGAGCATGTCCGCCAGTTTGTCCAACTCTTCGTCCGCTACATCCTCATCCACGGCCATGCAGGCATGTAAAACCGCGATCCAGGCCTCCTGCTCGTTGGCGGGGGTATACATACCCGTTGCTTTGCTGTATTTTAAGTCGTAAAGTCCCATGGGCTTTTGCGCTGTTATTTAAACCTACTGCTTAGTCTACCTCTACTATTCCGGAAAGGTTATTCCTAAAACCCCAGGCAACGGCTCTTAGAATAGACATTGCCGAGCAAACCGGTACCTGTGGGGCGAGAGGCTAATAGGATATGTGGTGAGGCGTGCTTATATTTAATCATTGATATGCTATATGGGTAGTAATGACATGAGGAAGCATTCAACAGTATGTTAGTACCAGGCGAGCAAGAGCAATTGGATAGAAAACTGCTTCAGGCATTGCAGAACGGCGACAAGGAAGTATTGGAGCAGCTCTATGACAGGTATGCGCCTACGCTTATGGGCGTTATCCATAGCGTAGTGCCTGATAAAGCCCTCGCAGAGCAAGTGCTGCAGCAAACATTTGTGACCATCTGGTCCAGAATTGGCGTGTATGACATGTCGCAGAACCGCTTTTTAACCTGGGCATTGGCTATTGCAAGAGGATTTGCCCATGATGCAGCCCGAAGGTATAAAAGGCAGGAAGAGGAAGCCAGTCAACTAATATCAGATATAAATGTTGATTCCAAGCCGTTTGGTATAGAACTTGCATCCCGTTGCAGACTTCCCTATGCAGAGAAAACAGCCCTAGAGCTGGTCTACCTGAAGGGGCAAAACTGCGCGGAAGCTGCCGAGGCCCTAGGAGTGACTATCGAGCAGCTGAAAGCGCACATCACACAAGCAATCATACATTTAAAAGCAGACCCATCAGCATGAACCCTACTGTTGCAGCGTTTCTGGAATCCGGGATGATCGAACTCTACATACTTGGTGCGACCACTCCCGAGGAGGCGAAGCATGTCGAAGAAATGGCGGCTGAGTACCCGGAGGTGCAGGAAGAGATCAATCAACAAGAGTTGGCCCTGGAAAACTATGCCCAACGTCATGCGGCGACACCTCGAAAAACAATCAAGCCATTGCTGCTTGCCACCATCGATTTTATGGAACGAATGGAGGGAGGCGAGGAGCCAAGTGAAGCGCCAGAGCTGACACCGTCCTCTAAGCCATCAGACTTTGATTACTGGCTGAAGCAGCCCGGCATGCAGTTGCCTGAAGATGCTGACGACATGTACGCCAAGATCATTAGCCATACCCCTAAAGCCACCACCGCCATCGCCTGGATTAAAACTGAATCGGAGCTGGAAGTGCACCACGATGAACTGGAGCGCTTCCTGATTCTGGAAGGCACCTGCGATATGATTATAGGGGATGTGGTCAATCCATTAGCGGCAGGTGATTTCTTTGCGGTACCTTTGCATGTGACACACCAATTTAAAGTGACTTCAGAGAGCAGGTGCAAAGCTATTTTGCAACGCTTGGCAGTAGCCTAGTTTGTACTGTAAGTTTCTTTAGTCGGGATGTATAGATGACAGCCTCTACTCATCGATCTCTACGAGGGGGCAAATCTTTTGAGTCTATCTTTTTTTCATTCTGAAAGGTGCTCGGTTGCTGCGCGCGAAGTTCTAACCCCGCTTCCGGTAGGTTTTTCGGTAGCACGGCAGAAATATTCATACCCCTGCTTCTGGAAGCAGGGCCGTTAAGTTCTACCTGATTCTGGCGCGAATCTCCAGATTCGTGTCTTAAAGTGAATGTTGCGTCTCCGACTCAACTGGCCAAGAGGGCCAGAAAATAGTAGGGATCATGGTGCTGGCACTGAACTGCATCCTGAATTAATTTCGCTGTCTTTCCCTATACCATCCAAACAGCATAATGGCAGAATCCCATGGATTCAATTTTTTATAAGCCTGAACCCGTTCAGGGGTTGCTGGCATTGGCATAATGTGCTTCTTTTAGAGCACTGCCGAGCGGGTATAGACCGTGACGCTGCAATTTCTCGTATTCAGGTTATGGCTCCAAATGGCATTCTAAAGCTTCCACTCGCGCTCTTTTGGGTGTTGGTGTTAGTTGCATGCACCGGCTCTCCGGAGAATACACAACCAACTGTAGAGGATGTGTCTGAATCGGTGTATGCATCGGGGGTGGTGAAAAGTCGGAACCAATACCAGGTATACCCCAAAGTAAGCGGCGTTGTGCAGCAAGTGCTGGTAACAGAAGGTGACATTGTGCCGGAAGGGGCTACTCTAATGGTACTGGATAATGAAGCCGCACGCCTGAGTGCCGAGAATGCCCGTCTCGCCGCAGCCTATTCCAGAGTGGGCGCAAACGAGGAGAAGCTCAAAGAACTGCAAGCGGCCATTGATCTGGCACGGAGCAGAAAAGAAACTGATTCGCTCTTGTTCGTGCGCCAGCAAAACCTCTGGCACAAGCAAATCGGGACGAAGGCAGAACTTGAGCAAAGGGAATTGGCCTATAAAAATGCTGCAACTGCCTATACCTCCGCCCTGTTGCGCTACCGCGATACGAAGAAGCAACTGGATTTTGCAGCACACCAGTCCAGCAAAAACCTGCAGATCAGTGAGTCAAGGGTGGCGGAATATACCGTACGCAGCGAGACAGCAGGCAAGGTATACAGTGTGCTGAAAGAGAAAGGGGAGATGGCTACGCCGCAAACCCCGGTGGCAGTGCTGGGCGACGCATCCGAATTTATACTGGAACTGCAAGTGGACGAGTATGACATCTCCCGCATAAAGCCAGGTCAGAAAGTGCTGCTGCACCTCGATAGTTACAAAGGCGAGGTGTTTGAGGCCGAGGTATACAAGATTAACCCTGCCATGAACGAGCGTACCCGCTCGTTCACCATTGAAGCCTCCTTCCTGACGAGTCCGCCTGCGCTATACCCCAACCTGACCACCGAGGCCAATATCATCATCCAGCAGAAAAACGATGCCCTGACCATTCCGAGAGAATACCTGCTGGACGGCGGCTTTGTGCTGCTTGCCAGTGAGGAGAAAGTGCCTGTGAAAACAGGCTTGAAAGACTATAGGAAAGTAGAGATACTGGACGGCCTGACGAAGGAGGATGTTATCATAAAGCCCGATTGATGAATAGCCAGCTAATCATCGGAATCGCGCGGTCGCTGTTGCTGGCCCGCTGGCGCCAAACGCTGGTGGCGGCTGTTGGTGTCACCTTCAGCATTGCCATGTTCATCACGCTGCTGAGCTTTATGAATGGCCTTAACGACTTGCTGGATGGCCTGATCCTGAACCGAACGCCGCATGTGCGCCTCTATAACGAAGTAAAGCCAAGCGAGCTGCAACCCGTGCGCGCCGCTGCCGATTTCAAAGACTCCTACAACTTTATCCGGTCGGTTAAGTCGGGGATCACCAGGCAGGAAATCTACAACAGTGGTCCTGTCATGCAGGCTGTTCGGGAAGATGAGCGGGTGTTGGGGGTGGCTCCCAAATTAACGGCCCAGGTCTTTTTTAACGAAGGCACAATTGACATCACAGGGATTATCAATGGGGTGGAGGTGGAAGAGGAAAACAGGCTTTTCAACTTCGAGGACTATGTAACGGCCGGAACAGCTATCGATGCCAAGAATGTGGCCAACAGCATTATCCTCGGCATTGGGCTGGCCAAGATACTGGCCGCCGATGTGGGCGATGTGGTGCAGGTGACCACTGCCCAAGGCGAACGGTTTTCGCTGAAGGTAGTGGGCTTCTTCCAATCGGGCATTCAGGAAATCGATAAGGTGCAGAGTTATGCCTCGCTTACCACGGTGCAAAAGCTGCTGGGCAAGCCCGCCAATTACATCACAGACATACAGGTGAAATTGCATGCGCTTGACGCAGCCCCGGCAGTGGCTTCGGAATATGAGCAACTGTTTCAGGTGGACGCCGAGGACATACAGACAGCCAACTCCCAGTTTGAGACAGGCAGTAAAATCCGGTCGCTGATTTCTTATGCGGTAGGGGTTACGCTGCTGATTGTGGCGGGCTTCGGGATTTTTAACATTCTGAACATGATGATTTATGAGAAGATGGATTCCATCGCGATCTTAAAGGCCACTGGTTTTTCAGGGAGAGACGTGAATCAGATATTTCTGGTGATCGCGTTAAGCATCGGTTTCTTTGGGGGTATGGTGGGGCTGTTATTCGGCTTTGTGTTTTCTGTGATCATCAACCATATCCCATTCAACACGGCTGCTTTGCCTACGGTTGAGACATACCCGATCAATTACAGTCCGGTGTTTTATTTCATCGCCGGTTCTTTTTCGCTTATCACCACCTATTTGGCGGGTTTTTTCCCGGCCCGCAAGGCCAGTCGCGTCGATCCGGTGGAGATTATAAGGGGCAAATAAGATGGAAGATATTGTACTCGAGGCACGGCACATCAACAAGTCTTTCCATGACCCGGCAACGGTGCAGGTGTTACACGACATCACTTTTTCGGTCCGGAAGGGGGAGTTTGTGTCTGTAATCGGCAAATCGGGTTGCGGCAAGTCCACGCTGCTTTATATCCTCTCGACCATGGACACCGATTATGAAGGCGAACTGCTGATCGATCAGGAGGCGATGACCAAAAAATCAGATAAGTCGCTGGCCAGCATCCGCAACGAGAAAATCGGCTTTGTCTTTCAGTTTCACTATTTGCTCAACGAATTCTCGGTCCTGAAAAACGTGATGCTGCCCGGCATGAAACTGAGGAAGTACGGTATGCCAGAACTGGAAGACCGGGCCATGGGGAAGCTGAAAATGCTGGGGATTGCGCACCTAGCTACCAAGATGGCTTCCAATATTTCGGGCGGGGAAAAGCAGCGTGTCGCCATTGCCCGCGCCCTCATCAACGACCCGCATATTGTGATGGGCGATGAACCCACCGGCAACCTCGACCGGAAGAACAGCGACCTGGTGTTTGATATTTTCAAGCAACTGGCCGAAGAGCACAACCAGACACTGCTCATCGTCACCCACGACCAAAGCTTTGCTGAGAACACGGGCCGCATCATCGAGATGGAAGACGGTAGGATCATCCGGCATTGACACAACACACCTTTTCTAGTTCATGGCCTTATTGCGAAAGCAGTTCACTGAAAAAAGGCACTAATTCCTGCGCCAGGATAGCATGGTCTTCCACATTCGGGTGGCCGGAGCAGCCGCGTGCCTGCATCGGTTCAAAAAAGTGCAGGGCTACCGGTTTGTCAGCGGGGTATGCGGCATCAGTGGCTGCCTTCACGGCTAGCAGGGTGCTTTGCAGCAGGGTTCTGTTCGCGCCCTGCACCATGGCGCTGCTCAAGAGGGCAATGCGGGCATCCGGGTATTTGGATTTCACCAGCTTTACAAAATCAATGTAGCTGTTCACAAAGCGGGTACTATCAAAAGGCTGTCTTTCCTTTTTGCCATCTCCCATGCTAAAGTCATTTGTGCCCAGTGCAATACTCACCACGGCAGGGGTATAAGTGTTGAAGTCCCAGCGGGTATGGCTGTTGGCCTGAAAGTCAGCCTTTTCATATACCTCAGGCATGGTAGGCCCATCGCTGTTCCAGTTACGGTAAGCGCCAATGCCACTCACACAGCTCAACACAAACTGCGCCTTAAGCGCTCTGGCTACCCGCGGGCCATAGGCCATGTAGGCGTTATGCTGGTCATGGTACTGGCCCGTACCGCAGGGTACCTCCGCCGGGTCGGCGGCGGCCCCGCAGGTAATGCTGTTGCCAATAAACTCGATGATGGGGGTGGCAGGCTTTTTTATTGGGCTTAGCTGGTGGCCGCGTACTTTCTGGATGTGCACAGGTCCTGTATGCGCTTCAGTGGCTTTGTAAACCCATGCTGTGTGTGGCCCCGCCGACTGCGCAACGATACGCAGCGTGTCCGGAGCACCGCCTGTTATTTTTATCCGTTTCTGGTACTTCCCGTCCAGTTCATACTGCAAATAACTGTGCCCTTCCGCATTTGGGATACTCGCTATTACCTCTGCCTCCTGGCCTTCAAAGCTAAACCCGAAATGAACCGCCGAACTGATCAGTTCCAGTTCTTTGGCGTCTATGAGCTGATGCCTGCCATATGGTTGCAGAGCGGAGGGGGATAGCTCATTAAGAGGGGCTACTGTGCTTTTAGTTAAACTGCATCCCAGGAAAAGCGGGCACATGCAGGTAAGTAGAAGGGTATGTTTGAATCGCATTTTCATCAGGGTTAGGTCTAGCAATATGTTAAAGTTTTCACACCGATACAAACGCTTGTGGGCGGCTTACCGGCAAAGGGATTACGTGGAGGAATGGGGGGTATAAATAAATGCTCGTATGGTGGCTCCAGCAATCTTTACACAAGGATATCTATTACACAGGCTCCCCCGTATCAGAGGGTATAAATAAGCGCTAACTATGGAAAATACAAAGACACATTCTTTTAAGAGCCTTTTGCAGAATCCCTCGCAGCTCACGGAAATCATGAACGACCCCGGCAAACATGGGTTGGAGTTTTACAAAAACCTGTCGGTAAAAGAGCAACAATACCTGCTTTTTGCGGCGGCGGCTGGCCTGATAGGGTATGGGATTTATATCGGCAGCAAAAAATCCTGATACAATCCTGTTTCTCCTTCAATGCCGGGGCATTTATGACTCGCAGCCACCGGTGTAATTCAAAAGCAGCACAAGTTCCTGCATATGCCTATTAGTAGTGTGAGCCAGGTACAGTGTTACCTTCAACCAATGCCTTTTACACGCCGGCTGCTACCTTTATGGAGCGGTCGGCGTGTACGATGCTGTATATTTTGTGCATAGCTGCACCATAAAGCCTACCTTTGCAGCCTGAAATGCAACTATAATTCAATTTTACTCAGATGAGACACATTTGCGCAGCAAAGCACAGGCTAGCAGCATCAAGAAACACTTTCCTGGCAGCATTCACTTTTTTTGTTTGTTTGGCTGGTTTGCAGGCCCAGGCACAGGTAATTTACCAGGGCGGCTCGAACGTACAGTTCCTGTATGGGCGCCACCTCAACCGGACTGCCGATATGGCGACTATTACTTTTGAGCATTTCGGTTCTGCTGGGGCCTTCGAACATTTTGGGTTTACTGATCTGTCAAACGATGTCAGCCTGAAAAGCCCTGATATGTATCTGGAGTGGTACCCAAAAGTTAGCCTAAGCCGAGCCACGGGACAAGAGATTGCTTTAGGTCCTGTTCGCGATGTGCTGCTGGGGGGAGGTATAAACGTATTGTTTGGCGGCCCGGAAGATTTCTTCGCCTACCAGTTTGGTCCAGCGTTCAAGTTCAACATACCAGGATCCGGATTACTGCAACTCGAGACCTATTACTACAAGCAGCACGGCGAGCAATACCACGGCACTTACCAGATCACTCCGAGTTGGGACATCCCTTTACCGGTATCAGAGAGCCTGCGCTTCCGCTTCCGTGGGTTCATGGACTTGATCGGGGACCGTGGCCCGGGCGCTACGCAATACCTGACACAGCCGCAGCTTTTCCTGGATCTGGGTAACACGTGGGGCAAGCCAGGCAATATCTTTCTGGGTTCAGAGTATCGTTACTGGAACAATGTGGCAGGCATCAAAGGGCTGAACGAATCCATTTTGCAGGCCAACGTGCTTTGGAACCTATAAGTCTGCCGGCGCAAACGAAGCGATGTAAAGTGCCTGTTCAGTATAGGTGTGGCGCTTCAAATTAGTTTGAGGCTATTTGGTTTACATGAAAGAAAAGTAGCTATATCAAAGGCATGTTTGTTTTTTCCCATCTTTGATACAGCTACTTTTCTTTTTTGGTATATGGATTTTTTCATTCTATTCTCCTCCGTTCCCGAAAGCCTGGTAGTTGTTTCCCCTGCCTATACCCTCATCGCTCCTACAGAAAGCACGCTGGAATGGCAAAAAGAGTCTTCCTTTCCATCACAAAACAAGACACAGCTATTTTGTGCTTGTAGCCAATACGGGTGGTTTTGGAGCGGGCACTACATTGCGTATTGGCTTTGTTGATTTGAGATAAGCAAATATCGCCTTCACCTCTTCGTCGGTCATATGGCTAAACATTTCCCAGGGCATTGGAGGGAGTAACATGCGGTTGCTTTCGATGCCTTTGTGCTTTCCTTTTCTGAGGGCCAACTCAAAGTTTTTCTCCTGCCAGTTTCCAATGCCGGTTTTGTCGGAGGTAAGGTTTGCTGCGTAGGAAATTCCCCAGGGGCCTATCCAGGAGGTTAGCGTCTGGGTCACGGCAAGGCCTTTTCGCTCCATGTCCGCCCGGTCCACCTCTATAGGGGGCATGTTTGCCGGGTGCCCCGATAATGCGCGCGACATATCCAGCACGGGGCCTTGGTCAGTCATTTTTTTAGGGGTGTGGCAATCGTGGCAGCCGGCAATCAACACCAAATGCTCACCATATTTTATCTGGCTTTCAAATCCTCCATTTTGAGATTTTGGGGTAGCTGTTTTCACAGTCTGTGCAAGGGCTTCTGTACCGCCTGCAGAAAATTTAAGCCAGGCGCAGGTACCCGCAAACACCAGTGCCACCAAAAGAAACATCTTTTTCATAGACCCGAAGCATTAAGTTATACATCCCTTAAATTACTAACCTAAAACAAAATTTGTTTGCATATAAACAGTTTAAAAATGCATTATATTGTTAGTGTGTCTTAAAGCTGGGTAGGGGAGTTGATTTTTTATTCAGATGCAAATGTTTTGATTTACATTAAGTTACGGTCAATGTCTACAGGCTAATCAAACCTATACTTATCGCGCCTAATAGTATAGCTCTGCTTGATAGCGTAGAAGCCTGTGCCCGAGGCGTATAATAGCTTTAGCGCTGATCTAAGCTGCACCGTAAGCAGGACCTTAAATGTTAAACGAGTGATTGGTTAGCTCTAAGGAACGAAATCCACACGTATGGTTCGATCATCGTTCATTCTACGCAACCCATGCTTTCGTAGAATGAACGACAAATCACAGTTTAGAACCTACTCCAAAGCTTTTGCCAGATAAGGCGCAGTTTTACTTTTAGTTACGTTTTTTACCTGCTGGGGCGTACCTGTTGCAACTATCTGGCCTCCCTCTTCACCTGCGCCCGGCCCAATGTCCAGTACCCAGTCGCTGCCTGCCACTACGCGCATGTCGTGTTCTACCACAATCACGGTGTTGCCCGCATCTACCAGGCCATGCAATTGCGTCACCAGTTTGTCTACATCGGCAGGGTGGAGGCCTGTGGTGGGCTCATCGAGGATATAGAGTGTGTTCCCACGCTGCGCCTTTTGCAGCTCTGAGGCCAGTTTGATGCGCTGTGCTTCGCCGCCCGAGAGCTCGGTGGCTGGCTGCCCAAGTCGCAGATACCCCAGGCCCACTTCCCGCAACACGGTAAGGGCTCGGTAGATGGCGGCTTCCTCCTCGAAAAATGCCCAGGCAATATCCACCGTCATGTCCAACACATCGGCAATGTTTTTATCGCGGTAAGTTACCTCTAGGGTCTTGGCGTTGTAGCGGGCACCATGGCATACAGGGCAGGGGGCATACACGCTCGGCAGAAAAAGCAGCTCAACCATCACGAAGCCTTCGCCCTGGCAGTTCTCGCACCGACCTTTGGCCACGTTAAAGGAAAAGCGACCCGCGTCATATTTCCGGGATTTGGCCATGGGCGTGGCGGCAAACAGCCTCCGCACGTGGTCGAACAGGCCTGTGTACGTCGCCATGTTAGAGCGTGGCGTCCGGCCAATCGGTTTCTGATCCACCCGTACCAGGCGTTTAATACGCTCCATGCCCTCGGTAATCTCCCCTCCGGTGGTGGCAGGTGCGTCCCGTTCCAATTCCTCCCCCTCGTCTTCCTCCACCGGCATTGGGTTGCCTAGCTTAGCAGCCACCAGCTCTACTAGTACCTGACTGACCAGGCTGGACTTCCCTGAGCCGGAAACTCCCGTAACAGACGTAAAAACACCTAACGGGAATTCGGCCGCTAACTGATGCAGGTTGTTGCGTGACACACCCTGTAACTTAAGCCAACCCGCTGGCTGGCGTGGTGTGCGCTTCGGTAGCGAGATCCGCCCGAACAGGTAGGCCCCGGTTTGGGAAGCGGCTATTTGCTCCAATTCTTGTGCAGCTCCACTGTAAAGAATCTCGCCGCCATTAAGCCCGGCTGCCGGGCCTACATCCACAATCCAATCGGCATGCCGGATCACGGCCAGATCGTGCTCCACGATAAACAGGGAATTGCCCGCTTTCTTCAAGCCCTCCAGCGCTTGCAGTAAGGCTACCTTGTCGGCGGGGTGCAGGCCCGCAGAAGGTTCGTCCAGCACGTATACCACCCCAAAAAGATGCGAGTACAGTTGCGTAGCCAACCTGAGGCGTTGCAGTTCTCCCGGCGACAGCGTCGGGGTGCTGCGCTCCAGGGAGAGGTAGCCCAGGCCGAGATCCAAGAGCACCTGGATGCGTGCGTACAGGTCTTCTGAGATGCGCTGTGCCACGATGGTTTGTTCCGGGTGCACGGCTTCCTGTTGGGCATGGCTTTTATCTGTTCCTTCGGCAAAGGGAAGGAGTAGGCGGGCCACACGCTTTAATGGCAACCGCGACAATTCCGTTATATCATACCCGGCAAACTTAACAGACAAGGACTCCGGGCGCAGGCGTTTCCCGTGGCAGGTAGGGCAGTCGGTGCTAAGCATATACTGCATTACCCGCTTCTTCATTTGCGGGCTGTTAGTGTTAGCGAAGGTATGGAACACATGGCGCCTGGCACTACTGAAGGTGCCCATGTAATTAGGCTCTTCCTTGCGCCTCAGGGCACGCTGGGTTTGCTCGGGGGTATAGCCGGGGTACACCGGAACCACTGGTTGGTCTTCGGTAAAGAGAATCCAGTCGCGGTCTGTTTGCGGCAAGTCGCGCCAGGGTTTGTCTACGTCGTAGCCCAGGGATACCAGGATGTCACGCTGGTTCTGCCCGCCCCAGGCGGTTGGCCATGCGGCGATGGCTCGCTCGCGGATGGTCAGCGAATCATCGGGCACCATTGATTGTTCGGTAACATCGTAGATTCGGCCCAGGCCATGGCAAGTGGGGCAGGCACCCTCAGGCGTATTCGGCGAGAAAGCCTCGGCATAGATAATGGATTGCCCCGCCGGGTAGTCACCGGCGCGGGAGTAAAGCATCCGGAGTAAATTAGAAAGCGTGGTAACGCTCCCTACCGAGGAACGGGTGGTAGGAGTGCCGCGCTGTTGTTGCAAGGCCACCGCGGGTGGTAGGCCCTCAATGGCATCAACTTCCGGAACGGCCATTTGGTGGAACAATCGCCGCGCGTATGGCGAAACAGACTCCAGGTAACGGCGCTGCGCTTCTGCGTAAAGGGTACCAAAGGCCAGCGAGGATTTGCCGGAGCCCGAAACCCCGGTAAACACCACCAGCGCATCGCGCGGTATGGTTAGGTTAACGTTTTTGAGGTTATGCTCGCGTGCTCCACGCACCTGCACATACCCGGAAAATTTATCAGATGAAGAAGTGGAAGCGTCTTTTGTCATGCAATGGTATAGTCTGTTTCTTTACCATCAGCCGCAGGAACAGCGCAGCTGATTATTGTCTGACTATGTACTGTTGTGCATGTATTTTGTTTGAAGATCCCTGGTCTTGCAAACTGCTGCGTATCTAGATCGGGGCTTTCAGGAATAACTATAGAAGTATAACCATCAAATTTTGAGCAGCTTACAGCTTCGGGCCATACCGTTCTGGTTAGCATGAATATAATAGATGCCAGCAGGCAAAGAGGTGGGGAGAAATATCGTTTGTGTAGAAGTCCCTACAGGTAGAATCTGGTTGGTTTGGTATACTTCCACGCCCGTCTGGTTGAGTACCCGGATTTGCAAAGCACCCATTTCCGCAGTAGACAAGGTAAGCTTTACCTCTCCGCCAGCAGACGGGTTGGGGGCAACCTGCAGACACCGGGTCGGATCTATAAAATAGGTGACCAGCATGTTAGAATACTGTATGGTGCCATCGGTGTTTTGCTGCTTCAGGCGGTAATATCTGTTTCCTGTCTTACCGCTTTCGGCATCGGTGAAATGGTACATTTGCTTTACCTGGCAGTTACCGTTCAGTGTTTTCACGAAAGAAAGTTCCCTGAACTCCCTGCCGTCCGTAGACACTTCCACACCAAACCCGGCATTATTCAACTCCATGGCAGTAGCCCATTGCAATACCACTGTATTCCCTTGTTTGGACGCGTTAAAGTAAAGCATATCCACAGGCATGGGCGCTACCATGATGTTGTGCATGTAATACTCCGTGTTCGACTCCCGGTTGTAAACCACCGCCATCAGCTGCACATCATCTGCAGGGTCTGTTTCGGTGTAGGTTCTGTTGGAGCTGACCTGCATCGGCTGCCCCCATTCCCCCTCCGGAGAACTATCCCATGACTCCCTACGGTACCAGGTGTATGTGGGGTTAGCGCCAAACACGGCTGGTCCGAAAGCCTCCTCGCTGGCCGTAACCCGCCATTTGTCATTTTCGAGCCATTCCACATCCAGGGCAGGCTTAATTTTCTTGTCCTTCTCGATAGTAGCTTTCACAGTCACTTTCCCGCTCTCGCAACCAGTACCTTCCTTCATGATAGAAACCAGGTAATTGGTAGAGGAGGTGAGGCGAGGCGTAGTAAAAGTGGCTCCGTTTTCTCCGGCGATCAAAGTGCCATCGGCATTAAACCAACGGTATGCATGACCTGTTGCTGCTCCGGATGCCTGAAGCGTTACGGTACCGCTTCCTTTTCGGCTACCGTCTGTAGCAACAGGGTTGGCAATCGGAAAGCAACCCTTTGAAAGTATGACGTCGTCAACTATGATGTCTTTGTATATCAGCGGCATGTTCTCCGTGCTTTCCACATAGAGGGCTAGTTGCAACGGGGAAATCGCTGTCGAAACCGTGAAAGCGGCAGTGAGCGTCTGGTAGGTGTCTGAGGGTATGAGCAGGTCGTTGTGCAACAATACGGTGCCCTGGCTTTTTGCTTCTTCAGGGGTTGCTCCCGCATATAGCCTTAGCTTTGCATTGGTGCCAATTACCTTCACCCGCACGGAGACCTGGTAACGAAAACGCGGGTCGAGCTCTTGGTTGGTGTTGAAGATAACAAAGCCCTTATAGCTTGTATATAACATGGAGTTTATCTTCCCCTGAACTAAGGCACTTCTTACCTTGATATAAGCTTCGTTGGTTGATTCTTTATTCCCTACGCCTTCAGTTATTTCATAAGTCAGATTCGCCTTGCTTTCGAAGCTGTTTTGATAAAAGGGTGTGTACTCCTGTGCCTGAGCCTGACTAGCTGACAATAGACCAACAAGCAGCATTAAAATTTGAGTGTGCCTTAATCTGAGCGTGTAATAGAAAAGCAGGAAATTATAAGGAAGGGTAATTTTTGTTTTCACTGTATTTTAAGAGTTTGTTTTCACAAGGGTTAAAACAATGTGGTGTATTGTTTTTAGGCAGTAGGTAGGCGCAAAAATCTCAGGAACTGACAGACTTGATTTGGCAAAAGCTAGTTTTAGTCTGGCACAATTGTAAAGTGCTATAATAAAATAACTTATATTATATGTAGTTGCTGGTTAGTAAATTAATCTTTATATAATATAATCATAATTGCATTATGCAAGTATAGTTATTTTTATATATAAACAGCAAGTTTATTTTAAATTAATATTTTACAGTTAGCTTGAATCAGCTCTAACGGTATGTTAAGGCTGTTTTATGAAAATGATATAGTAGTTTTGAAATTTATGAGGTGCCAGTAAAAATAATTAGGCCAACATTTATACAAGCCAGAAATTGTAGCCACTAGTGAGTTGCCTTTAACAAGTTCTTGACAGACTCATTAACAGGATTTATAATATCTTGTATATCGTGAGAGCTATGCTAATGTCGGCTTGGCTCTCACGATAGTTCTTGTAGCCAGGTACAGGCTATACCTGAACTACCGGCAATACTTTTAGCCACCAAAACAGAGAAAACCGCTGGGAAGGAGCGGTTTTCTCTGTTTTTTGCAAATAGGTTGATTTACTGTTGTCTCAAAAATTCTAGTAAAAGGGTATTGACTTCATCTTTATGCGTGGCAAAGAGGCCATGCGGGCCGTCCTTAACAATATGGTACTGGTTGTTACGAATCTCTTTTGAGGCTTGCTTGCTGCTGGTTTCTATCGGGACAATCTGATCGGCGTCGCCATGTATGATAAGCGTGGGCACATCTACCTGTTTTAGTTCCTTGCGGAAGTCGGTATTTGCCCATGCCTTGGCTGTTTCGATGGTTGCCCGTGGCGAAGCGGATGCAGCTATCTGCCAGTCGTATTGCAACGCCTGTTCACTGATTTGCGCTTTGTAATCTTTGTAATTGTAAAACAGCTTCCCGAACTCTGCCAGAAACGAGACACGCTTTGTCTGGAGCGATTCCATGATCTCATTCAATTTTTCTTCCGGTACGCCATCCGGGTTGTCGTCCGTTTGCTTTACCAGCGGGATGATTGAGCTGATCAGCACAGCCTTGTCAATTCGGTCATTTCCGAACATGGAAAGGTAACGGACCACCTCGCCTCCCCCCATCGAGAAACCCACCAACACACAGTGGCGCAAATTAAGTCGTTCTATCAGCGTGCGCAGATCCTGGGCAAGAGAGGTAAAGTCGTAGTTATACCAGGGCCTGTCTGAATCGCCAAAACCCCGGCGGTCGTAGGCGATGCATCGAAAACCGGCGCCTACGATGTCCTGCATCTGGTTCTCCCACATGCGGTGACTCAACGGCCACCCATGAATCAGGATAACCGGCTGCCCATGGCCATAATCTTCATAGTACAGGTGTACATTTTCTCCCTTCTGGTGGTCTTCGGTTTTTATAAAAGGCATTGCTTTAAGTTTGTTAGGTTAAACGTATGTTAAAACAGCTACTGTGATCGTAACTGATTTAACGACTCCTAAAAAAACTAAGTTATGCATTGGGCTGAATTACAGTGTGATGTATGGTCTTTAAATAACAGCCTGAAAGGGTGAAAGCATATTGCGTTTTCAGCCTATAGCCGTTTCCAGGCCAAGCCGTATCGTTCGCATGTAGGACGCTCATTTGCCATAGTAGCGCTGTGTCCGTGATGTGATCAGGAAAGACTTGCTGTATGGAGCGTTGGTAGCCAGCAGCTTGTACGCCATGTCAGGCAAGCTTTTTTGGCTAGCTTGCTCTTGTTACCAGTCAAGGTCTTCCTCGTCTGCAACGTCCTCCTTGGCAGCCGCATCCTCTAAATCGGCCGCGCTCACCCATTTTTCAATCAAAGGTTGCTGCTGCACCTCATAGATAAGCTCTCCGCGTTGCAGAAACCGGTTGGCATCCAGCATCACCTCATAAATGGGGGTGTGGATGTGCTTCGGGATTTTATAGATTCTAGGGTCGCTTTTCTCGAAAGGGGTTTCGATTTTGGAATTGTACAGGTAAGGAATAAGGGTTTTTGAGCAACTGATGGCGATGCGATGTATCTCATATTGCTCAAAGTATGTTTGGAGCCGCTCGTTGACGTTCTCAAAGAACTCTATCGTCTCGCCCAGGCGCACCCTGGAGCCTGCTCTGGACTTGCCTTTGGTTTTGAGGTATTTGAGCTGGCTTTTTCCCTGCTTTTTGCGCACCATATAAGAGCGGAACACCTTATGGTCGAGGTTTACGCCATTCTCGAAATAACCAATGGCGCAGTTACCCGACTGGACCAGCAGAATCACATAATTTACCTGATCGCTTTCCTGAAAGGGGTAGGGCAGCAGCAGGGGTAAGCGGAAAGCAAACTGTTCGTTCCCGGATTCGTCATGCACAGTTAGCCTGTGTTTGGCAGGATCATACAGCAAGCGGGCAGGGCTGTCCTGCAAATTACGTAGTAGTGTGGCAGCCTTTTCGGTGGCTAAAAATCGGTTCATCATGTATGCCTGGAACGGAAGCAATCCTATGCGGTATCAAAGGTTGTGATTCTTCCAAAGATGCACAAAGTTGACGTGTCATAAAATAAGGCTGTCCAAGCTAGATTTTGAGTAACTGGATTTCCTCTTCTATGGCTGGGCTCAGCACCGTGATTAGCTGCT
Organism: Pontibacter sp. CAU 1760; assembly: GCF_054482735.1. Classification (NCBI taxonomy): domain Bacteria; kingdom Pseudomonadati; phylum Bacteroidota; class Cytophagia; order Cytophagales; family Hymenobacteraceae; genus Pontibacter; species Pontibacter sp. CAU 1760. The sequence continues at coordinate 214,042 of NZ_JBTLRL010000006.1, forward strand.
CGCAAAAGGTAGGGTCATCGATTTGATTTTCATCCATGAGTACTGTTATGCCCAGCGGAGTGTCATCGTGAGCCGTGAGTATTTTGCCGAGGTAGCAGTCAATGTTAAACTCCTTCAGTTCCTTGTCATCCGGAAAAGCAGGCGCCACATTACAGGGGTGAAAACTGAACCGCTCCTGCAGCACACAAGCGCAGGGAGTTCCTTCCAGGGAATAACTATAATTCTCGAGCAACTGACCATCCTTCATAAACACAAGAGTATGGATGTGATTAAAATCGTCAGAAAGCTGGCCAATGATGACATACTTGGCGTGGGTATGATCTGACAGAAAAAGGGCTAATTCCGCTAGGTAGTTATCGTGTCTGTCTTTTTGGGTGAGTGCCAACGCTGCATCAAAAATTTCTTCTCTTTCCATAGCGAGTTTATCCCCTTATTCTTGATAGGTTGATCATTTTTGACTTGAGATTAAAACTTCAGTGTACCCGTTTATAGTTATAATAAAACAGCGTCGTGATCGGGGGCTGTATATAAATTGTCCCATGCTTTTACGCTATAGTTTTAGAGTCTGCCGGAAAAACCTGTCCAAGTATGAAAGCTTTGTGGGAGGGGGTGGCTAGACTGGTGTTTAACTTTCGGACAGTTTTCCTATATCAACACTTGGATCAAATATAGTTAATAATGTCTGCCAAACAAGCTTTGATAATTGTACCGGCTCGGCCCATTTGTTTGAAATGCCTGATCTATAGTTCATGTATAATGCCTTAGTGCGCTCATTACACATAAGTACTTCCCCTCATGATGGAGCCTGCACGGTTCAATCATAGCACTGTATCAAACCTATGACGTATGGCATAACAAAAGCAGCGCCTATTCAGGAACAGGCGCTGCTTTTGTTAATAGCTATCCCTTAAGTTCTGATGGTATGGCTTACTCGTGATTATCTGCGTCAACAGTTTTAGTCCGTGTCGTGGTATCATACTCCACCACGGTTTCAGTCACTTCGTATTCGGTAGGCACCGAGTCACGCTCCACCACCACTTGGTTGTCTTGCTCATCCTCCAGGGTAGTGGTATCGTCATTAGTATTGCAGGCTGTAAAGCTCAATAAGCCAATCACAGCAAAACTCGCTATCGTTATCTTTTTCATAGTAGTAGGTGTAAAATTTGTACAATGTCCGCTTACATTGGGTATCATTGTTTTACATTTATTACGATAGATAGCAATTAAAAGGTGTCTTTTGGCTTGAGGGGCAATCTGGGATACGTCCTATAACAAAAAAACATCTCGCCTTTTTACAAGACCAGCCAGTTCGTGTTGGGCTGTGGCGAGGCACTCACCGAGAAAGCGCTGCGTGCCGGAAGGTCTAGGTAAGGGTAGGTGACTTTGGAGAGAAACAGGCCTTGGGGGTGGGCGGGCGTGAGATGCTTCGGTGTTTTCTCAGCAGCCAGATAGCTCTCGAACTCCGCAATGCTCAGAGCTCCGGTGCCAACTTGCAAGAGTTTCCCCACCACAATCCGGATCATCCGGCTGATATACCGGTTGGCAGTTATCTCAAACCTCATCCTATCGCCGCGCTGGTTCACAAACCACCTGGCCGTTGTTACCTGGCAAATAGTACTTTCCTGGTCTGCTGGCGTAAGGCACAGGCACCTGTAGTCGTTGTACAGCGGAAGCAGCGCTGTGGCCGTTCTCATGGACGTCAGATCCAGCGCCGGCAAAAGATAAAAGGCACTTACCTGGCTGAGAAAAGGGTCTTTATAGGTATGGATGTAGTAATCGTAACTCCGCGCGGTGGCATCATAACGGGCGTGCGCCTTGCCCTCCACCGGTATTATATCAAACACGGCAATATCCGGCGGCAGCACCTTGTTTAACCGGAACAGCAGGTCGAAATCCCAGGTTTGCGCCACATCCGAATGGAAGAAGAATTGCGAGGCGTGCACCTGGGCATCTGTGCGGCCGCAGCCCACCAGGGAGGCGGGCGCTTTGAATATTTTTTGCAAGCTTTCTTCCAGCACCTGCTGCACGCTGATACCGTTCGGGTGGCGTTGCCAACCTCTGTAGTTAGTGCCCAGGTAAGCGATATGGAAGAAGTAGCGCATGTGTCGGTTTTGCTTGTAAATCAGTGCAAATTAAATAATACGTCCTCAATTGTAAGCATAGGCTTTTCTAGGCAGGAATAACGGTATGCCACGAGGTGTGATTGGGTTTGAAAAATGCTATATACATAACTGGTATAAAAAAGCCCTCAAAATACTTTCGCAATAACATAATGGCAATCATTATAGAAAACAGGCAAATTGTGTTACTGCCCTTGATGCATGAAAAATGCAATCAACAGGTCGTTTTTCTGGGTGTAAAAAAAATGTGGATGTTTGTCACTTCCGAATCGTATCTTTATACTTCGATAGAAGATTATGAAGTTAGAAATTCGGAATGCTTTTGACAGAGTGTTTTTAACAGTAGAGGTGGACAAGGCAAACCGATGGGTGCATACCAACTGGATGGGGTATCTGACAGAGGAAAACATAAAAGCGGGTGCATTGGCTTATGCTAAGGTGGTGCAGGAAAACGGTCTGAGCTGTGTCCTGAACGATACGAGACAGGTTGTGGGCGGCTGGGACCATTCGCTTGACTGGGTGATCAATGAATGGGCCCCGCAGGCAGCCAGGGCAGGTATAAAAAAATTCGCGCTCATTACTAATCCATCCTCGTTTGCAGAAACCTCAGCCTCTGCTTTTTACGAAAACTTAAAGGCATTTGAAGTGCAAATATTCCATACGGTGGGCGAGGCCCAAAACTGGCTGCGCCAATTTTCTTTGCGTGATTCTCAGCGGTTAAGGCAGTTTTAACGTAAGGGGGGAAAGCTTTGGAGTAAAGGTACATGTTAGAGAAGGTAAAATTAAAGAAAGTTTTCGGTGATATTTTCTTCACGGGCATCAGAGTAGAAACCGCCAGAGGTGCCTACATCTATGCGCAGTGGTTTGGGGTTCAGTCGGTGGAAACGGTGAAAGAAGGCTGTAACAAGATCCTGGACATCATGAAGGAGACGCCCTGTACTAAGCTGCTGAACAGTAACAAAGAGGTCATCGGCTCGTGGGATATGGCCGTTGATTGGGTGCAGCACGAATGGGCTCCCAAGATGCGCGCAGCCGGCCTGCAATACATTGCCCAGGTAATCCCTAGCAGTATCTATGCTACCCTCACCATAGAGAGCCTCATCCAAAAAATAGACAACGATTTCGAGATCCGGACTTTTGATGAAATAGCGGATGCGGAAGCTTGGCTGGCATCCTTTTAACTATCAGGACATACATATTGAAGTCTCCCTTTATGCCTGCCAGGGTATGAAAGGAGACTTTTCCGTTTTAGCGCCAGTATGCTTTCTTCTCCGCTTGTGCCTGATCAAGAAAAAGGAAAGGGAGTAGGTGTTGAAAGCCCTCCCTCGAGTTAAGGGTATAATCTTTAGACCGGCTCTTTGCGGTTAGGGCCGTAGATCAAAAAATGATGTACCTTTAAACAGCAATCAGGGAGCGATAGCAATCCTTTAACCTCTAGTTGACCGTCAAACATTATTATTCGCTATCAACGGGAGTCTAAACCAACCTTATGTCTAAATCAAAGCAACTACAGAACGTTACGATCGCCCAGGTTTTCAAAACTATTATATGGCCTCGGAAAAAGCAGCTGGGAGTTGGCCTCGTGCTGATAATTATAAGCAGGCTGGCGGGCTTGGTGCTGCCGGGCGCAAGCAAATACTTGGTGGACGACGTGATTCCGAACGGAGACGCTACCCTGCTGAAATGGTTGATCGGGGCTGTGGTGGCCGCCATTGTGGTGCAGTCCATCACGTCTTTTGCACTCACGCAGATCCTAAGCGTGGAGGCGCAAAATCTGATCTCTAAGTTGCGGGCTAAGGTGCAACGGCACATCATCCAGCTTCCCATCCGCTTTTTCGACAATTCCAAAACCGGTGAACTGGTGTCGCGCATCATGACGGATGTGGAGGGAGTGCGGAACCTGGTCGGGACGGGTTTTGCCCAGATGATAGGAGGCGTCCTGACGTCGCTGATCTGCCTGGTGCTGCTCATCTACATCAGCCCGCTCATGACGCTCTATGTGTTGTTCCCGGTGGCTGTGTTCGGATTAATCTCGTTGAAGGCGTTTGGTAAAATACGGCCTATCTTCCGTGAGCGTGGGGTGATCAATGCAGAAGTAACCGGCCGGCTTACCGAGACCTTAGGCGGTGTGCGCGTAATCAAGGGCTTTAATGCCGAGGAGCAGGAAATCAAAACGTTTGAGGAGGGTGTGAACCGCTTGTTCCTGAACGTGAAGAAAAGCCTGATTACGACGAGTATTGTTACTTCTTCGGCCACTTTGTTGCTGGGGCTCGCCTCGGCAGGCATTATGGGCATTGGCGGCTACCTGATCATGAACGGTGAGCTTACCTTCGGAGATTTCCTGGCGTTTACTTTATACCTTGGGTTTATGATTGCGCCTATTTTGCAGATGAGCAACATCGGCAGCCAGTTTACGGAAGCCTTCGCCGGGCTGGACCGTACCCAGGAAATACTGAACACCCCCCTGGAGGACGATGGACACAGCAGGAAAATGCAGCTAGAGCATATCCGGGGCGATGTGATTTTCGACAATGTGTCGTTTGCCTACGAGACGGGCAAAGAAGTAGTGAAAGGCATAAGCTTTAAGGCCCCTGCCGGTTCCGTTACCGCCTTGGTTGGTTCGTCTGGGTCAGGTAAAACCACCATATCCGGATTAGCGGCCTCCTTCCTTAACCCCGATACGGGCACTATTACCATTGATGGCCACGACCTGCAAACGGTGAGCCTGCAAAGCTATAGAAGCAAACTGGGCGTAGTGCTGCAGGACGATTTCCTGTTCGAAGGCACGATACGCGAGAACATCCTATTCCCGAGGCCGGATGCCACCGAGGCGCAGTTGCAGCAAGCCATAGAAGCCGCCTACGTGCAGGAGTTCACAGATCGTTTTGAGGATGGCCTGGATACCTTGATCGGGGAACGGGGCGTAAAGCTTTCCGGTGGCCAACGGCAGCGCATCGCCATTGCCAGAGCCATCCTGGCGGACCCGCGCATCCTTATCCTGGACGAAGCGACCTCTAACCTCGATACAGAAAGCGAAAGCCTGATACAAGCCAGTTTAAAGACCCTGATGCAGGGCCGCACCACTTTTGTGATCGCCCACCGCCTAAGCACCATCCGCCAGGCCGACCAAATCCTGGTGATAGAACAAGGCCATATCGCTGAGCAAGGCCAGCACGAAGAGCTCCTGGATAAGAAGGGGAGGTATTATCAGCTGTATACCTATCAAGCGAGAATCTAGCAGCGCTCAATGCGCCTTTACTTTTACCATTGCCTGTGCCAACTCATCTGAGGTAACGGCTATTTGGTGCATCAGCATACAAGTTAGCAGCCGCCAGCCTGCTGCAACGGGCCATATGCATCAACCTGTGTTACCGCTCTACCGTTTATAGAGGTATAATGTATTCACTAAACCTATACAAACTATGAACAGACACGACGATAGCCAACACGGCAACAGAGACTATTACGGCAGATACGATGGGTATGACCGAAGAGACGATCATTACCACAGCACGCGTAACCTGACGGACGAATTTGAGCGGCATTACCAGCACGAAAGAGGGCACTGGAAAGATGACCGCGATCATTTCCCAAGGGAGCACACCTACCACGAAGGCGACATGGGCCAGGAATATGAGCGCATGCGACACGAGGGCCGTGGCCAGGGGTATGCGGAGAACCGGCGCAATGACTGGAACCAACACCGTAATTATGACGCTGGCCAGCGCTACAGCAGCCACCCGCGCGACTACCGTAGTCATCTGGATAGCGAAAGGAGAGGGTACCAGGAAAGCCATCGGTACGATCCGGACAACACCTTCTATGGTGAGGGAAGCAGAAGGAGGGATGACCAGGACAGTATGCACCGTAGAACAGGTGACGACGACAGAAGGTCTTCACCTGGAAATATTGCCCCGAACACCCACTGGAGCAACCCTGACAGAGACAGGTATGAAGTGAATCGCTATTATTAACACTAGCTGACATGAATAATAACCAACGGCTCCGTTGCTATTGTGCAACGGAGCCGTTGGTATGCTATGTGCAGGCTCCTGAGGTTACTTATAATATTGCCAAAAATAAGCTATCAGATCTGTGCACACCATGTGCCACTTAGCCAGAAGAAATGGCTTGAAGCAAGTCTAGGCCCCTGTTTTAGATCAGAAGATTTCTTCCAGCCATACCCTGCGGGCAACACCTACCCCCACAAAGTTTCCGCTGCCATGGCCACGCAGCATAATAGCCACGTTTTGCCCCATCTGTAGTTCGCTCAGGCTAATCGATTTCCCTTCTGTATCGGTGATCTGGGTAACTGGTTGCACCAGCACGTAGGCCCGGTTATAGCGGGAGCCAGGTGTATAGCCAATGCCTTCCACTTCCAGCACCACCTGTCCCTCGTTGTAGCGGCGCGACACAATGCTTCCCCTGATGTCTACGTTTTGGGGTGCCAGGCTTTTGTAAGTAATCGTTGCGCCGTTTTCGTCGGTGCCGGTGGGTGTTGTGGTTTGGCAGCTTGCTAACCAAAGCATACTCAGGCAGGCAAATACCGTGAGCGTGTGTTTTATCTGTTCCATGTGAATGAGCTTTCGTTTCTGTTAATTTAAACGAAGGCCATCAGCAAGGAGATATGCTTAAAGCCCTTGCGCAGCACCAGTGCTTAAGTCCTGCAACATGATTGACAAACAATGAATAGTCCGAATGATAGGTTACCAAGGCACTACTTTATCTTCTCGCCACGGTCCACATCCTGAATGAAATCAACCAAGCCCTTGAAGTACGTTTTTTGGTCATCATAAAACGCCATATGGCTGCCCTGCGGGCAATGCAGGTAACGCCCGTTCGGTAGTTGCGTGGCCATCCATTCCATGTGCTTCGGGTCCATGGTGTCGTGCTGGCCACCAATGGTGAGTGTGGGTACTTTTATCCGGGACAGGTCTTGAGAGCGGTCCCAGTGCAGGAGCGAGGCGTTGCCCCTGATGCCGAATTCGCTTGGGCCCTGCATCTGCACGTATACCGTCTGGTTCATATGGTTGAACATCCGCGTAACGGGGTCGGGCCATTGTTCCAGGGGCATGCGCAGCGCGTGCTGGGTATAAAAGTTCGGCATCAGCAACTCCATGTAGCGTGGATTGGTGAAGTCGTTGTTCGCCTCTATCTGTTTGATCTCAGCCAATACCGCGGCTGGCATCTGCGGCCCCAGTACCTCGTCGGCGTACTGGTTGTAACTCGGCACACTCGAGACCATGTTCGAGATGATCAGCCCTTTTAAGTTACCCTGGTACTTGAGCGCATACTCGGTAGCCAATATGCCACCCCAGGAATGGCCTAGCAGGTAGAAGTTGTCCTTGTCCAGTTTCAGGGCCTGGCGCACCTGCTCTACTTCTTCTATAAAGCGCGGGATGTTCCAGAGGCTGGTGTCGTTGGGTTGGTCGCTGTAATGAGAGCCAAGCTGGTCGTAGTAATAATACTCGATGCCAGCCTTTGGCAGGTAACTGTCGAAGCACTCAAAGGCCTCATGGGTGCCGCCGGGGCCGCCATGGAGCAATAGCACGCGCATGGTGGGGTTGTTGCCCACCCGCTTAGTCCATACCTCAAATTCGCCCTTGGGGGTGCTGATTTTTATCTTCCGGGCACCGCCGCTCAATTCGTCTTCTCTGCTGGAGTAGTCCAGGTAATTGATATTGTCTGTTGTGCTGCTGGCTGCGGTCGTTTGGTCTGGTGCCGTAGAGCAGTTCTGGAACAGGAGCGCAAGCCCAAGGCACAGGGTAGGGTATAGCAATTTCATAGAATGCAGGTTAGTGTGTAGGTATAAATATATCAATTTTAAGCTAGGCGAGCCGAATCATTTTAAAAGAACTGTAGGGCAGCTAGGTATAAAATGCCTGTCACAGTACAAGCTCCAAAGGCTAAGCTTACAGTATTAATGTGAAATACTGCTAAATATGGTTTAAGTGCAATAAAGTGGAGGTTGTAAAACTATAGGTTACGAATTTGTACGAAGTTGTTACAAACTCGTAGTAGCAGTATAACACTGTGAATTTATGGAGAGCCAGAACATTTCCCCGGAGCCGTTTTATAGGAAGGCCACTACGATCTTGATAGGAATCGTACTATTTTTTTACATTCTTTTTCTTTTGGCCGACCTGCTTATTCCGCTGGCTTTCGCAACGCTTTTTGCTATTCTATTAGTCCCTTTGCATAACCGTTTTGTGGGTTGGGGTCTGCCTAAAATCGTGTCGATTATCCTGACCTTGACCCTCACGATGATTGGGTTGGCTGCCTTTTTCTATTTCTTATCCTCTCAAATCCTGCAATTCGGGGAGATGCTGCCAACCCTGAAGCTTAAGTCGAAGGAAATCCTGCACGAGATGGAGTTGTGGGTAGAATCCACGTTTGGCATCGCCATGAACAAGCAGGTAAAGTACCTTAACGAAATGGTAAGCAATAATAAATCGCTGATCGGGAGTACGTTGGTTGGTGCGCTGGGCGTGTTCAGCATCTTGTTTTTGATACCGGTTTATATCTTCCTGCTGATCTTTTACAAAGAGCTGATCCTGACCTTTTTGTATGAGGTGTTCTCCCGGAAAAGTTCTAAGCACGTGGCCGAGGTGCTGCAGCAAACCAAGGTGGCGATCCAGAGCTATATCGTGGGGTTATTGATAGAAACCATCATCATAGCCGTCATGAACTCTGCTGCCTTGTTTTACCTGGGGGTGCCGTATGCCATCCTGATCGGCGTGATTGGGGCTATCTTGAATTTGATCCCGTACATCGGGGGTATAGTGGCTATTCTGTTGCCTATCCTGATGGCTACCGTAACCCTAGAGGGGTATACCACCCAAATTGCTATCCTGGTGGCCTATTCCATCATTCAGTTCATAGACAATAATATCATCGTGCCACGTGTGGTGTCTTCGCAGGTGCAGATCAATGCCTTGATTTCCATTTTAGCGGTGCTCCTGGGAGGAGCGCTTTGGGGCTTATCGGGTATGTTCTTGTCCATTCCGTTTGTCGCGGTCCTCAAGATCGTGTTTGACAGGGTAGAAGGACTCAAGCCATGGGGTAAGCTCCTCGGCGACGAAATACCGGTTAGTACCCTGCAGTTTAAATGGCGCCCTCGCTGGCGTCCACGCCTGGCCAGGCAAAAGGTAAAGCCTTAATTTTCTGCTTTATTTTACGCTACAAAAGGTGAGCCTTATAAAAGCTTCTCCTTCTCAAATGCTTACATCTAGGGAAGGGGTATGCATAGGAGCGCACTCGATCTTCCGTAATTGCACAGGCATCACAAGGCTTATGCTTTCTAGTCAAGCTATTAGCTCGCTACCCACATAGGTACAGGCTAGTTTAAACAAGAAAGGCGCGGGGATTAGCCCCGCGCCTTTCTTGTTTAAACTAGCCTGTAGCGCTTATTTGTTACGCTTAAAGATCCAGGTATATACACCTAATTTAGAGGTTGTTTTGTCCTGGTCTGCCGCCTCTTCCGGGAAGCCTGCCCACTGCAGTTCATCTACCCATACCATCATCGTGTCAGAAACGGAGGTAACCACGTAGTCGGTTGTGTTGTTGCCCTGCTTCAACTGGATATAGTTGGTGTTATCCTTGTCAGGAAAGCTGTATTCCCACACATCTTCTTTAGAACTGCCCGGTAAAGAAATAGCCAACTTGCGGCCATCAAAACGGAATTTCGCCTGTCGCTCTGAAGTGTCGGCAAACATCACGGTGTCGTTAATGGAGTAATACACGCGCTGTACAGCGGTGTTGGTCCATTCACCACGCATATCGGCATCCACTTCCGAAACAACCGGTACTACTGTATCTTCATCGCTGTCATTGCAGGAAGTGAGGAACAGGGAGAGGCAAAGGGGTATAAATAGTAGCTTTTTCATCGGGTTTCTGTTTTTGTAAAGGGTTAACAAGGTCTTTATGAATATTAAATTCTAAAGAGTTTAAAATGGGGTATAAGTTATATTGCTACCCTAATACGGTTCCCAAAATGCAGGGTTTACCACTTCATGGATAAAAAAGCGAAACAAGCTGTCAGTCATGTGAATAATTGTTTCCGGCTTGTCATACGCCGAAGCTTCGTGCCCAGCCTGGCCTTTTAGCATTAAACTCAGGCTACTGCCATGCCGGGGCACCCAGCAGATTGTGCTATTGGCTTCAGGCCACAAGAAGGGTTGCCTTATAAAAACGAGACACGGGCTGCTTCCCTCACCGGTTTAAAATAATTGATGGGCGGGTTTTAGTGGTTCGAAGGATGACGTGAATTGATAGGAAACATAGCTTTAGGCTTAAAGTCAACGGCATTGCCGCTGTTATTTTTCAGGTTAAAATGGGAGTACAGCCACACTTATCGCATAAAGTAACCCATCTGTATGGCATCTAAAGTAAGAGGCGTTATTTTACCTTTTAAGGTACAGCACGCTTACCTAAGCTCTGTTGAGATGGGATCAATGGCTCAGGCGATTCCATGTGTTTCAACTCAGCATGTAGCTGACTTATTCGTGTGCCGCCTTTTCTACCATCCGGATGGGGAGGTCCTTTTGGTAGTCGTATAGCTTGAGTTCCTGTATGTTGGCCGGGAGTCCGAAGCCGTTGTCCAGCAGGGCTTTGGAAACAGCTTGCATGATGCGACCCTTTAGCAGCACAACGCCTTTCTTGTAATCTGTGGTTTCGGCCCAGAAAAACACCTTGATATTGAGCGTGCTTACATCCAGGAGGTCGACGGTGGCATAAGGCGGGTCTTCTCTTAACACGCCGTCCACTCCCAAAGCCGTTTTTTCAATCAGGTCGATGGCAGCCTGAGCGTCGTCGTTATAATCAATGCCCACCACAAAGTCTATCCGGATGCGTCCGTTCTGGGTCAGGTTAGTGACTTTGGAGCTGAGAATCTTGGCATTCGGGATGTATACATCGCGGCTGTCGAAGGTGAGCAGGTGCGTGGAACGCAGGTGCAGGTTCTGCACTTTGCCGATGGTGTCTTCCACCTCGATGGTATCATTTATCTCGAAGGGGCGGTTGAAGGCCAGTATAAGTCCGGCCAGGAAGTTCTCGGCTATATCCTTAAAGGCAAAGCCAATCACAAACGCCGACAAGCCCGCGCTTGCCAGCAAGCCACCCGCCACGCCGCTCAGGCCGAGGGCCTGCAGGCCCAGCAACAGCCCGATGAAGATGATGACCCACCGGGTAACCAGGGCAATGTACTTGCCCGTGATCTTGTCGTGCGCCTTGGTGGTCAGCCTGCCTTCCAGCCAGTTCTTGATCTTGCCAGCCAGCCACACCGCCACAATAAAAATGAGTATGGTGAGCAGCATGTTAGGGAGCAGGAACAGAAACTTCTCCCAGTAATAGTTGAGGACCGTGATCAGATCAGCTGCAGAATCGCTGTTGTCGTCTTGCATATACCAGTGCTTTCGTTTTGCCTGCCGGAACCTTAAAGCAGCGCAGTTTAATAAACCGCGTGCGCGCCAGCCTATCTGCTTCCTCTAAACGGCAGGCGGTAGTTACAGTTACAGCGCGCGCGTGCAGTTATCAGTGAGGATGATATAGCTGCGCAGATAGGAAAATGGCGCAAGTTGCGCGCGCGCCAATGGGAGGCGGACATACCAGCAGGAGAGGCTACACCTTTTTCTGCAGCACTCGTTTTTACATAATATATCACTAACCACTTTATACTTATGTTGTTACTTCCGAAAGTACTCCTGGCATTGTTATTTCCGCTGTACGTGTTTTCTCCCGTTTTGCATCACGGATGGTCAAATTACGACCAGTCCACCACGCTGGACCATACGGGCTTGGTAGAGGAAATCACCTACGAGAACCCCCATGGGATGCTAGCCCTGCAGCACGAGTCCAAAACCTGGACGGTGGTGCTGGCACCACCCAGCAGAATGAATTCCCGTGGTCTGACGAAGGACATGATCAAGCCTGGCGATTCGGTGCGCGTAGTAGGGTATCCCCATAAAGAGGAGCGGAATGAGATGCGGGCAGAGCGGATATACGTCGGCGACAAAAAGATCGAGCTACGTTAGCAGTGGCAGGAATGCTGCAAGGGCTGGAGAACTCCGCGCTGGCCGTTGCCATCCGGCAGTCTGACTGGCTATACCCTTTCCTGGAGATCGTGCACATCCTAGGCATTGTGCTGTTGGTTGGTGCGGCATTTCTTTTTGATCTGCGCCTGCTGGGCTTTTCCAGAAAGCTGCTTGTCCCTGATCTGGCCCAACACCTGTTGCCCTGGTCCAGGAGGGGCTTATACCTGATCATTCCCTCGGGCATCCTGCTGTTCAGCACCAATGCTGTGGCGCTGGCAAGCGATTCTGTTTTTCAGGTGAAGCTGATCATGGTGGCAATTGGCGGATTAAACGCCGGTTTGTTTCATACGTTCGTGTTGGCCTCCGCTTCTGAATGGCTGCAAGGCCATACACCGCTGGCGGCTAAAGCCATGGCGGTCTGCTCTATTATCGTGTGGGTGGTCGTGATTGCCTGCGGGCGCTTGCTGGCCTATTAGCTATACCTTCTCAACCTCCTTTTTGCTGACGCATAAGTTTATACTCTTCTCAGCCAGCCTTTACTGGGCCGTGCTACTCTTTCAGTATGCCTGACACCGCGCCCCGCGATACCACTGAATTCGAGGGCTGTTATGCCTCATGGGCTCCACTGAAAAACAAAGCCACGGTTGAGAATATGGGAATGGTTTAAAGTAGGAACGTAGTCTGACACGGTCCTTTGCATGGCGAGGGTTGCGAGAAGTAAGGTGCTTACGTTCCTCATAATAACGAAGCGTTAAAAAACCTCAAAATTAAGTAGCTTTGTTTTGAAACTAATTTCACCCAGATGAGTAGCGACGAATTTGATTACGGCCGATTCTTTGAGTTATCGCCTGACCTGCTGTGCATCGCAGGGTTTGATGGGTATTTCAAGAAAATTAATCCTGCCGTTTCTAAATTGCTGGGCTACTCTATGGCGGAACTGTACGCCAGGCCAATCAATAGCTTCGTGCACCCCGATGACCAATCCATCACATCCCAGGTACGGGAGGAACTCACAAAAGCAAAGCCGCTAAACTATTTTGAGAACAGGTATATAACAAAGGGTGGAGAGGTTGTTTGGCTCTCCTGGACCTCTCTGCCGGTGAACAGTGATCGCCTTGTATTTGCCATCGCCAAAGATGTGACCCACAAAAAAAGGTTAGAGGAAGAAAGGAACCTGTTGCTCGGAAACCTTGCAAAATTAAACCAAGAGCTCAAGCAGGTGAATTATACCACTTCGCACGACTTAAGGTCGCCGGTAAACAATCTGTTGTCGCTGTTTAAGCTGATAGATATTGCAAAAATAACCGACCAGAAAACAGTGCAGCTCATAGACTACCTCAAGCATACAGGCGACAAACTCAAACAGACACTCAACAGTTACGTAGACCTGTTAACTGAGCAGGATGGCTTGCATGCAGCTGTGGTGGCGGTGGATTTAAGCAGTTGCCTGAATCAGGTGCTGGACTCCCTTCGCTCCTTTATCACAACCTCCAAAGCCAGCATCCACATCGACTTCTCCGAGGTGCAAACTGTCATGTTTAACACTGCCTATATGGAAAGCGTATTTTTGAATCTGATCACAAACGCCATTAAATACGCACGACCGGACAGCACGCCTGTGATAACTATTTCCTCTGAGAAAGGGGATGGGGTCATCCGACTGATCATCTCAGACAATGGCCAGGGGTTTGATATGGAGAAAGTGCAGGACAAGGTGTTTGGGTTGCATCAGCATTTTCATCATACCCCCGATAGCAAGGGCGTCGGGCTTTACCTGGTACATTACCATATCACAAGTTTGGGCGGGAAAGTGCACCTGGAAAGTAAAGTGAACGAAGGGGCAACGTTTATCCTCTCTTTTCCTGATTGCCAGGATAAATAGGTAGGCTAGTTATGCCTTTTCCCTGCCAAAAGCCACCCAATATAGCCTGCTACTCTGAACTAAAGGCCTGCACTGTTCTTGCTGATGGTATAGCTGCGTGCCAACAAAAAGCATGTGCTGCAAGCCTATGCCACCAATTGAAAGCTAGGGAGACTATAACTTCATGGATTTCAATTCCTCTTCAATGGCAGGACCCAGCACCAGGATCAGGTGTTCGGCAAAGGCGGGGTTACTGATCTGCTTCGTATCCATGAGTACGGTTAATCCGACCTGCTCCTCGTTCTCCGATAAAAGGAGTGAGCCCAGATAACTCTCAATGTCCAGGGTTTTTAATTCCTCATCTTCCGGGAAACTGTCTACTACGCCAAGCGGATAATAGCAGAATTTTTGTGTGTATACTTCCTGGCAGGGCGTGCCAAGGAGCGAATAAGTGAAGTTTTCTAACAGCTTGCCTTCCTCCATAAAGACGATGGTATGCACATGCGTATGCTGGTCAGATAAACTGCCTATGATAACATATTTTGCCTTTACAGTGTGGTAAATAAACGTAGCTATCTCGGTCAGGGTACTGTCGTGCCTTGCCTTTTTGGTAAGCGTTAAGGCAGCATCCAGAATTTCCTCCTCGTCAACTCCGGGTACATAATTCCAATAATGTACGTTGCAGTACTTCATAGGCCAATCGTTTATAACTCCCGATAACGAATATACTCGTTAACTTTTATTGAGTTATCAAATAGGTATGTTCAAATCGCTAAAGCGATAGCAGCACTAAAGATAAGCATCTCTTACGAAAGCGCTTTTAAATCATGCAAACTTATCGCTAAACGTCCGCGCCAGCGAGGACAGAAAACATGCGTGGGGTTGGTACAGCAACTCACAGGCTGCAAAATATACGTATCGTGCAAACTCAAAATCAAGGGAAAAGCTATATACTTGCGCTACATAGGTAGATGCTTAACTAATGCAGAAGATTTATCAAATGATCGGGATGGCGCTGGTGCTGTTGCTCGCATTCCATGTGCCGTTACAAGCCCAAAGCGACCGAAACAATGGCTATATCGGGGTAGGACTGGGGCCAAGTTTTTTGCTGGGGAACAGCAACCTGAAAGCCGGAAAAGGCCTGCATCTGAATCTGCTGAATGTGGGATACGCCTGGGGGAAAGGCTTTGGCGTAACCGGGACGTGGGTTGGAGGTGCCCATATGTTCGATTCGGAGGTTACTGTGCACGACCAGGGAACTACCTACCATCTACCGGCTCAGGTTGAGTTGAGCTATGGAGCGCTCATGCTTGGCCCGATGTATACCTTGCATCTGACAGATGACTCCTTTCTGGACTTCAAGCTTAGGGTAGGATCATTGTATACCTCCGAGAAAACATCTTCTGAATCTTATACTGCCACATTTGAGAACAGAAGCCTCGGCGCGTCGCTGGGTGTGGGTTACCGCAAAAAGATAGCGAACCGCTGGTGCGTGATGCTGTCCTCAGACTATTATGCGGGCAGGAAGCAATATACGCTTGGAGCAAACCAAAGCACCCATATCCTGAACCTTACCGGCGGGGTGGGTTTTGTGCTGTAAAGGGATACATGTAAATGGAGGTGCCGGATTGGGTAATAAGTCAGATTGGTACGGGTGATCTATCGCAAACAGCCTTCTTCCGTTAGTGTGAGCTTGCAGCGCGTACTGTGACGCATGCTATAGGTATGCTGCATGGAGAAAAAAGCACGGGCTGCAAGCTTATGCCGGTGGGGACGTTCCAAGTGTCATGCCCGCATTGCTTTTTAATCTGCAGTGAGAACTTTGTTTTTTTCGACCTCCCAAGTGGTGGGTAATACTGTCTCTTACATTAGTCATTTCCCTTAAAAACAACAGTCAGGATGTTTAAGTCCATCCTGACTGTTTTTATAAATTGCTTCTATAAAGATTAGTTGTTCTTGCACCACGTCAGCATGGCAGGGTATAGCGCTTCCAGCTTGCCTTTCTTGCCTCGCTGCTTATATCGGGCTTGCAGTTCGCGGTTAAACTCCCTGAACTTCGGAAATCCGCGCCGCTCCGCCATCATCGTTTCCATATAGGTGTTCACTGTCTCAAAGTCTTTTTTCTTGAAATGCTTTTTGGCGTAAAGCGCGTAAACAGCCCAGGTCATGTACTCATTAAACACAGCATACTCGTTATCATAGCTGCTGAGCGCCTCCGGTGTGGCCCATGCCGTCAGTTCTGGCAAAGCCTCCCGGATCTCCGCAAAGTATTTGTCTGACACGGGGTTAACATAGTTATGGTCTATCTCCGTGAACACGATCATGTTCATGATCCCCTCTCGCAAGGCGCCCTCAAACTGCGGGTCAATAATGGGGCCGCAGATGAACATAACTTTCTGCCTGAAATCGGGTTGTACGAAGCTGTTGGTGGAGTGCATGCCGTAAACAAGCGGCGAGAACGTGATGCGGTAATGGTCGTACTGGTTGTTGAAGTTTTGCTCAAGCCACTGCCATTGTTTCCGAATAGAGATTACAGCCTCCATCTCCCGGATCTGCTGCGCATAATACGGTTGGTGCTTTTTGTAAAACGACCGGAAGTTGCTTTGTCTGGCGAAGAGCTCCAGATCAGGCATAAAAGGCTCGAGATGATTCAGATTGCTCCAACTCAGCTTATCATACACGCTGTCTTGCTCAATCTGGTCGCCTTTAAAGTAAAAGGCGTTGGCATCCATTTTCAGTTGCGCATACAAGCCCTGTTGCAGCAGCGCATCTAGCTGCTGTACCAGGGTGTCTTTTTCGAATGCCGCAAAGCTACTCATTACCTCCTGATAATAAGGGCCTTCATGGTTCACCATGTTCGTGTCCTGCTTTCCGGTTGGCGTGAGGGCAAATAAGATGTGTGCCAACTCCTGCACTTCAGGTATTTCGAAGCTGTACTGCCCTTTGAATGCTTTAATGTACGGTGCTGTGAACGTACGACTGTTGTCATCGTACCAGCCTAACACTTCATATGCCACTTGCTCTGTCCGGTTCGCTGAGAACAAGGTTGGCGTTGTTGCGCTTGTCGCCGGTATAGCCTTCGCTGGCCCAGCTGCCTTTCGTGAACTTAAATTCGGCGGGGAAGCTTGCCTTTACCTGTATGCTGCGCTCCAAGTCGGAGGTATGCTGCATCTTTACGCCTGCCGGGTTCCAGTTACCAAACACAGGCTGGTTTCCGACGATGTAGACTTCATCTGTTGCTTTAGGGACTTTTACGGTGATGCGTGTCTGGACTTCCTGAGCCAGCAGTTGAAAGCACAGCAGGAAAAAGGCAATGCTAAGCGGAATGATTTTTTTCATGGTTTTTACGAATTAGTGGCTCTGCGAAACAAGCCTTGAAAAACTTGCCTGCATGCCCTGTGAAATTTTTGCAAATATAGAAATACTTCATGAATGAGTAGTTCTTTTTGTGGATTCACTATAAGGGGATATGCAGGGCAAATTCCCCCTTTGCTGTATGTTCGGGCTGATCGCCTATATGTTTCTGGACATAAAAACTAAAGGTTTGACCTCGATAGAATATTGGATTAAATCTCAAGTGCACATTACTGGATTAACTAGTTCAGGGGATGCTTTATCCTCGAACTAGTTCCCCATATAACAATTACTTCCTCAAAATAAGCCAATGCATACGTGCACGTTCGTTAAGAGGTAAAACGTTAACTTCATTCCCATTACCCTACATGCCAATTGCTATATTTTTATAGATATCCCACAAAAAAGTCCCCTGCAGCTTCAACTGCAGGGGACTTTTTATGAATAAGTTTGAATGCTTACTTACCGGTAAGGTTGTCGCCGCCCTATCCGTCTTGGCCGCTGTCTGAGCCGGTGCGGGTATCGGTGTTCTTATTTTCGGCTCCCTGGCCATGCTGTTGCGAAGCGGTGGCCTTCGTGCCGTTTTTTCCAGTGTCTACAGCGCCCTGAATATTCGCTTTGTTCGAGTAGTCTTCTGGATTTGGGTTAGCGGTGGCGTTGCTGGCCAAGTTTCTTTTGGTAGGCTCAGTCTTATTTTTGTTATTTCCCATAGTTTCTAAAAATTACGTAAATGATTTTTGCCCACAGCACTTGCAGGCCTCATATGAATTTACGACCACAAGCGCGGGAGGTTCTTAAGTGAATGATCAACGGATTGTCTTGTTAGCAACCAGCTATGGTTCCTGCTACTCCTCTGGCGCAAGCGGCTGCCTGCGCTGGGGTTTGTGGTTTTAGTATCTAAGTCAGGCAATCACTTATGCCGAATCTAAATAAGCATCAACTGCAAGTGTCTGAATAATAGTGTTTTAATTCAGATTGTGCGTATACCTATAGTATACGTATACTAATATAGCGATGCATCAGATTGTAGGCTGCTAGAGCCTCAATTTCAAGTAGTTGCTTCCGTTTACCTCTTCCCTTAAAGCACGCAAGGTGCATGCTTCCTTAACCTTTAATATCAACTACATGAAAAAATATTACGCGCTTTTCATTTTCCTGTTGAGCAGTACTTCTGTTTTTGCCCAGTATAAAACGGTGGTTTTCAACTACGACAGGACCTACTTTAACGAGGGGCAGCCGCTGCCCGCCGAGAGCAACTTCATCGTGACGGGGGAGGCCGGAAACGCAGTGGACATGGTAGAGCTTACCATCTACGGCACCCAGGACACAAGCAAAGACCCGCTCTACCGCAACGTCTGGAAAAAGCGTCCCTCCGGCACAGACAATAACTTTACCCTGCCCGTGAATTATCCCCTTCGCGGAAACGAGAAGTATACCTTTCTCCTCAACTTTTATGGCGCGGCCCCGGCCCGGCAGCAGCGGCAACTCCTGCGCCAGCTCAACGCAGCCCTGGATGCCTATATCGACCAGTCTTTTGTGGTAAGCAGAGGCAGCGTGGAACTGCGGAAGCACCCCAAAAACATGCGCAGCGACATGAACGCCATCGTGACGCAGGGGCTCGGGCTATACCGAAGCCATATCAATTATACCTTCAATGGTTTCTCCGATATTGTACTGGATAAACTGGAGCAGATCAACAACCTGCGCCTGCGCAAAGCAAGGCGCAATATTGTTGCCGGCGAAGGTGAGGATAAGAAGACCGTCCGGCTTAAATATGCGCAGGAACAGGTGGAGGCCCTGAAAGTGATGGTGCACCAGGAAGTGGCGCAATACGGAAACGCGCAACTGCTCGTGCTCACTGACAGTAAAAAGATAACCGACTATGCTACTGAGAAAACCCGGAATGTGGTCGCGATAAACGTGGGATATGGCGGGGTGTACAACTCGGGCAATGTCGATAATTTCACTTCGGATACGGCACCCTATGTGGGCATTTCCATCCCTTTTGGGCGGGCTGCATTTTCCTCTGCTTTCTGGTCTCGGTCCAGTATTTCCACGGGTGTGATGCTTCAGAATCTGGATTTCGGTGAGGACGATGAAGCAACCGGGCCGCTGGTGAAGCGCCCGGTCTATGTGGCCTTGGGCTACAGAGCGCTCCCCTTTGTGCGCATCCATGCGGGTGCCACCGTGCTGCAGAGCGATGAGGCATCGAATAGGATCTCCGATTTCAGTGTAGACAGGGTATACATTTGCCCATTTGTCGGTCTGAGCCTGGAGCTTAATTTCTGGATGGACCTAAACCGCTAACCATGAAACGACTTCTAACGATAAGTGTCTTATTGCTCAGCTGGCAACTAGCCCTCGGGCAGCACGACCTCTATAAGTGGCAACTCAGCGGCTATACCGGTATCGCTGCGTACAGCAACGACGCCAACCGCTTTTCTGATTACTATTCCGTGCACGATAACCTGCTATACCGTGCCGAGCTGACCCGAAGCATCGGCAACAGCCTGGGGCTATCGGTGGGTTATGCGCTTGGCAACGTGCGCGGGCGCGACCTGCAGCGGAACGCATTTGAAACGGAGGTGCACATGGCTGCCCTGCGAGGGTATTTTTATACCGATAACGGCTGGCTCTTTAACAGCTCGGCATGGATGTCGCCGTATGTTTTCGGGGGGTATAGCCTGAGCATTCTGGAGACATCCGGTGGTGCTGCCAAAACGGAGTCGCGTTATGTGTCTACCATTCCGGTGGGTATCGGCCTGAAATTCAGGCTGGGCGAGCGGTGGCAACTGGGCTTGCAAACGGAAGCGGTATACCTGACCGAGCCGCACCTGGAAGGGCTCGCGCTGGAGCAGAACGACTACAACAGTGCTTATTTGCACACCGGTGTTACGGTAGGGTATAGCTTCGGCTTCCGGAAATCGACGTTCAAAGCGCCGCAGTATTATTCCAGCACCGCAGCCTCAGGACAAGGGGAGGAGCAAACCCAACCCCAGCAAAATGTATTGGAAATGATGCTGAAGCTCCCGTCAAAAACGACTCAGTTGGAGCAGGACCAATCTGTTAGCACTATAACCGAGGAGCAGACTCAAAGGACAATTTTCGCGCCAGCCGACACGCTTCAAACCCGAAATACTACCATCGTAACGGACAGCAGTTTGGTGCAGCGCAAGCGTGTGGTGCAAGGCGTGCCTCCGCAAACCCGCCAAATTCAGGACACAACAAACACGCCTGATCCTACGCCAACGGTTACTGCAACTACAGTTGAAAAATCTGAAACAGCAGAGGATAAGGTTAAGCAACAAGAGGCGCAGCCCATACCCGCTACATCGGAGCGCAGCACCCTCCGCCCGGACACAGTGGTTCAGCGGCAGGCGGCGACTGTAACTCAGAAGCAGCCTCAGCCAACCACCATTTCACCGGAAAAAGTAACACCAACAAAGGGGCAGGAAACTCCTTTAAAAACGGAGAGCAAAGCCCCAGCAAAGGCCGAGGTAGAAGCAACCAGTAAAACAACAGAGCGAACGCGCGTGAAAGAACGGGTGGTATACGTGCAGGATGCAGCCGGAGAAGCCGCACAAAGCGATCAGGAAAAGCAACAGCTTGCAGCCGTGAATGCGGAGAACAGAAGGCTTCAGGCGCACATCGACTCGCTGCAGACAATGCTTCCTACTGACGATACGCTGCACCAGGTAGCTGCGGTAGACACCAGTTTAGTGCAATACCTGCAACGCCAAGCCGACCTGAACGACAGTGTGCTGTACCGCCTGAACCAGTATGAGCGGGAGCTGGCTCTCTTGCAACAAGCGAAAACGGCAGCAGTAGCCCCAGCGGCTGTGCCCAAAGCCTATACCACAACAGTTTATTATCCGGTTAACACCTTTAAAGTGCCTTTAGAAAGCCTGCGCGACTTAAACCAGGTCGTGCAAAAATTGCAGGAAATGCCAGCCATAACCGCGCAACTCACCGGCTATTCCTCCCAATCCGGAAATGCTGCCTATAACCTGGCGCTCAGCCGCAAGCGTGTAGAAGCACTGGTTGATTTCCTAACCGTTCAAGGGATAGATAAAGCGCGTATCCGGGTGCAGTATATGGGCGACGCCGCTGCCTCCCAAAAAGAAAACCCTTTAGATCGGAAAGTAGAAATAGAAGTTGTTGATTAGTAGTGGGATGATTAGTAGTGGTGTGGACTCAGAAAGATATCCGAGAGGCCATATCATTATGGCAGTAAAGAGACGTTTTATGTTACTCCTAGGCCCATTGGGGTAGGGCTAGGGCCAAGCTTCATACTTGGTAACCATGATGCAAAAGTTGGCACTGGTTTACAATTGAACCTGCTGAATGTTGGCTACACGATAAGCAAAGGATTTGGAGTTATTGGCACATGGATGGGAGGTGCACATGCTTTTGATGCTGAAGCAACGTTTCATAACCAAGGTCACACATCCACTTTACCGGCACGCGTTGAGGTGGGCTATGGCGTGCTGATGGTTGGGCCTATGTACACGTTGAATGTAACAGATGACTCCGCTATAGATGTCAAGCTTCGAGTAGGCTCATTTTATACCAGTGAAAAGTCCTCTACGGAAGTATCAGCGTCTGCATATGAAAACAGAACGCTTGGCACTTCAATCGGTATAGGTTATCGCAAGAAATTTACAAACCGCTGGTGCCTGATGCTCTCCTCCGATTATTATGCGGGCAAGCAGCAGCTTTATGCTGCAGGTGGCCAAAGTACCCGTATCCTAAGCTTTACCTCCGGCGTGGGCTTTATGTTGTAAAGGGTAAGGTATAACTTTGTAGCAAAAAGGCACGAGCTTGTAGCACTTACTGTTACTTTAGCTGAAGGTATAGCTGCGTGGAAATGAAAAGGCACGAGCTGCAAGCTCGCGCCAGCGAAGGGAATTTACGCATGCTGGTGCGAGCTTGCAGCTCGTACCTTCTCTTTCAGGCAATGTCAATTTCCGGCACACCTTTACCACCACGAAAGCCTACTGCTTCAGTTACTTTGCAGTTTTCCTGTCCTTAAAGATACTCACAATGCTTTTAGTGGTCATTAGTAACGCCAGACTGCCTATGGCAACAATTTTCACCACCGTTTGCGGGTCACGGATGGCACGGAACCGGGTAGCTCCGTCTTTCATTTCAATATAACCTACCGGCGTTAACACCATGCCGCCACCGCCGCCAGAGCCAGCTCCTTTTCCTTCGGTGCCCATACCCTCACCACCACCAAAACCGTACGTAGCTTTCGAGACAGGTATAACCGTAACACCCTCCCGTTCCACTGGCTCGCCATAAATAGTAGCGCTATCAGCCGCTATGCCTAATTTTTCAGCTAGCCGTTCCACAAAGCGCGGCGCGGCAACGTTAACCGGATTAGTATCTTTATCCATATGCTTGATTTTAGTTTAAACAGGAATATATAAATACGTGTGCCTTTAACCGATGTTTAG
Organism: Pontibacter sp. CAU 1760; assembly: GCF_054482735.1. Classification (NCBI taxonomy): domain Bacteria; kingdom Pseudomonadati; phylum Bacteroidota; class Cytophagia; order Cytophagales; family Hymenobacteraceae; genus Pontibacter; species Pontibacter sp. CAU 1760. The sequence goes on from NZ_JBTLRL010000006.1 coordinate 236,867, forward strand.
GAATGGCAGTACGGATAGGTTTGATAGGAACACAATGGCTGCAGCAGGGGTTTAACTTCTTAGAAAAGAAATGCAACACGCGCTATAGGCTTGCAGCAGCGAGGCGCAGGATCTTTTAAGAGATGGAGAACAGACTTCCTATGTTGCGCAATATTAAACGTAAACGCTAACAAAGCACACAGCAGGATCATGAATCTGACAGTAGGTTGTAAAGTAGAGTGGACGGAGTCGGTGTACACGCCTTATACTGAAGGGGAGACATCAGACTTTATCGGGGAGCGGACGATAACCGGCAGGATAACGGCAGAAGGGTATGCGAAGAAAACGAACTACCATTTCTTCACGATTCATGTGTATGGGGCGGAAGGGGTAAACGCGCAGTTGATAGAACCGAATAGCAAGATCGTCCGGCGGGGCGTGGTACTTTACCCGAAGAGCAGAATCTTGGCTACCCCAGGCAACTACGAAGAACTGGTAAAGGAAAAGGCAGCGCGGAAGGAAAACAGCAGCCCCGTATGTTACGCCCACCAAAAGGGACTGCGGGAAGGCTTCGAGGACTAGCTTTTGCAATAAATCTTTAACTAAACCTTCATCTGGACGCCAAAGGCAGGTAATACCTGGAAGTCTGTAGCCATGCCCCTATAACCTGTGCCAAAAGTAGTAGGGTAATAAATTTGTATAAGTCTATTTAACCTCAACCACTTCGCTGCTTGTAAGTATAAATCTGTGAACCATTAACTCTAAAATAGTATGGCACAAGTAGATTTCGACAAGCAAGAGCGCGAACAGATTTATCAGGATTTTAAAGAAGCCGTGAACATGACTCCTTCAGAGCTGGAAGACTGGCTGAAAACGGATGAGTCTAAAGAAGTAGGGTACAAGGAAGATGATGCTGATGAATCTGTGGGACATGAATCAGGTAGCAAAATCATCAAAATCCTTCACACCAAAAAAGCAAACCTGACTGACTCCGATTTTGCACACATGCGCAAAGTAGTAGGCTATGTGCACCGGCATGTAGCACAGCGCCCTTCCGGGGATGTTGAGAACACACCGTGGCGCTACTCCCTCAAAAACTGGGGCCACGAACCTATGAAATAATGATGGGAAAATCCAGTGCATTGTTGGAACCCTAACTTATAGTAAATAGAGAAATACGCGTGCCGAGGGGCCCTCTTTGAAGGGCCGTGCTAGTGCGAGCTTCTGGCTTGTACTGTTACTTGTGCCGATTATATTGCTGCGTGGAAAGGATAAAGGCACGAGCTGCAAGCTCGCGCCAGCGAAGGGTCAGCGGGGGCCAGCGAAGGTAAAGCTGTCCTTCGCTGTGGCTGAGTTTACGCATGCTGGTGCGGGCTTGCAGCTCGTACCTTCACTTTCAGGCAATATCAGTCTCAACTAAACGCATGCTGGTGCAAGCACATGCTGGTGCGAGCTTGTAGCTCGTATCTCCACCATTAAGCAATATCAATTTCCAGCAAACCCTTTCCGCCACTAAAATCTATCGCGCTGCTATACTTCCAATGCTCCGGCTCCAATACAAAGCCAGCTTCTACAGGGTTGTTGTGGATGTAATCGATTTTCTGATCTATCACGTCAGCGCTCCAAAGCTCGATAGGCTTGTTGTGTTGCTGCCAAAACTGCCGGTGCTTTACGTTGCTGTTCTTCAGGCCAGCTCGTTCCATCAGCCAAAGCATCCATTCCTTCCGGCTCTCCTGATTGTGTTCGGCAATGGCTTTTTGCAGTTGCTTTGAAGTATAAGTCTTCAGCTCCTTCAGCAACGTGCTCGGGTTGTTATCGCTGGCCCGGAATATGAGATGTACGTGGCTGGGCATAATGCACCAAGCATATATCTCCATCCCTTTATTTTTGCGGCAATAGTCCAGGCTGTCTGCAAGTATGGCAAAGTACTCCTCACGCGTGAATACGTCTATCCAGTACACCACGGCAAAACTCACAAAGTATAGCCCTTCCTTGTTATGGAATTTATATTTCCTGCTCATGTAAGGCTTATACTTTAAACAGCAGTTTGCAGGTTTAGGTATTTGTATGCTAGTGCGAGTAAAATTGCTAGTGCGAGCTTGTAGCTCGTACTGTTACTTGTGCTGAAGGTATAGCTGCGTGGAAAAGAAAAGGCACGAGCTACAAGCTCGCGCCAGCGGGGAGATGATGAAAAAAGATAGAAAGTATATTAATAAATTAAAATATTATATCAAATTTGTAATTATCAGTATAGATATTTTTCAACATGGAGATAGCAAAGAATCAAGAGCCTCTAATATCAAGTTTTAGAGTGGATAAATTACACGGTGAAGCTTCGTATGACATAAGATACGAAAACAATACTTTGGTTTTAGTTGCAGAGAATGGTTCTGGTAAGACTACTCTAGTTAATATGATGTACTACTTTTTAACTAGGCAATGGGTTAAGCTTAATGAATATAAGTTTGAAAAAATTACTGCTACTGTAAAAGGAAGAGAGTTATCTTTTAACAAAAGCAAGTACAATCAACTGGTTCGCCGAGACTCAAAATTATATCAGAGATTTCCAGTTAGGTATAGACCATTGATTGAACACCTTTATAGTAGTAATGAAGGGTTAGACTTTATCAATCAAAAAGATTATTCATTAAAAGAGTACTATGCTAAACTGTCAGATATGTTTAATATCTCTACTAGAGGTATTCAAAACATCCTGCATCACATTAATGAGTTAGAGATTGATTTTGATAATGATGAAAGTATACAAGAAGTAGAAGAGTATCTTAAAAATGTATTCAAAGGAATTCAAATTATTTACCTACCTACATATAGAAGAATTGAAAAAGATCTAAAAAATATCTTTCCAGACCTTGACGAAAGTATGGAAAGATATGAATCTAAGAGAAGATATAAGTCTCTAAATCAAGAGTCCCCTGAATATATTGAATTAGTAGAGTTCGGTATGCAGGATGTTAAAGACAGGATAACGCGAAGGTGTGATGAGTTGAAGAATTTCTTTTATAATAACTTAGGTAAAAAGATAACAGGTTCATATTTGGAAGACATTTTAAAAAGGAATTATCGTGACTTTGACACCACAAGAATACAAGACTTCAATGAAGACGCTCTAAATTATATTTTAAAAAGACTAGACGATAGCTTTTTAAGTTCATCTGGCAAGAAGGAGTTGAAAGCATTTGTAGAGCAAGTTAAGGAGAATGGAGCTCTAAATGTTGAAGATAAAATCAACGCTTATTTTGTATGGAAGTTGTTTCAAATTTACCAAGAGCAGAAAAATGCGGAGTTAGATATTAACAAATTTGTTGATATCTGTAATGACTACATAAAAAATAAGAGTAAGAAATTTCATTTTGATAGCGACAATTTCGAGGTCAGCATAAGGGTTCCTAATAGTATCAAATTATCTGATAATAAGTTCTTTAATATTGATTTCAAAGATCTTTCTTCTGGAGAAAAGCAAATTGTATCTTTATTCAGCCACATTTACCTTTCTAAACAAGATTATTTCATAATAATTGATGAGCCAGAGCTTTCGCTTTCAGTACCTTGGCAAGAAAGGTTTCTACCAGATATAAATTCTTCTCAAAAATGTACTGGTATCATCGCTGTAACACATTCTCCTTTTATATTTAAGAATGAACTTAAACAGTATGCGCATTCTTTAGAAGAGTTTTCAATCAAAAAAAATAGGAAGTATGAGCTTTCTTAGTTTGCTTAACAAATATAGTGAAGCAACAGAAACAGTATATTTAAAGCTCTTGCTCAACTATAAATTTGATGAAAAAACTTATCATTTCCTTTTTGAAGGACAAGATGATCAGTTTTTTTATATAAATTATATAAATAGTATTTTCTCATCAAGTCCTGAACCTTTTTACTATATATGTAATGGGAAAAAAAATTTATATAAGTGCTATAATGACATCAATTGGACTAAATATAGTAACCGACGAGTATTGTTCTTTACTGATAAAGACTTAGATGATATTATACAAAAATCATATCCTACTTCAGATAATATTTTTGTGACTAAGTATTATTCTTTTGAAAACTATTTAGTTTGTTCAGATATTTTAAAAAGATTTCTGAGAGAAACATGCCACTTAAGAGATGAAATACTTATTCAGAGTATAGTAGATGTATTCGAAGAACAACTGAAGATTTATAATAAACTAGTTCTTCCTATTTCCGCATGGTTAGTAGATAATAGGAAATCAACTAAACCAGCTAATTTGGCGAATATAGATTTGTCTAAAATCTTTGCTATCAATTCGAATCTGCACATTATTAGGAAAAAATCTTTGAAATCAACTATAGATTATGTTGAAAGGGTTACTAATAATGTTGGGACACCAAGCGATAGGAGTGATTTGTTGAAGATTAGCAAAGAGCTAGTTAAAATTCCAGAACATAAAATTTATTTAAGAGGTAAGTTTGAACTTTGGTTTCTATACACCTTTTTCAAAAAGGTAATCGAAATCGTTATAACAGGCTTAAACGAAGAGATTAGCCAAAATAATAAGCGGTTAGCTAGTGGAGAGAAAAAGCAACCAAAGTATGTTGTCAATGTTGAATTAAAAGAAAGTAATATAGTCGAACTATTTGCTACTAGATTAAAAATACCTGTTGATGTAAAGAGCTTTTTAACTTCTAATGTAAGAAGAACAAACAGAAAAAGACAAGTTGAGGCATGAGTGTATAAACATTGCTAATACTACTTTGTAACTTTGTAGGCAGGTATAATCATATACCTGCTTTCTTTTTTTATTATAATGTTGTAGTCCCTTGCCCTTCAACCCATTTACCATAGACTTACCCGTTAGGGAAATCATACATGCTGTTAGGGAATACCTTGCGGCACAGAACACGCTAATCGTAAACGCCCCTCCCGGAGCCGGTAAAAGCACTTTGCTGCCGTTGGCTATCATGGACGAGGCCTGGCTTTCGGGCCAGAAGATCATTATGCTGGAGCCACGGCGCCTGGCAGCCAAAACCATTGCCGAACGCCTGGCGCAACTGCTGGGCGAGGAGGTAGGCCAAACCGTGGGGTACCGCATCCGTTTCGAGACGCGCATTTCGGAGCAAACCCGCATCGAGGTTGTAACTGAAGGCATCCTTACCCGCATGATCCATAGCGACAGGGCGCTTACGGGTGTGGGCATCATAATATTTGATGAGTTTCATGAGCGCAGCATACACGCCGATGTAGCCATGGCCCTGAGCCGGGAGGCGCAGCACGCGCTTCACCCGGACCTGCGCATTATGGTGATGTCAGCCACCTTGGATATGCCTCAGCTTACCAAACTGCTGCAGGCACCAGTGGCGCAAAGTATGGGCAGGCAATACCCCGTCGAGACCTTTTACACCGGCGATGCCGACGACAGAATGCTGCCCGAAATGACGGCCCGCATTGTGCAACAGGCAGCAAAGGAGCGGGAAGGGGATATCCTGGTGTTCCTGCCCGGCGAAAACGACATCCGGAAGGTAGAAGAACTGCTTCGCAGACAACTGCGCGATTTTAAGATACACCCGCTGTTCGGTATGCTGCCTTTTAATAAGCAGTACGCAGCCATTATGCCCAACCGCGACGGCAAACGCAAAGTGGTGCTGGCCACCAGCATTGCCGAGACTAGCTTAACCATAGAAGGCATTTCGGTGGTAGTGGATACAGGCTTCGGCAAAACCTCCCGCTTCGATCCGAAGTCCGGTTTGTCGCGGCTCGAAACAGTACGCATCTCCAAAGACGCAGCCGACCAGCGTGCAGGTCGTGCAGGTCGTTTAGGCCCAGGTACGGCTTACCGTATGTGGAGCAAAACCACGCACGAGCGCATGGCCCCGCACCGCACCCCCGAGATTCTGGAAGCAGACCTGTCGTCGTTGGTGCTGGATATGGCGCAATGGGGCATCATGGATATCCTTGGCCTTACCTGGCTGAACCCTCCTCCGAGAGCGGCGCTGCAGTCTGCCACCGAAATGCTGCACCAACTGCAGGCACTGGAGCATGGCCGTATTACCGAGCACGGTAAAAAAATGCATGCCCTGCCATGTCACCCGCGTATAGCCCACATGCTGCTCAAAGCTGAGGAAACCGACCAGGTGGCCCTGGCCTCTGATATTGCCGCTATCCTGGAAGAGCGCGACCCACTGGACCGCAACGCAGGCATCGACATAAATTTAAGAATAGAAGCCCTGCGCAGGTATAGAAAAGAGCAGGGGCAGGGCAAGCGTTTCGGGAAGATAGAGAAGGTAGCCCGCTCGTACCGCAGCATGTTTAACATAGAGGCTGATAACAGTACTTTTGATGAGTATGAAACTGGTGTGCTGCTAACGCATTGCTACCCCGAGCGCATTGCCTATGCACGCCCCGGTAACAACGCACAGTTCCAGTTGGCAAACGGAAAGTATGCCTCGGCAGGCCACCGCGACGACCTGGCTTACGAACCCTGGCTGGCCATCGCGCACCTGCATGCCGGAGGTGAGGATAATCCGGGCCGTATTTTCATGGCCTCACCGCTTAACCCCAAAGACCTGGCCCCGCTGGTAAAACAGCAGGAAAGCTACCATTGGGATGTAAACGACGGAGAGCTTACCGCCTCTATGGACACCCGCATTGGTAGCATCGTGTTGCAAAGCAAGCCGCTGCCAACCCCCGACGAGAAGCACCGCATACCAGCCATGATCGAAGCCATCAAACACGAAGGCGAGCACCTCCTGGACTTCAACCATGACCTCACCCAATGGCAAAACCGTTTGCTGAGTCTGCGGAAGTGGCGTCCTTCTGAGTTCTGGCCCGACATTAGCACTTCCACGCTGCTCATGACCAATGCCGATTGGCTAACCCCACACCTCTACGACATAGAGCACCCCGACAACCTGATGGAGCTGGACCTCCAACCGATTCTGGAAGCCAAATACCTGAACGATGAGCAACGCACCAGGCTGGATATATTGGCTCCGGCTTCTTTGGAATTGCCCGATGGCTCAGGTATAGAATTAGCATATAAACCCGACGGAGCACAGCCAAAACTGGAAATTCGCCTGCAAGACGTGCTAAGTTGGGAGCAAAGCCCAACCGTAGACGAAGGTGAGATGACAGTAGAACTAGCTTTATTAACGCCAGAGTTAAAACCGATCACAACTGTATCAGACCTTGCTAGTTTCTGGAAAGGGAATTACAGGGTGATCAAAAGGCAGCTGGAGGTGGTGTTTCCGGAGGTGGAGTGGGAGAGAGGAGTTTAAGAGTTAGAGATATAGAGTTAATGGGGGGATGATTGGCAATTTTTCAGTGTACGATTGTCATCTCCCTACTTCCTTTTTTATGGAGGGCCCCTACCCCTAAGCGGGATTTTTTTCGCTATCTTGTTTCTGATACTTATTGCCCTGTGTGTTAAATGTTTGTGAGTTATGAAATATTCAAATAAGCATTGTAAACGATATTTTACGCAAGGTGTAATCATTCCCTTGGGGGCAAGGTGTAATCATTCCCTTGGGGGTAGCAGGGCCGTTTCATTTTAACATTGCCTTAACTCGCGTAAAGTATAATTAGGCCTCTGGCCCAGTAGAGTTGCAAACTCGCCACCATTTTTAGACACCCCGAAAGCATTCGGGGCGCCAGTAAAATAGAGAATGAAACGACCCTGCTTGGGGGTAGGGGAATGATTACACCTTAGGAACAATCACACTGCCCAAAACTACTTTAGCAATAAACCATTCAAAAATTGCGGGATAATATACCTTAAAGGCTTATTACATACGGGCCACTTCTAAATATAATACCGGATATTTTTTTCCCTCTGCTGCCTCACATTTTTCCTGCAATTATTCATAGCATTTCTTTTACCCTATAGCAGCAATCCGCTATGAGGGTATCACAAAATACTTAAACTCATGAAGTTTAACAATGGCTGTTTTGGTTAGTTTAGTACAATTAATAATGATTTAATGCTCTTTTTTTAATAGGCATACGTAACCTGGATTATTAAAATATGTATACTAATACTTAAATTATGCAAAGTTTAAATTCTTAAAACTTATTTACTTTAATGTTAGCTTTCAAGGTCTTAAGAATCGGGTTTTTATATAATACTACATAATAGGCTTTTTTGAAGGTAAAAAAGCTGCTAGTCGTTTTATTTAAAGATTTTGATTGTCTGTGGTTAAGTGGACGGCAGGTATGTATAGTTTATAAATGAATTATCTATCATCAACTTATCAATGGAAAATCTTTACCGTCCCTCTGTTAACTATCCGGATCTATTCATCGCTATTTGCTCCCGCGTTACTTTGCTGCTCGCATTACTCTTGTGTGCACATGTAGTAGCTGCCCAGTGGACCCGTGTTGCCTATGCCAATCAAGATCGGTCGGAGGTGACGAGTGTGGTCTACCAAAACAGGTTTTACACCTTCATCGGCTTTGGCGACTTTCCTGAAATTGAGAATTCGGCAGAAGTATATGACCCAGTGTTAAATACCTGGAAGCAGTTAGCGCCAATGCCCTCCGGAAAAGCCGTAACACATATGGGAGTGGCGCTGGTTGATGACCAGGTTTGGTTTGTCGGAGGTCGGTTGGGGCGCCACCCCGGGCCACTTACCAGCGAGGTATGGCGCTACGACATGAAAACAGATAAGTGGCTTCCGGGGCCGGAGCTCAAAGACCCGGCTACTGGCCTGCCTGTCCGTTGGGCCGGTGGTGGGCTTGTGCTGGTAGGGCGCACCCTCCACGTAGTTGGGGGTTTTGTAGAGAGTGCCTGCAACAGCGACCAGAAAGCCTACCACCTGACGCTGCAGATAGACGACTGGCTGCAAAACCCTACTCAAACCACATGGCAGAACAAGCGCGCTCCTATGCCGCTTCCGCGCAACCATTTTAGCACTGTGGCGCTGGAAGGGAAAATCTATACCATTGGCGGGCAGTTAGGCCACGATTGCAGCGGCGGGTTTGATATTCCGGACACCCATGTGTATAATCCAGTAACGGATACCTGGAAAAAGCTCACGAGCCTACCCAGTGCGCGTTCGCATGCGGAGGGCAGCTCGTTCGCCCTCGACGGTAAGATTTATGTGGTAGCAGGGCAAGGAGAAGGCAGTGACAATGTAGATAAAGTGACTGTGTTTTACCCTGACCGCAACAACGGGCAAGGAGCTTGGGAGCATGACCCGGCCTATACGCTCCCGAACGTTTATGAGGGCTTAGCAGCAAAGGTAATCGGAAACACTTTTATTATGTCGCACGGCGGCATTGGGAGCAGCAACAATACGCAGCGCCGCACCTATACTGCACCTATCGCACGCAATCCTTCTTATCGCCTGGGTTTCACTGAGGCGTGCATTAGCAAATCTGTGAAAACTGGCGGTATTCTCACCATCCAGAACCTGCTGTTTGCACAGGAGGGCCAGGCAAGCTATACCCTGTCTGCTGACGTGCCTTGGGTAACTTTTACACGAAACAGTTCTGGTGTTACCGTGCCGAGCGCAACCACAGTGGAGGTCTCGGTAGATGCTTTGGGTTTGCAGCCTGGCAAGTACACGGCCAACATCACTGCGGTGGCCACAGACAAGAATTATACAAATGCCACTTTTTGCATTAAGTTGACAGTGGCTCCCAATGATGCTGCCCAAGCTCCTATTCGGATAAATGCAGGCGGTGAGACCTACACCGGCCAGGACGGGGTTTCCTGGGCGGCGGACGCTTATGCCACAGGCGGCGAGACTTCGTCAAAGTCCTTCGACGTGTCGGGCACCTCCGACGATCCCCTTTACCTGAAGTACCGCTACGCCAGCGGCTCCGGCTCCTCGGCACCCGGACTGCCGTTCGGCTACCGCATCCCGGTGGTTGCCGTCGGGACTTACTCGGTGCGGCTGCACCTGATGGAGCCGGTCTTCAGGCGGGCGGGGGAGCGGCAGTTCCACGTGGACCTGGAGGGGCAGCGTGTGCTCAGCGGATACGACATCTTCGCCGCGCACGGGCGGGGTGCGGCGGTAGTGCTCAGTTTTCCCGGCGTGCAGGTGCGCGACGGCGTGCTTAATATAGACTTTACATCCCTTGTCAATAATGCCATAGTTTCCGGTGTCGAGGTGATAATGGAAGCACCTGTTCGGATAAACGTAGGCGGTGAGTCCTACACCGGCCAGGACGGGGTTTCCTGGGCGGCGGACGCTTATGCCACAGGCGGCGAGACTTCGTCAAAGTCCTTCGACGTGTCGGGCACCTCCGACGATCCCCTTTACCTGAAGTACCGCTACGCCAGCGGCTCCGGCTCCTCGGCACCCGGACTGCCGTTCGGCTACCGCATCCCGGTGGTTGCCGTCGGGACTTACTCGGTGCGGCTGCACCTGATGGAGCCGGTCTTCAGGCGGGCGGGGGAGCGGCAGTTCCACGTGGACCTGGAAGGGCAGCGTGTGCTCAGCGGATACGACATCTTCGCCGCGCACGGGCGGGGTGCGGCGGTGGTGCTCAGCTTTCCCGGCGTGCAGGTGCGCGATGGCGCGCTCAACATAGATTTCATCTCCCTCGTCAACAACGCCATTATTTGTGCCATCGAAGTAAGGCACGAGCTCTCGGCTACAGCCGCAGTAACCCATATTTCGGAAACTCAGCAGCAGGCGCTAGAACCACTTCTTAACGTTTCGCCAAATCCTAACGCAGGTCACCAGATCAATGTGTGGGGCGATAAGTTTGGGCCAAGTGAGCACCTGGATTTATCCATTCAGGATATGGCTGGGCGGATGCTCTACCAACATGCCATACAAGCAGAGGCAACCGGCGGCTTATATGAATCTATAGCGCTGCCACAGCCATTACGACCGGGCATGTATATAATACAACTTACAGGCAAACACGGCAAGCTGCAGTGCAAGCTTTTGGTGCTGTAGCAGGCAAGTTTGTTCACGGGTTTGTTTCGAACGGCAAAGCTGAAAATTATATATACCAGACATCTTCGGGTGAGGCGGCCACCTGAATAGCATCGCCTTGCTGGTAGGTGTGTGTGTGGGTGCGCAGCTTCAGCAGTTCGTTTGCCACCACTGCCTCCACCTCAGTATAGCCTCCAAAGTAGCGCACTTGCTTCACCTCTGCAGCCACACCCGGTGCGGGCGCTGCCTCAATGCGTATGGCCTCAGGGCGGATGATGGCCTGCTCTGCCAGGGAGTTTGCGGTAGTAGCTTCTGCAAGCAGGTGTGCCGCCTGAGCAGACACAAGGTTATAAGCGCCAAATAGGGCAGCGGTGTACTCATCCACGGGTTGCCTGTAGATATGTTGTGGCGAGCCCTGCTGCAACACCTTGCCGCCTCGCATCACCAGAATTGTATCAGCCCACGACAGCGTGTCGAGCGGGTCGTGGGAGATGAGGGTGCAGGTAATGTCCAGCTGCTCACCTATGTCCTGAATCACCGCTTTTAGCAGGCTCTTATGCGCCATGTCCAAGTTAGAATAAGGCTCATCGAGGAGCAGCAGCTTTGGGGACGTGGTTAGGAGCCGGGCCAACGCAATTCGCTGCCGTTCGCCCCCAGACAGCTGGTCGGTACGGCGTTGGAGCAAATGGCTTATCCGGCACAGTTCATAAAGGTTTTGCGCCTCCAGATTGGTTAAGGTGTTAGCATAGCGCAGCACCTGCTCTACCCGCAGCGACTTAGGCAGTTCAAACTGCTGCGAGAGGTAGGCAATGTCCGGGTGGCCAGCCACGAGCTTTTCATGCGGTCCCAACACCCTGTCGTCCTCAAACAGGACTGAGCCGGCAGTCGGCTGTATAAAACCCGCTATAATCTTGAGAAGCGTACTCTTACCGGAACCCGTTTCGCCGGAAATAGCAATTTTCTGCCGCGGCTCCTGCCTGAAGCTAATGTCATGTAGCACGGTGTTCCCACCTTCTGCCATGCTTATACCGGATACCTGCAGTAAACTCATAGGGGATTGATTAATGCTTTAGAAAATGAGGCGGGTTGGGAGTCGTATGATTAAACAACCAGAACCGGCACGTTCACGGCATGGCGCACGGCATTGATGGTAGAGCCCAGAATCAGGTCTTTCAACATCTGGTGTCCATGGGAGCCCATAACCAGCAGGTCGGCATCGAAGTCTTTGACGAGTTTAGGGATTTTGCGCTTTGGCGTACCGAAACCAAGGGCTACCTGCACATCAAAGCCTTTGCTGCGTAGATCCGTGGCATAACGCTCCAGGTTATTTTTATCCGAGCTGGTTTCGAAGTCGTGGATGTCCTGGCCCATCACAAGCGCGCCAGCGGTTTCCACCACATGGATCAGCAGGTAGCTGGCACCCGGAGACCCCATGGCAAGCGCATTGTTCAGCACATTGTTATCGGATGAGGAGAAGTCAAGGGTCACTGCAATACGGCTGTAAGAGGGCCGCTCCAGGGGCTGGTACTGCACCGGCTGGTAATGCTTTGGCAGTGCGTGGCTGGCCATCATACCCGATATAAACGGCTGGACAATGATGTATGCCAGGAGCAATACACAGCCTATGGTAATGGGTATAACTGTCACCCAAATAATCCAGGGAGACTCCATTTGCGTCAGCCAACCCGTTACCTCATCCCATACAAGCTTCACGTTCAGTGCCACAATAACGGAGGCAATCAACCAGGCACCGGTTTTCAGCCAGGGGCCAATCGCGAATTCGCCCATCAGCTTCTTGTGGCTCACAAAATGGATGAGCGGTATCACGGCAAAGCCTAACTGCAAACTCAAAACCACCTGGCTCAGCACCAGTAGCTCGCCGGTCTGGTCTTCGCCGAAATAAATGATCACGAACAGGGCTGGCCCTACGGCAAGTAAGCGGGTGATCATACGGCGCAGCCATGGCTGGATGCGCAGGTTCAGGTAACCCTCCATCACGATCTGGCCGGCCAGCGTGCCGGTAAGCGTAGAGCTTTGGCCCGCTGCGATCAGGGCGACGGCAAACAGGATAGGGGCCCATTTGGTGCCCAGCAAGGGTTCCAGGAAGCGGTGGGCATCGTTGATCTCGGCTACATCGAACATTCCGTTTTTATAGAAGGCCGCTGCTGCCAGAATCAGGATGGCCGCATTCACAAACAAGGCCAGGTTCAGGGCTACCGCCGAGTCTATAAAGTTATACTTGATGGCATGCCAGATGCCCTGCGAGGTTCGCTCGAACTTGCGGGTCTGCACCAGCGAGGAGTGCAGGTATAAGTTGTGCGGCATCACCGTGGCACCAATGATGCCGATGGCAATGTAAAGTGCGCTGCTGTTTGGGATGCTTGGCACCAAACCAGATGCCAGTTCGCTCATGTCGGGTTTGGCAAAGATCATCTCCAGTACAAAAGCACCTCCAATAATGGTGACCAGCACCAGTATAAAAGCCTCCATTTTGCGCATGCCCTTGTTAATGAGGAAGAGCAGCAGGAAAGTGTCGAGCACCGTAAGGCAAACGCCCCAGATCAAGGGAATGCCGAAAAGCAGCTGCAAACCAATGGCCATACCCAGCACCTCCGCCAGGTCGCATGCGGCAATCGCGATCTCGGCCAGGATGTAGAGCGGGATGTTGATGAACTTGGGGTATGCCTCGCGGGAGGCTTGCGCCAGGTCCTTGCCACGTACCACGCCCAGGCGGGCGCTCAGGCTTTGTAGCAGTATGGCCATGATGTTGGACATCAGCAATACCCAAATCAGCTTGTACCCGAACTGGCTACCCCCGGCAATGTCGGTGGCCCAGTTGCCCGGGTCCATGTAGCCAACGCTTACTAAGTAGGCCGGTCCCAGAAAGGAAAACAGTTTTTTCCAGAAACCGGTGTTCTTGGTGGTATCGATGGAAGCGTGTACTTCTTCTAACGACTTGCTTGTATATGGCTCCTGTTCTAACATAATGGTTGGTGTATGATGCTTGTTATAAGCTTAGCTGCATCAATGCTAAATGCCTGTGGTTGTTGTGTTTTTGTTGATAGCGCGGAAATCATGGTCAGCACTCACACTGAAATGAAGATGTTTTTGGAGACTTCGCTGGAAATCAAAATCTGTTTCTCGTTGCCTAGGACAATCTCCAGGGAGTTATCGTAGGGGATGTGGTCGAGTACCTGGATGCGCGTGCCCAGGGATATACCCACTTTATCCAGGAATTGCAGAAACAAGGGTTGGGAATCGTTCACGCCCACTACCAGGCCCGCTTCCTGCACCTGAAGTTCTGAGAGCAGGCGCTGTTTTTTCTGTTTCAGTTCGCCGTTTTCAGTCGGGATAGGGTCACCGTGCGGGTCAGTTTGCGGATGGCCCAAAAACTCGTCGAGGCGCTGCGTTAATAGAGTTGAGGTAACGTGCTCCAGTTCCTCAGCCACATCATGCACCTCGTCCCAGTTAAATTTCAGCTTCTCTACTAAAAACACTTCCCACAAGCGGTGTTTCCGGATGACCTTCAGGGCTACCTTCGTGCCCTCGGGTGTTAAAGAAACGCCTTTGTACTTTACATAATTTACCAACTCCTTCGTGCTCAGCTTTCGGAGCATGTCGGTTACTGAGGCGGCTTTGGTGTCGAGGGCCTCCGCGATGGAATTGGTGTTCACCTCCTGCGCGCCGTTGGCAGAAAGCTTAAAGATGGTTTTGATGTAGTTTTCTTCGGTGAAGCTATGCACGGGTGCTAATGTTTGAATGAGTGAATGAGCGGATGCGTGATTTTCAGTTACAGTAGGTTGGTTAACGGGGCAGGTATAAAAGCTGCACGACTGATTTTTTAGTCCTCCTTATATATCCCAAGCACGCATCCACTCATTCAAGATGTTACTTACCAGCGGATCAGGGCGGAAGCCCAGGTAAAGCCGCTGCCAAAGGCTGCCAGGCATACAAGGTCGCCCTCTTTGATGCGACCTTCTTCCACCGCCTCGCTTAGGGCAATCGGCACAGAGGCGGCCGTGGTGTTCCCGTATTTGTGGATGTTGCTGAACACACGTTCGGCCGGTAGCCCCATTTTCTGCTGAATATAAGAAGTGATGCGCAGGTTTGCCTGGTGCGGGATCAGCATGTCGATATCCTCCGGCTTATAACCGTTCTTCTGCAAGGCCTCCATAATCACTTCCGGGAAACGGGTCACGGCATGTTTGAACACCGTATTACCATTCATGTAAGGGTAGATCGAACCATCGTCGATCATCTCGTGCGTCAGGCGCTCTTTTTTGTTCGTGTCGGGGGCCAACACAGCTAGTTCCTCAGCAAATTCGCCATCAGCGTGCAGGTGCGTGGACAGGATGCCCTTGTCAGTGCTTTCTGCAGGTGTCAGGACTACGGCACCGGCACCGTCTCCAAAAATCACGGAAACGTTTCGACCTCTCGTCGAGAAGTCAAGCCCGCTAGAGTGGATCTCAGCGCCTACCACCAGCACGTTGTTATACATACCCGTTTTGATAAACTGATCGCCAACCGACAAGGCATAAATGAAGCCTGAGCATTGGTTGCGCACATCGAGGGCTGGAATTTCCTTTATGCCCAACTCACGCTGCAGCAATACCCCGGACCCCGGGAAAATATAGTCTGGGCTAAGCGTGGCGAACACAATCAGGTCGAGGTCCTTTGCCTCCAGGCCCGCTTTTTTCAGCGCCCTGCGGGCAGCCTCAGCGCCCATGTTGGCGGTGGTGTCAATGCCTTCCTGGAAATAACGGCGCTCCACAATACCAGTCCGCTCCCGGATCCATTCATCCGAGGTGTCCATTATCTTTTCAAGGTCTTTATTTGTCACTACTTGCTCAGGCACGTAATGGCCCACGCCGGCAATTTTTGAATTACGCATATATATACTCGTTAACTTTTAAAGATAGTGATTTAAAGTTAAATTTTAGATACATCTAAAAATAAATTTAAGTTAATTGTTTTGTTGTTGCAGGAGTTGTTGAATTAAACGCTGCAATTTAATTTCTTCGCTCTCCCAAAATACGCCACTCGGCACACCGGGTTTGTAAAATAGTGTATTCCGGATATCCTGGCAAACTTCCATGGCATCGGCATTCGCGAAATCTATGGATAAACCCGCTTGATTTTTGGAAAGAAAATCAGCCCATAAAGGATTGTGCTGCGCCAGCATGGGCAGGCCATGGGCGGCATACTCGTAGAGTTTTGTCGGGATGCAGCGAAAGGTGCTTTCGTGGGGTCGGTAAGGCAGCAAGCCGACGGTGCTTTCCTGTATGGCCTTGATGATCTGCCCGTGCGGGACTAACTGATTGCCTCCGATAAGCTGGATGTAGGGCCGTTCTTGTACCTGCTGCCATACTTTGGTATAGGTGTTTTTGTCGGCACAATAGCCGATAATGGTCAGGGTAGTGTCAGGCGCTACCCTGTGCAGCTGCTCCGCCAGGGCTACGGCTTCAAATACGCCGTAGATTTCAGCGATGGTGCCGCTGTATAACAACCGCAGCGGCTTTTGGCCCAGGCGCACCGGTGTCGGGGGAGGGGGATAGGCGCTGTTGGGTTTGTACTTGTTTTCCAGGAGGGTATAGCGGTTGCCTAAAAAACGGAGCTCCTGCACATAACTTTGTTCGGCAACCAGAAAGTGCGCTACGTGCGGTGCAACCCAGCGCTCTGCCATTCCCACTCCCCAAGCCAGTAAGTAGCGCAGCATCCCGGCATAGTTCCTCTGGGAGGTAAGGTTAAGGGTATAGTTCTCTTGCACGTCATACACCAGTTGGCAGGCATGCGTGCGGCAATACCAGTGGCTTGCTACCAGCAACTCGTGGGTACAGGCAATGATAAGGTGCGGCTGTAGCTTTTGCAGCAGCCGGAAATAAGCCAGCTGCGCCCCAAGCCGACCAAAGCTGAGCCGCTTGAAAGAAAAGAGCGGGTGAAAAGAGAGCGAGGCCGGGGCTTGTGGCGGCAGTGGAGCCTGGAAACCGGCAATGTGCACCTGCACCTGCGGCAGCTTGGCAAGTGAGTTGCCCAGCTTTTCGTACATGCGGGTATCGTTAACAGGCTTTAGCAGCGAAGCAATCAGGATTCTCTTTTCAGACATCGGTTAAATTTAATTACTTTTGCGCATCATTCTTAATTAACCTTACAGTTAGATATGGAGCTTAGACAAATTATAGAGCAGGCCTGGGAAAACCGTGAGCTGCTGAAAGAAAGCAATACCGTAGAGGCCATCCGTGCCGTAATCGATGAGTTGGATAAAGGCATTCTGCGCGTGGCCGAGCCAAACGGCGACGAGTGGCAGGTAAATGAGTGGGTAAAGAAGGCTGTGTTGCTGTACTTCCCGATCCAGTCAATGAAAACAATAGAGGTAGGTCCCTTTGAGTTTCATGATAAGATTGCGCTGAAGCGTAACTACGAGCAGTTGGGCGTACGCGTGGTTCCTCACGCCGTGGCCCGTTACGGCTCGTTCCTGAACAAAGGCGTGGTGATGATGCCTTCTTATGTGAACATTGGTGCCTACGTGGACTCAGGTACGATGGTAGATACATGGGCAACCGTGGGTAGCTGCGCACAGGTAGGCAAAAACGTGCACCTGAGCGGTGGCGTAGGCCTTGGCGGTGTGCTTGAGCCCGTGCAGGCTGCACCTGTCATCATCGAGGACGGTGCCTTTGTCGGTTCTAGAAGCATTTTGGTAGAGGGTTGCCGCATTGGCAAGGAAGCTGTTATTGGCGCGGGGGTGACCATCACCGGAAGCTCTAAAATATTTGACGTGACCGGCACTGAGGAGAAGATTTACAAAGGCTATGTGCCCCCACGCTCGGTGGTTATCCCGGGTTCCTATACCAAGAAATTCCCTGCAGGCGAGTTCCAGGTGCCATGCGCCTTGATCATTGGCCAGCGCAAGGAAAGCACCGACTTGAAAACGTCACTGAACGATGTGCTGCGTGACCATTCGGTAGCGGTGTAATTTCATCAAACGTTTGTAGTGAAGCATAAAAAATGCCCCTGCTGAAATTTCAGAGGGGCATTTTTTATGCCATACTGTAGCGTTATTATTTACGGAAGCTATCGGCCACGACCAGCTCCTTGGTGCTATGCGTCCAGGAGTAAAAGCCCTGGCCGGACTTTATGCCTTTGTGGCCTGCCTGCACCATGTTCACCAACAGCGGACAAGGCGCATACTTTGGGTTACCGAACCCGTCGTGCAGTACGCGTAGGATGGAAAGGCAAACATCAAGACCTATGAAGTCAGCAAGCTGTAGCGGGCCCATCGGATGCGCCATACCCAGCTTCATGATCGTATCGATCTCCTCTACACCAGCAACGCCTTCGTACAGAGTATAAATAGCTTCGTTAATCATTGGCATCAGGATGCGATTAGCCACAAAGCCCGGATAATCGTTTGCCTCGGCAGGCACTTTGCCCAGCTTCTCCGCTAGCTCCATCACCTCGTTGGTTACTTCATCGGAAGTGGCGTACCCCCGAATCACTTCTACCAGCTTCATGACCGGCACCGGGTTCATAAAATGCATCCCGATCACTTTGTCCGGTTCGTTAGTCACGGAAGCAATTTTTGTGATGGAGATAGAGGAGGTGTTGGAGGCAAGTATGGTTCCGGGCTTGGTGAAGCTGCTCAGGTCACGGAATATTTTCAGTTTCAGGTCTACGTTTTCGGTAGCAGCCTCTACTACCAGGTCCACATCCTGAACGCCTTCCTGCATGCTGCTATAGGTCGTGATGTTCTGCAGCGTCTGTGCTTTCTGCTCCTCCGTCAGGTTACCTTTTGCAATGATGCGGTCAAGGTTTTTAGTGATCGTCTGCAATGCTTTTTGCAGGGCTTCTTCCGAAACATCAACTAGTGCAACCGGGTAACCGTTTTGCGCAAATACGTGCGCTATGCCATTGCCCATGGTGCCCGAGCCTATAACTGCTATTTTTTTCATATATCTGTGAGTAGGTTAGTTTATCTACAAAGCTACTAATTTCTATACTTGTTTAAGAATGGCGCCATTTTCTTTGGAAAGTATAAATGCAGGATTCCCTGATGCAAAACTTAATTCCAGGGGTATAGTAGCTCCGGGTTTAGCACTATCTCAGGCTTTAAAAATAATTCAGGAGTTAATTTATGGCCATAAGTCGTTGGTTTATAGCTATTAAAATGCATGAAAATGCGCGCGTGATGCAGTTAAATTTGAACGGTTATATAAACTAATTGATTAATATAAATCTTTTAAAAAAACTAGTCGTAAAAAGCTGTAATTGACGAATAGTACAACTGATAACGGGCAGGAAAGCAGCTGGCAAAATGCCTTAATCAATCAAATAAACTTATATACACAATGGGAAATTTACTTTACATAATTGCCGTGGTACTGGTGATTTTCTGGCTGATCGGGTTCCTGGGTTTTCCGGATGCGGTTGGTGGGATTATACATGTGCTCTTAGTCTTGGCGGTGATTGCGGTGTTGCTGCGGCTTATCCGAAGCGCTTAACCCTTTTAAACAGAACTCGTAATAATTTTGTAACTATTAATCACTTGAACACTAAACACATAAAACTATGGGAAATTTATTGTATATTATAGCTGTCGTACTAGTAATTGTTTGGCTGATCGGTTTCCTTGGATTCCCTGATGCTGTAGGCGGCCTGATCCACATTTTGCTGGTGATTGCCATCATCGTAGTACTGTTACGACTCATACGGGGCTAAAGCCCAATACCGATAGCATAAAAAAAGCGGCTGCCAAACTCTGGCAGCCGCTTTTTTTATGCATAATTCACTAAATCCTTACCTGCTGGTAAACGGAATGTTAAAGCCCACCCTGAAAACCGGGTTGCTGTAGGGGTTGCCACGTACCTCGCTGTTCACGTTGTAAAGCAGCAGCATATCCAAAGAGGCTTTATCACTGATGCGCTGCCGGTATCCTACTCCGACCAGGGGCAGGGTAAGGGTGGTACGGCTCTGGCCAATGTTCCCGTTTTGGTCCTCGGACTTTGTGTTCAGAAACTCCACTTCCGCATGCCCAAGCACTGCCCCGTCACTGATGTTGAATAACTCGAGCTGTGTGAAAGCCCGCGCCCCGTAACTGCTGTACGAGCTGCCCAGGTACCGGATGTAATGGTAAACGGCACCAGCCCCCACGCTGTACTTGTCCGTTACTTTATACCCCAGTATGGGTAGCAACGATATATTGGTATACGTGCCGAACTGCAGCCCAAAGCTACCGCCGAAGTACATGCGGTCAATCGGGCGGAGCGGCTCCTCCATGTCTTCCTGACGCGCTGGGGGAGCAGGGTAAGCAGTAGGCTCCTGCTTAACAGGCGCTTGCTGTGTAGGCCTTACCCGCGGCTCAGCCTGCTCAACAGGAGGCATGGGGGGGCCGGTAGGCAGTTCCTGCTTTTGCTGCTGCGTCTGCGTGCTATCAGGTATAACCTGCGCCTGTGCCACGGTGGCGGTTCCTGCCAAAAACAGGCAGAAAAGCCATAAAGTATACCATTGCTTTTGCATGGGTCGGTTAGTCAGTTTAGAAATCGGTTAAACCATTTCAGTGGCATACATCTTCTTACGCAGTTCTCTGATCGTTTCATCGGACAGGTACTCTTCGTAAGACATGCGCTTGTCGATGATACCGTTCGGTGTAAGCTCCAGGATGCGGTTTGCGATGGTATCCACAAACTGTAAGTCATGGGAAGAGAACAGGATGGTGCCGTCGAAATCGCGCAGGGCGTTGTTCAGGGCCGTGATAGACTCCAGGTCGAGGTGGTTGGTTGGTTCGTCAAACACCAGCACGTTGCCAGACTGCAGCATCATACGGGAGAACATACAACGCACCTTCTCGCCCCCAGACAACACGTTTGCCTTCTTCAGGGACTCTTCGCCCGAGAACAGCATGCGGCCCAGGAAGCCACGGATAAAGCTCTCGTCCTTCTCCACGCTGAACTGGCGTAACCAATCCACCAGGTTCAGGTCGGTGTCGAAAAACGCGGCATTATCCTTCGGGAAGAAAGAGGCTGTAATGGTAGTACCCCAGCTATAGCTTCCGCTGTCAGGCTGCAACTCATCCATGATCACCCGGAAGAACGTAGAAGCAGCCAGGTCATTGCGGCCAATCACCGCGATCTTGTCGCCTTTGTTCACCATCAGGTTCACGTCCTGGAAAATCGTAACGCCTTCCACCGACTTGCTCATGCCCTCCACGTTCAGCAACTGGTTCCCTGCTTCACGCTCTGGCTTAAAGGCGATGTACGGGTACTTACGGGATGACGGCTGAATGTCTTCCACGGTCAGTTTCTCTAACAGCTTGGCACGCGAGGTTGCCTGCTTTGACTTGGAGGCGTTAGCGCTAAAGCGGCGGATGAATTCCTCCAGTTCCTTGCGCTTGTCCTCCGTCTTTTTGTTGGCGTCGGTACGCTGTTTCAGTGCCAGTTGGCTAGACTCATACCAGAAGCCGTAGTTACCGGCATATAACTTGATTTTACCGAAGTCGATGTCGGCCACGTGCGTACACACGGCGTCCAAAAAGTGGCGGTCGTGCGATACCACGATCACCGTGTTCTGGAAATTGTCGAGGAAGTTCTCCAGCCACATGATCGATTCAGCGTCCAGGTGGTTGGTCGGCTCATCGAGCAGCAGGATGTCGGGGTTTCCGAACAGAGCCTGGGCCAGCAGCACACGCACTTTCTCGCTACCGCTCAGGTCCTGCATCAGGGAATGGTGCAAGTCCTCGCTGATGCCAAGCCCGCTCAGTAGTTCGGCTGCCTCATATTCGGCGTTCCAGCCCTCCAGGTCAGCAAACTCGCCTTCCAGCTCAGCCGCGCGTAAACCGTCCTTCTCATCAAAGTCTGGCTTGGCATAGATGGCGTCTTTCTCGTTCATGATGGCGTACAGGCGCTTGTGGCCCATTATCACCGTTTCTAACGCCGGATACTGGTCATACTCAAAGTGGTTCTGCTTCAGGATAGCCAAACGGGCAGTAGCCGGAATATCGACTGTGCCCGTGTTAGGGTCAATTTCCCCGGAGAGTATTTTCAGGAAAGTAGATTTTCCGGCACCGTTGGCACCAATCAGGCCATAGCAGTTACCAGGAACAAACTTTATTGTAACGTCTTCAAATAATGTGCGCTTGCCATAAGACAGGCTGACATTGTTAGTGCTGATCATATATGCTTTTTAATGAGAATGAACACAGGTATAGGGTACAAAGCTACGAAATAAAAACGTGGAATGAGGTGTTTCAGTCACTTCCAGAATGGGCTAAAATGCAATATCAGGCAGGATGCAAGTCTTTATAATTTAGGAAATTATGATGCTTGCGTCAAAAAACATCCTTCAAATCACAACGCCAGCCCTGTTTCTTTAGTATATAGTTTTGATAATATACAATTAAGCCGGCAAATGGTGCATCTTATTCACTTCGTGTCGCCTTTCTTTAACCAAATGTGCTGCTAATCTGTTCCTTATAGCAAAATTAATAAACCGTAATCTAAATAGACTTTAATATGGCATCAACTAATGTGTCTTTCCAGAACGTTGCAATCAAATATGGTATTCTGGTAGGGATAGCACACATCGTTTTCTTTTTATTGATGTGGATGTTAGGCTTCAGCGAGAACGTGGAGCTTTCGTACTTGAGTGGTATTTTCCTCATCATTGGTATTGTGGTGGCTATATCAAACTATAAGCGCAAATCAGGCGGGATCGTCCATTATTTCCCGGGCTTAGCCATTGGCGTGATCACAGCCTTTGTTTCCTCGCTAATCCTGGGTTTGTTCCTGCTTGTTTTCGTTACTACCCTTAACCGCGAGTACCTGGATGCGCTGAGCACGAGCGGCTTGTTCCCGGAAGGGCTTTCCGTGCTTTCGATGTTTCTGGTAACGCTGGTGCATGGCACCTTGCCGGGCTTTTTCATTGCCTTTATTTCTATGCAATGGTTTAAGCGCCGCGACCACTCCATGCCAGGGCAGATGTAATTGGTACATCGCTACAGAAGCTATAAAAGAGTTTTGAATTCTTACTGCTGAATATGGAAAAAATAGGCTTGAAATACGGCTTACTCACTGCTGCCGGATTCATCGCATACTTTCTGCTGATGAAGCTGGTTGGCCTTGCACACGTGGTGGAGCTCCGTTTCCTGAACGGGCTTATCATGGCTGTGGGGGTGGTGCTCGCAATCAAAGGATTGAAAAAGGTGTCGGGCGGAGAGGTCGGCTACTTCAAAGGACTTGGAACCGGTATGATCACGGCGGCGGTGTCTACCGTGCTCTTCGCAACGTTTATGGTGGTGTATGCTAAACTGGCCAATGGCGAGATGCTGGAGGTGCTGTCGGCAGAGGATTACTTTGGGCAGCGAATCAAGAGCACGCCGGGCATCGTGATTTTTTCTGTCCTGATGCTGGAGGGAGTTATCTCCGGCTTCATGATCTCGTTCATCGCCATGCAGTACTTCAAACGCCGCGACTACAAGGTACCCAACAGTCCCTGATATTTAACACTGAATTTGGCATCAAAAAAACACCCGGCTTGTACTTAATAAGTGGCCGGGTGTTTTTTGTATGTGGTGTAGGGAAGGCGCTATTTTACTATGTGGTCGGGGCGCTGGATGATCTGTACCACTACTTCGTGCAAATCCCCCTCCTTGTCTTCCAGTTTATAGATAACCATCGGGTTGTCAGCGTCATGGATGGCCTCGATGCCCACAACACGCTCTCCTTTGTCAAGCTTGCTTTCGAGGTGCGGTGTTAGCTCTTCCAAAGCCTTTGCAAAATTTACTTCTAGTTTACTGGGGTTATAGTAAGTAGTCCTCATATCGTTTTTTTGTATGCACCGGCACCACGGTCAGTTAGCAATCAGTACATGATGTAAAAATCCAATTATTCTTCTTAAAGGTATACCCGCTTGAGTAGCTATTGTTACGAGCAAACAGGGAAATCTGGGAAATTAATCCTTTAGTTGAAAAATCTTATTTAAAGATAAAATCTATTTAAGGTATAGTATGAATTACAGGAGTTTCAGCAAGAGTTACAATTGCGTAACGGTTAACTAATCTGAGAAAGAAGCGTTTAAGAGAGCAGGAATTAGTGCATTAGAAGGGACGTAATTTAAGCAGATATGAGAAAAGGGTTACTAATGTTAGGAATGCTGGTGTTGGCTTACGGGACCTACGGGCAGCAGATGAGCTTAACGGACGACAGGTTAGACAAAGTATTGTTAGCTATGCAGCTGGATGGGGTTGAAATGGCAAACCTGGAAATGAAGCAGGAGCTGAAACTCAGCACAGACCAATGCAGGCAGGTGGAGCATCTAAATGCGGCACGGTTTGAGAGAATGCTGGAGGCGGAGCAGGGGAATAAAAACAATGAACTCCTGTTATCAGAGGCTTACCAGCACATTTTTGCAGAAAGCGATCTGAGCCTAAAGCAGGTACTGAGCGAGGAGCAGATGCACCGCTACTTAGAGCTGGAAGGCCGGTTTAACGCACAGGTCATATCAGGAAATAAATAATGCGCCACAGCAAACTATAAGATATTGCACAAGGCCCGATTATTCGGGCCTTGTCGTTTTATAGGGGTGGTTATAAGCCACCTCCGATACTTTCCCGAGCGCATTGATGCGTACTTCTACCCGGTTAGCAGCTGACAGCGCTGTACGGTCAGAGCACTGCGTGCCGGGCTCGATATAGTAATAGTAAATACGCTGGTTCCGTTCCAGCAATTCCTCGCTGTCGGGTCTGCCCAGTACATTGCGCAGCACGTATTCTTTCTTCCCGTAAAGCTCTTTGCGTACCTGCTCAAAATCTTCGACCAATTTCTGACGATCGCCGGCGCAGGCAAAGGAATCCTTCTTCCAGGCGGCGCTGTCGAAATCCTCAAAGCCATCAGGAGTGCCACAGGCGCCAAGCCCTGCCAGCCCGCACACTAACAGGGTATATACAATACGACTTTTCATATTTTAGTTTTATAAGGTAAAGTTGCAGCAAGTATTTCTGTCACACAAGCTATAGGCACAATTTTGAGTTTAATGCTGCCGTTATGTAAGTGATAGTGCAGCACAGCAATAGTTAAGTGCAATAGTAGAAGTGCTGCAACCAGACACACATTACGTGCCCTGAACAAGCTGTTTTGCCCGTAGCGGAACAATTTAGGGCGTTTAGCCTGTTGCTTAGATGAACCCAAACTTGAAGCCAAAGAAATCTATGTTAAAAGTAACCCTAGCGTCGCTCGCCCTCGGCTTGTTATCGTTTACTTCCCCACTCGTTTCCTCTCCTGATGTATCACGTACCTTGGCGCCTGCAGCTGATGCTGCGCTAAGCGACAACATGGCCCTCCTTTCGTTAACCGAAAAGGAAATGGCCTTCAAGGACTATACCCTTGAAGTATACAACGAAGCCAATTTACAGAAGAAAGGCCTTTCTATTGAGGTTTTTGAAAAGGCATTGGTTGGTTTTCAGAACCTCAAGCGCCAGCGCCTGGTTTCTCCATCAAAATCAGTGTTGACGGTGATCGACTTTACGAAGTCTAGCCGGGAGAAGCGCCTTTGGATTGTTGATCTGAAGTCGAAAAAACTGTTGTTCAATACGCTGGTGGCGCATGGCCGCAATACCGGCGAGGACAAAGCCCTGAATTTCTCCAATCGCCCGAACTCCTATATGAGCAGCCTCGGTTTTTACCTCACAGATGCGACCTATTATGGCAAGCACGGCCTGTCGCTGCGCCTGAGCGGGATGGATGGCAAGTATAACTCCAATGCCATGGAGCGCGCTATCGTGATGCATGGCGCAGATTACGCTACTTCTGATTTTGTGAAGCGGTATGGCCGCTTAGGCCGGAGCTTAGGGTGCCCTGCCGTGCCTCAGGAAGTGTCTAAGGATGTGATCATGGCCATCAAGGACAAAACAGTGCTGTATATTCATGGAAACGACAGCAACTATAGCTCAAAGTATCTGGACACAACGCATGCCGCAGAAGATTATGTGAAGGAGCACTTCGCCACAAATACAGTGGCAATGCTTTAACAGGATAAATAGCTGCAAACAGAAAGCCCCGGAAGTGCAGTCTTCCGGGGCTTTCTGTTTGCAGCTATTCTCGAGTTAGGCTGTATCCTTGGTTGTCTTCACAAGGTTGATGCCTGCAAAGAAGAAAATCAGGCCCACCACGAAAGGCACAGCTGAGGTGAACTTGCCAATCATGGCACCGTCACCTCCCATCACGAAGGCATATGCGCCCCAGATGATACCAATAATCCCCAGTATAGTCAGGATGGCACCGAATGCACGCTTCATATTCATAGTTTTTAAGGTTTAGGTTAAGCTTGGTCTTATTTTGGCCAAACCATACAGGTAGTACGACAATACCCTCAAAAAGTAAAAGAGTGGTGAAAAAAACAGCCCTCACGTTATGGAAACAACAGCTCCAGGGGCGCGATGATGTGCTAGCTGCTGAGGCAATGGCATAGGCTGCATTTACAATCTAGCGGAGAGGCAAATGAGTGCGAGCCTAAAGCTCAACGTGGCTATACCGTAGGGGGCGGTGCTAGTGGCAGCCAGGGTAGGGCATGCACTGAGCATGCGCCAGGGCCGCGATGATGCCCTGGAATCGGACAAAGTCGCTTTTAAGTGGACTACTGCTGTTGGCGATAACCCAAAAGCTATGTTGCCCGTGCTGCATGTGTTTAGAGCGGCGTGTGGCAGTGCCGGAGGGCCGGGGTTTATGCAGAGTCACACCTAGCATTTATACCTAGCGACAGGATCAACTTTAAAACACTTTGAAGCTAAGGGGCAGGTAATCAGTCTCTGCTGGATTACTTTCCGCAATTGCTACCTTATACCACCTGAATGCGTATGAAGGGGCATTAGCGTGAACGACAACTTATGGAAAATAGAACATTGCGCAACCTGCTTTTTGTCATTAACCCGATAGCAGGAGATATAGAAAAAGAGGACCTGGAGGAAGACATCGCAGCAATGTGTGCGGCGCATGCCATCAACTGCGAGATTTACCGCACTTCCGGGGAAGACGATGAGGCGAAAATCAAGGCCAAACTTAAAGAGCACTCCTATGATGCCGTGTTTGCGGCCGGAGGCGACGGTACGGTGAGCATGGTGGCCAGCCTGCTGATCGGCACAGAGATACCGCTGGGCATGATTCCGCTTGGTTCGGGCAACGGCTTGTCCAAGGACCTCGGCATACCCCAGGACACAGAAGAGGCGCTGGAGCTGCTGCACCACAACATTATCCGCAACATCGATACGCTTACGCTTAACGGCTTACCCTCTATTCATTTAAGCGACCTTGGCTTTAATGCCTTGGTGGTGAAAGGCTTTTGCGAGAGTGGCGTGCGCGGCCCAGGGTCTTATGCCCGCATTGCGCTCCAGGAATACCTGTCTTATGAACCCAAGCTATACCGGATAGAAACAGACAAGGAAGTGTTTGAAGGAAGGGCCTTTATGGTGACGATTGCCAACGCCAACGCCTTTGGCAGCAATGCGGCGATCAACCCGGACGGAATACTGAACGACGGGCAATTTGAGATTTGCCTGATCGACCCTTTCCCGAAAGCGGCGGGCATTGGCATCATGTACAAGCTGTATACCGACAGCATCGACACCTCCGTGTACAGCCATCGGCTTAGCTGCAAGTCAGCGGTTATCCATAACCTGGAAGGCGAAGTGCTGCATATTGACGGCGAGCCGGTTGACCTGGGCAAGCGGATCGAGGTGAAGATGCACCCTAAAAGCCTTAAGGTGATTTTGCCGCCGCACCAGGACGACACGGAAATCTAGGGTTATGCTGTCGCCGTTGCCTTTTCAGGTGACGGCTGCAGCACACTGTCCAGCTTCTTGCGGAATACAACTGTGCCTTCGTCAGTTCCCTCAGCCGCCAACGCCTCCATCCAGATGTCGCCGTTGCTGTAATAGTTGAAGACAAAAAAGCCCAGTTCCTCTAACGTAAAAGTGGCTTTGCTGCCTTTTTTCACGAAAGCCGTTTTACTGCCCGAGCCACTCACGACATAATGGTTTTGCTGCACCTCAAAATGCTGCAGGTTGTGGTCGTGGCCGGCCACGTAAATGATGTTGCTGTAGCGGTGCATGATGCGGAGCAGGCGCTTGCGCATCTGCTTGTATTTGCGGTGCGACATATCTTCATATGCCCCAAACAGCTTGCGATAAAACGGGTAAAGCGACCCGAAGATAGGCAGCGGGATGTAGATGCGCTTATGCGCCGCCGTGAGCGGGAAAATGTGCTGCTTCATCGTGAATTTGCCGCCGTGCATGGCGTTGCTGTACAAGGGGTGGTGTGCCGCGATCAGGATGCGCTGGTGCTGGTTGCGGCGCAGGATATCGTTAAAGGAAATGAAAAACTCTTCGATGTGGGTATAGGGGCAGCCGTCTTTGCTGCCTAATGGCTTTTCGCCCCGCTGCACAAACCACTGCGTGTTGATGATGACCAGCAATAGCCCCGGGGCCAGCTGCAGGCAATCTGGCCCCGGGCAACCGTTCTGTGGTAAATAGGAGGTTTTATCCTGCAATTTCTCCAGCACAAATTTCTCCTGGCGCAGCATCTGCGCATACCCACCGGCACGTCCTTTCAGCCAGTCGTGGTTGCCGCTCAGGAAAATACCCTTGCCTGCAGAAGCCTTTACATGGTCCAATAGGATGTTCAGCCGCGTCTCGGCCGCTTCACGCAGCCGGTGGCCCGGTTCCGGCAACCCGATGGGGTATAAATTGTCCCCCAGAAAAAGCACGGTGCTTGCCTTGCCCGCCTGTTGCTGCCACCTTTCAAATAAGCTCATCACAGGGTCATTGCCGTCGATGGCAATGGCGCCCACGTCTCCCAACATCGCCACCGAATGCACCAGCTTGGCATCGGCAGGAGGGGAGTGGCGCTGCCAGCCCAGGTCTGAGAGCTTGTAGTAGGGCTTGCGCCTGTACTTGCGCTCCTGCCAATAACTAAAGGCCAGGAACGACAATAAAAGCGTGGGTACAATGATGAGAAAGTAAGTCAGCATAAGGCGGGGGGATAAAGGCTAAAACGAAGGTGGCTGCAGGTTTTTGAAGTGCCCGTTCTGGCGCACCCGCTCTTTTAGGCGCTCGGTTTCCTGCAGCACGGGCATGATGCGCTCCAGGTGCTCCAGAATCATTTCCTGCCGCGCCCCTTCGTGTTGTAGTTGCAGCAGGGCATACTCCTGCTCCAGTGTCAGGCCAAGGTTGTGTGCAATGTCAAAACTAATGTAATTGGCGGGCAGGTCATCGAACAGCCGTGTCAGGCCTAAAGAATCGTACAGCACGCGCAGCGCCTCAGTGATCTTTGTCTTCACCACGATGTCCTCGTTCAGGATAGAGGGCATTTCCTCCACCTCGCCGCCCGCATACAACCTGCCCGGTGCCATTTTGTCGAAGTGGATGATTTTAAACACGTGAACCCCCTTCGTTCGGATATCCATCTCCCCGTTCTCATACTTTTTCTCGATGTCTAGTATCTCCATTTCAGTGCCGAATGTTCCGACACTCTGGTCGATGTAGGTTGGGATGCCGAAGGTTTTGCCTGCTTCCTCACACTCCAGCACCAGTTGCTTGTAGCGCGGCTCAAATATGTGCAGGTTCAGTTTCTCGCCTGGGTAAGCCACAAGGTTCAGGGGAAAGAGCGGGATATATCGGGCCATTTTGTCGATTTGTTATAAGCGTAACAAACAAGTGAACAGATTGTGCAAGGTTTTTTCATGTTACGTAGCAAGGCTGCCAGTGTTAGGGGTATGGCCGGACCCTTGCTTCGTCTTGAGAACTCATTACCTTTGCTGCTGGAAGGACATAATGAAGATGAGTAAAAAGCGTTTGGGGCTGAAAGCGATTAGGCTGTTGTTCGTAAAACTGGTGCTGACCCTGTTTTTGCTGAGCATTGCCTGGGTGTTGCTATACCGGTGGGTGTCGCCGCCCGCTACCCTGCACATGCTAAAGCGCCGTGCTGAGGCTGCCGATGCTGGCAAAGAATCACCCCAGATAGAATACACTTTTGTGACTTTAGAGGAGATGTCGGACCAGCTCCCCCTGGCAGTGGTGGCCTCCGAAGACCAGCTCTTCCCGATGCACAGTGGCTTCGATGTCAATGCGATCCTGGATGCCTTCAAGCGCAACCAAAAGGGCGGTAACATACGGGGAGGCAGCACGATCAGTCAGCAGGTAGCCAAAAACGTTTTTCTGTGGCACGGGCGCAGCTACCTTCGCAAAGGCATGGAAGCCTACTTTACGGTGCTGATAGAGGCATTGTGGGGCAAGGAGCGCATCCTGGAGGTTTACCTGAACATTGCCGAAATGGGCAATGGCATTTTCGGGGTAGAGGCAGCCAGCAGAACGTATTTCAAGAAGCCAGCCCTGGAGCTTGGGCGGCAGCAGGCAGCGCTGCTTGCGGCGGTACTGCCCAACCCAATTAAGTTCTCCGCGCAACGGCCTTCCGGGTATGTTTTAAGGCGGCGGGCACGCATTGCCCGCGCCATGCGCAGCCTGGGAGGCGTCACCTACATCAAAGATATTATACCCCAAAAAGAGGAAGATGAGAAATAACCTACTTCTGGCAGGTGGCCTATTTCTGCTCCTGAGTTGCAACATCGCTAAAGAACAGGCAGTGAGCACCACCAATGCAGGCGAAGCCGTGCGGGAGGTGCTGGCGATGCAAAGCGCCTGCTGGAACAAGGGCGATCTGGAATGCTACATGCAGGGTTATTGGCAATCAGACTCCCTGCTGTTTATCGGCTCGAGAGGGTTGACGTATGGCTGGCAGCAAACATTGCAGAATTACCGGAAAGGATACCCGGATGCCGCTGCCATGGGCCAACTCTCGTTTGACCTGAAAGAGGTACGCCCCTTGTCGCCTGAAACTATGCTGGTAGTAGGCAGATGGCACCTGAAGCGGGAAGTTGCCGCCGGCGACCTGCAGGGGCATTTTTCCGTAATCTTCCGCAGGTTTGAGGAGGGGTGGCGCATTATTGCCGATCACTCCAGCTAGCTATGGATACCTTTTTTAACAGGAGTTGAGGGCCTATCCTGCCTTAATCAATGCGCGTAAAAAGACGTTCCCACCTGATGCTGTCCAGCCAACCAGCTTCGGGGTCGGTGGACATACACACAAACAGTGCCTTGCCTACCACATGGTCTTCGGGCACAAATCCCCAAAACCTGGAGTCGAGTGAATTATGGCGGTTGTCCCCGAGCATAAAATAGTAGTTCTGCCGGAAAGTATACGTTTGCTGCTCCTTCCCGTCGAGGTATAGCTTGCCATGGCGGATAACAGCCTTTCCCTGGTTTTCATACCTCCTAATGATATCCTGGTACAGCTGCAGCGTAAGAGGGGTGATGGCTATGCTGGCGCCTGCCGCCGGTATGTAGAACGTCTCCATGTTATCGGCGTTAGAGGGGTGTGAACGAGTGCTTTTCAGGATGATGGCCTCATCTGCCTGGTCTGCAGGCATCGTTTGTTTTTTTACCTCCTGCACAAATTCCAGTTCTTGTAACGCTGCTGCCTGCGCTGCTGAGGCGTAAACCTTGTACCCTCCCTGGTCCGGATAGCTGCTGGTTATACCTCTTTCCTTAAAAAAAGCCTGATTCAACACCCTGCTAGTGACTACAAAATAACTTGTTTGAGAATTTTCCGGTAGGGGTATGACTTTGCCGTTAATGAAAACATCCCCGCCCCGAGTGCTCATGGAATCGCCGGGTAGGCCCAGGCAACGCTTGATATAATGCGTCTTCTGATCGAGCGGGTGTTCCTGTTCCGCAGGGAAATTAAATACTACGGCATCGTGGCGATGGATAGAAGAAAAGCCGGGCAGGCGGTATGGTTGAATCCGGTAAGGTCTGAGTAGGCAGGTAACGCCGTTCCCCAGAGCTTTTGGTGAGTCAGCGGAACCTGTAGCAGTGTGGCCGGAGTGCGGGGGCCATAATGCAGTTTGCTCACATAGATATAGTCGCCAACCAGTAGCGAGCCCTCCATCGAGGAACTAGGTATGGCATAGCGCTCAAAACTCGTCCAGCGGATAAGCGTGGCAAACACCACAGCGAAAAGTGCCGCATTCGCCCACTCGCGGGTAACGGATTTTTGTTTGTTGGGATTTCCTTTCTTCCAGAACTTAAAAGACATAGGCGTAGCAACAGTCTAGTATATGATTTTACTATATACAACTGTTGCTACGCCTACGCTATTGTTTTAACCCCTATAACTCCTGCTAAACTTAAGCAAAGTATATAAGGATCAAGCTAAAAACCAGTTTATAGCGTGGTTTTTCCAGTGTGTGTTTCAGTGGTGTGGTGCGTTTCCGGGGTGCGTACCTCTTGATGGGTTCTGCGCTCATCAGAAGCTCTGCGCTCATGATTATTCGAAGAATCTTCTATGTCGTTCTTGATCTCGTTGGTTGCGTCTTTAAACTCCCGGATACCGCGGCCAAGGCCTTTTGCAAGTTCAGGTATCTTTTTAGCACCGAAAAGCAACAAGACTACCACTAAAATAAGGATTACCTCTGTGCCACCTAAGCCGCCTATAAATAAGAATATGTTGTTTAATACCATTTTCGTCTGTTTGAGTTCTGTTAAAGGTTATGCCTATACTAACGGGAGCAACCGGGTTATGGATTGCTGTAGTGCCGAATTTGTCAGTTTCGCGGCTTCGCGACAGGCGCTAGGGCTTTCGTATTGAGCAAGTTGATGACCGTATTTATTGTCCTGTTTTTTTAACTAAAGTCCCTCTCTGGGCATTGCGGGTCAGGAAGGCAACAAGTATATGCAGGATGTAGTATACTGTTTCTATCTATACGCTCAAGGAATATTTTAATTGAGCGTCATGTTTTGTGAAAGCGGTAATATGTCAGGTAAAGAGTCCATTCATAAAGGTGAAAGGGGATATTTAGGCATTAAAGCTAAATCGAAATAGAGCCTTTAATAGAAGGTGAAAACTTATTTGGCATATCTATTGCTAACCTGATTTTCATGGAGTAAGAAGTTTTATTCAACTAAAGAAAAATTGTATGAACAAGTTACATTATATTCTGAGCCTGTTACTGCTGGTAGCGGTAGCATTTGGCGGATCAGCTGAAGCACAAAAGAAAAAGTGGAGCCCACAAGCGAAGGGGGCGATCATCGGTACTGCCACCGGCGCGACAGCCGGTGCTGTGATCCATAAGCGCAACCGTGTGGTAGGAGGCGTAATTGGCGGTGCGGTCGGCGGAGGTGCCGGTTATGTCATCGGTAAGCGAATCGACAATAAGAATAAAGAGCGCGAGGCCGCCCGAATTGCGGAAGCCAACCGGATTGCAGCCGCTAACAGAGCCGCTACCGCGCGCCGTGCTGAGAGCAATACTGTTGCAGCCACTAACAGAGCCGCAACGCCAGCCTCTATACCACCTGCGGTAGCCGCGTTGAATTCTTACCAAACTGCGCAGGACCCGGTTATCTATAACATGGCCCTGCTGCCAAACGACTCGTATGGCGACCCAACCAAACCTTACTATACCTCAGAATATCGAAGAAAAAGCTGGTAAAGCATGCTGCGGCGGCAGGTCAATAGACTTGTATAGACCTGCCGCTGCCAGCTGCCTATTTTCCACCTAAAGAAATAAGATTATGAAACCATTCGTGTTAATATTAGCCTTTGCTACCCTATTCACTTCATGCAAGCAGACAGCGGAAACGGTAAACATTCAGGACCTGAACAAGCAGTTTATCGCCGCCTGGAACAATAATGCCGCCAGTGAGCTGAATGCCTTGTTGGCTGATGATGTAGATTTTGTGCAGGGCGAGGCCCATTACAAAGGCAAAGCCGAAGTTGCGGAAAAGTGGGTAGGCGAAACGCTGGGCACCATCAAAGATCTGAAGACAAATGTTGTCAGCTCTGGCGAAGACGGGGAGATTGCATACGAGGCGGGTACTTTCTCTGTGGATGTACTGCCAAGTTCTCCGGAGATGCCCCATGGGTACGGTGAGGGGAACTTTATCCTGCTCTGGAAAAAAGGCGAAGACGGTTCCTGGAAACTAAGCTACGCCCAACTGGAAGACATGCCCGTTCAGGCAAAGAATTAGCATATTGAAACGTATACCTAAGGCCGCTTCCCTGAAATGGAAGGCGGCCTTTAATTTTTTCAACACAGTTCTATGCGCGCGGGTAACTCTATACCCAAAGATGTAAACCTATAAGCTCGAAAGCGTATGTTATAGCCTATGTTTGAGTTACAAGATCTGCCTAAGTTTTTTCTGGCTTTCTTCCTGGTGTTACCTATCATCTCTTTTCTGCACGAATCAGGGCATGTTTTTTTTGCCTGGCTCATGGGGGCTAAAAACATCAAGGTAACCATAGGGTCCGGGAACGTGATCCTTAGGGTAGGCATGGTGGAGGTGCGCAAATACTATTTTTGGTACGGCCAATGCACCTTTGATAACCTGAGGCGCAACAACCGGCTTGCCAATATCCTGGTGTTTGCCGGAGGCTCTTTTTTCAACGCCATAGGCGCCCTGGTTATCATCTACCTGATTGAGCACAACCATTTGGAAGCGGGCATGCTGACGTATCAGTTTACCTATTTCTCCCTGTATTACATTTTCTTCGCCATGTTGCCCATGCTATACCCCGATGGCAACAAAAGTGACGGCAAGATCATCCTCGACTTGATACGTAACAAAGAGTCGCCGGGCGGCAATTTTTTTAAGGTGCAGTGGGATGAGGGCGCCCAGCAGTGGTGTGTGCTAAACCGAGACGGGGAGTGCCTCTATAAGCACGAGGACGAGGCACAAGCACTGGAAAATGCCCGCGCAGCAGCACAGCAGAACAGGCCAAGTCGACTTGTGAAATCCAGGGAAGGAAAGGAGGAGGAGGTAGAAAATTACCCGCGGGTGCCGCTCTAGCCTTGGTTTTGCCTCAGGATTTCTCAACTTGTGGCTTCTTCCTGCTCGGAGCGCTTACGTAGGCGCATTTGCAGGAGCTCAAAACATTGTTTTACCGATAATTACCATACACCAGCCTATGATCGCAGCAATTTTTAGCTTTTTAGTGATGCTGAATCCATTTGCGCTTTTTTTATACCTAAAGCCAGTCATGCAGGACCTCTCGGACGCGGATTTTCGCTCCGTTTTCCTGAAAGCCTCCATCATCTCGTTTTTCATCTTTATGGTGTTCTTATTGTTCGGTGATGTGGTGTTCCAGAAAGTGTTCCGGATAAATTTTGAGTCCTTTCGGATTTTTGGCGGGATAGTTCTTTTCTCGCTTGCCTATATCTTTATTGTGCAGGGCAAAAAAGCCTTTATCCAGATTAAGGGAGACCTGCACGACCTTGCTTCTGAGATTGCATTGCCCTTTATGGTAGGCGCGGGCACCATTTCCCTGACCATCCTGATGGCCGACGAACTGGTGCTTTGGCAGAGCGTGCTTTCGCTGGTGTTGATCATGTTCTTTAACTTTGCCATCATTATGGGCTTGAAGATGATCAGGGGAGGGATGCGCTCCAAAAGGGTGCAAACCGCTTTCGATAAGAACATGGAATTACTGCTGCGCATCAACGGCTTCTTTGTAGGGGCCATTGGCGTGGATATGGTCGTAACCGGAATCAGCAACCTGGTGCAGAATACCATGAACACCTAGTTCGCATCAAAGCTAAAAAAAGGCCCATTCCCGTTTATACCTTTCAATCAAAAAGGTTAAACGGGGATGGGTCTTATTATACCCGGGTAATTTGATTTCGCTTATTTGATGACCTCTTCGGAGTAAACCAGCCAAAGCGGCGTGTTGATTTCCATGTTGTAAATCTGCGTAGGCACGCTACCCAGGCTGAGCGACGGAATTGGGTTATTCCCTTTTAGCCCAAGCACCAGCAGGTCATGCTTGCCCTTGCGCAGTTGTAACACAATCCGTTCCGCAATGCTCTTGCCGGCAGCCCGCACCAGGGTATAGGGTAGGTCAGCAATTTCCTTGTGGTCTTTCTGCATCTCCGTAAACCTGTTCCGCACCACTTCTTCAGCCTTTTTGATCGCTTTCTCTTCTGAGATCAGGGGGAAATACTGCGTCGGGAGCTTATACACATGTACAATTTCGAGGTGAAGGCCCAGTTGGTCTGCCAGGCTCTTGCTCAGGTGCAGGGCGTGGATGGAGGTGTCCGAGAAATCTATAGGCGTCAGGACATTGCTGATGTTGAAGCTGGCTGTTTCAGGGAGCACGAGCACGCTGCAGGGCAGGATGCGAAGCAGCTTCCTGCCAAGGGCTCCCGTGCTTTTGTCGCTCATACGCTTGCCAAGCAGCGTCAGTTTTATCTTGTAGCGCTTCACGAGCTCAGCCATGATCACCTCCGTGTTCGGCTCCTCGCTTACCAGGATCTCATACTCGGCAGCGTTTCCAAATCCTTCCGCCACGATGTCGGAGATGTTGCCCTCGATTTCGCTTACCAAATCCACGTCCCCGAAGAAGTCCCTGAAATCGTCGCTCAACTCAGAGGTTCTGACATTATGGACGAAGTATACCTTCCTAACGGTTAGGCGCTCGCAGATAGAGCGGGTAAACGCTACTAATTTCTCATCTATGTCACTCAGGTCCAGGCAGACCATCATCGCGTCGATCGCTATCATAGTATCGGTTTGTTTGTGTTATTTTCTCTGTTATTTCCCTCGGCCAACTTAGCCTCATGTTTCACGGCACGCTTTGAGAGTACCTCAGACACCAGCTGCTGGTAGTCCTTGCGCTGCTGTGCATGGCCCAATTTAGTTTCCTCTTCCAGTTCTTCGCTCAGGCCACGGTATAAGCTGTAGCACATAATGAGCAGTATAATGGCAAAAGGCAGTCCCGTGATGATCACCGCCGTCTGGAGGGCCTGCAGGCCTCCGCCTAAAAGCAGTACAGCCGCCACAGCACCCTCGGCCAGGGCCCAGAAGATACGGATGGCCACCGGGGAGTCTGCGCGACCGCCGGAGGTCAGGCTATCCACCACCAATGAACCGGAGTCGGAAGACGTGACGAAGAAGCCCGTGACGAGGATAATGCCGATCACGGAGAGCACCGTGGAGAAGGGGAGTTGCTCGAAGAACACGAACAAGGCAGTGGACATGTCGGTCGCCACCGCTTCTGCTACGGCAGTTTCCCCGGCCAGCACATCGCGCAGGGCAGTACTTCCGAAAACGGTCATCCAGAGGAAAGAAAGCAGAGAAGGCACGATCAGCACGCCCAGCACAAACTCTTTGATGGTACGGCCCTTCGAGACACGGGCAATAAAAATACCCACGAATGGCGCCCATGAGATCCACCAGGCCCAGTAAAAGACGGTCCAGCCCCCTTGCCAGTTTGTAGTGGCATAGGCCTCATTCCAGAAAGATAACTGCAGAAAATTACCGAGGTATGATCCGGTGTTTTGGACGTAAGAGCCCAGAATAAACACTGTCGGTCCTAAAACGAGCACGGCTACCAACACTAACAGGGCAATCCGTATGTTCCACTCGCTCAGGATACGTACCCCTTTGTCTACACCGGTCACCACCGAAATAGTGGCTATACCTGTGATGCCGGCAATCAGCATGACCTGGGTCGTAACGTCGCTGGAGATCACCGGGAACACATGGTGCAAACCGGCTGCCACCTGCTTTACACCCAATCCCAGGGAAGTGGCCAGGCCGAACACCGTGGCGATCACTGCCAACACGTCAATCACATCACCGATCCGGCCATGAATGCGTTCGCCTAGAAACGGGTAGAACACTGAGCGGATGGTGAGCGGTAATTTACGGCTGTATGTAAAGTATGCCAATGAAAGCCCCACCAGTGCATAAATGGCCCAGGCATGAAAACCCCAGTGCAGAAACGTGAAGTTCATAGCCTGGCGCGCGGCCTCCGGTGTACCCGATTCACCCATCGGCGGCGTCTGGAAGTGGTTGATCGGCTCAGCGATGCTCCAGAACAGCAAGCCGATACCCATACCTGCACTGAACAGCATGGCAAACCAGGAGGATGTGCTGAACTCAGGCTTTGCGTTTTTGCCGCCCAACCGTATATCGCCGAACTTGCCAAATGCCATGTAAAGGCAGAAGACCACAAATACGTTCACGCTCAGGATGAACAGCCAGCCCATGGTGGAGGTAACCGCCGCCTGTACGTCCGCAAAAAATGCCTCTGCACCCTCCCGGAAAATGAGCACCAGGGTAATACTTAGAATTAATATGATAATGGAAGACCAGAAAACAGGACCGTTTACTTCCAGCCCAAATGATTTCTTGGTGTCGCTTCTTGCTACTTTACTCATTCATCTAGCTTTTTATGATCAGAAATAATATCCCATGTTGATGTTAAAGCGCATGTGCCAGTCGGTATCGCCGGGGGTGCCTTCGGTAAAGGCATTTGCCCACTGCGGACCTAGCCAGGGCTGGTTATACCCAAAGGCGGCATCGGTGTAGATATACATAGAGCCTGCCGTAAATAGGGCGCCTAATACGTTCATGTGCGAGTTTTCGAAGCCTGCTACGCGCTTGTTATAGTAGCCGTAGTTGTCGTAGAAAGTGATGCCCTGCAGCACCTTGGAGTCGATGGGAAGGTGGTAGGAAACATTAGCCGTATAGAGCTCGCCTTTGTCTGCCACATTGTAATTGGCTCCGTAAGCGCCCATTTCCACAAAATCGAGATCCTGCCCTGTAGCGTACTTCGGGTTAATCCGGTAATACATGGCTTGCAGCTTCACGTTCCAAGGGCTTTCCTGTGGCTTGTACTCATAGTGGATGGCGCTGGCGTGGCGGGTGCCGTTTTCCTCTGTGTCGAGGTTATACACCAAACCACCTTGCACCGATGCTCCCAGCTCATGCTCCATGCCTTCACCTATACGGCGGAGCGCCTTGAAGTTAAGCTGGTTGTTTTCTTTGTTGCGGCCGGTTATGTCATAAGAGTAGCGGTTTGGGCTCGGTTCAGATGGTCCGAATACAAACTCCTCCGCATTTTTGTAAAAAGCTGCCTGCCATTGCCACCTGCCCGTATCGTGTATATACTTCACGCCCATGTCGTGGTCATCCTCGAAGCCCACATAATAAGTAATGTTGAAGAACCAGTTATGCGAATTGTACTGCTGAATACCAAAAGGCACCTGGTTGAGGCCGACCTGTATCTGGGAGACATCCGAAAAGTCGTATTGAAACCACCCCTGCTTCAAGAAGCCGCCACCGAACCCTTCGGAATATTGGCGGTATTCCGCATTCAGTTTAATGCCCTTGTAGGCTGCGATGGCGTTGATGCGGAAGACATCAAACCCGAAATCCCCGCCGCGTTCCACTTGGTCATCCTTCCAGGTAGAGAGGTTATAATTAAAGCGAAGCGCGCCGCCTAGCTGCAAAGTCGGCTTTTCCTCCGGTTTGTCATCCGGGCTTTGCGCAGAAGCAAAATTGGATAAAAACAGCGCAAAAGCGAGTAGAAGTATTTTATTCATGTTTTGTATTATTTCATACAACGGTATTTAGCATATCTATTGTTTGGACGATATTATGGCAGAAATGTTGTCATAAATCAATTATTCCCGTGTTACATTCATTCGTGTTTTAACTTTATGAAAAGCATAAATCAATGATATCATGTGTGCTATATACTAATTTTGTTGTGCTGAAAATATGGTAAAAAAAGGTCGAGGGGGTGATAGGGTGGATATGCCTACATCTAATTTAATACCGCGTCTGGCGTTGTAGTAGCCCTGTTTCTTTACCTGTGACCGCTGATTTTTACCGTCTGGCTTTTGCTCCCCTACCTGAGGAAAGCTATTTTAAATTCATACTACGTGCGCTCCACGCTGTAGTAGCTTATACCTATATACATGCGTGTTGTTTAGTGTAAATTACTGATAAACAGTTGATTATTTGTGGCAAAGCTAAGTTTATACTGAGGTAAGTTATACGGGTATTGAAATAGATAACGTATAAATTAAAATGTATAAAGTAACATTTTAGAACAGGAGGCTGTGATGAAGGAGTATAATGTCAAAACAATAGACGGTGGTACAAAGCAACTGTCGTCAGAAGCGCTTAACCAGTTTTCAGATAAACTGCGGGGTGAGGTGGTAACCCCGGATGCATCAAATTATGATGAAGTCCGGGCAATCTGGAACAGTATGATAGATAAACGCCCTAGTTTAATTGTGCAATGCGCAGGCACGGCCGATGTGCAACAGGCCGTGCAATTGGCGGCAGAGCATCGGTTGTTAGTATCGGTGCGCGGCGCTGGCCACAACATTGCAGGCAGCGCCTTAACGGAGGGCGGTTTGATGATTGACCTAAAGCCGATGAAGGGAATCAGGATAGACCCGGAAAACAGGACGGCACGGGTGCAGCCAGGCTGTACGCTGGGTGACTTCGACCAGGAAGCGCAGGCTTTTGGCCTGGCTACCCCAATTGGCGTGAGTTCTACGACAGGTATAGCCGGACTAACCCTTGGGGGAGGTTTCGGGTGGATAAGCCGAAAATACGGGATGACCATTGATAACCTGCTCAGCGCGGATTTGGTAACGGCAGATGGGAAATTGCTGCACACCAACGAGCAGCAGCACCCTGATTTGTTCTGGGCCATAAGAGGAGGGGGCGGGAATTTTGGCATCGTCACCTCTTTTGAGTTTAAGCTGCACCCAGTGGGGCCCGAAGTCCTGTCCGGGCTCTTAATATACCCGTTTGAGGAAACTAAAAAAGTCCTGGATTACTACCGCGCGTTTTCCGCTAAGCTTTCCAACGAATCCACCGTATGGGCTATCACGCGCTATGCGCCCCCGTTGCCTTTTTTACCCGAGCAGTGGCACGGGAAGCTTGTGATTATATTGGCTGCTTTCCACACGGGCAACATGCAGGAAGGCGAAAAGGTGTTCAAGCCGCTTCGTGAATTTATGAGACCAATTGTGGATGTGATCGGTCCACACCCCTTTATCAAGTGGCAGCAAGCCTTTGATCCGTTGCTGACGCCGGGCTCCCGCAACTACTGGAAGTCCCACAATTTCGAATCGCTGTCGGATGAGGTGATTGAACAACTGATTGCCTTTTCCAAAAAACTGCCGTCATCGCAAACAGAAATCTTCATCGGTCAGGTAGGCGGCAAGATGAACGAGGTTGCCCCGGATGCGACTGCTTATCCGCACCGCACCGCTAACTATGTGATGAATGTGCACACCCGCTGGGACGATGCCGCTCAGGACGATGCCTGCATTTTGTGGGCGCGGGACTTCTACGAGGCAACGGCCCCTTATGCCACCGGTGGTGTTTATGTCAATTTCATGACGCAGGATGATGCGAGCCGCATTGGCTCTGCCTATGGCCCGAACTACGACCGTCTCGTCCATATCAAGTCGAAGTATGACCCAC
The DNA here is from genome assembly GCF_054482735.1 of Pontibacter sp. CAU 1760. Lineage (NCBI taxonomy): Bacteria > Pseudomonadati > Bacteroidota > Cytophagia > Cytophagales > Hymenobacteraceae > Pontibacter > Pontibacter sp. CAU 1760. Next base: position 278,040 of record NZ_JBTLRL010000006.1, read on the forward strand.
AAAACCTGTTCCGAAGCAACCAAAACATTAAACCGCTGGCGATGGCATAAATTCAGGACCACCGTGCGATAGGCTACACCGCTGGCGAGGCGTTTTTAGTTGTCAGTTTCTTAGGGCAGGCGCAGTAGCGCAGGCAAATTAACGCAGCGGTTTAGCACCTCCCCCTGACGTAAGTTGAAGGGTGTGTAATAGTAGAAAATTGCAATTTCCCGTTGTGGTTGCTTGCACGCCACGCCAGGGCTATACCATGCTTTTTTGCCAACTTGATATAAAAGTGCGGCTTAATTTAAAAATAAAATAAAAGCTCATGCAAGCATGATTTTAGATCAATATTAAATCAAAAATGCGAAGACTAATTTGATTAGGCTTAAAAGTGAAATGATCAGTTCGTTTAGTAAGTTGTTAGGCGCGTGTAAATCCCTTTATTTCAATTTGATGTGATTTTGTGTGCCAGTGGTCCTTATGCACGCATCATATCATGAAGCGCTAATATTACCGCAATTTACACGGTATAATTAGCTATATAGATTGGCTATGTGAAACGACTTCAGAAACAGTGTCCCAGTGGTGCGTAACACCCTGTCTATTTTTTATCCACCTCATTTTTTTGTACTTTTGCAGTCAGGCAATTCAACAATCGCCTGACATTTATATTCACCGAACAAACAAAAAACACATTAGCATGCAGATTGATAACGTAGCCATCCTGGGAGCAGGTAATCTTGGAAAAGCCATTGCAGAAGGACTTTTGAGCAATGGGAAATATGAGCCGGAGAATATCTATGTGACCAGGAGAAACACGAAATCACTACAACATCTCAAAGATAAAGGCCTGCACGTGACCAGCGACAATAACTTTGCAGTGAAGAATTGCCGGTATATATTGCTTTGTGTGCAGCCCGGCTTTGTGTGCAGCCCGCTCAATTAGAGCATGTCCTCAACGCCATCAAGCCTGACCTGGACCCTGAGAAGCATGTACTGATGAGCGTAATCGCCGGGGTCACGATCGAAAACATTTATGACCTGGCGGGAGACTTCCCGATTGTAAGGTGCATGCCAAACACCGCTATATCGGTGCATGAGTCCATGACCAGCCTTGCTTTCAACACGCGAGCAGCCGGTGTGGAGGATGACGTGCAGGAAATATTCAACTGCCTTGGCGAAACCCTGGTGATCGAGGAGGAACTGATGGCCGGTGCCACGGTACTTTGTTCCAGCGGTATCGCGTTTAACATGCGGTTCATCCGGGCTGTAACGCAGGGTGGGATTCAGTTGGGGCTGGATGCCGAGGACGCCCAGAAGATTGCCGTACAGGTAAGTAAAGGCGCTTCCACGCTACTTAAGATCAACCGATCGCACCCAGAGCAGGAAATTGATAAGGTAACCACTCCGGAGGGCTGCACGATTACCGGCCTGAACGAGATGGAGCACCAGGGCCTGAGTTCTGCCGTGATCAAAGGACTGGTAGAGTCGCATCAGCGTATCCTTACCCTAAAAGAGCAGCGCGAGAAAAGCGCAGGCAGCAATAGCAACGATAGAATTACCCTGGGTGCCTTGCAGGATCTCTTGAAGTAAGGCACGCCATTTCTCTTTCACAGACTGTTCCCGGAAGGCTAACCAATCGGCGCTCCTCCCAAGCACCCCGCCTGGCTGCTTAAGCAGCCAGGCGGGGTGCTTCTGTACTACAATACTTTTTAAAGCCTGACAGCGCGGCAGTTAACAGTGGTTTTCTGCCCGCTGCCTATTTATACATCAGCAAAAACAAACATGGATTATCAACCTCAGCGGGTCGTCGTGAAAGTCGGTTCTAATGTACTGACCAAAGCAGACGGCTCACCAGACAAAGAACGAATGGCCAAAATTGTCGGCCAGATTGTTTATTTGAAGGAGAAAGGCGTTCAAGTAGTGCTCGTCTCTTCGGGGGCGGTTGCCTTTGCCCGCAACAACATCACGTTTGATGAAAAAACGGAGGCTGTCGTGCAGCGGCAGATCCTGGCCTCAGTCGGGCAGATCGACATCATTCACTCTTACAAGGACCTCTTTCGCGAGGCAGGCCACCAGGTAGCGCAAATTGTCGTAACGCCCCAGGATTTCCTGTCGCGACGGCACTTCCTGAACATCAAAGGGTGCCTGACGGGCCTGCTAAACCACAACATCATCCCGATCATCAATGAGAACGATGCTGTGGCTGTAACGGAGCTTATGTTTACGGACAACGATGAGCTGGCCAGTATGACCGCCGCCATGATCGACGCCGACACCCTGTTGCTGCTGACCAATGTGGACGGTATCTATAAAGGGCACCCCGATGACCCTGCCTCCATACTCATAGAGCGCGTAGCCAGCCGAAGCAGGGGTATGGGCCGCTATGTATCTTCCTCCAAGTCGTCGTTTGGGCGCGGGGGGATGCAGAGCAAGATGAAGATGGCCAAGAAGGCCGCTTACCTGGGTATCCATGTGTTTATTGCCAACGGTAACCGCGACAATGTGCTGGTCGATTTTTACAATAACGAACTGACGGCTACCTATTTTGAGCCGGAGTCGATGAAGCCGGGCCTGAAGAAGTGGGTCGCTCACAGCGATAACTACACCAAGGGCGAAGTGGTGATTAACGCGGGGGCGAAAGAGGCCCTGCATTCCGATGACGCCAACAGCTTGCTTCCGGTGGGCATCGTAGCCGTGTCAGGCAACTTCTCGAAAGGGGACATCATCCGGGTGACCGATGAGCAGGGCGAACGCCTGGGCCTCGGAAAAGCAGAGTACGGCTCTAAGAAAGCAACCGAGAGAATAGGTTTGAGTAATCAAAAACCTATCGTACATTACGATTATCTTTATTTATTTGAATACCACAGTGTCTAACAATATGAGTTTACAACAGGTTTTTAGCAGTGTTAAGCAGGCCAGCAGAAAGCTGAGCCTATTGCCAGAGGAAAAAGTCGTGCAGGTGCTCGAGGACCTGGCGTCGCGGGCAGTGGAGGCTACCGATACCATCCTGGCCGCGAACCAAAGGGACCTGGACCGCATGGACGCTGATGACCCCAAATACGACCGGCTGAAGCTGACCGCTGACCGTATCGCAGGCATCGCCGCCGATCTGCGCAGCGTGGCCAAATTGCCTTCGCCGCTTGGCAGGGTGCTGTCGGAGCGTAGCCTGGAGAATGGCCTGCAGCTGAAGAAAGTATCCGTGCCGCTCGGCGTGATCGGTATTATTTACGAGGCCCGGCCAAACGTGACATTTGACGTTTTCAGCCTTTGCCTTCGTTCAGGCAATGCCCTGCTCCTGAAAGGCGGCAGCGATGCCAACGAATCGAATGTGGCGATCGTGAAGCTGATTCATGAAGTGCTGGCGCAGCATGGCGTCGATACGAACATTGTGCAACTGCTTCCGCCAGACCGCGAGGCCACGCACGAAATGCTGCACGCTGTGGAGTATGTGGACGTGATTATCCCGCGCGGAAGCCAGGGCTTGATCAATTATGTGCGCGAAAACTCCAAAGTCCCTGTGATCGAAACCGGCGCAGGCATTGTGCATACTTACTTCGATGAGTTTGCCGACCTGGAGAAAGGCAAAGAGATCGTGGTGAATGCCAAGACCCGCCGGGTAAGCGTGTGCAATGCCCTGGACAGCCTGGTGATTCACCAAAGCAGGCTGGCAGACCTCACGGCGATTGGCAAGGGTCTGGCCGAGAAGCAAGTGGAGGTGTTTGCCGATGCGCCTGCCTACGGTGTACTGAAGGCTACTTACCCGGAAAACCTGCTGCACCCGGCTACCGACGAGCACTTCGGCACAGAGTTCCTGTCGCTGAAAATGGCGGTTAAAACAGTTGCCAGCCTGGACGAGGCGATTGACCATATCAACGCCCATACCTCGCAGCACAGTGAGGCCATTATCTCGGAAAACGAGGAGCATGTAGACCAGTTTATGCGTGCCGTGGATGCCGCTGCCGTTTACGCGAATACTTCTACCGCCTTCACAGACGGCTCCCAGTTTGGTTTAGGTGCCGAGATAGGCATCAGTACCCAGAAGCTGCATGCACGAGGCCCTATGGCCCTGGAAGAGCTTACCAGTTATAAATGGCTCGTGAAGAGCAACGGACTGGTCAGGGCATAGCCTTATGAAAGTATCCTTAACACAGCAGCCGCCAGCAGGAAGTCCTGCTGGCGGCTGCTGTGTTTATACCCCCTTGGTTAGGCCGAAGTATGCATTATCAGCATACTTCGGTGGCCTTGGCCTGGATTGCCTGGGGGCAAACAGCAGATCAGGTTGACTGTGATGCCTCTTTTTCCGTACATGTGCTTCATACACATTTAAACCCTATATGCTGCTAAAGTTTATTAAGCTAAGCGCCTTATCGCTTAGTATCTGCTTAGGTAGTGCCTCTCAAAGCTTCAGCCAAACGGCTTTCCCAGATAGCATCACCCTTGCCATTGCCCCTGAATACAATGATGTTAGCAACGCCCACCGGTACTGGTTTGGCGAGAACTACCGCACCATCTGGGCAACGCCCGTCAAAATGCGCGTGTTTAACATGGGCGCGGAAAGAGGGGGGATGAAGATCCTGAAGCAGGGCGGTGGGCAGCAGACGAAATCACTGCGGCTCGAAGACGCGGACGGTAACGAGTGGGTGCTGCGCACGATCCAGAAAGACCCCGGATTAGCCCTGCCTGAGAACCTGCGCGCCACTGTGGCCAAATCCATTGTGCAGGACCAGATCTCTGCATCCCACCCGTTCGGGGCCCTGGTGGTGCCACCGCTAGCCAAAGCCCTGGGGGTGCCCCACGCCAACCCGGAGGTCGTATACCTCCCCGACGACCAGGCCCTGGGAGAATACAGAAAAGAGTTTGCCGAGAAGGTATACCTGTTTGAAGAGCGGGAGCCGCTCCTGGCCAGAGACACCGACAATACCGAGAAAGTACTGGAAGAGCTGGAAGACGACAACGACAACCGCGTGGAACAAACCCTGGTGCTACGGGCCAGGCTGCTTGACATCGTGATCGGCGACTGGGACCGGCACGATGACCAGTGGCGCTGGGTGGAGCGCGAGGATTCGTTAGGCGACTTATACCTGCCCTTGCCCCGCGATCGGGACCAGGTTTTTTTTGTGAATACCGGCGTCATCCCGACAGTGGCTTCCCGAAAGTGGATCATGCCCAAGTTTCAGGGGTTTGATGAGAAGATCAGGGATATTGAAGGGTATAATTTTAATGCCCGCTACTTTGACAGGCTGTTCCTGAACGGGCTTAGCGAGTCGGAATGGCAGGCGCAGGTGAAGAACGTGCAGCAGGCCCTGACCGACCAGTTGATTCAGGAGGCAGTTCGCCGGTTGCCTGACCCGATCTACCGCTTGTCGGGGAAGGAAATCGCCTCGAAGCTATTGGCGCGGCGCGACAACCTGATGGAGCAGGCCATGCGGTACTACCGCTTCCTGGCAAAAACCGTGGATGTGGCCGCTTCGGATAAAGACGAGTTGTTTAAGATAAGCTACGGAAACGAAAACGGGCCTCTAACTGTCAGTATTCACAAGAAAGTGGACAATGACAAACGAGGGAGGCTGCTCTACCAACGCACCTTTGACCCCGCGGTAACCAAGGAGGTGCGCCTTTACGGAAGGGGCGATGATGACACATTTGTGGTGAAGGGGCAGGCAAAGACGCCTATTAAGGTGAGGCTGGTTGGCGGGGGCAGCGACGACACGTTTCAGGTGGAGGATAGCTTTCGCAACAGGCAAAGGTTATACATCTATGACCGCTCAGACGAGGACGATGTGTTCCCGAAGGCATCGCTTGCCAAAATCCGCACAGCTAAAAACGATGCGATCAATGAATTTGATCCACGGGCATTTGAGTATGATGTGGTGATGCCCCTACTGACGGTGGGGTATAACCTGGACGATGGGGTGTTGGTTGGTGCAGGCCTGCTGTATACCAGGCACGGTTTCCGCAAAAAGCCCTTTGCGGCCCGACACCGGCTGCTGCTGGGCCATGCCCTTGCTACCAATGCGACCTTTTTCAGGTACAACGGCTATTTTACGGATATATGGGGCCAAACGAGCTTGTCGGTGGATGTGGACGGGCGCGCCCCAAACAATACAAGCAATTTCTTCGGTATCGGCAACGAGACCAACTTTCTGGAAGTGGGGGACAGGCCCATCCGCTACTACCGCACCCGCTACGACTTTGTAACTTCTGAAATAAAACTGCACCGCAACATGGGGCCGCATCTAAAGCTTAATGCTGGACTCGCTGCCCAGGTTTACAACAATGAGGCTTCGGACAACGAGGGGCGCTTTATCGTGTCTTATCAGGAGCAACGCCCTGCAGAGCGCATCTTCTCCGGAAAACTCTTCGCGGGTGCTGTTACGGGGCTTGAACTGGACACGCGTTCAGATAAAATGCTACCGTCTAGCGGGGTGCATTTTGATTTGTTGGTAAAAGCCATGAAGCAGTTAGATGACGCCAGGAACAGCTTCGGGCAGGCGCAGGCAGCTTTCAGTTTCTACCTGAACCCAGGAGGCAACAGCCATCTGGTGTTGGCGAACCGGGTAGGGGGCGGTACCACCATCGGGCAGCCGGATTTCTATCAGTTGCTGTACCTTAGTGGGAACAACAACCTGCGCGGCTACCGCAACTTCCGTTTTGCCGGCGAAAGCATGTTATACCATAACCTGGAACTGCGCTACAAGCTGTTTGACTTCAAATCATATCTCTTCCCCGGCTCCGTTGGCCTGATCGGTTTTCATGATATTGGCCGCGTGTGGGCGGAGGGCATGCCTTCCGATAAATGGCACACCGGTTATGGCGGTGGCTTTTATCTGGTACCTGCCAAACTGATTTTACTGCAGGGAGTAGTGGGCGTCTCGGAAGAAGACGTACTGCCCTATGTATCGGTGGGTTTCAGGTTTTAAGCAGACGGCCACGTGATGGCTGGACTTTCGCTTTGCTTCCAAGGGTATTAAGTGTATTTGCGTTGAAAGCGCTTTCACTCTTTTCTTGCGAATCCCATCAGGATAAAATCAACCGGTGTCTGTAGACGCATGATCTATCAAACGCAGGAACAAAGCATACAGGGCGAACTGCCAACATGTTTGGATAAGCGGGGCAAATCCTGCATTCATCCAGGCACTTGATATAGCCCGTATCTAATGGGGGGAGAAATGTGGACCGATCTATGCAATGTAAGATATAAAATAGACCAGGATATAATTGGTTATAATAACTTTATTATAATAAATATAACAAAAAAACGTTTTATTATTGCATGTGATCGTATGCGAATGAAGGTTAAATGATTGTAGGCTGTTACATCTTATTTAAGGGTTTGGCTAGACGAAGTGACGGAGGGTGCGGTACAGTTTAAACCAAGCTTCGGCTATTTGGAGCGAACTCACAATAAAGTTAATTGGTATGTAACTAAAAGAGTTCTTTGGAAACCTTAGTAATGCATCTGGAAATTTCCTGGGCATAGGATAATCAAAAAATCATACCTACTGTTGATTCTTCAACTTCATTGTTGCGTGTACCAGTAAATTGCTTAGGAACAGCGGATTTGACACAAATTATTTTGATACGTGCTACATGCAGCGTTTAGCGCTTCGGACTACAAACTATCATGCAATATAATTGCATATAAAACTTAAGCGTACAATTAGTACATTTGGGTAAATAACTTCACACGTGATTAAATCACTTAATTCTAAAACATTGGATATTCTAAAAAGAAATAATGTACAGATAAGTGGGAGCGGCGATAAAGTTATGCTCTTTGCCCACGGCTATGGCTGTGACCAGAACATGTGGCGCTACATCACCCCGGCTTTTCAGGACGATTACAAAATTGTTCTGTTTGATTTAGTGGGTGCAGGCAAGTCCGACAGCTCGGCTTTCAACAAAGTAAAATACGAAACGCTGCACGGCTATGCCAATGACGTGAACGAGATCTGTGACGCGCTAAATGTAAAAGACATCGTTTTTGTAGGCCACTCGGTGAGCGCGATGATCGGTGCCCTGGCGGCGATTGACAGACCAGAGCACTTCGAAAAACTGGTGATGATCTGCCCGTCTCCCTGTTACATTAACAAGGATGATTATACCGGCGGGTTTTCTGAGCAGGACATACAGGAACTGCTGGAGTCATTAGACAGCAACTATCTGGGCTGGTCTGCTGCCATGGCTCCCGTAATTATGGGTAACTCGGACCGTCCGGAGTTAGGGCAGGAACTGACCAACAGTTTTTGCCGCACCAACCCTGAAATTGCCAAGCATTTCGCCCGCACCACTTTCCTCTCGGATAACCGTGCCGATTTGAAAAAGATTAAAGCCAAAGTGCTGATCCTGCAGTGTTCTGAAGACGTGATCGCCCCTATGAAAGTAGGCGCTTATACCCAGCAGAACATTGCTGACAGTGAACTGATGGTATTGAAGGCAACCGGACATTGCCCCAACCTGAGTGCACCCCAGGAAACGATAGTTGCGATGAAGGCATTCTTGTAGGTTAATAACAAAACGAATGCAGGTACAGGATGATGATTTGAATGAGGGAGGATTGAGTGCACTGATTGCTGAAAGTGCGGAGGATCTGTATGAACATGCGCCGTGCGGGTATATGTCCGCTTTGCCCGACGGTACAATCGTTAAGATAAACGCGACGCTTTTAAACTGGCTCGGCTTTAGGCCGGAAGAAGTCCTGCGCAAGCAAAAGTTACAGGACCTTTTCCCGATCGGGGGCAAAATGTACTATGAAACCCATTTCGGGCCGCTTCTTCAGATGCAGGGCTATGTGAATGAGGTAAACTTCGACCTGAGGTGCAAAAACGGCAAGCTGCTTCCGGTGCTGCTTAACAGCCGCATGCTGAAGGACGCCACCGGAGAGCCGCTGCTGTTCCGTACCACCTTTTTTGACATCACTGACCGGAAAGTGTATGAGCAGGAACTGCTACGGGCCAAGCGAGAGGCAGAAGCTGCCTCCAAGGTAAAAGCAGAGTTCCTGTCTACTGTCAGCCATGAGATTCGCACGCCACTCAATGCCATCGTTAGCATTGCCAACCTGTTAAAAGGCACCCGGTATACCCCTGAGCAGAAAGAGTTTATCAGCACCCTGAAGCTGTCGGCCGATAACCTGCTGCACCTCATCAACGACATCCTGGACTACAGCAAAATTGAGTCGGGGCGGGTAGAGCTGGCGGAGCGCGACATGAACCTGAAGGAGCTGGTGGATTCGCTGCTGTATGGGCTTAGTGTTACCGCCGAGGAAAAAGGCCTGTCGCTGAAAGCCGAAATAGACAAGCGCCTGCCGGCTCAGCTAATCGGTGACCCCATCAAAATCAGCCAGGTGCTCACAAACCTGCTCAGCAACGCAATCAAATTCACGAGTGAGGGCACGGTGATCCTGAAGGTACGCGTGCTAAAATCGACACCCGAGGATGTCCTGCTGGCTTTTCAGGTGGTGGACACAGGCATCGGTATACCCGAAGACAAACTAGAGAAGATATTCCAGGAATTTACCCAGGCCGACTACGATATCAACCTGAAGTATGGCGGGACAGGGTTGGGCTTGAGCATCAGCCAGAAACTGCTACAGCTTTACGGGAGCAAACTGACTGTAGAGAGCGTGCACGGAAAAGGCACCACATTCAGTTTTCACCTCCAGTTAAAGATCGGGGAGGAAAGCACCGTGGAAGAAAAGCGGCAAGCTATAGACCCTTATGCGGTGCAGGATATAAGTGGCGTATACCTGTTGCTGGTGGAAGACAATCCCGTGAACGTGATGGTGATCTCGAAGTACTTCGAGAAGTGGGGGGTAACCTTTGATGTGGCAACCAACGGGTTTGAGGCCATAGACCTTGCGCTGCAACACGACTACGCCCTTGTTTTGATGGATTTGCAGATGCCGGAGATGGATGGCTACACCGCTTCCGCTGTTATCCGAAAACAACCCGATAGCAAATATAAACACCTGCCGATTATTGCCCTTTCTGCCTCGGCCCAGTATGATTTTAGGGAGCGAATGCAGGAGGCAGGCATGAATGACTTCGTGAACAAGCCTTTCGATCCGGAGGAGTTGCGCAACAAGATCGCTTATTATGCGCAAAGCACTGCGGAATGGAAAGCAAAAGTTGTTGAACAGCCACGCCGCGACAGCAGTTCGGGCAAAGTACCGGCCATCCTTCAGAAAGGGGAGTATTTTACCCTAGTGAACTTTGAACATCTGCTGGAAGGTGATGAAAATGATTTGGAGCAATTGGTGCGCATGAACATTACAGGCTTGGACTATGCCAAAAGGCAACTGCACAACGCCCTGCTGGTACAGGACTTAAAGGAGTACAGGACATCCAGTCACAAAATAAACTCCAGCCTCGAGATGATGTGCGCAAACAGTCTGCGCGCCGCCATCGATTTTGGAAGGGAGCTGCTGGAGAATAACTCGCAAAACATGGTGCTGATCAGAGAAACCTCCATGCGCCTGACGCGTGAGTTCAACTATGTGATCAACGGCCTAAAGGAGATGCTTGAAAAGCGCTGGAACAGCACCTATAGTTCCAGTAATCTATAACTTACCGCATCATACGAAAACCACCGAAATGGCAAACCACATGTAAGCTGCCTTTTCGGTGGATGAATACATTTCCTTTATCCAAGCCTTTACAGGGCCAGAAAAACCGGCTTAGTAAATTTTTTTTTTAAATAGGCGCAGGTTTATCGCGGCAACTAAAGGATCACGACACTGTTGCATGTCCCGAATTCATTTGGCTTCTCGGTGTCAGCTTCCGGCTCATTCATCCAGATAGACTTGTTGATGAGATAACGGAACTCATGCTGGCTGTTTTTAGGCAGCGAGGCATCGTAAGTAAAGAAGCCGCCTTTCTTCTTGTTCATTGGTGTTGGGTTCTCCCAGTCATTGTTAAGTCCCAGGATTTCAACTGTCTCGGCATTCTCGGCTCCAACCGTGAATTTTACCTTACAAAATTCCTTCGTTTTGAGATATGTCTTCTTAATCATGGTTAAATAATTTATTATAATTGTTTAATTATAGGCATTTATTCTTATACTTAAAAAAAGTAACCCGTTTATTTTATGAATACTGTTTCATTATCAGTCATTTGGTATGAATTTGCTAGCTAGGGAAGCTGTCGTAACCCGCCTGATACGCCTATTAAATACCATACAGGGTTCTATGAGATGAACCTGCTGAAAAATAGTATTTATAGGGATAGGAGACATCAGTGCAGGTATTTTATTTGTTAAGGCACCCCGAATCTGGCGATTGAACAGGCAACGTCGGTAAGAGAGATGCCGTAAAGCGAAGTCAAATTATAGCAAATATCATATGTCATATATTTTTCAGGATTGGGAAACGAACAAGGGTAATTTGAAGGGCCGGATCGTGATGGTGCTGTTCCGGTTGGCGCGTCCGGCCTCTACGAATAAATTGCTGCGGATCCTTTGGCTGCCCTACCTTGCGTTTTACAAAATACTGGTCGAGTGGTTTATGGGCATTGAGTTACCGCACTGGACAACTGTGGGCAAAGGCCTTTACCTGGGGCACGGGCATGCGTTGGTGGTAAACGGGTGCAGCGTTATCGGGAAGAACTGTTTTATACGCCATTCTACTACCCTAGGCAATATCCGGCGCGAAGACGGCTCTTATACCGGTTCTCCTGTGCTAGGCGATAATGTGGAGCTGGGATCCAATGTATGTATTATCGGAGAAGTGCGCATCGGCAACAATGTCCGGATTGGGGCAGGCGCTGTGGTGGTGCGGGACATCCCGGATAACTCTATTGCTGTCGGCAACCCGGCCCGCGTCATCAAAACCATCACGCCTAAGCAGCCTACGCCACATCAAGCACTCGTTTAAGTATGGCCTGTTTATTTTAATAAATAACCAGAGTGCTGGGTTTTTTAATTGAATTGCGCATGTATGATTGAAAACGCTGAAATTCTGACATGCATTGTACCATTACAGCGCTATCCCAATTTAAAACACTGCTTTTGATGTGATCAGCGCAACAGTATCCCCGGTTTTCCGGCAGCTTCAGCTAAACAGCGCCGAGCGGGAAAACGCATTCCAACTTGAGAAGGGAGAGCCCCTGCCCCAGGCGTGGAGCGGTAAATCAGCTACAGGAGCTGGACATTCAAGAATTAGGTCAAGCCGCTGAAACCACTGGGTTCAGATAGAATAGCATCTAACTACAAAGTCTACCCATTAAAAAAGCCTCAGAGCACTACTGCTTCTGAGGCTTTTTTAATGGGCCGGGTATAAAACCATTGTCTATGGCAGGTAAGCTACGCCAGGTCTGCATCCACGTCTTTGACAATCAGGGTCAGGAAGCCTCCTAAGATCATGGATGCGCCGCCGAGCACCAGGGCATAGATGGCTTCGCCTCCGAACACCTGATCCACCAGAAAACCCAGGATGGCACCCGCTATGATCTGCGGGATGACGATAAAGAAATTAAAGACGCCCATAAAATAGCCCATGCGCTTCACGGGGAGGGCACCCGCCAGAATAGCGTAGGGGATGGATAGGATACTGGCCCAGGCGATGCCTACCCCGATCATGGAAACCAGAAGCAGGGTAGGATCCGAGATAAAGTAAACCGAGATCAGGCCGATGCCTCCTAACACCAGGCAGATCAGGTGGGTATGGCGGCGGCTGGTCGCTTTGGCCAGCGAGGGCAACAGCAGCGCAAAGACAGCAGACACCCCATTGTATACGGCAAAGCATACCCCCACCCAGTCAGCACCCTCGTTATAGAGGGCAGAGGTGGTGTCTGTGGCGCCATACACGTGGCTGGTCAGGGCACTGGTGGTATAGATCCACATCGAGAACAGCGCAAACCAGGAAAAGAACTGCACCACGGCCAACTGCAGCATTGTTTTAGGCATGTTGAAAATGCCCATCACCGTCTCCCGAACGCCGTCACCGAAGCTGGCGTTCCGTTTCTCGGCTCTGAACTCCTCCATGTTCTCCGGGGGGTATTCCTCTGTTTTCAGCACTGTCCAGAGTACTGCGCTGAAGAAAACAATGGCCCCCACGTAAAACGACCACTTCACCGAGGGCGGAATCATACCCTCTGGCGCCGTGTTGGCGATGCCAAACCAGTTCGTGAAGATATAGGGCAGCATGGAGGCGACCACAGCGCCTACCCCGATGAAGAATGTCTGCATGGCAAAGCCCATCGTTCGTTGGTTAGAAGGCAGCAAATCGCCTACCAGGGCCCGAAACGGCTCCATCGAGAGGTTGATCGACGTATCCAGGATCCACAGCATCCCGACGGCCATCCAAAGCAGGGAGGCATTGGGCATGGCCAGCAGCGCGGCAGAAGCCAGCACAGCACCAATCAGAAAGAAAGGCCGGCGACGCCCTAAACGCATATGCCAGGTGCGGTCGCTCAGATAGCCGATGATGGGTTGCACGACCAGGCCCGTAACGGGAGCTGCCAGCCAGTATAAAGCGATCTCAGTACCCCCAAGTGTTTCAAAAATGCGACTAACGTTGGCGTTCTGTAAGGCAAAGCCGAACTGGATCCCTAAAAACCCGAAACTCATGTTCCAGATTTGCCAGAAGCTCAACTGCTTTTTGTTGGTACTGGATAATGTTTGTGTCATTGTGGTAGGTGAGTATAACGAATAAGTAGTACGGCGGATACCTCTGCCTAAGTTAAACTTTAAGCACGTAATCACTCATCTTATACTCATATTTATCTTTAAATTTTCCATAAACATAGTTTTTGAACGTTGTTGCCGGCACATTTTGGATATTCGCAATACCCCTTTCAGGTAAATTGGGAGAGGGAGAAAGGTTACTACTGTGTATTGGAAGCGGTTCGCGTCGCTGAGTGGTTTATGTTATCTTTGTGGGTCCATTTGCTCATACATTCAACCCCGGTCCCGGCTTTTATGACAGTTCATACCTCGTCTTTGCAGTATTTTGTGGTTCAGAGAGGAGGGTTGTCTAACAAAGAAGCCATTGCCTGTATAGTAGCGGGGAGGGTGCTGGTGAATGGCCAGAAAGGGCTGCTCCGGCAGGCCTTACTTCCTGAGGACACCGTTACGCTGGATGGGCGCGTGCTCAAAAATCCGCAGGTGCATACCTATCTGGCGTTCCATAAACCAAGAGGGGTGGAGTCAACGCTCAACCCGCGTATTGCCGGTAACCTTTTAGAGGCCACCAACATAGCGCAGCGCGTTTTCCCGGTTGGGCGCTTAGACAAAGAATCGGAGGGGTTGATGCTGCTGACCGACGATGGAACCCTTTACGAGCGCGTGACGCACGCGGCGCACCACCAGGAAAAGGAGTATGCTGTAACCGTGGACAAACCCATCACGCCAGAGATGCTAGCGCGACTCGCAACCGGTATCGTGATCATGGGGAAAAGAACCCGCCCGGCCCATGTGGCGCCACTCTCGCCAAACTCCTTCAGCATTATCCTGACGCAGGGCCTGAACCGCCAGATCAGGCGGATGTGCTACAAATTGGGGTACCAGGTACAGCAACTCATCCGGACCCGCATGGTGAACATCCGCCTCGGAGAGCTGGCCCCCGGGCAGTGGCGACCACTTCACCCCGAAGAGTTACAGGAGCTAAAAGCTATTATTGGCGCTTCATGAAAATGCCGTTTTGCCGAACTATGGATTGGGTAATGGACAGGCACTTTAACAACTGTCTCCAACCTATTCAGGTAAAGACAAAGCAGCAGGTTTGCGGGATAAAATCAGCTGGCTGGTATAGATTGCTTCCAAACAATCAAGGCAGCTGTTTCGATTGCGAAACAGCTGATGCAGCCACGCCAGATGCTGACGTGCCGGAAATGTCGGTTTATTCTCTTGGTAGCTTGGAAGGGCGTGATTATCCCGAAGGATTTCTGTTATGAAAGCATATTGCTGGCTTCCGTTACAGAATTAAAAAAGTAAAGCTAGGTCAAGCAACCCGCAGCTCCAATACCCATTACTGAGTATTTTTTGCTCCATTTGCGCTTAATGGATTCATGTAGACCACTGTTCAGGCTTTTAAAAGCTGCTCTCTCCAGGATATTTAATTGCTTAGCAGGGTATAAAGTCAGTTATAAACCGACACTAACGCTTCCCTAAGAATAGCACACAGTCGCCAGAGGCGAGTGAGCGCGTTAGATGTTATCTAAGCTAGCCTGTCTATAATCAGCAATCTGGGCGTCTGAGGTAGATCTCCTGCTCAGTTAGTTGAACTGCTGTTCTTCTTCTCCTCGCGCAATGGCTTCATGGCCTTGCCCCAACTTACTACCTGATCCAGCATGGCGTTTACTTTTTTCTCCTGGAATGCTGCGGGCTTGAACTTGTTGTAATCTTCGAAATCCGTGAAAAGAGAGAGCGCCACCTGCTCCCGCACATCCGCGATCTTGAACTCAGCCATGGTGTTGCGTAGGTGCTCCACCGATCTTGCGCCGCCCGCATTTCCGTACCCCACAAACCCTGCCGACTTGTTATTCCATTCTTTATACAGAAAGTCCAGGGCATTCTTGAGTGCAGCCGGAACACCATGGTTATACTCGGGCGTAACAAAGACAAAGGCATCGAAAGGATCTATCCGGGCCGACCAATCCTTGGTGTGCTGCTTCGTGTACTTTTGCATGGCCGGCGAGTTTGGCTCATCCAGCAGGGGCAGGTTTACCTCCAGCAAATCTATCAGTTCATAGGCGGCATCCGTTCTACGAGACGCTACTTCATAGACCCATTTTCCGACCGCTTCGCCATTGCGCCCAGGCCGGGTACTGCCAATAATAATCGCCACTTTTAACATGTTGTGCGTCTTTTTACGGATGAGATGTCTGAAAAGGATACCTGCCCTGCGTGCATTTTGTCTTGCAGCAGTAGAATGCTATGCAGGTATAGTATGTACTGAATTGATCTTTAGCGGGTTGCTGCTATAACCGGTATAGCCTGAAGTGGCTGGAAAAGCGCGTTCAGACCAAACGTTTCAGCCGAGGGGGAATGTATGGGAGGGATGTTGAACGTAAACTTGCCCACAGGCACAATGGCAGGCAGTAAAACCCTAGCGTTGTGCAGAAAAGAATGGGCGGCAGCATGGGTATAAGATAAAGGGCTTGCGATCAGACACCAAAAACTAGGGTGCTAGGCATTTATGATTAAATTAGGAGGCATGAAACCACGCGTCAACGTTCTATCACCTGCAGTACCCAAAGTAAATGGTTGGCTACAGAACACGAGCATACAGCTGCTGCTGCTGTTGCTGCTGGTGGTACTTACCTATTTTCCGCAACTGGGCAAGGCGGAGGTAGACCTGATGGAAGCCCGGAACTTTATAGCTGCCCGCGAGATGGTACAGGACGGGCACTGGCTGGTGCCTACCCTGAATGGGGAGGTACGGATCGCCAAGCCACCGCTGCCTACCTGGCTCACCGCTTTGGCAGCGATGGCAGTCGGGGATGCCGGGGATTTAAGCGCTTTGCGGTTTCCGGCTGCTGTGATGTCAGGGCTGCTGGTCTTGTTTCTCTTTCTGCTGGCCCGCCAGTTAACCCGCGACAGGTTGATGCCTTTTTTGTCGGCTGTTGTACTCGCCAGTTCTTACGGACTTTTTAACGTTGGCCGCGAAGGCACCTGGGATGTATACTGCCATAGTTTTATGCTTGGCGCTATCTGGCACCTGGTCAAAGCCCTCCAAAACAAGGGCACTGCCTATGGTGTGTTTGCGCTTTGTGGCTTGCTGCTGGGTTGCTCATTTCTCAGCAAAGGGCCTGTTGCGTTTTACGCGATGTTGCTCCCTTTCCTGTTGAGTTATAGCTATTGCTTTGGCCGCCGCCCTTTTCAGCTAAACTGGCGGGGCCTTGTCATGGCATCCGGCATAGGGCTGCTGGTCAGCATTGCCTGGCCCTTGTATATTTTGCTGGTAGCGCCGGAGGCACTGGCCCAAAACCTGGCTGACGAGAGTACCGCCTGGGTTAACCGGCATGTGCGGCCCTTCTGGTACTACTGGGGTTTCTGGTCGCAGACCGGTGCCTGGGCCTTGTTCACGCTCGCAGCCCTGTTGGTCCCTTCTGCCCGGAAAGGCTTGGCAAAGTATGCTGGCAACTATACCTTCCTGGTAGTTTGGCTGGCGCTTGCGGTGTTGCTTTTGTCGGTCATCCCGGAAAAGAAAGAGCGTTATTTATTACCGGCCCTCATACCCATGGCATTGCTCACAGGGAGTTATGTGCGGTACCTCTACACCAGCTACGCGAAGAACCAAGGCGATAAATGGGGAACGCGCTTGCTTGCAGTCTATACGGTCATTCTCTTGCTGACCGCTTGCGGGGTACCGGTAGTAGTGTTTCTGCTGGCCTATCAGGCCGGGCTGATTAGCCCGGCACTACAGCTTAGCCTGACGGCTGTATGTCTTATGGCAGGAGGTATAACCATCTTGTCAATCGTGAAGAGGCGGCCGGCCTTCTACCTGCTTGCGGTATGCATGCTGAATGGGGTTGTGCTGGTGCACGGCTTTCCGCTTTTCGAAGAAGTGAAAAACCCTTCCACTACCTATCGCAGCTTTACAAACCTCCAGGGCAACCCGGAAATCAGCGGGTACCCCATGTATGCCGTAGGAGGCTTGCCGATCGTTCACCAATGGGAAGCAGGCGGATTAGTGGATACGCTCAGGTTCCGGAACCATAAACTCCAGGTGCCCGCACAGTTGCCTGCTATCTTGTTTTCACCCGTCACGCTCACTCCAGGAGATTTAGCGAATAGCGCAGTGAAGCTTGGAAAGCTCGATACGTATCACCCCAACCCAAAAAATCACGCCGAAGTGTATCATGTTTACTTGCTCGGCGGGGACTAAACCCGGATGAATCCCTAGCGACCATTTTACCTTGAATTGCGGAGATATTTTGTTCGTCCCACCACTAAGCTTAGGGCAGAAGGATGGCGTTTCTGGCACCAACCGGATAGTGCAGATGAGGCATGGCAGGGGCAGCGTTGGCCACCCTGAAATTTGGGCAGCAGGGACGTTCATGCTACTTGACTATCTACTTACTGGCTGCGCCGGGTCTTCTGCAGCATCCATTATGCAAAGCCAGCCACACCGACAACTACAACGATCAATTGCCTCCTGATCTATTTCAGATGATGGAAGCAGGATAGAGAAAACAGGGGCAAAAGGGGTATAGATAGCACAGTCACTCACAGGTTTCAACCCGCGCTCTCAATTGCCTACATCCATGTTTAGCCACCCTGCGTTATACTCTTCGGATAGGGGTATGGACGTTCAGTTGCGAGGCTGAAAGAGTGCCGATCTCCCAGTAATCACTTTATCAAAACAGCTTTTTATGAAATGGCAAGGCAGAAGAAAAAGCAGCAATATAGAAGACCGTAGAGGACAATCGGCAGGTGGTGGCAGAGGCATCAGCCCTATGCTGCTGGTCCCTTTGTTCCGGCTTCTTTTTTCAAAAGTAGGGTTGGTGATTGTCGCGGTGGTGGTGCTGGCGATGTTCCTGACAGGAACCAACCCCATTGCGTTCCTGCAGCAGTTTGTGGGTGGCGAACCGCAGTATGCCCAGTCCACCAGCTACCAGCCCAGCCCTGAAGAGCAGGAGCTGGCCAACCAGACGGCTGTGGTACTGGCAGATACCGAGGATGTCTGGAACAAGATGCTGCAAGGGTACAGAGAACCCACCCTGGTGCTGTTTTCAGACCAGGTAAACTCTGCCTGTGGAATGGCGTCTGCCGCCACAGGGCCTTTTTATTGCCCAGGCGATGAAAAACTGTACATCGACCTGAGCTTTTTCGGCGAAATGGAGCGCAAACTGGGTGCTGCGGGAGACTTTGCGCAGGCATATGTAGTGGGCCACGAGGTAGGGCACCATGTGCAGAAACTCACGGGCACCATGGAGCAGGTAAACGCCATGCGAGGGCAACTATCCGAAGCGGACTTCAACAAGCTCATGGTACGGCTAGAGCTGCAGGCTGATTTCTATGCCGGGGTATGGGCGCACCATACCCAGAAAGCCACCGGGTTTATGGAGCCCGGCGACCTGGAAGAAGCCCTGAATGCTGCCAGTGCCATCGGCGATGACCGCCTTCAGAAGCGCTCCACGGGAAGGGTGGTGCCCGACTCCTTCACACATGGCACCTCTGCCCAAAGAGTCCGCTGGTTCCGGAAAGGCTATGAAACAGGCGATGTGTCGCAGGGCGATACCTTTAACGCTACTGAGTTGTAGCGTATCAGCAGCAGCCCCTTAGTCAAGGTAAAAGAGCCTCCACTATCCGGGGGCTTTTTGCTTTGTCAATGGTGTCAGTGCGAGCTTGGAGCTCTTACTACTATTATTTAAGAAATTCTGCTGCATGGATAAATTGGGGCACGAGCTGCAAGTTCGCGCCAGCGGAGGCCAGCGGAGGAAGGGTAAAACGAATGTTCCTATTTTTCAGAAATTCGTATACTAGTTATAGGTTATTTTGAAAGCTGCAGTTAGCTAAATGGCCTGCTCTCCTTTGTCCGCGCAACCTGGCGTGGAAGCCTGCTTGTTATACTGCACTACTGCGGGGAAGCCTTCACATATCAAACACGATCCCAGTACAGTTTGCTGAAAATCTCTTGGACATGAAGATAGCACCATCCATTTTTCTGCTAACGATACAAACAGGGAGACTAGGCGCTGTGTAAGTATACAGTTGGTGTACTGGAGCTTTAGGATTGTGTTTTTTGTATTAGCTGCCGCCTGTCTTCAAGCCCAACGGTCAACTTGCCTGGAAGAACATAACCCTTTAACCCAAGTGGCATGAATAAACATTACTTTTTACTTTTCCCCTTTTTAATATCGGTGACAGCGGCACTGCAGGCCCAGAGCCTCGGGCAGCACCAGACTATATTAAAGGCCGATGCAGTACATGCCAATTCCCAACAGGCTTTTAGGGTTATTTCGGATAGAGTGGAGCAGTCCGGTGCAGCAGATATGCCTGTCAGGAGAGGTTTTAGTATTGGGCCACGACTGGGGCTGACTTTTGCTACAGAGAAGCTGGAGCCCGATGCAAGGGAAGGAGTAGATGTACGCTACCGCACAGGTTTCGTTGCGGGACTTGTAGCTAACTACAGCGTCAGTAATGTATTTTCCCTACAGCCGGAGCTGCTTTATATTGAAAAAGGCGTGGATGTACACCTGGATGTGCATGAAACTACCCCTAAGGGTTACTACGAAATCAAAGGGAAAAATTGGCTAGAGAAGCACTACATTGAGTTGCCGGTGTTAGCCAAGCTCAACTTCAGGATAGGAAGCTTAGGCTATTTTCTGACAGTGGGCCCTTCCCTAGGCTACTGGATAAGTGGAAGAGAGTATTTTAACATGCGGGAGGCTGTTAACGATGGAAATGGGACAATGACGATTATAAAAAAACAAAACAGCAAAATTGAAATTGAGAAGGAAGATAAACGGTTAGAACCGAGTGCGAACATAGGGATGGGGCTTGGCTTTGGGGCCCTGTGTCTGGACGCCAGGTACGGCATAGGCCTTCGAAGAACAAATAGTGAGGACGAGCCAGAGGCAGCCAAGAACCGCGTTCTCAGCATCTCGCTAGCGTACCTGTTCAGGGCGCCGGTTAAAGGCAAGGAGTGGCCATAGGTTTCCACCATCCAAGAAAAGCAGCGGTCGCCTTTACTAAACTGACCGAAAGCTAATCGTTATTATTTTACGTGCTTAGGCACATGGGTTCCAGTATAAATTTTTTGAATCATAAAATGGAAACCTATTTGTGCAGTCATTTTGCTGCTGACTATCCAAAACGACAGGTACAGACGTAACAAGCTGAGCAATTTAACCTGAGCGCAGCTTAGCTACAGGTCGAGCTAGAAATATATAAATTCGTTTTCGAGAGCAGGGAAGCCTAAACCGAAGGAATTATTATCAAATCAGGGAGGTAGCTACAGCTGATCGTCGGATGTGCTAACATGGAGTAAGCCGGGACAAGCTAGCTTGCACAGAAAGGATTTTGAGCTAATTAATTGTTGAAATAATAGATGTAGCTGCCGCAGCTTTTTTGAGCACTTTCTTCAGGCAATTACTGTCAGCCTCCTTACGCTTCTCTCCATACATTACAAAGCTGCCGCTGGATCACTGGGCTTCAGGATGAGACTGTCTACCCGGTAGCCATCCATATCGACCACCTCAACCTCAAAACCGTTTGCCCGCACCTTGTCCCCTGTTTTAGGAAGTCTGCCCAGCGAGTAGGAAATGAATCCGGCCAGCGTGGAATAGTTGTCATCATCTCTGCTGATCAACTCCCGCTTTAGTTCCCGGTTCAGGTCATGTATTTTCACAAATCCGCTCACCAACAAGGAGCCGTCTTCCCGGACAACCACCTCAGGCTCCTCCGTCTCATCCAGGTCAGGCATGTTGCCCACGATGGCTTCGAGAATGTCGTGCATCGTGATGATACCCTCCGGGGTGCCATACTCATCCACCACGACGCCGATGTACTGCTTTGCACGCTTAAAGAGTTTTAGGACCTCGTTTGCCCGCATGCTCATAGGGACAAGGATAGGCCGCTGCAACACGCTCTTGAGCGGTTCGACTTGTTTGCCTGCCAGGTACTCGTAGAACCGCTTGGCAGACAGTATGCCGACCACGTGGTCGAAACCGCCTTCGGTGGCCGGGAACCTGGAGTGCGCGCTTTTAGCGATGGCCGCCCGGATGGTTTCGAGCGGTAGGTTGAGGTCGATGTACTCCACCTCCCTGCGGTGCGTCCGCAGATTCTTTGCCCGCTGCTCGGCATAGGAGAAAATGTTCTGGTGCAGCTGGATTTCCTCCTTAGCCAATATACCCTGTTTGCCTGCAGTTTTTATGATCTGCCTGAGTTCTTCCTCCGACATCTTCTCTTCGGTCGGCTCTTTCACACCCAGTAGCCTGATGGCGAGATTGGTGGAACCGGAGAGTAGCTTTACCAGCGGCATAGTGGCTTTCGTGAACACACGGATAACAGGCGCAACGGCCACGGCAATGTTGTCAGCGTTTCCAAGCGCGATCGTCTTGGGTATAAGCTCGCCTATCACGATGGAGAAGTAGGTAATCAGGCCCACAACCAGCACAATGGCAAGCGTATCGGCATAGGGCGCAAGAAAAGGGACGCTCAATAGCCACGCCTCCACATCGCCGGACAAGGCCGCCCCACCATAGGCACCGGACACAATGGCAATGAGCGTGATGCCCACCTGTATGGCGGAGAGGAATTGCTCGGGTGTTTCAAGAAGTTTTAAAACTGATTTTGCTCCAGAGCTTCCCCGGTTTGCTCTTTGATCTATCCTGCTTTTATTGACCGAGATGATCGACAGTTCGGAAAGGGCAAAGAACCCGTTGAGGAAGGTGAGAAGGATCAGAATGATTATTTCCATGTTTTGCGGGAGTGTAAGAGCAGTAACCAAAAAGTGTATACTAGAATAGCGGCCAAAAGGATAACGGAACCCAGGGAACCGAGCAAAGGCCAGAAAGTGAAATTCTCCTCTTGGAAGGGGCAGGGGTGGGTACAATATTGTTACGTCATTCAAAAACCATTAGCTATCCATTCCTGTTTTCGGAAAATATCACGCATCCTTTTTTATCCTTAAGGCAGAAAATGATTTATTGCGTTAAAGCTTTTATGCATAGTAATGGGGGCAGGTGAAGTGTACCCAGTTTAAAGAAAGAGGTATAGGCAAATTATTGTAGACAATGAGCACCAGAGCAGAAAACCAACAAAAGAAGCAGCGCCAAAAGGAATTTAAGGAAAGAAAAGAAAACCAGGAGCGCCTCAAAGCTGCTGCAAAAGCTAAACGTGATTCCTCAAAGCGTAACGATGAGTAGTAGCAGATAGACTCTGGAAATAAACCCGATGGGCTTTTAATGAGCGGTGCGCAATACACCGCCTGAATTTACACTAGCTTACGCGACAGGGTATAAAAGCATGTTATCGCGACCGTCCTGAGCAGGGGCGTTTCATTCGCTACTTTACCGGCGCCCCGAATGCTTTCGGGGTGTCAAATATGGTGTCGAGTTTGCAACTCGACTGGGCCAGAGGTTCAATTATACCTTACACGCGCGAGACGCGAGCAAAGGCAATGTTAGAATGAAACGGACCTGCTCCTCGGAGGGCCAGGGATGGGTTTAAACATCAAATTGCGTGTATCGCCATCCGTGTTCAGTCCTGCGAATTCTAACTTATAAGCCAGAAATGCGTGAACAATGAAAACAAACAAGCAATGAGAGACATAGCCCCCCCACAGATTTACAGTATAGTTCCTGCCATTTTGCCACCCGACCAATTATTCGGACCGCTATTCCACGACGTTCAGATGAATCATGTTTTTCCTGATTCCATCACGTTCGCCGACTGCTACCCTAAGCGGTCTCCGGAGGAAATTCTGAGTTTATATGAAATCGAAAAGCACCGGCAGGATTTTAAACTGTACGATTTTGTCTCCGCGTATTTTCATATTCCAGCGCCTATCAAAACGGATTACAAAAGTAACCAGCACTTACCTGCTACCGAACACATTAATCTGCTTTGGCCCTTGCTGACACGGGGTTCAGAACCGAATTGCTCCCTGCTGCCTGTCCCGAAAGCATATATCGTTCCCGGAGGCCGCTTCAGAGGCCTGTATTACTGGGATAGCTACTTCACGATGCTGGGTTTGCAGGTAGCCGGCAAGCATGAACTGATAAGAGAAATGGTCCATAATTTCGCCTATCTTGTTGATGTATATGGCCATATACCAAATGCAAACCGCAGTTATTACCTCACCCGCTCACAGCCGCCTTTCTTCGCTTTAATGGTGCGGCTGCTAGCTGACATTGATGGGCCTGAAGTCTTTGCTACTTACCTTCCGCATATGCAGAAAGAGTATAACTATTGGATGGACGGGCACTTCCGCCTCTCGGATAGGGAAACTTCTTTTCGCAGAGTGGCCATACTACCAGACGGCAGTATATTAAACCGTTACTGGGATGACCTTCCTGCTCCCCGTCCTGAATCCTACCATGAGGATGTTGAAATGGCGCATTACGCTGCCCCGTTTGGTGTAGAGCCCGGCACGCTTTACAGGCACATCAGGGCAGCCTGCGAATCTGGCTGGGACTTTACCTGCCGCTGGTTCAGAGATGTCGATCGGATGGAAACGATTCATACCACCGATATCATACCAGTAGACCTGAACTGCCTGCTCTACGAACTTGAACTAACCTTATCCGAAGCTTATAACCATAGCTCATTCTCAGATCCTTCGACTTATTTCCTTCAAAAAGCGGAGGCACGGAAAAAAGCCATGCTGAAGTATTTCTGGGATGAGGAAAAGCAGTTTTTCATGGATTATAACTTAGCCCTGAATAAATCCACGGCCGTTATGTCGCTGGCTGGCATATTCCCGCTATTCTCCAAACTGGCTACTGACCAGCAAGCCCAACATGTGCACGGACATATTGCCAACAGTTTCCTACAGAAGGGGGGCGTCGTGTCTACGCTCCATAAGAGCGGGCAACAGTGGGACTTCCCGAACGGCTGGGCCCCGATGCAATACATGACTTATGCGGGACTGCGCAATTATAACTTTGCTGACACGGCAGGAGAATTGAAAGAGCGATGGCTTGCCCTTAATGATAAAGTGTTCAGGGAAACAGGCAAGATGATGGAAAAATACAACGTGGTAGACCTTGATCTTCCTGCCGGCGGGGGAGAATACCCAAACCAGGATGGCTTTGGCTGGACAAACGGCATCTATCTCTGGATGAAGCATACTACCTGACCAGGCACATCACATCCGTATACCTGGGCCTGTAAAGGCCCAGGTATACGGATGACTAACTTGGCACGGGTAATACCCTGCTAATTTTAAGGCTTGTTAAGGAACAAGGCGAGGTGCTGAATCACGGTTTTCTTCTCCAGGCCTCCAGCCAAGGCACCAGTTGTAACGCCCACCGTGCTGATAAAGGCTGCCAAACGCAACTTGTCTGATAGCCCTACCTTCGGTTTATCCAGCGTGGGCCAGGTACTGATAAGGCCTTCCGGGAAAACGTAGAGCTCTATCACCATCATCAGTCCGCCGATCATCAGGAAAAGTCCGAAGCAGGCCAGTAATATGCTCAGGAAGATGACTACATTGGCGATTGCCTGATGCTCTGTCAGGATGTTTTTATCCTTTCTGGGCAGGAACAGCGATTGGATCTTGATCAGGTAAAAGGATGCCCCTAATATGCTGGCTACTGCAAAGAAAGCCGTCGTCCTGTTTCCCATGTTAAGCCCCACGTCCCAGATCTCTGCCGTGAAAATCAGTAGAAGACTAGGGGCTACAGCAGCGGTAGCCAGACCCGGCAACGACAAGGGGAGTAGGATCGCCCAATTGCGCAGCAGTGAGTTCAGAACGGCCTTTGGGTGTTTGGCGGCCATGATGAGGTGAAATATGAAGCCCTCCAGCCCCGTACCCCCGTGCAACTCCCTCTCCGGCAGATTCTTCACTTGCTCTTTTAGCAGCACACGTTCTGAATCGCTGAATCGTGGGGTAAGCCTCCGTTTCTCCCTAAAGGTGAAAGGAGCCATGATGCTTCCTTTTTCAGTGGCAGTATGAGTAAGTCCGCTGATGTGCCCGAGTAAGTGTAGCATCAGGGCCACGGCATTGACCCGTACTGCCGGGGCATCCAGCGTGCGGACAGGCTTTCCTCTGGCTGTTGTGGTCAGCCGCTGTGTAGAAATCACGGCAGTGTAGGTAACAGGGGAGGCTAGCCCCGCTTCTATCCGGTCCTTGCGGGAGATCAGGGTGACATCCGTCACCACCATCACGATGTCGTAAGGGCCCTCTGCCATCCGCATGGTGGCCACATCCAGGAAATCGGAGGGCTCCCGCGTCCTGTCAGACGTCAGGGCCACCGGCTCAACCAGGTGAAAGGTCCATGGTATACCGGTGGCAGCACGCATTTCAGGCTGTACATCAAGCATTAACTGCCGCAGAAAGGGTTGCATCTCCTCCGGCGTCACTGCAGGGCTGTAGGCCAGGAGCAGGCCCACATGCATCTCCGCAGGCGGGATTTTCCCTTGTGCCTCCTTTAACTCGCTCAAAAAGCGCTTAGAGGAAGTAAGCCCCCTGACGAAGGTAGTTGTCGTGGCAACGCGGCTCAATCGTAATACCCGAATGGCCCTGAGCAGGCGGAATGTCCGGAAGGCAGGTATGAAGAGCGCCAGTATCGTCAGCCAGTTTTTTTCCAGGTAGCTGACTTTGCTGGCAGAGAGGAACAGTTTAAGCGCAAACTCCACTATAAAAAGCAGCCAGATCAGCACTGCCAGCTTTTCCTGCAACGGAGATGTACTGCTCACCAATTCTACAATAAAGAGGTATAGCCACACGATCGAGAGCATGAACATGGGCCCCTCCAGCCAGGCTTCGAGCTTGTAGAGGATGCGGAATCTTTTTTGCTGCGTGTTCTCTGAGGTCATCCTGTTTTAGGCTGGGTGAATGAAAAACAGCGCCTGCTGTTTGCTAACGTTCAGAACATAAAGGCATGCTTTATTGTATTCCTGCTATACCCGAAGCGAGGTGACTTTGTTGGGATGCAGCATGGAGGCTCAATATCCTGTGGGTATCTTTCCTGGCGTATGGCCAAAGGAATAAGTTGTGTTTGGGCGTCACTGCTGAATGTGTCAGACTTGTTGTGGCCGCTCTCCTCCTTCGAGGGACGTTTTCAGATAAATCTAATTAAGTTTGTATTGCCGACAGATCTAAGATTAAAATTATGAAAGAGAACAATGTGCTGAGTTATATAAAAGGTGTCCTGGAAAACATGCCAACCGACTGGCTGACGCTAACCACGCATCGGCTGGACATCTATAAAGAACAATTAGCCAAGGTTGAATTCCTGGCGCAGTTCGAGAATTTATTTAAGCAGAACAATACTGAGACAGCGGCGCTAAGTGCGTTGCCCACTGCCTACGATTATATCAGGTTAGGCCATCCGTTGTCTAGTATATTAGAATGGGGAGTTGCGAAGCTGAATAACCTTAAACCGGATAATGTTATCAGTTTTTCATCCAGAACAGCTCCTGTTTTAGCCGTTCTCAGAAAGAATTTATTAGACAGGAAAAACACCCGGATCGTTTATACACATGAGTTGCCAACTGCTTTTGATGCAGAAACGCTGCAGCGTGTTTACGGATACAATTTTGAGTTAAAACAGGTTGAGGATACGGACGATATTCCTGAGTTTAATGGCAGCACTGTTTTCGTTTCGCAACAAGATGAACCCTGTGCTTTTGACCTGTCCCCTAATATTGACTTCTATATCAGTGTGCATGCACACCTTGGCAGTATGGTACTTGTGAATGGGGAGCAAAACGAGCATTATATCCCGGAAATTCAGCACGTCCGCAGGAGAGAGACAATTGCCATGACGCCTGCCAACTGCCTTTCTGTCTTGCAGCTTCTGGTTGGGGAGACTATTGCCGCTCCTGATAAAAGTGATGTGGAGGCAAATAAGGCGAGTGTAGTCGGTTCAATTCAAAAGATCACAGGTACTACATCAAAAGTGTTAATTGGTTCTTCCGGCCTCTCTATCCAGTATGCCATTATGATGGGGCTTATTGACGATGCCCTGGTAAAACATAAAGGAAAGGCAATAAAGATCATTGTTCCTCCTAATTGCTATGGGGGCACCAACGATCAGGCAAGACGTGTTGCTGCCTGCATTGACACTGTTGAAGTGATGGACCTGCCCGTTGATGGCGACAATGACATGGTTCAGAGTATAGATATCATCTTGGAAAAGGTTGCTGAAGCGGATGCTGTCCCTTACATCATCGCTGAAATTCCGACTAACCCCAGGGTGGAGGTTCCGGACCTGGATAAGCTGAGAGATGTGCTAAGCAAAGCCCGTAAAACAGCCACTGGTAACGTGGCTATCGATCCGGTTTTTATATTGGATCAGACGTTTTGCCCTAATGTGCAGTTTGCAAGCAAAGACAGTGTCCTCTCCTCGGTCAGGACCATTTCGTATGCGAGCGGTTCGAAGTTTCCGAGCGGAGGGAAATCTACTGCCGGGTATTGTGTCGCCAATGAAAAAGCTGAAAAGCTGATGCCCGTAATAGAGAAGCACCTGAGGCTATGCGACAACGAGGCGACAGATCTTCAGATGGAAATACTTGCCAAGCAATTGCCTTCCATGAACCAGCGGATCGAAGACGCTTACAGGAACACGCGTGAGTTCGTGAATTTTATTAAAGACACACTGCCTGAGGCAAAAATCAATTTCGTTTCAGAAGAATTGGCTAAGGAAGGGTTCACCCCATCTGTGTTCTCGTTAGACCTGCCCACGAAAGGGAATACGCCAGCGGAAAGAGAGTCTTACAAGCGAGCGTTGAACGACAAGCTGATTAATTTAATGATCACTGAAATCCCTGGCGAAAGCAAATACTGTGTGAGTTATGGGCAGTTGAAAGGCTGTTACTGGACCATACCTGCCACCTCTACGCAAGGCACAACGAAGGAAGACGACAAAGACTACATTGCCCGTGTAGCCCTGTCGCCTGACATGGATCTTGAACTCCATAAAAAAGTCTTCTTAAAATTTGTGAAGCAAATATAGTGCTGGTGCAACAAGTAGCTTGTATGAGCGCTTATTACTTTCCCGAAAGTACTCAAAGGCGTTTTTCGAATGCCTTTGAGTAAGGTGACTAACTGCCATAGGAGCATGAAGGCATAACGCTCATCCAGCTTTCATTCCAGTGCAACTACGGGATCTATACCTGCCTTTGGATGCGTGACCTAAAATGCTTTGCCATGGCGACCGAAAACCACTGCTTCCATCAGTTGCTAATCACCTGGCCTGCCCGCGTGGTCTCCAGGAGAAGGATCGCCCGCTGGAGTACGCTCTTGATCGGTTCCACCTTTTTGCCTGCCATGTACTCATAGGACTGCTTGGCAGTCAGGACGCACGGTCTGCCCGGTACTACTGAATAAACCCAAGCAAGTCATACAGCACCAGGATAGCTAGTATAGCCACCGCTTCCGTTGTTTTGCCCAGCAGCAGAGAGCAGTACTGCGATGATCACGATGACCACCAAGGCCTCGGTGAACTGTTTGAAAAGCATCTTGAGGGGGCTTTTCTCTTGGGAGGACGATTAAATGCTTTCCCTGCACGACCCAATGTTGCAGTGGTAGCCTGGGGCCCAGAGAGGCTTGAAGGAGTCACCGTCTGCAGTCCCTTCGTAGGTGTATGGCTGAATGGCCCCTTGCTGATAGCGAAATGGGTAATTCGCTCGCCAATTAACAATTTTACAACGTGAGTGGTACTGGGCATGTTCCGCTTGCGGCCTTCTTACCTCGTGCGAACCGCTTCCAACCACTTTTTGTATGAAAAATGAGTTATCTTAAAACATTATAGCCTCAAAGATGTACTGAAAGCATCGAAATATATGGATACAACTAACTGAAGGTACAATGCTTAGGATGCTGCTCCTGCTATTGCTGTTCCCGTTGCTGTGCCAAGCCCAAACGGGTGTCCTGACCGGAACAGTACGAGACGTTAACACGCAACAACCACTCATTGGGGTTACGTTACAGCTAGGGGACGGCACGCTTGGCACGGCCACCAACGAGAGCGGCGTGTATCGCCTCGATAACCTACCCGTGGGCAGTTATACCGTGCAGACGTCCTATGTGGGGTATGAGCCACAGGTTAAGTATAACATCAACGTAACAGCAGGTAACCTGCAGATCATTAATTTTGAGTTGCGACCCGCCACCAGCAAGCTAAAGGAAGTAGAGGTAGTGGCGAACCGGAGGCAAAGCGCCGCGGTGGCGGACCTGATCACGCCGCTATCGGTGCAGAGCCTAACCACGGAGGAAATCCGCAGCAACCCCGGCGGCAATTTTGATATTTCCAAGGTGGTGCAGGTGTTGCCCGGTGTGGCCACGAGCGGTTCCGGGGGGCGTAACGACCTGATTATACGGGGAGGCGCGCCCAGCGAAAACGTCTATTACCTGGATGGCATCGAGATTCCGTTAATCAACCACTTTACCACGCAGGGGAGTGCGGGCGGGGCCACCGGCATCCTGAACGTGTCTTTCATCGAAGACCTGAAAGTTAGTTCCTCGGCCTTTGATGCGCGCTACGACAATGCCCTGGCGTCGGTGTTCGAGTTCCGGCAGCGCTACGGCAACCCGGAGCGCTTCTCAGGGAACGTCCGCCTCAGCGGGTCTGAGTTCGCGACTACCCTGGAGGGCCCGATCGGAGCGAAAACTACTTACCTGCTTTCAGCCCGAAGGTCCTACCTGCAGTTCCTCTTCAAACTTCTGGACCTGCCCATCCGCCCAAACTACTGGGACTTTCAGTATAAAATAGACCATAAGCTGAGCGAGAAAACGTCGCTCTCTTTTATCGGCGTGGGTGCCATCGATGAGTTTTCCTTTGGCGTGCCCCGCAACAGCACCCCTGAGAACGAGTATATCCTGCGTTCCATTCCCTTGAATAACCAGTGGAACTATAACGTTGGAGTGGGCTTAAAGCGGTTGATAAACGACGGTTATGTGAACCTGGCACTAAGCCGCAACGCGTTTAACATCGACCTTACAAAGTATGAGGCAACCGAGGAGGGAACGAACAGGCCGCTGACACTCAACTCTAATTCGCGCGAAACCGAGAATAAGCTTCGGCTGGACGTCAACAAGTATAAAAACGGGTTTAAGTACGCCTATGGCCTGTCAGGGCAGTACGTGCAGTTCACGAACGATATTTTCAGCGTGATCCGGAAGGAGCTGCGCGATGAGCAGAATAACCTGGTGCAGCCGGGGGTTACGGTGAATTACGACACCAGCCTGGACTTCTGGAGGTATGGCCTATTTGGGCAAGTGTCAAAAGCAGTGCTGGACAACAAACTGGGCCTCTCGCTAGGTATCCGGACCGACATGAACTCTTTTACCGAAGAGGGGGCAAATCCGCTGAAAACACTTTCGCCGCGTTTGGCCATTTCATACCTGCTTAACGATAGGTGGACGATAAACGCCTCCTCCGGTATCTACTACAAGCTGCCCACTTACACCGTATTGGGCTACCAGGAAAACAGCGACTACCTGAATAAGTCCGCTGAGTATATTCGCTCTGTGCACTACGTGCTGGGTACGGAATTTCTTCCGAGACAAGACCTGCGCTTTACGCTGGAAGGGTTTTACAAGGACTACAGCAACTATCCGGTGTCGGTGCGCGACGGCATTTCGCTGGCAAACCAGGGCGGTGACTTTGGCTCTATCGGCAACGAGGAGGTTATCACAAACGGCAAAGGCAGGGCGTACGGGGCTGAGATCTACCTACAGAAAAAGCTGACTGGCACCGTATTCTCGGTGCTGTCTTATACCTATGTGGTCAGTGAGTTTGCCGGAGCAGATAATAAGTATGTTTCCAGCGCCTGGGATTACCGCCACCTGGTGTCCGGGTTGCTTGGCAAGAAACTGCCCCGAAACTGGGAGTTGGGGGTGAAATACAGGTATGCCGGCGGCGCACCCGCCACCCCGTTCGATCTGGAGGCCTCCCAAAGAAACTATGCTTCACTGGGGGTAGGTATACTTGATTACAGCAGGCTAAATACGGAGCGTTTGCGGCCCTTTAGCCAGCTTGATGTTCGGATAGACAAAAAATGGAACTTCAACCGCATTACACTCGACCTGTTCCTGGACGTAGCCAACGTGCTGGCCAGCAAAACGCCGGGCTTTGACCGCTATACCTTTGAGCGGAACACCGAAAACACAGGCTTCGCCACCACCGACGGGCAGGACCTGCGCCTGGACGGGAGCAATGCTATACCCGTTATACTAAAGGATAACAGTGGAAACTTAGTGCCTACACTCGGGTTTATTGTGGAATTCTTAGAAGCTGTTTTAAAACCTATTTAAATCTTTTTAACATAACAGCTATCATGGCCAAATAAAGCATGCTTTGGGCATTGACTCTGTTTTTCTCATAGTCTTTGCTCAAGCGTCTTGCGTGC
>NZ_JBTLRL010000007.1:0-283160 GCF_054482735.1 Pontibacter sp. CAU 1760
CATCCTCAATTTCTTCAATAACCGCAGCACTAATGCCTCGGCCGAATCCTTCAATGCAAAGGTAAAAGCCTTCAGAGCCACTTTCAGGGGAGTCAGAGACACAACGTTTTTCCTCTTCCGACTGGCAAGCATCTATGCCTGAGAAGAGCTATCCCACAACTATTCCGCTTGATCCGGAATTCCCCATCAGCTCTTCCTGAGGGTGCGCGCTATGACAAAGAGAACAACGATCATCGAACCGAAAGGTGAACTTAGCATTCAACCTTTTCGCATCAATTTTAGCATTTGAAGGGCTAAAATAAAAAAGCCGATCAGCATTTCTGCTAATCGGCTTTTTTATTTGGTAGCGGGGACAAGACTCGAACTTGTGACCTTTGGGTTATGAGCCCAACGAGCTACCAACTGCTCCACCCCGCACTGTAATACTCTCTAAGAGTATGATGCAAAAGTATGCTTTTGTTTTATACCATGCAAGCTATACTTACCCCTAATCGTAAAAAAAGTTACTTTAACTTAAAACTTACTCGTTATGCCAAAATGAATCTTCGAATACTTAAAGGACAGGGGCTGCTGGTCTGATTTTCCGAGTGAATATACTAACTGGAAGATACCTGCGCCTGTGCTAAAACTTATCCCTCCACCGACTCCAAAGGGCGTATCGCGAGCAAGGGACTTCTCTAAATCGCTGCGATAATAGCCCTGGTCGTAAAATAGCAGCACATAAGAGTCGGCTGCTGTGAAGAGGCGGTACTCCAGCGTGCTGATGGCATAAGAGGAGGCGTAAAAGAAATAGTCATCAAAACCGCGGAGCGAAGAGAGTCCTCCCAAGCGGTACATGTCGTTCAGGAAGATGCGGTCGCTAAACAAAGCCTGGCCCTGCAGGCGGGCAAGCAGGGCACTGCTCTTCCCCAATCTGAAGAAATTCTCAAATCGCAGCGAAAGCCCGAGTTGCGTGGATTTGGTTGCCAGGGTATCGTAAAAGCTTTTCTCCAAGTCAGGGTTGCGCAGCAACTTCTTGGTGCCCGCCGCCAACTGTACCTCCGCCAAGCGGCCCCGCTTCGGGAAGTAAAAATCATCCAGGTTGTTCCAGAGGTAGTTCAGCCCATAGGTGGTGGTTTCGGCGTCGGCCAGGTCCAGTTGCCGGAGGCGCTGCGTGCCCGCATCTGACAGGATGCGTGAGTTGCGCCATTCCGAAAACACACTGAACTTGCCGTACTTCAGGGTATAGTAGGAGAGTTGCAGTTGTGGCTGCACCGTGATGAACGACGAATCCTGCTTTAGCAGATTGAACTTGGCTCCGACTTCAAAAGGTGTCCCGAAGAGGTTAGGGTGCAGGTACTCGCCATCCAGAATCACAGAGCCTTTGTTAACGCGTCGCCACTGCAGCCCAAGCTGCTTTCCGGTTCCCTGTATGTTACGGATATTCAGGTTCGCTTCGCCCGTGATCAGTAGCTTGTCTTTGCGCGATGGGTCAGGCAGAAACCCGACAACGCCGTCCAGCTGATTTGCCTGCCGGTCATCCAGAAAGTATACCACCTTGGCTTTATCCCGAAAGAAACGGACCTGAGGCGGCCGGGTGCTTTTTATGTAGGGTAGCGCGGTGAGCATCCGCTGCGAGGCGTTGATCTGATCCTGGCTGTAAGGTTGTCCGGGGAGGAGTTGCAGGTAGCGCATCAGAAACCTGGGCTGCGTTTTAGTATTTCCTACTACCTCCAGGGTATCGTAGGTTACCACAAAAGCCTTCTCCACCATCAGCGCTGCAGAAATGGTGCTGCCCTCCACCCGGATAGAGTCGAGCCAGACAGAGGCGAAAGGATAACCGCTACGCTCGGCGTAGTTCAGGATGCGCTGCTGCAGCTTTACATACTCTGCGGGCCTGAACGGCGACCCGTGGTAGAACTTTTCGCGGAAGCCAGACGCGATGAGTATCCTTTCGCTCATGTTGCCGTTCCGCAGTTGGGCCCACCTAAAGGGCTGCCCTATGTGTAGTTTCACGTGGAGCGTATCCTGCCGCAGAAAAGACGTGTCGGCCGAAGCCAGTAAGTAGGCATCCTGCTGCAGCTGGTATACCAGGGCCTTTAACTCTTTGCTGGCCTCCATAGCATCCGGGAGTGCGTTGCGGTAGGCATATTTTCCCAACACCTGTTTGTCCTGCGCATCCGGGGCCTGCACCGCTAACGTAACGGCCCTGGCTTGTACGGCAACTTTCTGAGCAGGCGGCTGTTCTTTCTGTGGCGCTACCTCCCCTTGCTGCGCCTGCACCAAGGGCAGCCACAACAGCAAGCAGCACAGCAGGAAGGCAGTTATTTTGTACATTTGTGCGGTTGAACTATTTAAATGGCTAAACTATTACACATTGGTGCCCGGTTTACGGTTTATACCTGCAAAGGTAATTGCCTTCGCGGTGATTGACCTGCTTGAGGAAAATTCTCCCTGGACAGGGAAACAGCCCTTTAACCATCCTTCAATTTAACAATTAAACTTTGTCCGGAATATACCTTCACATCCCTTTCTGTAAGCAAGCCTGCCATTACTGCGATTTTCATTTCAGTACTTCTATGGGCCTGAAGGAGCAGACCGTGCAGGGCATTGCCCGTGAGTTGGAGTTGCGGCAAGAATACCTGCAGAGGCAGCCTGTGCAGACCATCTACTTTGGAGGCGGCACGCCCTCGCTGCTGAACCAGCAGGAGCTGCAACTGCTGTTGGCAACAATCAGGCGGTTGTTTAAAGTTTCGGAAGATGCTGAAATCACGCTGGAGGCGAACCCCGACGACCTGACACCTGCCAAGTTGCAGGAACTGAAAGCTGCTGGCATCAACCGCCTCAGCATCGGCCTGCAGTCATTTCATGCGCCGCACCTGCAACTGATGAACCGCGCCCATACTTCCTCTGAGAGCCTTCGTTGCGTGCAGGAGGCACAGGCCGCTGGCTTCCAGAACATTACCGTTGACCTGATTTATGGCATACCGGCTCCGGACCATAGCATCTGGCATCAGGACCTGGCCACGTTGTTTGCGCTGGGCGTGCCGCATGTGTCGTGCTATGCGCTTACCGTGGAGCCCGACACGGCACTGGGGCGCTGGAGCAAGAAAGGCAAGTTTATACCTGCCGAAGACAACTTCACGGCACAGCAGTTCGAGATTTTGCTGGAGCAGATGCAGCAGCATGGGTATGTGCAGTATGAGATCTCTAATTTCTGCCTGCCTGGCCAGGAGTCGAGGCACAACAGCAATTATTGGCGCGGGGTGCACTACCTGGGTGTTGGCCCCAGCGCCCACTCTTTTAACGGCCCCACACGGCAGTATAATGTTGCCCATAACAAGAAATATGTGGAGGCAATGGCACAAAGCCAGATTCCGGCGGAAGTGGAGCAGCTAAGTACTGCAGACCAAGCCAACGATTACCTTCTTACAAGCCTCCGCACTATCTGGGGCTGCGACTTACAGCGAATTAGCCAGGACTATGGGTATAACCTAAGGCAGCAGCACGCCCCTTACCTGGCTGAACTGCAAGAGAAGGAAATGGCAAGAATAGAGAAAGAGGTGCTATACCTAACAGATAAAGGCAAACTGCTGGCCGACCAAATTACGCTGGAACTCTTCGTGGAGTAGCTGCTGGAGATCATTATAACTGTGATTGAAACTAGGGTACCTGCCAAACCATTTAGCTATCTGCTCCTGCTAAAAAGATAGGGTCTTCCTTCATCAACCTATTCCCCACAACTACCCCAATAAGCTTCAACTATTTTTAGCTTAAAACAAGAATAGTTAAGCCTGCTCTAGTTAAGTTCGTATACATTTAAGCTTTTATTCGAACTTAATTGATGTAAAATGGAGCCAGCTGTCTTTCAGGAAGCAATCAAAATATGGGAAGTTATCGCAGGAAACGACTCAGACGGCATTCAGACGGCGGATGACCAGTTCGAGCTTGAACTGCACAAAAAGCTTCTTTCCTTTTTCCAGGTTGGTGACTACTATTTTTTTATTCTGAACGTTAGAGCCTCTGCCTTTGATTTGATAAGCGCTGAAGCAGAGTCAGTTTTGGGGTATACTGCCGATGAACTGGATCTTCCGTTAATTCTAAGCCTTATTCATCCCGAAGACCAGCCTTGGTTCTTAGCCTGCGAGAAGAAAGTCGGGGAGTTTTTCGCTGGCTTAACGCTGCAGCAGATCCCCAATTA
Source organism: Pontibacter sp. CAU 1760 (assembly GCF_054482735.1). NCBI lineage: Bacteria > Pseudomonadati > Bacteroidota > Cytophagia > Cytophagales > Hymenobacteraceae > Pontibacter > Pontibacter sp. CAU 1760. Next base: position 4,181 of record NZ_JBTLRL010000007.1, read on the forward strand.
CAAGGTGCGTTACGACTTTCGGATAAGGAAGAAAAACGGGGGATACATCCGGATCCTGCAGCAGGTCATAACCATACAATTCGATGCGCAAGGGCATGTGCTGCGCACACTGGGTACTCACACCGATATTTCTCACCTGAAGCAGGAGGGCATTCCTGTGCTTTCGTTTATCGGGCTGAACGGGGAGCCGTCTTATACCAACGTTTCTGTTTCAAAAATTGAGTTGCCCTGCCCCAGCGGGCTTTCGGCAAGAGAGCGGGAGATTCTGCGTTTGGTGGTGCAAGGCTACAATAGTGAGCAAATTGGGGAGTTGCTCTTTATCAGCAAGAACACGGTACAAACGCACCGCAGAAACATCCTGAGCAAAACTGGTTGCAGCAGCACCCCATCGCTTATTTCGCACGCTATCAAATCAGGGCTTGTTTAGCGATAAAGCAATCCAAGTTTGCCTGTAGCTGAATACTCTCATATACCCTTTCGTCAAAACACAACATGATGGCAAAAGAGAAAAGGCAAACAGCATTGCTTTCCGCATGTGCCAATCTCTTATAGGTTACTCCGAGACCGGTAAGGTAGTGTTTTCAGATTTCCCCTGTTCTTTCGTCGCTTTCTGCTGCTCCTTTGTTGCTTTTTTCTGCTCTTTGTAAGCTCTCTTCTTGGCTTTTTCCTCTAGTCTATCTTTTCTTCCACCGGTGCCAACGCTAATTCCAAAGCCCATGTACAGGTCGGGGCCCACTGCCTTATTGTCTTTGAGTATGGCAGCAAGGTTGTTAGACCCTACTACAAATGACCCTAAGCGTAACATGGCGCCAAAGTTCAAATCCCTGTAGTTGTTCGTGAGGTATACCGGCACAGCCAGTTCAAGGCCTTTGCTTTCAAGCCGGGGAGCCACTGCCAGCGTCGAGGTTTGCTGCATGGCGATGGTTTCTTTCCCGCGCAGGTTGTGGAGCACCGCTGCATTTACAAACAGTTTCTTCGTCAGCCGATAGTCAAAATTCAGGTGAAGGGAGGTGGGCAAGCCGGATATGATCTCGGTCGTCCGCTCGCTTGGCTGCACCTTTAACGCTTCCTCCAGGGTTGGGCCTAAATTTTCAATATCCACGCCCTCAAAAGTCTCGTTATTCAGGTCCAGGTTCTGGCGGGTGATATTGTAGGCGCGTACCTTCTGGGGGTCATTGTAGGTAACAGATCCTACGTCGAGCAGCGCGACACCGATGCGGTACTTATACTTATTCGCGCCGTGGTCTGTCCGCACTTTCCCATCCAGGGTATACTCGTAGTCGGCATACCTGGGCCGGTGCTCATAGGTAAAGCCAATGTCCACGCCCCAGCCAGAGCCAGGATTATCACCTCCAAGGAAAGCGTTTCGTATCCCCTCTTCATCCAGCTCCGGCTTGTTCTGGGAGAAGCCAAAGCTAGCGCTTCCCTCCTGTATCTGCATGTAGTATTCCTCCTCCTGGTTTTGCTTCAGCTGATAGTCTACATTGGGTGCTAACAAGTGGGCTGAATAAATACCTGACAACTTTTTTATAGTGACGCCCCCCTTCAGGAACTGCGCCTGCTTAGAGAGGAGTACCAATGCATAGGTAAATCCGGTTTCTGCGTACGCATTGGCGTTAAAATATGCCTCACTTCCGGTGAAAGGGGTACTCTGGAGGGCAGGGTTGTCCATACCGTAACCAATCACCCGTGCCAGGTCCTCAGATACATTGTTGCCCTGAGCTACAGCCCGGAGCCGGGTAGTGAGCGCAATGCTGTGCCGGGGGCCAAGCTTGAGCATAAACGAAGGAAGCCGGGCTTCCAATCCCAGGTGCGCCATTTTGCTTTTCCCGTCAAGCCGCTCCTGGATGCGGGAACGCTCAAACAAACCATCGCCGTTAATAACATTTTCGGGATCTTCAAGGATCACATCCGGCTGCACGCCAGGGCCATCGTAATAGAAGTAAGTGTTGGCAAATGTAAGATGCCCTCCAAACAAATTCAGGTAAAACCCTTGCCTGGCATCGGCAATGGACGAAGGGTTAAGGAAAACAGCGTTAGTGCCCCCGTAGTTGCTGCCGGCAGAACCCAGCAGATGCTGCGCCTGTAGATGGAGAGCGGACACCAACAGAATGACTGTAAAGAGTAAAGGTCGAAGCATACAGGAAGAGTTAGGATATTAAAAAATCAGAAAAGCGGCTGTGCCTAATTGCAGTCAAACTCAAATTCAGTGACATCGGTGATGGGGGAGGCATAGCTGGTGCCAGAGATCGTGCGGGTTAACCTGTATGGATAGCCTTTCTCATCAAGCTCGTAGTTATACTCAATTACCCTTTTTGTGGTAGTGGCGCCAGTGGTGGTAGTGGCTTCTGAGCGCTTGAGCATGTTTTGGTTATAGGGAATAGCCAGCGACATGAACGAAGTTTTTTCCTGTTCCTTCCGCCGCTTGTTCTCCTGGTCAAGGTTAAATTCATATTTCGCCACTGTCTCCGAAGTAGCAGTGGTGTAGGTATAACCAGTGTTGTTCCCTCCTGCCCAGGTGTATGTAATCGTAAAGTTGTTCGTGATGGTGCCGGAATTGTCCGTGACAGAAGTGATTTTTTGAATGCGGTCCTGGTCATCGTACTCCACCGATTGGGTTGTTACCCTGCCGTTAGTAGAGGTAAAAGTAGATTTTGCCCATTTCCCTTTGTCGTTGTAGGTGATTACCTCTGGAGTACCCACTGTGTTGTTCTTCGCGTTATAATATTGGCTTTGAACAATACGGCTACCTGAGCCATACGTGTATTCGTAGTAGTACTGCAATTCATCGTTGTAAAAATACTCCAGTTTAGTAATCTTCCTGCCGTCGTACGTCCTTTCTATTCTCCATCCCTGGTCATCCCACTGTGAGGTTTCAAGGCATTTGGATGTCTGTGTCTCTAGCAGGCCATCCTCGCAGGAGAAAAAAAGTAAAGGGAGGCAAAGCAGCAGGATAACGCGTGAAAGCTGTCTCATGGATTTTGGATTTTAGGCGTAATGGTCGCAAGCCCTCTCATACTCAGTCCAGAGATATAGGCACGCGTTATAGGGCAACCGCAGAAAAAACGGCAACTTCTACAATTACTTAAGCATTAATTTATATTCAAATTTTACAAATTAAACTAAGGTTCACAATACCCAATTATGATGATTTTTTGTAATAATTCTATATTTCATCATAGACCCCAGCAGCAACAAACCTGTTGCGCCACATGTATCATAATTTTAAAACGATGGCTTACAGGTGAGAATGAAAGCCGTTGGGGCCTTCTGCCATACCCCCTAACAACAAAACAGCCACAACCTGAATGGTTGTGGCTGTTTTTGCTTCCTGCACTATGTATAAATTTTTCTAAAATAGCGCTTCCGCTACCTTGCGTACCGAACCCGACTTGCCCATCGAGTAATAATGCAGGCACGGCACGCCAAATTCCATCAATTCCTTCGACTGCTGAATTGCCCACTCTACGCCAACTTGCGCAGCCTCTTTGTTGTCTTTACACGCTTCTACCGCATCCGCGAGGTCACAGGGAATGTCTATATGGAAAATTCCTGGCAGAATGGTCAGCTGTGATTTTGTCGTCATCGGCTTTAGCCCTGGAATAATAGGGACGTCGATGCCTTCGGACCGGCACAGCCGCACAAAATCAAAGTACTTCTGGTTGTCGAAGAACATTTGCGTAACAACATACTCTGCCCCCATCTCCACTTTCTTCTTTAGCCAGCGCAAGTCCGCCTTCAGGTTTGGCGCATCGGAGTGCTTCTCCGGGTAACCGGCCACCCCAATGCAGAAGTCTGTTCCGTTCGTGTTGATTTGCTCATCGTCGAGGTAGCAGCCGTTGTTCATGCCCACCACCTGCTCCAGAAGTTCTGTGGCGTACTGATGGCCGCCTGGCTCCGGCACAAAGCGTGGCTCGTTCTTTACGCAGTCGCCGCGCAGCACGAGCACGTTGTCGATGCCCAGGAAGTGCAGGTCGATCAGGGCGTTCTCCGTCTCCTCTTTGTTAAAGCCGCCGCAGATCAGGTGTGGCACCGTATCTACTTTGTAGTGGTTCTGGATAGCCGCACAAATGCCGACCGTACCCGGCCGCTTGCGTGTGCTTATTTTCTCGAGCAGCCCGTTGTCGCGCTGCTTGTATACATACTCTTCCCGGTGATAGGTCACATCGATAAAAGGAGGCTTGAACTCCATCAGTGGGTCGATGTGGTGGTAAAGGGTCTGCAGGTTCTCGCCTTTCAGGGGCGGCAGTATCTCGAATGTAAACTGCGTTTTGTCAGCGTTCTGGAAGTGTTCCGTTACTTTCATCTATTCTCGGGTGATCTGGTTAATTGTTAAATGGCTGAATTAGGGCATTGCTAATTTGCAACCCCGGGGCCAACCACCCCTAACCCCTCCTTGGCTAAGGAGGAGAGTTTTACCTCTCCCCAGCCCTCTCCTAAAAACAGGAGAGGGAGTTCTGCTGTACCAACTACAAAATAGTTAATGATTGGTATTGATTGTTTTGCATTGAGAGGTAACAACAGTTATGTACTATTTTACAAATGATCAAAAAGCCCCCTCTCCTGTTTTTAGGAGAGGGCTGGGGAGAGGTTAATCTACTCCGTTGCTACTACCTGCTGCGTTACTGGCATAGGTTCATAGTTCAGGTTCGGTGAGAGCCAGCGCTCCAGTTCCTCCAGTGGCATGCCTTTTCGCTGCGCGATGTCGGCTACCTGATCTTTGCCGATTTTACCCAAACCGAAATAACGCGACTCAGGATGCGAGAAGTACAGGCCGCTCACCGCCGCCGTTGGGTACATCGCCAGGTTCTCCGTCAGGATCACGCCGGATTCTTCTTCGGCGTGCAGCAGGTTGAAAAGCGTGATTTTCTCGGTATGGTCCGGGCAGCCGGGGTAACCTGGTGCCGGGCGTATACCCTGGTATTGCTCTTTGATCAGCGCCTCGTTATCCAGGTGCTCCTGCGGCGCGTAGCCCCATAGTTCTCTGCGTACTTTGGCGTGCATCAGTTCCGCAAAGGCCTCGGCCAGGCGGTCGGCCAGCGCTTTTACCATAATAGAGCGGTAATCGTCGTGGTCGGCTTCGTACTGTTCTACCAGTTTTTCGATACCAAAGCCCGTGGACACCACAAAGCCACCGATATAATCCGGTATACCCGTTTCTTTTGGCGCGATAAAGTCAGAGAAGGCCAGGTTGGGCACGTTGCCGCCCTTTTTGCCCTGCTGCCGCAGCGTATGGAACTCGGTTAGCACGTTTCCACGTGAATCATCGGCGTATACCTCGATGGTGTCGTCGGCTTCCACGTTGGCAGGGTAGAAGCCCACCACGGCACGTGCTTCCAGCAACTGCTTCTCCACAATCTCCTGCAGCATTTCCTGCGCATCGGCAAACAGCTTGCGTGCCTCAACTCCCAGCTCCACATCGTCCAGGATCTTCGGGTATTGCCGCTTCAGCTCCCAGGTATGGAAGAACGGTGTCCAGTCGATGTAAGGCACGAGTTCTGACAGCGGGTAGTTACGGTATACCTTATGGCCCAGGAAGCTTGGCTTCGTTGGCTGCGTGGCTTCCCAATCTACCTTAAACTTATTGGCACGCGCTTCTGCTATGCTAGCGAAAGCGCGGTCTTTGGTGCGGTTCAGGTGGTCTTGGCGAAGTTTCTCATACTCGGCTTTTATACCAGCCATGTAAGCGTCGCGGTCGCTACCCAGCAGGCTGCTTACCACGGTTACGCTGCGCGAGGCATCGTGCACGTGCACTACCGGGCCACTGTACTGCGGCGCGATCTTCACGGCAGTATGCACGCGTGAGGTAGTGGCTCCGCCAATCAACAGCGGAATCGTCATACCTCTCCGCTCCATTTCCTGCGCCACGTATACCATCTCGTCCAGCGACGGCGTGATTAGACCGCTTAGGCCAATGATGTCTACTTGCTGCGCTTCGGCCTCTGCCAATATTTTATCCAGGTGCACCATCACGCCCAGGTCAATCACCTCGTAGTTATTACAGGCCAGCACCACACCCACGATGTTTTTGCCGATGTCGTGCACGTCGCCTTTCACGGTAGCCATCAGAATAGTGCCCGCTGTGGACTTCGAGGTGTCGGAGGCCAGTTTCTCGGCTTCCATATATGGCAGCAGGTAGGCCACCGACTTCTTCATCACGCGGGCGCTCTTCACTACCTGCGGCAGGAACATCTTACCGGCCCCAAACAAGTCGCCTACCACCGACATGCCGGCCATCAGTGGCCCTTCAATCACGTCCAGCGTTTTGGTGGCTTTCTGTCGGGCTTCCTCGGTGTCGGCTTCTATAAACTCTACAATGCCTTTTACCAGCGCATGCTTCAGGCGTTCCTCCACGGGGGCTTCGCGCCAGCTGTTATCAGCCTGCACGGCGCCCTTGCCTTTGCCCTTCACGGTCTCGGCATAAGTCACCAGCTTTTCGGTAGCATCCGGGTGGCGGTTAAAAACCACATCCTCGATCAGGTCGCGCAGTTCTACCGGTATCTCGTCATACAAACCCAGCATACCGGCATTCACGATGCCCATGTCCATGCCTGCCTGCACGGCGTAATACAGGAACACGGTATGCATGGCCTCGCGCACGGCGTCGTTGCCCCGGAACGAGAACGACAGGTTGCTCACGCCACCGCTGATGAGGGCGTGCGGCAGGTTAGCCTTGATCCACTTTACCGTTTCGATATAATCCACGGCATAGTTGTTGTGCTCCTCGATGCCGGTGGCAATAGCCAGGATGTTCGGGTCGAAAATGATGTCCTGTGGCGGGAAGCCTACTTCATCCACCAGAATGCGGTAAGACCGCTCACAGATCTCGATTCTCCGCGCAAAGGTATCTGCCTGCCCCTGCTCATCAAACGCCATCACCACCACCGCTGCGCCATACTGGTGTACCTTGCGCGCCAGGGTTATAAAGCTTTCTTCGCCTTCTTTCAGCGAGATAGAATTAACGATTGACTTGCCCTGCACACATTTCAGCCCCGCCTCGATTACGCTCCACTTCGAGGAGTCGATCATGATGGGCAGTTTGGAGATCTCAGGCTCTGAGGCAATCAGGTTGAGGAAGTTGGTCATGGCCTCCTCAGAGTCCAGCATACCTTCGTCCATATTTACGTCGATGATCTGCGCGCCGCCCTCTACCTGCTGCTGCGCCACCGACAAAGCCTCCTCAAACTTGCCTTCCACAATCAGGCGGGAGAATTTCTTGGAACCGGTTACGTTGGTGCGCTCCCCCACGTTGATGAAAAGTGATTCCGGCGTTACGGTGAGCGGCTCCAGGCCGCTGTAGCGCGGATAAGGGGCCACTTCTGACGGCACATGTGGCTTATACCGCTGCGCCAAGTCTGAGATGACCTTTACGTGCATCGGTGTGGTACCGCAACAACCGCCTAATATATTGACCAGGCCTTCTTTCAGGTATTCTTCCACCACAGCACCCATTTGCTGCGCGGTTTCGTCGTAGCCACCAAAGGCGTTCGGCAGTCCGGCGTTCGGGTAGGCACTGATATAGGAATTAGAGATGCGGGAAAGCTCCTGGATGTGTGTTTTAAGTTGGCGGGCACCCAGCGCACAGTTAAAGCCGATGCTCAGGATAGGCGCATGCGAGATGGAGTTCCAGAAGGCCTCCACCGTTTGGCCAGACAAGGTGCGGCCGCTGGCATCGGTAATGGTACCGGACACCATGATGGGCAGTTCCTTGCCGCCGTCCTGCACAAACTGCTGGATGGCAAAAAGCGCCGCTTTACAGTTCAGCGTGTCGAATACGGTTTCCACCAGCAGCAAATCCGCGCCGCCATCTACCAGACCGCGCACCTGCTCATAATACGCCTCCACCAGTTGGTCGAAAGTAATGGCGCGGTAGCCGGGGTTGTTCACATCTGGCGATAGGGAAGCCGTGCGGTTTGTCGGGCCAATAGCACCGGCTACAAAACGCGGACGGTTCGGTATACGCGCCTCTATCTCGTCTGCTGCCTCGCGTGCTAACCTCGCCGACTCATAGTTCAGCTCATACACCAGTTCCTCCAAATGGTAATCGGCCATAGCGATGCTGGTGCCGCTAAAGGTATTGGTTTCCACGATGTCGGCACCTGCCTCCAGGTACTCGGCATGTATGGCTTTGATGATATCGGGGCGGGTAATAGAGAGCAGGTCGTTGTTGCCTTTCAGGTCGCTGGGGTGGTTGGCAAAGCGCTCACCACGGAAATCAGCTTCTGTCAGTTCGTAACGCTGAATCATGGTGCCCATGGCGCCATCCAGCACGAGCACACGCTCTTTTAATAGTGTATGTATGGGGTGATTTGTCATTGTCGGTGTCGTCTTTCTTCTCATAAGTCTGTCTGCGTTCGGCTTATCAAGAAGGACACCTGCGGGAGGGGTTCAATCTTATCTTCTCCGGCCACATATGCTCCGGAAGGGAATTAGCACCAAGCTGTTACAAGGTTGCTAAGACGTCGTAGGGCCCTATCCCTCGGTCTTTCTTGATAAGAAGCTGCAAATTAACACTATATCCGCACAAAAACGAATTAAGTTGCTATAAAATGTCACGTTGCTTAACAAAATCGAAATGACAGGAGCGTTTTGCTGCCTGGTATTTGACCTCAGACAGGCCTTGGTCTTGTTCTATGACAGTGTGCTTCCCTTTGGTTGTGCAGCTTCTGCAGGATCAGGCAGCAAAAAGCCTGAGAGTACACAAGAAGGCTATTCCGGCTTTTGAAAGTCTTTTGCAGATCAGCATAAACAAGAAAAGGGACGCTTGCGCATCCCTTTCCCTGACTGCCGAGGCAGTGCAATGTTGTTACTAAGCTTCTGCCTCTACCTTAGGAAGTACAGAAACGTAAGAACGGTTCTTCTTTCCTTTTCTGAACTGAACGATACCGTCCGTCAGGGCGAAAAGCGTGTGGTCTTTACCCATACCCACGTTTGTGCTTGGGTGGTGGGCAGTGCCTCTTTGTCTTACAATGATGTTACCAGCGATGATATCCTGGCCACCGTAAATTTTAACACCAAGTCGTTTAGAATGCGACTCGCGGCCGTTATTAGAACTACCTGCTCCTTTTTTGTGTGCCATTTTCTTAAAATTTAATCCGGGTCAGAGGACTGATCCCGAAGAGTTTTCACGTTAATTTCTTCTTACTGCTTATCCAATGCTCTCGATCAGGACCTTGGTGAAGTGCTGGCGGTGGCCATTCTTCTTCTTGTATCCTTTTCTTCTCTTCTTTTTGAAAACGATCACTTTGTCGCCTTTCACAGTGCTGGTAAGGATTTTACCTACCACCTTCACACCTTCTACGAAAGGAGCACCCAAAGTAACAGTGCCGTTATCATCAGTAAGAAGAACATTGGCGAACTCAACGGCGTCACCCTCATTGCCGGAAAGCTTGTTAGCGTAGATGAACTTGCCGCTCTCTACTTTGGTCTGTTGACCTGCGATTTCTACAATTGCGTACATCAGCTTCAATGTATATTTAAAAGTTTAGTGCGCAAAGGTACGGCACTTATTCAATAAATGCAACGGCTTGTGCCACAAATTGTTCGTGCATTGCACCCAAACATTACCCACATCCGTGGATAACTTTGTTGATATCTCCGACACAAATCTACATGCTTGTGAATAACGCTCGCAACCAGTTACACACCAATGATTTACACTCAAACAGGATTCTTATGATTTTCCACAAATTGCACCAAAATTTGTATCTCAAGGGGTCGGCGCTGCGCAGATATGTGCGCTTTTAGCTTTCCTTTACTCTTGTGTTGCTATCCACAGAGTTACACACATTTACAACTGCCAAAACCCCTCCCAGGCAGGCTATATACATACATTTCAATATTTTAGGTTGATTATATAGACGGCTGGCAGTGTGGATAACTATGTGAATTTAGGCTAAAAACGGCCCAGGCTTTCAACTGAGAGGATGTGCATAAATTGAACAACTTTAACCCCGCATTTCAAGTTCAATTCTCTATATTTGAAGTCTAGATAATCGCCGGTAAAGCTTTCGCTAAACATATTCATCCGGTCATATGTTCTGAGGGCAAATGCTCTTCAACAAACTTAACACAATATATTATGAATGATATGGAGCCAATACTGAAAGAGAATCCCAACCGCTTCGTTTTGTTTCCGATTCAGAATGATGAGGTTTGGCAAATGTATAAGAAGGCAGAAGCCAGCTTCTGGACCGCCGAAGAGATAGACCTGGGTCAGGACCTGAAAGACTGGGAGAACCTGAACGACGGCGAGCGCCACTTCATTAGCCACGTGCTGGCTTTCTTTGCGGCCTCTGACGGCATCGTGAACGAGAACCTGGCCGTGAACTTCATGAACGAGGTGCAGATTCCGGAGGCGCGTTGCTTCTATGGCTTCCAAATCATGATGGAGAACATTCACTCAGAAACCTACTCGTTGCTGATTGATACCTACGTAAAAAAGCAAAGCGAGAAAGACCACCTGTTCAATGCACTCGAGACCGTTCCGGCGGTAGGCAGAAAAGGCGAGTGGGCCTTGAAGTGGATCGAGAGCGAGAACTTTGCAGAGCGCCTGATCGCTTTTGCAGCGGTGGAAGGCATTTTCTTCTCTGGTTCTTTCTGCTCTATCTTCTGGATGAAAAAGCGTGGCCTGATGCCGGGCTTAACCTTCTCGAACGAGCTCATCAGCCGCGATGAAGGATTGCATTGCGACTTTGCCTGCCTGCTTTATAAGATGCTGGTGAACAAACTGCCTGAGGCACGCGTGCAGGAAATCATCCGCGACGCAGTTAGCATCGAGCAGGAGTTTGTAACAGACGCTTTGCCGGTAGACCTGATCGGGATGAACTCAAAGCTGATGAACCAATACATCGAGTTTGTGGCTGACCGCCTGTTGCTGGAGTTAGGCTGCGGCAAGATCTACAACTCCACCAACCCATTCGACTTCATGGAAATGATATCGCTGCAGGGCAAGACCAACTTCTTTGAGAAGCGCGTAGGGGAGTACCAGAAAGCAGGAGTTGGCGGCGACAAAGACAAAAAGATCTTCTCGCTGGACGAGGACTTTTAATATAGCAGACGCTTTAGTAAATTTAAGAAGCCAAAGGGAAAGCCTTTCTTTTCCCACTCCATATAGTACGCTTACACATACATAAATATTAAGTCCTGGCTTTGGCAGGTTCTACATCGGTTGGAGCCAGGCACTATACCCTGTCAGGGAGAGTGAACACTGCCCGATGGGATATCTACCCCCTGCTGTATAGCAGAAACGTTTAGCTTAACCGATAACTAATTGCACTACAACGCTTTATATCGCACCATGCGTATGGGCAGATTGTGTGGCATCTCATAAGTAATTCCGGCAACTGTAGTGGCAGCGGCCTTACCCTATACCTGTACCATATTGATAACCCGGGCCTTTAGAACCCGCTAATATTATACGCCTATGTTAGTAGTTAAACGCGACGGCAGACGCGAATCCGTTAAATTCGACAAGATTACAGCACGCATCGAGAAGCTGTGCTACGGCCTCCACATGGATTATGTGTCGCCGATAGAGGTGGCCAAGAAGGTGATCGACGGCATCTACGACGGAGTGACCACCGTGGAGCTGGACAACCTGGCTGCTGAGACCGCTGCTTCCCTGACGACCAAGCACCCGGACTATGCGGTGCTGGCGGCACGTGTGGCGATCTCGAACCTGCACAAGGTTACCAGCAAGTCGTTCTCCAATACCATGAAGCGCCTCTATACCTACGAGGACCCGAAAACAGGGGAGAATGCCTCGCTGATTGCGAAGGATGTGTATGAGATTGTGCGCAAAAACGCCGCATTGCTCGACTCCACCATCATCTACGACCGTGACTACAATTACGATTACTTTGGCTATAAGACACTGGAGCGCTCTTACCTGCTTCGCCTGGATGGCAAGATAGTGGAGCGCCCGCAGCATATGCTGATGCGTGTGGCCGTGGGTATACACAAGGAGGACATCGAATCTGCCATCGAGACTTATAACCTGATGTCGGAGAAGTGGTTTACCCACGCCACGCCAACATTGTTCAACGCCGGCACACCAAAGCCGCAGCTGTCTTCGTGCTTCCTGCTGACGATGAAGGACGACAGCATACCAGGCATTTACGACACGCTGAAGCAGTGCGCGCAGATCTCGCAGAGCGCCGGCGGTATCGGCCTGAGCATCCATAACGTGCGTGCCACGGGTTCCTACATCAAAGGCACCAACGGTACTTCTAACGGTATCATCCCGATGCTGAAGGTGTTTAACGATACGGCCCGCTACGTGGACCAGGGCGGCGGCAAGCGCAAAGGTGCTTTCGCGATTTACCTGGAGCCCTGGCACGCTGATATCTTCGACTTCCTGGACCTGAAAAAGAACCACGGTAAAGAAGAAAACCGCGCCCGTGACCTGTTCTACGCCCTCTGGACGCCGGACTTGTTTATGAAGCGCGTGGAAGAAAACGGCGACTGGAGCCTGTTCTGCCCGCACGAAGCGCCTGGCCTGGCGGATTGCTGGGGCAAGGACTTCGAGCGCCTATATGAGAAGTATGAGCGCGAAGGCCGTGCCCGCAAAACTGTGAAGGCGCAGGAGCTTTGGTTTGCCGTGCTGGAGTCGCAGGTAGAGACGGGTACGCCATACATGCTGTACAAAGACCACGCAAACCGCAAGTCGAATCAGCAGAACCTGGGCACTATTAAGAGCTCTAACCTGTGTACCGAGATTATGGAGTATACAGCCGAGGACGAGGTGGCCGTTTGTAACCTAGCATCGCTGGCCCTGCCGCGCTTTATAAAGGAAGAGAACAACACGAAGACCTTCGACCACCAGAAGCTGTTTGATGTGACGTACCATGCGACCGTTAACCTGAACAAGGTGATTGACATCAACTACTACCCGGTACCTGAAGCACGCAACTCAAACCTGCGCCACCGCCCAATCGGCTTAGGTGTACAGGGCCTTGCGGATACCTTTATTCACCTGCGCATGCCATTCGAGAGCGATGAAGCACGCGGCCTGAACAAGGATATCTTCGAGACCATTTACTTCGCAGCCATGACCGCCTCGAAGGACCTGGCCAAGAAAAATGGTGCCTACGAGACCTTTAAGGGTTCTCCGCTGTCAGAAGGCAAGTTTCAGTTTGACCTGTGGAATATTACGCCAGAGTCGGGACGCTGGGACTGGGAGGAACTGCGCCAGGAAGTGATGAAGCACGGTGTGCGAAACTCGCTGCTAGTAGCGCCAATGCCAACGGCCTCTACTGCCCAGATCCTAGGTAACAACGAGTCGTTTGAGCCTTATACCTCTAACATTTACCTGCGCCGCGTGCTGTCTGGTGAGTTTATGGTCGTGAACAAGCACCTGCTGAAAGACTTGATCGCACTGGGCATCTGGAACGACAACATGAAGAACCAGATCATCGCGGCCAATGGCTCGGTACAGGATATCCCGAATATCCCGCAGCACATCAAGGACCTGTACAAGACGGTATGGGAGATCAGCCAGCGTACGGTAATTGACATGAGTGCCGAGCGCGGTGCCTATATCTGCCAGAGCCAGTCGCTGAACCTGCACGTGCAGAACGTGAACTTCGGCAAGCTGACCTCGATGCACTTCCATGCCTGGAAGCAGGGCTTGAAGACGGGTATGTATTACCTGCGCACCAAGTCGGCTGTAGATGCCATCAAGTTCACGGTAGAGAAACAGGCCGCCGAAACCCTTTCGCCGGTTTACAGCAACCAGGACCAGAACCGCAACGACATGAGTTGCTCGCTGGATAACCCAGACGCTTGCGAAGCTTGCGGGTCGTAAATTAACTAAAGAAGGAGGGTACATCGCCCTCCTTTTTCTTTGCCCACCTATCGTTCATCCCATGTTACAGCTTGTGCCCTGCTAGCTGATGGAATTGTGCTGTTTATACTTTATATTAAGATTCAACTAAAAGGAATGAACCCATATATAATCTCTAAAGAAATACTTGACGCACTACGCGAATGCATACTCAATATCTTTTGGCCTAAAACTGATGTACTAGATTTCTTTCAATCATGTGGGTGTCCGGTGCATCCATTAAAGGAGCTTCAAGGCAAAAAGCAAGATTTTTCAAGGAAAGAAATAGTAGATATTGTTTTTAAGCACCTTTGCCAAAACTATGACGATGGAATTGGACCAATAAGAAGGATGGTTCATGAATTAGAGAATTGGTCTACATACAACAGCATTCATTTTGAGGTTGGAGGAAACTTAAATATCCAGAAAGCTAGGAATGCTGTTGTTCACTTGAAGAAGCTACGAGAATATAAAGACTCGCAGCTACGAGAGACAATAATTAAAAGGCAGGAATCACATCAAGCAGCGCAGCGTGCGCTTACAATCGAGAACTTAAGAAAGACTTTCTATTTACTCCATAAGGGTAAAAATGAAAATGGCGGTGAAATTAACCTGCAAAAACACGGGTATTTGCTAGAGACATTTTTAAGAGATCTTGCCATGTCAGAGGGTTTAACAACAACTGAATCCTTTAGTTTTAACATTCTTGGTGAACAAATTGACGGTGCTATCAAATATGATGGCGAGCATTATATAATAGAAGCTAAGTGGCAAGAAAAATTAGTAGCCCCTAATGCACTTTATCAGTTTGCATATAAGGTAGAAGGAAAAATGTACGGAAGAGGTATTTTTATATCAATTAATGGCTTTTCTTCCGAGTCTGTTAATGCTTTGACAAAAGGTAAATCATTAAAAAGCATACTTATCGATGGGGCTGATTTGACACTTATTGTTGAAGGGATCTATACTTTCACTGAAATGCTCGACAAAAAAATAAGGGCAGCTCAAACTATGGGGAATATTTATGTTGATGCATATAGCATGAAAGAAAAATATTTGGCTGCTTAGCAACTAAACACGCCATCCATAGAATAACACCTCATTCATACAGATCCCTGCAGGAGTTATACAAGTTGCGAGGTCTGGCTATGCACGCTTTGCAGACCTATTACCTTCTTTCAATAAGAGAAGTCGTACTAGCGAACACACCTGCAACTTCCTCACATACATGTTTTATACCCAAGCCGTCAACCTAACAGAGCATTGTCATTTCGCCCAGCGGGAGAAATCTGGATCAGTACCTAAGATGGTGAAGTTCAGATTTCTCCCGCTGGGCGAAATAACAGCGTTGGACCGTTCATCCTGGAGTTAGCGGCATTGGATTTATACCTGTCTCTATCGCCAAACAAACCAACATCTCCTGCTGTCGCGAAGCTGTTGTGTATACTATGGTAGGAGGGGTGGGGCTAACCGCAACAGCTGCGATTTAGTATGGGGTGCTGCAGGTTGCGGTGAAGCAAACAGGCAAGCCTAGAAGGTAAATTCGCTGCTACCGAAAAGAAGAGGAGGGCAGGAGCAGGTGATGGGGTGGCAGACTTCTAAAATGGCTCCTCCATCAGCCAATTCATGGCCTCTTCCTCGGTGTCGAAGTGGCGGAAAGTCAGGTGCAGGTCCAGGGTATGGCCTTTTGACACCATGGCATCAACAGCCTTGTTATTGTCTTCGTAAATGGAGGGAATACGCGCCATGCGCAGTAACGAGCTGTTAGCCATGCGGGGCACATGTACATCCAGGCTCCACTGCAGGTCGGCGGGGGTAATGGGCTTCATCTGCCGGTCGTCCGATAGCCAACGGGTCAGGGAATAGCGATCAATCAACTCTACTGTGAGCAGATAAGCCTCTCGAAGCTCTTCGCCCTGCAAACTGCCTGACCACACGGCTTTTCCCAAGCTTGCTTCTTTATCGTACTGTAGGCTGACAAAGCTATTCCTGAAGTACTCCTCCATGATATATTTAATTATGCATATGTTTATATATTAATGCTAAATTAATATATATCAAAGATAAAAGACAACTATATTGCGATTGCATCAAAGTAATTTCTATTCCTGCTGTGCTCATTGGCTGGCTTTGAGCCCATGCAAGCAGGTAAATTTTACAAACACACCTGTACCGTAAACCTAAAAGCTGGCTAAGGCGCCAGCTTTACCTCGATGGTGTTATAGTATAAACGCGTAGTGCCTTCAAACCCAGAGTCTGTTCCTATGATAACCCAGAGGCTCCCGTTGCCATCCGTTGTAATGCTCACGGGGTTCTGCTTGTTGTCGCGCTGAATCAGGGTATATTTTGATTCATCACCCGCAATGCCGATCGTACCCAGCTTTACCATGTCTTTCCCGCCTAACGACTGGCCTCCCTTGTCAATGTTCATCCGAACATCGTCTTCCACCACCACAGGCATCGGCTCAGTGGTTGTGCCCCCGGCTTTCAGATACACACTGCCTCCGGGGCTACCGCCAATGCCAACCGACTTTTCGAGGTACATGGATGCCAGCTCCACCACAAAAGTGGCTTTGTAGGTTTTGTTCGGCTCCAACCCGGTAATCTGCTTTTTCATAAACATGAAAAGGTCGTCGCTGATGTTGCGGCCAGAAATCAGCATCGACTTCCCTGAGCTATTTACCTCGGCGGGAAGGTCAGCGTGCTGATACACGAATTCGAAGCGTGCCGTGTCCCAGTCTTTGGGGTAATCGGCAAAGCCGCCTTCCCACCCTTCGGGCCCGCTATCGAACATGTAAGTGAATGTTTCGGCAGGCACGGCTATATCGCCCCCTTTATCATCATCGCAGCCAAGCGTGAAATACGCAAGCAACAACAGTAAATAACCGGTAAAGCTTTTTTTAGTGAAGACTATTGTTTTCATAGTGTCAGTTAATAAAAAAATCATTGTACATGATATAAATTACGGCAGGGAAAAAGCTGAAGTTTAACACCGCTTTTTTTCGTATCGCGCTGTTTGACACATACTTAAGCACAAAAACGGAAGCATTAGTCCTCCCTTTGTGCTTTACAGGCAATTTTTTGTGTTGCGCGTTACCCTACTCGCGAAAAAGAGGAGTTTATTGTTTGGTGGCCACTACAACCGCCACACGCCGGTTCAGCTGGTGGCCACGGGCCGTGGCATTGGTCGCCCTCAGGATTAAAGCGGCGACAACGAAGCATATATACCCTTAACGACCTTAATATCTGCTGCAAGAGGTGTAGGCTCTACTAGTCGCAAACTTAGGTGGTTGTCGGTGAGAACATCAACAATGGCGGGCACGGCAGGTGAGAACTGCAACAGGCATACGACCAACAGCGAATACCTTCGAGAGCAGGTTATACAGATAAAAAAGAACTGCGAAGCCACCGCGCACCTGCCCCGAAGCATTTCGAGCACTCCTGCGGGCATCTGAGCCAGTGAACTGAGCTAATACTATCTAAGGCTTAATTCAAAAGAGGCTCTTTTAGCCAGGCCATTGCCATTACCTTGTTGTCAAAGTCTTTTGTCACCAGGTCGCTTTGGCCCTCTGCCCGTTTATAGATTTGCTCTACTGCATATTTGTTAAAGAAGTCTTCGGATACCAGAACGGCGTTGCGGCGCACGTTGGAGTGCTGAAGCCGGGGCAGGATGTGCGCAACAAACCACTCCTGGTCTGCCTGCCGGATAACCCGCATCTTGCGGTTGTCGCCCAGCCACCTCAGCGGTTTGTACTGCTCTATCATGGTAATGCAGGTTGTGATAGCTTCTCTAAACTCAGTACTGCTCAGGAAGCCTTCCCAGACAGCTATGCCTAATTGCAATTCTTCATCGTACGTGATCGTAACCACATGATTCTGGAAGTAAGTAATCGGCATAAATAAGGACGTAGTCCCCCTTGGTGAACCACAAATTTAGCTTTTAGGCGCGAAGGGGCAACACAAAAGCACAGATAAATTAAGAGGAACAACTACCTCTGACAAGTCATAGCAATTTTCCGCTGACTTGCATGAAAAGGGCATTAACACCAATAGCCACAGCCCATCTGCTTGCTGCCAAGTGGCTATACAGCCGCACTTATACCACTACGTGATTTGTAGGAAAATCTGCTATAAGGGCACTCGCAGCATGCACGCCAGAGGCTAAAATAAACTATTCAATCGTTCCTACTCAGATGGAGCAGGAACATAGTCTACCACAAAGGCATCCTCCAGGATATTCAGCTGGCCTAGCAGTTCACCAAACTTTTTATGCTCCGGGTGAGGAAGATAGGTGTTACGGGCGGCGGCATCTTCGAACGTCACTTGGTACACGTGGGTGAAGCCGAGGTTTTTACCCTCCGGGCTGTCGTTTACGCCGTGCTCAAAGGCAACTATACCCGGAATCTTATCTTGCAATTCACCAAAGGCCTGCGTCACTTGCTCAATCTGCTCAGGGGTGGCAGAAGGCTTGTACTTAAATACGACAATGTGCTTCATTTGCTTTGTATCTGAATTTTGACATCCTGTAAGAAATAGTACAACAGAGAAAAATAGCACTGCTAAACGTAGACCTGTAATTTTTTTCATGCTCAGATATATCTTATAGTGTCGTCATTAAAACATAACTCTATGATAGGTATAATAATCAGGATGTGCAACTGATGCCGGCTGTTAAGGGCTTTAAACATTAATAAAATTATAATGCTTTATACCATAGATAATATAAAAGCTTCTATGCTTTGCCGCTTGTAAGCAAGATCGCTAAAGTAGTCCTTTAGCAGCTACAGCAATACAAAAGTATTGGGCGGTGTAGTAAAGGCCCTGAGGGAATGATTGAGCGTACTGAGTTTAAAACGGCTGCAACAGCCATTCCATGGCATCCTCTTCATTATTGAAATTGCGAAAATCCAGGTGCATCTCCATGTCATTGCCTTTTGACACCATCGTATCAATCGCATCGTTATTAGCTTCGTGCATAGAGGGGAGGCGCGCCATGCGCCGTAGCGAACTGGCGGCTATGCGGGGAACGTGCACTTGCAGGCTCCATTCTAAATCGGCAGGACTAATAGGCTTCATTTGCCGGTCATCAGATAACCATCGGGTTAAAGAGTACCTGTCTATCAACTCTACCGTCAGCAGATAGGCCTCCCGAAGCTCTTCTCCCTGCAAACTGCCGCGCCACACCGCTTTTCCCAACCTTACTTCCTTGTCATATTGCAAACTGACAAAGCTGTTCCTGAAGTAATCTTCCATAATACATTAATATACATATTTATGTATATATTAAAAGCAAATTAATAAATTTAAATACTAAAAGACAAATTTTGACGAATTTTAAATCCCTTTAACTGACAAACATTGCTTCATAGTTCATTTTAGGTATAAATTCACAAGACCTACGATAAATTACTAAACAAAGATGTCTTTGCGTTATTTAAGGCATAATACAAAATCAGCACATGCTTACGGTGCTACGTTTACTTCAATGGTATTATAGTATAACCGCGTGGTTCCTTCAAACCCCGAGTCAGTTCCTATAATCACCCATAAACTCCCGTTGTTATCAGTTGTAATCTCCACCGGACTTTGTTGGTTGTCGCGCTGAATCAGGGTATACTGCAAATCTTCTCCTGCGATACCGACAGTACCTAGGTTCACCATGTCCTTTCCTCCCTGCGATTGGTTGCCTTTATCGATATTCATCCTGATACTACCGCCCGTCTCTATTGGCATAAGCTCCGCTTTGGAACCACCTGCTTTCAGGAAAACGCTCGCTTCAGGACTGCCGCCTATACCTGCTCAGTTTTCCGGATACATCGAGGCGAATTCTATTTGGTCACCTGGTACGTATGGTTGGGCTCAAGGCCGGTAATTTGCTTCTTCATAAACATAAAGAGGTCATCACTGATGTTACGGCCCGAGATCAGTATACCCTTCCCTTGCCGGTTCACCTCTGCAGGCAGGTCAGCGTGCCTGCAGACAAACTCAAAGCGGGTAGTATCCCATTCTTTCGGGTAATCGGCAAAGCCGCCTTCCCATTCTGTTGCGCCACCCTTAAAATCAAATGTCACTGTCTCAGCAGGCAGGGCATTGTCTTCTGTATTGTCCTCGCAGCTAAAAGCCAGGAAAGCAAATAAGATGAGAAAGCAACATGTTAAATTCTTGCGTAGTTGGTTAACTGTTTTTATAGTGCTAAGCATTGTGATCGCAATTGACTTGTTGACTGTTCTGAAGTACAAGAGGCAAGGCTTCTGAGCTTGGTTAGCGTGAGCATTACCTATTCTTTAAAGCTTTGATGGGTGCCATAAAAAAAGAGGAAGCCTCGGCCTCCTCTGGTGTATTATCTGGTTGGCGACTTGGCGCTGCCTTGGTAATTCCTATACTAAGCAGGCCGACTTCATTCTCGTGTGGCAACCACCACGGCTACGCGGCGGTTTAACTGGCGCCCACGGGCGGTGGCATTGGTAGCAATTGGCTTGCCCTCGCCCACGGCCTGTATCGAAATACGGGACGCGTCTATACCGCCTTTGCTCTGCAGCCAGTCTTTTACAGTGTTGGCGCGTTCGGCGGCCAGTTCTTTGTTATAGCTCTTGCTGGCTAACGAGTCTGTGTGGCCAAATACCCGGATAGGGCCAGCGCTGCTCACTTCTTTGATAGCGGAGGCAATGGCCTGCAGTTTGTCGCCTGCTCCAGCACGCAGCTGCGCTTTATCCAGGTCGAAGAGAATGCGCTCGTCCATGGTATAGATGTTATAGCCATCGCTTCCGCCACGCATCTCAACGCCGCTTTTGCTAAGCTCAGTATTCTCGATGACCGGGGCCTCAAAATCGATGTTGGCCCAGAAGCCTTCCCCTAGCGTATTTATTTCTGCACCGTCAGCCTCCAAGCGTCCGTCCTGTCCAACATCCCCATACATAACGGCGGTATCGGCTGCGGCTATGTCGCCTACGTCTGCTGCAGAATCTACTTCCTTACTTGTCTCGCTGCAACCCACCATCAGGCCGGCTGCCAATAATATTGCTGTGATATTTGTCTTCATAGTTTTGAGTTAACTTGTACTAATAAAATTTACGGAGCTGATCCGAATGAGTTTAGAATAGCCAAATTTGCACTTTCCCATTAGAATGGAATTTCAGGACAAAATGCCGCAAGTTAGAAAACACAAAAATGAGCTGCTGAATCCTTACTGAGCGCTGTGGCCTAGCAATGACGGCATCATGGGAGAAAGGGAAAGCCAAATCAAAAAAAAGCGCTAGCACAAGCTGTAATCGCTCCTGCTAGCGCTTTCCCGGAAGGTATAAAAGCCCCGTTTAAAGGGCTGCTTGCGTTATTTGTTAACTACCACAATTTCTACGCGGCGGTTCTGCTGACGGCCTTGAGCGGTTTCGTTGGTTGCCTCCGGCATACGCTCGCCCATCGACACAACCTTCATGCGGTTCATGTCTAATCCGCTGTTATTAATCAGCCAGTTCTCGACGGCCTTTGCCCGTTCTTTGCCCAGTTCTTTATTATAGGCGTCGCTTGCTCGCGCGTCTGTGAAGCCATATACCCGGATGGTGCTTTCACGGTCGCGGTCTTTTATCTTTTTCACGATCTGCTGCAGCTTCTCTTCGCCGCTGCTTCGGATTTGGGCTTTGTCCGTGTCGAACATAATATCCTCCCCGACACTATAAATCTGGTACTTATCATCCCCTCGTACATCCACCCCGGCATTCATCAGCTCCGCATCCTCGATTTTAGGAGCATCAAAATTTACTTCTTTAAATTCTTCCTCGTCGGCTGCCAGTGCCGTCATGGCGTTGGTTTCGTCAAAAAGCACAGCAGTGTCAGGAGTCGCGAGTTCGCGCACATCTTCCGCACTATCTACTTCTTTGTTTGTTTCGCTGCAACTTGCCATTATACCTGCACTTAGTAACATAGCGGCTGTTGTTAGTTTTAATTTCATAGTTTTTCTATTTGGTTCGGTTAATTGTACGCAACCGTTAGCCTCCTGTTTAATGTCGTAACCACGATTGCTCCTTAACAGCGGAGCCCTTGCCTGATCCGGCAAGGGCTCCGCTGCAGGTAGTAAGGTTATGAATTATGCCTAGCTTATCGCTTTACAAAACGCTGGGTTTCGCGCTGCCCGGCGTTGCTTACCGACACAAAGTACACGCCTTGTGTCAGATGCTGCACTGGCAATAGCAGCTCGCGGTCAGCTACGTTTGCAAACTGGGCTACTGTTTTGCCTGTGGCATCCATGACCACTACTTGGTGCAAACCGGATGTTTTCAGGCTGATCGTTACCTCAGACGAAGCTGCTGTTGGGTATACGCTAGCCATGGCTACAACTTCCCGGCCTTGGTTGGCTACCTCCAGGGCAACTATATGAGAGAAATTCACCTTGCCATCAAAGTCGACCTGGCGCAGACGGTAGTAGTTGATTCCAGCCGCCGGGTTTGTGTCTGTGAAGTTGTAGGCAGTGGCTGTGCTGCTGGTGCCTTTGCCTGTCACCTCGCCAATTTTGTCGAAGTTCTTCGCATCCAGGCTGCGCTCTACCACAAACTTCTCGTTGTTCAGTTCAGAAGCTGTTACCCAGTTAAGCTTCATATTGCCGTTCAGATAGCTTCCTTTGAAAGACGTTAACTCCACGGGTAGCGTCGTGATGGCGTTGTCGTTAGACCATGCAAGGTTAGAGATGGCAACTGCCTGTCTTCCTTTTGCCGCATCTTCGTTAAAATAGCGGATCACCACTTTGTCTACCTCCCTAACGAAAGAGATCGTTACGTTGCCTTTCTCTGAGTTAACTTTTGAGTCCACTGCAGTGGCCTTTGCCTGCAGGGAGTTGTTGCTGTATTCATTCTCGATTCTTGGCAGGACCATATTTTTAGTTACCGCCACTTTTACACCTGCATTGTAGCCGATCACTTCTACTCTGTCTTTGTACTGGCCACTCGACTGGTCTATGTCTAGGAGAGAGAACGTTAAGCCTGAAACGCTTTTGCTGAGTTGCAGGTTAACCTCTGTACCTGCCACAGAAGATGCTCCGCTGCTGTGCATCAGGGTCAGCGTGTTTCGCTTCTGGAAGTTTGAGGTTACAGCCGCAGTCTCAACAACGGCGCCTGTGCCAATGGCAGCTCTTGTCCAGCGCAGCGTAACGCCATCTACCTGGTAAGGATTGTTTTGGGAGGCTGAAGTCGTAAAAGGGTTCTCGTTCACCGGTCGGTCGTTCCAGTTGAAAGTTGAGGTGCCCAGTACCGGAGCGCCCTGTATCATCACATCGTCGATGGCATAGTAGTCTGTGTTAGAATTGTTCACGCTGATTGCCCAACGGAAACGCACATTTGGCTGATTATCAACGGCAGCCGGAAGAGTGATTGCTCTGGTTCCCCAAGTAAAGAAATCAGTGGTTTTGCTGTACTCGCCCACCTTCACGAAGGTAGTTCCATCCAGGCTGTACTCCAGCGTTACAGGGTTTGTATTGTCTATTTTCGAGAACGTATTACCACCTGTTCTTGATACGCCTTCATGGCCATTGTCTTTTCTCCAGTACTGAGTTCTGAACTCCTTCCAAGAGATTCTGATGTTGCGTAGGTTATAAGTTGAGATACCGTTGTTGATAACCATGCTGCTTGCCAGGGCATCAGCCTTACGGTAGTTACCCGCAGTGTAGAGCGTATCAGCATAAGCCTCTGTGTTAGCCGACACGAAGTTGCCTGTCACGCCGCTTACTGTATTATTAAAGTTCTCGTGATAAACTATTACCTGCGCTTTAGCTGTAATTGAGAAAGCGATCAAAACCAGAAGAAGAATGTAAACTTTTTTCATAACCTTATACTTATGCTATCCCTATATGAAAGAAGCATGCCAATACAACTATATAAGATTATTGAAATGGAGCTGCCGGCCCATCTTCCCACTTACCAATAACACAAGACATTAATTACCAGCTAGTTATCCCAAACATCAGGTCAATGCTTAACCAATACAAAGACTCGCACTTTTTCTTTATGCTACATGATGCCCCTAGTTAAATTTCCCATGCATGGAAACAATCCAGTGCAATTGGCTTCAAATTCCCATATATGGAAACATGTATAGGGAGTACTCAAAAAGGAATTTTGTTAACTTAAGATCACCTTTACGCCTCCTCTCTAAATGTACTGACCGCTAAATGCTACGAATGATTTAGACGAACGAATCAATAGCAATATTCCATTGCTGCACCTCTCATAAAAATGACAAATTGACTTTAAAATAGGGTTCATATTACGCTGCACGGCCATTATGACATAATAATGCCACTAAAACCCTGATTCTTCTCATTGCTGATACTTGGCATCGCGTTTGCAATATTCCATTCGAACATGAAAGAGGAGAAAGACATGAAATTGATAAAAGATAAAAAATTCCTGAAGAATATAGCCCAACAGATTGATTTATTAAACACTCTTGGCGGTGGCGTAAGCGAAACCTACTTAGACATAAAAAAATACAAGAAAGGCGCTATTATCAATGTTTGGGCTGCAGGGGTAGACCCAGAGGATTTCAAAGTGGTGCTGCATAACAACCAGCTGACAATCTTCTCGGTTCTGCACAGCAAAGAGAATCCTGAATTGGCTGCGCCGTTGTTTAACCGCGTCTTTGTACTGCCCCCGCAAGTGGACCAAAGCCAGGTTGAGGCGGTATACCAGGACGGGCAGTTGGCTGTGAAGTTGCCTTTCTACGAAAGCACCGACCACCCCCGCGAAATAGAAATCAAACACTTATAATAAACGAAGCAGGCTACTCATTTGGGTAGCCTGCTTCGTTTAAGACGGATCATACTTATAAGAACCTGGCTTTGACGATAGAGGTGATGTAATCGTATACCTCCACGGTTTCCTTATCAAAATCGAAGGTTTGGTAAGTGTCGGCGGTGGACTTCATCACCCGGCAACCATTCTCAATCATCATAAAGATTAACTCCCGAAGCCGATAGGGGTGGCCGGCTATATTCAACATGCATATGGCATCGCTGCTCTCCACGTGCAGGAACATGTGTTCCACGTGGTGCTCATCGTTCATCACGTTCTCTTCAAACATACAGTACGCTACTTGTAAAACTATACTAGTAAAGCGACAGATGCTTTAAAAAGTGCCATACCTTCCAATAAATTATAGCAGAGGGAATAGTATCAAGCGCAAACTACCTCGAGATCAACAGAAAAGACTTGTAACAAAGTAAACAGCAGAATTGGACAGGAAACGCAATTGGATTTGTGGGGCAATAAAAAACCCACCCTTTAAGGACGGGTATTCATTAAGCGAAAAGCCTCGGCGCGCGAAATGTCTTTCTCGATCACAATAGGAGGGTCATCCTCCTTTGCCACCACTAATTTGAATATGTTCTTACCATCCTGGTAGAAAATCAAAGTAGTGAGGCCTTCGTACCCGACACTAAAAATTTTGCGCACCTTCTTATCGCTGTATAAATTATAATTATCTAATGTTATATTTCGTATTAGCTTCATATCCCTGCAATCTCCTGGTATTTTAACGATTTATACCCTGCCAATTGTTTCAAAATACTGTAAAGGTGCAACTATTATCTTCAGATAATAATAATTAAGAGGGAATAACCTTTACCTTCAGGTATCGAATATCTGGCCTATAGCTTATCTTTGCCTATCTGCAGCTGCCAAGGCCCTGGTGTACATACTGGTTTTATAGTGTATGGGGTTTGCAAAGAAACAGTTATAGCCAGCTTCAGAATTGCACAAAAAAGCTGTATTTACCTTCTATGGATAAGCCTTTGCCCTCTATGTCAGCCGAGCCCGCTTTTAATGTGCAGGAGCTACACGGGCTTGGCACCATGCTGGAGCAGCACGGCCTTATCCTGCAGCTGAACCCCAGCATGTCGGCACCACGCTACAGAGAACTGCTCCTGCAGATGCTGCCTAACGGCTACCGCATGGTGGGTGCCTTTAACCAGGAAGGGCAGTGCGTGGGACTCTCGGGGTTCTGGATCAACACCAAGCTTTATAGCGGCAAATACCTGGAGCCCGACAATTTTGTAGTGGATGCCGCTTACCGCTCGGCAGGTGTGGGCAAACTGCTTGCTGACTGGATGTTGCAAGAGGCTGAGCGCCAGAACTGCGATACCGTGATGCTGGACGCCTATGTGACCAACGCCCCTGCCCACCG
Source organism: Pontibacter sp. CAU 1760 (assembly GCF_054482735.1). Taxonomy (NCBI): domain Bacteria; kingdom Pseudomonadati; phylum Bacteroidota; class Cytophagia; order Cytophagales; family Hymenobacteraceae; genus Pontibacter; species Pontibacter sp. CAU 1760. The sequence continues at coordinate 30,171 of NZ_JBTLRL010000007.1, forward strand.
TTTCTATTTCCGCGAAGGCTTTCACGTCAAGAGCTTTCACTTCTTCAAAAGTATCACGAAAGCATGAACAAGGTAAAACACAGTTGGGGCCTCTGGCTCTTTTACTTCATAGTGTTTGAGGTGGTGGTGTACTTCGGGTTGGAGTGGCTGCTCTCCGGCATAGGCCTCAGCAACCAGTACCAGGCTGAAAACACCATTGTACCCAACTGGGTGAAGGCGGTTACGTTTATACTGTTATACCTGCTTTGTCTTCTTTTTGTCGTGATGCTGATCAGCAACACGGTGCCCAGCAAACACCGCCAGCACCTGATGCGCTGGGTATACCTGGCGCTGGCAGGAATGGCCGTGATGCTATTCCTGTTATTTTAGAAGCCAGAAGGGCTGAAACGACAATATTTACGGCTTTTATAAGTTTATAAAGATGATGAAAAACAGTTTTATTCTCCTGATAACCTGCCTGCTGGCGAGTTTTTCCAGCATGGCACAAACCGGAAACAACCGTCCTGGCCGGCACTTTCTGCAGCTCCAAAGCGGCGAGGTGATTTATGGCAACCGAATACAGTATAAATCGCCTATTTTTAAGTCGAGCTATTTCCTGGTAGATGATTCCCTGAAGTATAACCCTAGTATGGTGGGAGCCTTTATGAACGATGAGGGCTTTTTTGCAAGGGTAGAGGCTGGCAACAGTTACGATGACTTTGCAAAGCGACTGCTGGATGGCCCCCGTATCGATAAGTTCTATACCAGCCGCACCACGTACGATTACGGCTACTCGCCCTACAGGTACGGCTATGGTGGCCCACGCAGCAGCCGCAGGCGCATTTACTTCTTCTCGAAGGACAACGGCCCTCTCTACCTGCTGGATTACCAGAACCTGGAGCAGGCGCTCTCAGACAATGCATCCAGCATGGCACTGCTCAACAAGTACAAGAAGGATAAGTGGATTAATACCGGCGTGACGATCCTGGGCGGTGGACTACTGGCGGCCGGTGCTATATCTTCGTTTGGCAACTCGCAGGACGTAAACAACGGCGGCCAATTCAACGTGTCTCCACTAATGTATGCAGGGGCTGGAGTACTGGGGGCACAGTTTGTAATCAACCTCTTCCAGAAAGACAGGCTCACGCAGGCGATGGAAGTGTACAATTACCAACTAAACCAGTAAGCGCTTGCATTGGCCATACCACAAGCCGGCACAGTACGATGGATTCTGCGCCGGCTTTATTTCTTTAAGCCAGTAGAGAATCCTGATCTGGTACGCTCATATAGTTTCCAAGGCCTGTCGCTGCTCTTTAGGTAGCTTCGCTACTACCAACGCGTAAGATTGCCTGATATAAGCCTCCCAAGCGACCTTTCCCAACTGTCGGATATCCTTTGCCAGCACCCAGTTGTAACGTGCCGTGTATGGCGCAGGAGTAAAACCGGCCTGCTCGGACAAAGTCGCGAACTCCTCTGCTGGCACTTTAAAGGAGGCGCTTGTCGGTACCTGCTCTAGTGCCACAACCAGGAACATTTTACCAGCGACGCAAAAGCAGAGGTCATTCCCCCATTTAACGTCTTCCGTTATACCCGGTAGTTGGGCACAAATAGCCTGTAGTTCCTCTATCTCCATACATATGCTGCTGAGGCTTACCCCCTGACGCAGGGGCTTGCCTTTGCAAGATAAGGGATTGCCTCAAATTGGCTTTCTGTTGCAGAAAAGATTAACTAAGTTCAGACGCTGTGCGTTGCTAACAGTCGTTGCGCCAGCCAGGCGGCCTGCAACCACCAGTGGTGCGATATGACTAACCGAGTATACTCTTGATTCCATATTATTTTTCAGTAGATAAGCATGCTTCATCACATTTACGCTTTCAATACAAACAAGCTTAGCCGTCTCGTTTCCCGATGGGCCAAACACACCTTATGGATGTCCTGTGCAGCAATCACCCTTAGCTCCTGCGCCAGTAGTGCGCCGGCTTTTGGGGAGAAAGGCTATACCGAAAAAGGAAAAGCATCTTATTACGCCCGCAAGTTCGAGGGCCGCACCATGGCCAACGGCGATAAATACCGCCGGCGCAAGATGACGGCCGCTCACCGCACGCTACCCTTTGGAACCAGGGTAAAAGTAACGGATGCGCGCACCCGCAAAAGTGTGAAAGTGGAAATTACAGACCGTGGTCCCTTTGTTGCAGGGCGCATTGTGGACCTGTCGGAGAAAGCCGCCCGGCGACTGAATTATATAAAAGCTGGCGTTATCCCCGTCGAGCTGAAAGTTATTAAGCCAGCAAGTGGTCGCTGATGCTCATCACTCTTTGGCGCAAGTCTTCATATCTCTGAAAATCAAAATGTTACCACACTAAATAACTTTCAGTTTACTTTAAATCATCCTACTCAATTATTGTTTGGTCTTATTTAATTTGTTATTTTTGTGTGTGAAAAATTTATGGACATACCTCCAGAAGCTAACCTTGCCTGTAGCCATGCTGCTGGTATACTTCGCGGCCATAGCCTTTCATCAACAAAACACTGTTCCAGACGCACCTGCGTTGGGAACGCAAAACACTTCAGAGCCGATCACGCCTTCACTTTCTCAAACCAAAGACCTTGCGGCGCAGCAGGCCCCGGCGCCTGACAGCAAATCGGTGCTGGATGCAGAGGTACTCAACAACCCACTGGCTTACTTCAAAGATGCCTTTGCTGGCGAAGAGGACAAAGCAGAGGGCACACCATCTGCCGACCCCATCATACTTACCTTCAAGGCACTGGTAGCAGTCCTGCTGTCCACAATCATGTAGCTTGCCTCGGCAAAGCCCAGCTCACTTCCAGTACTGCTCTTTGGAAAGATTACTTCTTGTCACGCAAAACAATTGCGTGGGGGAGGAGGTTATACCTGTGTGGCAGGCATCTAAACCTGCGCGCAAAAGTTTAGTTGTGATTAAGTATATTTTGGCCAAAGCATTCCCTGCTTTGGCCTTTACTTTCACACCCGGCAGCACTTAGTTTCCGCAATGCTAAACTCGTGTGGTTAGCAGCACTGAAAATGACTTCAGGCTACTAGCAGCAGCGCGTCTATATAAAGTCGCTGCCCAGCGCCAGTGCCAACCCAAACAGCGTTGCAATAAGCTTTGTGCGGTTAAAGCGGTGGTCGGGGCTTGTTTCAAATAGAATGGTAGTGGAAATGTGCAGGAAGTTACCCGCTACCAAACCCGTCAGGGCCGTAAACACCAACCCATCTGGTGCCTGCTGCGGCAACACCACGTTACTGAAAAAGATACCCAGCGGCGAGCCTATGGCAAAAATCAACAACCACAGAAAGGCCTTCCGGAAGTTCTCGAGCCGCGACAGTAGCACCGACATCAGCGCAAAGGCGGCCGGTATATGATGCAACGCTACTCCCAATAGCACCAGGTAAAAGCTGTCGCTGGCGTGGGAATGGCCGGCATGCGGCTGCCGATAGTCTACCAGGATGCTGCCCTCCAGAAACGAATGCACAAACAAAGAGCCCAGCAGCAGGAACGGCATAGAGCCGATGCGCCCATGGTTATGGGTATGAATGTGCCCATGCTCGATGCCATGCGAAAACAGCTCCAGTACCAACTGCAGGAAGAAACCAGCCAGCACCCAGTAGCCCACGCCATATGCTTGCGTGGTGCTGTTCTGCAGCACATCGGGCAAGAGATGGATGATGGTAATAGAAAACAGGTAGGCCCCGCTAAACGACAGCGCGATCTTTAACCAATTGCTTTTTTGAGGCGGAAATACTTTCACTAGGAACCCTGACAGCACTACCGTGAAAAACAGGACAAATATGGCTACAATCATCAACAGTTATTTCTTTAGCACAAAAATCATCCGGTCGCTGGTTTCGCGCGCGAACGGGTTAAGGGTATAGTCTCCGAGCACCTCCACGAGCCGAAGTTGCACCAGTTGGAAGTATTCCTTGAAATCGTCTTCCCGAAGCGCCCGTACCCGCTCCCGGAAGTGGTACTGCTGGCCTGCATCGCAGAAGTAGATGTCTTTTACAATAAAGCCGTGTTCTACGCTTCGCCTGATCTGAAAGTTGATCCCCTGCACCTCCTTTTCCTCGTCCATCACCAGGTTTTCAATAACACGGTCAGTGTTCATGAAGTCAATCACCAGCTTACCGCCCGGCTTTATACTTTCGGCAATGGCTGAAAGCGCCACCACGTTATCAGTGTCGTGCTCAAAATAGCCGAAGCTGGTAAACAGGTTCAGCACGAAGTCGAAGTAGTTGGGCTTGTAGGGGTGGCGCATATCGTGCACATCAAAGTGCAGCGCTTCGCGTGTAAACTGCCGGGCATGCGCTATACTGGCCGCCGACAGGTCGATTCCGGTAACATCATACCCTTTTTGGTTGATGTAGATGGAGTGGCGGCCTTTGCCGCAGGCCAGGTCCAGGATACGCGCGCCGGGCTTTGGGTGCAGGTGCGATAACAGGCGGTCCATGAAGTGCTGGGCCTCCTGCAAGTCGCGGTTTTTATACAGAATGTGGTAATACGGGGAGTCGAACCAGGTGCTGAACCACTCCGTTTCCGGTTGCGCCATGATGCCTGAAAGCAATAAGGTTGCAAAGATAAGTGTTTTCTACTGAAACGATGTGCCAGAGCCATCGCGCCACCTGTGGCAACAGGTATAAAAAAACGCCTGCCGCTGCGCTAAGTCACGCAACGGCAGGCGTCAGGGTACTGGAGAGGGCTTAGTGCTCTTTGGTAGCGCCAAGTACTGTGTTCGTCTCAGTTGTCTCCAACAGGCTGTCGCCTTTTTGAATGGTGTTACCGCCCAAGTCACGGTCAGGCATTACCTCACTTTCGTTCGACTCGTGGTATACCTCATTCACTTTGCCAACATTGTAGGTTTCGCGTGTACCTGGCTCAACGGTGTCAACCGATACCTTCTGGTCCGGACGCAGGTCAGACGGAGTATCACAGGAAGTAGCCAGGAACAAACCGCATATGGCGGCAAATACTGCTGTTATGTTCTTATTCATCATGGTACGTTTTATACTATCTATATAACCACCGTGCTACCCGATAAGTTAGCCCGGTATTTGTATTATTAATTTACGGCGATCCCTTACGCTTTGGTTGTGGCGGGCGGGCTGGCCAACAGGTTTTTGCGGCGCAGGATACTTTCCAGCAGTTTCAGGTCGTTCGGGCTGTTGAAGATGCGGAATGGCATGTGGATGAAAATCGGGGTTTCGAAGTTACGGGCTACCCAGCCCTTCCAGCCTGTTGGCAACTGCGCATCGGCGGCAGGCTGTAGCCACAGCATATAGGAGTCTTTCTCTACGCTAGCCGCCCGGATCATGTCCCAGTTCAGGGCCATACCCTCCCGCTCATTGCGCTTCATCAGTATCTGGCGGTTGTCGATCTCATACATCATCTTCTCGAACAGCGGGTTGCCCTGCTCCATCTGCGTCACGCCCATCACTTGCGCCGAGCGCAGAATCACAAACAGCAGCGTGACCACCACAGCAATCGCTACCCACCACCACGAAAAGCTGAACAAAGCCGGCAGCAAAAACAGCACCAACGGAATAAGCGCATACCACCAGTCGCGGCGCCATACCTTCACCAGGGCCTTGCGGGTATACATTTCTTTGTCGAGTTGATATTTCTTGGTGCGGATAGCTTGTGGAGATGGCCCCTGTGCGGTCCGGAAACCTTTTTGATTTGGTCGCTGCATATTATAAATATTCGAAATTCTGTGTTAATGCCGCCTCATGCGGGAATGATCGCTTCGAAAGGGGGTATAACCGCCCATCGCGCCTGCAAAGGTAATCCTAAATTCTTAAAAAGCTTTCAGGCTGATGTCTAAGCTTTTGATGGAATGCGTCAGGGCACCCACCGAGATGTAGTCCACGCCCGTTTCGGCCACTTCGCGGATCGTCTTTTCCGTGATGCCGCCGGAAGCCTCTGTCTCATACCTGCCACCGATCATCTGCACGGCTTCGCGCATCATCTCCGGCGGCATGTTGTCCAGCATGATCCGGTTTATACCGCCGGTATCGAGCGCCTCCTGTACTTCCTGCAGGGTGCGCGTCTCTACCTCAATCTTCAACGCCTTGCCTTTTTCCAGCAGGTATTGCTGTGTGGCTTTGATAGCGGCAGGCACGCCGCCGGCATAGTCCACGTGGTTGTCTTTCAGCATCACCATATCGAAGAGGCCAAAGCGGTGGTTGGCACCGCCCCCTATCAGCACAGCCCATTTCTCCATCATCCGGAAGTTAGGGGTGGTTTTGCGGGTATCCAGCAACCTGGCCCCTGTGCCTTCTATTAACTGCACCAGCGCATGGGTGTAAGTGGCGATGCCGCTCATGCGCTGCATGCAGTTCAGCACCAGTCGCTCTGCTGTCAGGATGGACCGGGCGTTGCCGCTTACCGTTAACCCGATGTCGCCATACTGTACGGGCGCGCCGTCCTGCAGCAGCACATTTACCTGCAGGCTAGCATCTACAGCCCTGAAAATATAGGTTGCCAGTTCCATCCCAGCCAGGATCCCTTCCCCTTTCACCAGTAGCCTGGCCTGGTTTTGGGCGTCGGCCGGTATGGCAGCCAGCGAAGAATGGTCGCCGTCGCCGATGTCCTCGGCAAGGGCCCGCGCGATGAATTCGCTGATGCTCTGTTCGGTTAAGTAGTTCGGTTTCACGGAGCAAAAATAAAAAAAAGGCCCGGTTTATATACCGGGCCTTCCTAAAATATCAAATTCAGCCTGTTTAGTCCTTGATAAAGTCCATGGCATGGATCAGGTAACGGCCTCCCGCGGCTTTCATCCGGATCACCACCGTGTAGGAATCCCCCTTGGAGGAATACGTGCCGATGGCATACAATTGGCCCTTGTCTGAGGTCCCGTTGTGGTCTACGCTGAAGTCTACCGGGGCATTTTTAGCGAAGAAGTTCTTCATCACAAACTCAGCCTGCGTGTTGCTGTAGCTGGTTGCCTCGCCTCCATCGAAGGAAATGCCCACCATGCTCCCAAAGTTTTTAGAGAGTTCTTTCGCCGATCCCATCTTCATCGCGGAATTCACGCTGCCCATGGCATCGCCTTGCGCAGTCGCTTGCCCAACCGATACAATCATCGCCACCATCACCAGAGAAAACGCTACTATAATGTGTTTAAAGTTCTTCATATAATTGTTTGTGATCCTGCCCTAGCAATATCCAAAACTATGCCAATAAAGCTATTCTGGTTTGTGTTTACAAGTTAGCGGTATTCCGCAAAAATATAAAATCGTATTTCCGGCCAAGACGCCCTTTAATTTGCCCCTGCTCGAAAACCTAAAGGCGCTGAACCCAGTAGCCGCTATAAGGGATGGCTGATACGTTGCCATTGAAAGATTATAGTTATATTTGCACCATGGATAAAAAGGTACTTTTAATGATATTGGATGGGTGGGGCATTGCCACTAATCCGGAGGTTTCAGCTATTCAGAAGGCCAAGACGCCTTTCTTTGACTCAATCCTTAAAAAATATCCGAACACGAAGCTCCAGGCATCCGGAGAGGCTGTGGGCTTACCTGAAGGCCAGATGGGCAACTCTGAGGTGGGCCACATGAACATTGGCGCCGGCCGCGTGGTATATCAGGACCTGGTGCGCATTAACAAGTCGATTGCCGAGCGCAAACTGGCTGGCATGCCTGCCCTGGCCGAGGCTTATGCCTATGCCAAAGAAAACAAGAAGCCGGTACACCTGATCGGGTTGCTGTCGGATGGTGGGGTGCACTCGCACATCAATCACCTGAAGGCGCTCTGCTCTGTTGCAGCCGACCAGGAGCTGCATGAGGTATACATCCATGCCTTTACCGATGGCCGCGACACGGACCCGAAAGGCGGGGTGAAATATATCAACGAGCTGGAGGAGCATCTGGAGCAGACCACGGGCAGCATTGCCTCGATTGTGGGCCGCTACTATGCCATGGACCGCGACAACCGCTGGGAGCGCGTAAAGCTGGCGTATGACCTGATGGTGCACGGCACCGGAACGCCTTCGCAGAACATCATCAAGTCGGTGCTGGACTCTTACAACGCCGGGGTAACCGACGAGTTCATCAAGCCAATCGTGAAGGTGAATGACATGCAGGAACCTGTGGCCACCATCAAAGACGGCGATGTGGTGATCTGCTTTAACTTCCGTACCGACAGAGGCCGTGAGATTACGCAGGCATTGACGCAGCGCGACTTCCCGGAGCAGGACATGTTCAAACTGAACCTGCACTACGTGATGATGACCAACTATGATGAGAGCTTCCTGAACGTAACCTCCATCTTCGAGAAAGACAACCTGAACAATACCCTTGGGGAGGTACTGGCAAATGCCGGCAAAAAGCAAATCCGTATTGCTGAGACGGAGAAATACCCACACGTAACCTTCTTCTTTTCAGGAGGCCGCGAAACGGCGTTTGACGGAGAAAGCCGCTTGCTGTGCCCTTCGCCGAAAGTAGCCACCTACGACCTGCAGCCTGAGATGAGCGCTTACGACATCCGGGATGCCATTGTACCGGAGCTGAAGAAGAAGAGTGCCGACTTTATCTGCCTTAACTTCGCGAACCCAGACATGGTAGGCCATACCGGCGTGTTTGAGGCCGCCGTGAGAGCCTGTGAGATAGTGGACGAGTGCGCGGCTGATGTGATCGGTGCAGCCCTGGAAAGCGACTACGACGTGATTGTGATTGCTGACCACGGAAACGCTGATATGATGATTAACCCGGACGGCACCCCGAACACGGCGCACACCACGAACCTGGTGCCCTGCATCCTGGTGAGCAACGACTTTAAAGGCACGCTACACGAAGGAAAGCTAGGCGACCTCGCTCCAACCATTCTACAGCGCATGGGCGTAGCACAGCCTGCCGACATGGACGGCACATCTCTGATAAACGAATAACACTGTGGCCAACCGTATCCCCAGCATTTTCTTGGGCCTACTGCTGGCCACCTCGGCTTGTGAGCGACCTGCCCCGCCTGCTACCTCAGCGGCGGAGCAGGCTGCTTTCAACCTGACCGCTTACTTGAACCAGCAAAAGGAGCGCCTGCAGGCCGAGCAGCCCATGGTGCTGAAATCGGTCACGACAGAGGAAAAGCCAACAGAGACTATCCAAACGGCTGATATTGATTGGAAAGATGAGCTTTCTGTGTTTGAAGAGGCAGACCTGAACCGGCCGGCGCTGAAGGAGTACTACACAATGCAGGAACGGAAACAGGAAGACGGGAGCATTGTGGTGGAGTATAACCGGCTGGAAGATGCCGAGCCTCTGGTGCATTACCTTCGCCTGGAGCTAACCCCCAAAAGAAAGCTTCGCCAGTTGAATGCACTCATCCAGGACCAGAACATGCTTTTCTACTCCCGCCGCAAGGTGCAGCTCACCGCCGATACAGCGACGGGCAACATTGCCGGCTACCAGGTGCTAGGGGTTCAGAAATTAATCCTTGCTGATTCCTTGCACTACCGCATGGATGCTACGCTGTAGTCCAGTCTTCTTAAAAATCAGTTGCCACGGCACTTAAAGGTCTCTTTGTTTTGTTATCTTGCCTCTGTGGTGCCAGACTGCACCGCAAGCTGATTCTTTAGACCTGCTGCATGCGCACGCTTATCTTCACAGCACTGCTATACCTGGGTATGGGCCTTTCCGGCTTTGCCCAATCATTTATACCTCCTGGCCGCACCTGCGCCACCGAGGCGTATTTGGGTGTGCAGCAACAGCAAGACCCAAACCTAAAGCTACGGCAACAGCAACTTCAGCAACAAGTACAGCAGGCCTTGGCACAGCAAGGGCAGGGGCAAAGCCTGCAGGCAGATGTGGTGATTACGATACCTGTGGTGTTTCATGTGGTATACACCTCGCCTGCCGAAAACATCTCGGATGAGGCCATCAAGTCGCAGCTGGAGGTGCTGAATGCCGACTTCAGGCGACGGAACGCGGACACGCTGCAAACACCCGAGCATTTCCGGCCCTTTGCCGCCGATACCAAGATCCAGTTTTGCCTGGCTTCGGTAGACCCAAACGGAAACCCCACCACCGGCATTACCCGCACAGCCAGCAGCAGCGCTTTCGACTATACCTCCGATAACGTTAAACACACCGAGCGGGGCGGTATTGATATATGGGACAGGAACCTGTACCTCAATATCTGGGTATGCAGGATAAAAGGCGATGTGCTGGGGTATGCGGCCTCACCGGGGGCACGCGCCGCCAGCGATGGGGTTGTGATCCATTATACATCAGTGGGCAGCCCTCCATCTAACGCTTTTGTCTCAAGCTATAACAGAGGCCGCACAGCCACACATGAGGTAGGCCACTGGCTTGGCCTGAACCATATATGGGGAAATGGTTACTCCTGCTCCGACTCCGACGGTATTGAGGATACCCCTAATCAGATGGGGGAGAATGGTGGTTGCCATACCGGTATAAAAATATCATGCGAAGACAGCCCCTTTGGCGACATGTACCAGAATTATATGGATTATACTGATGATGCCTGTATGAACATCTTCACGAAAGGGCAGGCCTGCTACATGCAGACCCTGTTGGCTACCTCCCGCAGCACCATCCTCAACGCCATCACGTGTAGCAACCGGCTACGCGCCGACTTCAGGACCACGGCCCTTAGCGACACCCTGACCACGGCTGGCGCCAGCGTTCAGTTCACCGATGCCTCGCAGGGTGTGCGCCCCGCCAGTTGGTATTGGGAGTTTGAGGGCGGCGTTCCGGCCATTTCTACGCAAGAGCACCCGGTGGTTACTTACCCGCAGCCGGGTATGTATAGCGTGAAGCTCACCATTGCCAACGAGAGCCAAAGCAGCAACGCCTTAAAGGAGAAGTTTGTGCACGTAACGGTTAACGACTTGATAGTGTACCCTAACCCCTCTTCAGATTATATCATCATAGAGCAACCTGCCCGCATCTGGGTACGGCAACTGGAACTGGTGAACCAACTGGGACAGGTTTTGGTGAAGGAGGAAACACGAGACCGGGTACTGCGCCTCGATGTGCGGCATCTGCCACAAGGCGTTTATATTCTCCGCATCAAAAGCTCCAACGGCACCGAGACCCGAAAGATCAGTGTCGTGCGTTAACTTAGCACCGACACACCAAACCAACCTTGGCCTATTAGCATTAGCAGCCTATTGCCCCTGTAGCGTCACGACCACTGTGCGTTTAGAGGCATGGTCGCGGTGCTCGCACAGGTAAATGCCCTGCCAGGTGCCCATGTTCAGACGGCCTTTCGAGATGGGGATGGTAACCGAACTGCCTAACAGCGCTGCCTTCAGGTGCGCCGGCATGTCATCAGGGCCTTCCAGGGTATGGCGGTAGTAGGGTTGGTTTTCAGGGACCATCTGGTTGAAATGGCTTTCGAAGTCCTGTCGCACAGTGGGGTCTGCGTCTTCGTTGATGGCCAGGCTGGCTGAGGTATGCTTGATGAACACATGGGCCAAACCCACTTCCATATCCTCCAGTTCCGGCAACTGCGCCTCCAGGAGGTCTGTGATCAGGTGAAAGCCTCTATTAACGGCAGGCAGCCGAATCTCTCTTTGAAACCACTTCATAGCTCTATTTTAAATGCTTGATTGTTGAACGGCCGCGTATCCCAGCGGATACCCTGTGAGACAATCTAATCAACTGTTCGCTCAAGGGCTCCTGCATCCGGCTTCTGAACGCTACGCCTGACACCTTTCAGGTCTGAGAGGATGGCAGGCAGGTACCGGGCTGCACCGCTGGCCGGCGACAGGGTATCGAGGGCGAAATTACCTTTGGCAGACGCTTTAAACTTCGGCTCTGCGTTCAGCTTATTGCCATTCTCCTTCAGGTCCTCTTTGTACACCGCTGTGCGAAGCAGGTTATGGCTGATTTCGGTGGCTGCCGCTAAAGGTGCCACCAGTACTTCATCCACCGCGCTGAAGCTATCGGAGTAAACAATGGAATTCACCAGGCGCAGGGCCGTCGGTTGGTTCTTAATCTCTGTGCCGGGTATAAAGTCCGTCACCACAAACAAAGGCGTCTCCCGGACCAGGGTATTGTTGTAGCTCACAATGGTAGAGTACAGCACCTCGTACGTGCCACCGCCTAACCCCCCGAAGCCATACTGTCCGCAATTATAGATGAGCGTGTTGTGTAGCTTCACATCCGATGTAAAAGCCACTACTCCGTCCAGAAACGCATGAGCAATCACACAGCCGTTTACCAGGGTGCCCTCATTACCGGGGTTGCCGATACGCATGCCATATTTTGTGTTCTTGATATCGGCATAATGAATCTCATTGCCGCTGCTTTTGGTCAGCACCCGAATGCCCTCCCATTGGCCCGGCGCCGTTTGGTAGGCTTCCTCTTGCCTGTAGCCGCCAAAGATCACGCGCTTGGCAGGGGTGCCGTTCACCAGCAGCTTCCCGTTGATGAGCAACACAGACTTATTGCTGCCATAGATGCGGCTGCCTGCCTCGATGGTGAGGGTGGCTCCGGCACGCACCAGTACAGAATCAAGCAGGACGTGGGGCTTGTCGCTTCTCCAGATCGTAGAGCTCAGCACCTCTTTCCGGTGGAAATAGGCGTTCTGGCCATATGCCACCAGCTTTACCTGCTGCTGTTGCTGGTTTACCCGGAAGAGCACAGAGTCGGCTACTAGGAAAGGCTGGTTAACATCGGTAGGGTTGATGTTCACCTTCACCAGCACATTCAGGCTGTCGCCGCCGCGTAGTTCCACGTTAGTAGCCAGGGGGCTTTGCACCCCGTTAATGGTAAGCTGGTACGAAGAGGCTGCTGCACCCGCCAGAGAAATCTCGCTGATGCGAATGGCCTTCTCGTTGCGGTTATACACCTTTAGGCGCTTGGTAATACTGCCACGACTCACAAACACCGTGTCAAACAGCACCGTGTCCGCCGAGAACTCCAGCACTGCCTTAGGGTCCGTTGTAATCACCTCGTCCTTAGGCTCACAGGAGAAAAGGAGCAGGAGCAGGGGCAGGATGGCAAGGATGTATTTCAAGGAGTTGTATCGTTAGGTATAGGGGCTGTACGAAGGTATAACTCGATCGCTTCTTAAAAGATTGTTTTAAGCGACAACAAGTTAGCAATCATCCGGCAACAATAAAGAAGGATGCAGCCGTGGCGGTTCACGCCAGGCTACATCCTTCTTATTCATTTCGCCAAAGCAGGGTTGTTATGCTGCCGCGCCTTCTTTCAGTCTTTCGGCGTTCTCTGCAATGCGTAGTTCCTCTACAAAGTCCTCGATGCCGCCATCCATTACGTTTGGCAGGTTATACACGGTATAGCCGATACGGTGATCGGTTACGCGGCCCTGTGGATAGTTATACGTACGGATCTTGTCGGAGCGGTCGCCGCCGCCTACCATGCTCTTGCGCTGCGCACCTTCTGCCTCGTTTTTCTTAGCTAATTCTACCTCGAAAATACGGGAGCGAAGCACCGCCAAGGCCTTATCGAAGTTCTTCAGCTGTGATTTCTGGTCCTGGCACTGCGCCACAATGCCTGTTGGGATGTGTGTTAAGCGAACGGCAGAGTAAGTGGTGTTTACCGACTGGCCACCCGGTCCCGAAGAACAGAAAAGGTCCTTGCGGATGTCGTTCATGTCTATATCCACATCAAATTCCTCGGCCTCCGGCAGTACCACTACCGAGGCAACAGAGGTATGGATACGGCCCTGCGTTTCGGTGGCAGGCACCCGCTGCACGCGGTGCACACCCGACTCAAACTTCAGCTTGCCGTATACGTCCTCGCCCGAAACCCCCACGATAATTTCTTTATAGCCACCCGAGGTACCTTCAGTCGCATCCATCAGTTCCATCTTCCAGCCCATCTTCTCAGCAAAGCGGCTATACATGCGGTACAGGTCACCAGCGAAGATAGAGGCCTCGTCGCCACCCGCGCCCGCACGGATTTCCATGATGATATCCTTGCTGTCGTTAGGGTCTTTCGGGATCAGGAGTTCCCGGAGGTGGTCCTCCATCTGCTCGCGCTGCGGCAGCAGGTCATCCAGCTCGTCCTTGGCCATTTGCCTGAAATCCTCGTCCTTCTCAGTGGCAATCACCTGCTTGGCGCTGTCGATGTTGCTCAGGATGTTCAGGTACTGCTTATATTCAACTACTATTTTCTCTAGGTCCTTGTATTCTTTGTTAAGCGACTTGTATTTCTTCATGTCGCTGGCCACGTCAGGCTGGATAAGCAGTTGGCTTACCTCCTCAAATCGCTGATTGATGGCTTCTAACTTGTCTAACATTGCTCTTTCTGGGTTTTAGACTGCAAAGATACTAAATTGCAGTGTAGTTTCTTTAATACAATTCCGGCTAAAAAGTTGTTCAATTGCTGTAAAACATTCAGCTTTATCGTCTTGCCGTTACCCGCCCTGGCTATCCCCCCTGTGGCAATAGCTAGTATGTAGGCATTGTGGTTGAACAATTACACAGGAGGTTTGTTGGCAATAGGCATTGCAAAAGCTGTACATTTTTGCCTGAAACATTTACTTTTGAATAAAGTATCTCTATAAGGCACGATTCATCTATTTTTTTACAAGAATAACACTGATTTTTTATGGCTGTTATAAAAGCAACCGATAACGACTTTAACGAAGTACTGGGCTCAAACCCAAAAGTAGTGGTAAAATATTACGCCGACTGGTGCGGCAATTGCCGTCTGTTTTCCCCTAAGTTCAAGCGCTTGTCAGATGATGAGCAGTTTACGGACGTTGCTTTCGTGGACGTGAACGCAGAGAACAGCCCGGAGGCTCGCAAAAAGGCTGGTGTGACCAACCTGCCGTTTTTCGCTGTTTTCAAAAACGGTGAACTCGTAGACACGCTGGCTGCCAGTAAAGAAGACGCCGTGCGCAGCCTGATTCAAAAACTAGAAGCCTAACCTTATGAAGATTCCTGCCATAAAGAAGCTTGTCGAAACGTATACCCTGCAAGAACTGATGACCGCCGAGGAGGCGATTGTGGAAGAACAGCAGCCTGCCATTGAAGTAGCGGGCGAAGACGAAGGGGAGCAGCTCACGCATGTGCTGGCCGCCGTCTGGATCCTGAACGACATGGAAGACAACGGCTCTGACTTTAAAACCGCTTTGCGCGAGTACACCAAGAAAGTGCGCGTTTCCATTAGTTAAGCAAGCTACTAGAACTACAAACAGCGAAGGCTAACCTGATGATTGGGTTAGCCTTCGCTGTTTAAAGGGGTTATATGGTTCTGGCTTCTTTTATAGACCAGCCTTGGCGAAGTACTCCTCAGCCATTTTGCCGCCAACTTCCGTGCAAATGCCCCGCACGTAGTAGAGGTAGATACTGCGGAAAACCTCCGGAAGACTGTAACGGTCAGGCGGGAAGATCATGGGGTTTATCATCATATAGAATTGCTCCAGCATGATTTTAGTTACCAACTGCAGGTTAATGTCTCTCCGGAAATATCCTTGCAGGATGCCTCTGTTGATGATCTCGGCATTCAGGTGCCGGGAGTAGTTGTTCAGGTAATCCAGCACCAGCGCCCATACCTCCGGATAGTGCTGCTGCACGTCATTCAGGAAAAGCGGGTTCATCGAATGCATGGTGTCGATTCCGTAACGAAGTAGGCTCAGTATCTCCTCCACTGGGTTCGCCGCACCTCCCAGCATTGTTTTCTGCTCATCCTTTAACTTCTGTATGTGCAATGTCAGCACTTTCATCACTAAATCGTTCTTACTCCGAAAAAGCTCTTGGTAAGTCGATTTCCTGATGTCTAATTTCTGGAGCAACATTTCCTCCGGATAGGTTTCTATACCCTCGGCTTTGAATAAGCGCAGCGACTCCTCTAAAATCGTTTCTAATAAGTTCATATACAACTGCCTTGTGACGAGTGTGGCACCATTAACCCAATGCCTGGCTATAATACGCGTGCATTCTGTAAAAAATCCAGCAAATATAAATATTCTAACGAATTAACAGAGTCGCAATTTTTCAATTCTATAGGAGTCATCTTATAACGCAAGGAACAGGCAGATAAAGAAAAGCAACTGCACCAGGTACACATAAGGCGCAAGCCTGTTTCGGCGGTAAAAGCCTCCCCAATGGTTATAAACCTGCAACAGCAAAGCCACGCCAAACCATCCCACAAAGTTAGAGACAGGCACCCGGCTGTTTTGCCAGTCCCAGAAATCATAAGCCATGGCCACAGGCTCAATGAAATAATCCAACAGCACCATCAGTAATGCACTTATCGCGGCATTGGCCAGCCACGGGAGCCGGAAGTAACTGCTAACCGCCCCAGTGGTATAGACCAGCATCAGCCAGTTCAGCCCGATCAACAAGGGCACGTCCCACAGCTTTGTCCCGAGGGCCTCGCCATACTGGTAATTCCCGAAAATCAGGCCAGTATGCACCCCAATCACTTCCGCCACAAACCCTGCGCTAAATACTACTGCAGCAAATAGTGCAAAGGCCTTGGTCCAGCGCTTATGAAAACTGAACAGCAGGCCATTGGTTAGCAGTAGGTTCATGGGGGTGAGTTGCTGGAAATAAGTGGGGTTGCCGCTCAGCAACAAACCCCACAGCCCAACCCCGTGAAAGATAACCAGTACCGCCAACGCAACCGGGAAAGCATACTTTTTATATGCCTGCAAGGTAGCGCCGAGGGCCGATGGAGAGGAGGAGACGTTGGGCATGGGCTACAGGTCTTCGGTTTTTGCGACGGCGGGTACCAGGTCAGCCACTATTTTAGCCGAAAGCAGGCAAAGCGGCACACCGCCCCCCGGGTGCACACTACCTCCACAGAAGTACAGCCCGTCTATTTGCCTGCTAAAGTTAGGGTGGCGCAGAAAAGCCGCCATCGGATTATTGGAACTACTCCCATATAAGGCACCCGCAAATGAGGAGGTGCGCTGCTCTATCAGCAGTGGGTCGAGCACCTGTTCCTGCTCAATCAGAGACTCAATGTCGGTATGCAGCATCCGGCTCAGTTTCTTTAGCACGCTTGTCCTGGTGTCTGCAATCAGTTTCGGCCAGTCCTGCCCCGCGTGGTGCGGCACATTCACCATCACAAACCAATTCTCGCAACTGGCAGGGGCATCCTCAGGCTCCATCTTAGAGGTGATATTGAGGTATACGGTAGGGTCGGGGCCAACCGTTTTTTGCTGAAAGATGTGCTCAAATTCCGTTTTATAATCCTCGCTGAAAAAGATGTTGTGCAGGTGCAGCTCTGGGAATTGCTTTTTTACACCCCAATAGAATATAAGCGCAGAGCTGGAGCGGGGCTGCCGAAGCGTCTTCTCCGGGGCCGGATGGTCAGGCAAGAGGCGGCGATAGGTAGGCACCACGTCCATGTTGCTAACCACGATGTCGGCATTGTAGTTGCCCTGCGCTGTCTTCACGCTGATTACCTTGCCCCCCAGCGTCACGACCTGCTCCACAGGCTCCTTATACCGGAACGCTACCCCCAATTCTTCTGCCAACTGCACCAGGCTTGAGGCAATGGCATACATGCCGCCTTTAGGGTAAAAGGCCCCGATGTTGTGCTCGAGGTGCGGGATGATGTTGAGCGTGCCGGGTGCCTGGTAGGGATCTGAGCCGTTGTAAGTGGCAAAGCGGTCAAGCAGTTGCACGAAGCGCGGGTCTGTAAACCTCTTCGCGTTTGCCTCATGCATGGTGGCGGTCAGGCCAAGGTCCGAGAGACAGCCGAGCGCTTTGAGTACATCCGGGCTAAGGTAAGTCGTCGCTTTGTGCAGCGATTTGTTCAGAAATGTGTCTGCTGTGCCGTTATATAGCCGCTTGCTCCGGTGCAGCACCTCCCGCACGTCCTGTGCGGGCACACCGAGCTGCTGCTGTGCTTCCCTCGCAAAGTCCTCAGGGTCGGCGTAGGCTTTCAGGCGGCTGCCATCGGGCCAGAAATAATGCGTGATCGGGTTAAGGCGGGTATAGCGAAAATAGCGTTGCGGCTTGCGGCCTGCTAACCGGAAAAGCTCATCTACCAAATGAGGCAGCGTAAACAGCGAGGGACCGGCATCGAAGCGGTAGGCCCCCAGCCAGAATTCGTGCATTTTGCCCCCGAAGCTTTCATTGGCCTCAAATACCGTCACCTGGTAGCCCTTCAGGGCCAGCCTCACGGCGGTGGCAATGCCTCCGATACCTGCTCCCACAATGGCTGCTCTTTTCATCGTATTAAGGTACGCATTCTAGATAACTGTACTCCTAACTACAACAACCTAAAAAGGTTTCTTAACCCTCACACGCCTTAACCCGTCCTCCCAAACACGCGCCTGTAAACGGGCTTGCGCATACTAAATTGGGCGAGCATAAGCGGGTATAAAACCAGGTCAAGGGCTTTAATACCGGTGCTGTACGTGATGATGTCGTGGATGATGGCGCCGTTACCATTTTTAGAGACAAGGTGCTTGTGGTGCCAATAGCGCAGGGGAGGGGGCAGTTCCTGTCCCTGGTCAACGAAAAAGGCTTCGGTTTCCGAAACGTTTCTTTCGGTGATCAGGCTCGTCCACTGGAAGGATCTAAACCCCGTTTGCAGTTCTACCGCCACCACATCGCCTGGTGCAGAGCCATCGAAGCGCAGCAGCTTCAGCCGTGGGTATGGCGGCGACAGTTTTTTAAACAGTGTCGCATCAAAGGCATTGAATACTGCCAGGAAGTCTTGTTGTACTTTGGTTTGGAGGTGGAGGCGCATCTGCTTAATTGCTGGTTGTTGTATTGTTGGTTGTTTTCTTCTGTGTATGGGCCCAGTCACTCAGTGCCACGCCAGCAAGCTTCGAACTCACGTTCTCGCTTGTCTAAGAGAATTTGGGACAGCTGCTTTCAACAGTTCTTCAATCAAGCTGAACATTATACCCCTTAAAAGACAAAAGCCGCTGCCATAGTATACGGGCAGCGGCTTGCTACATGCTTGTTTTGCTTCTTACAGCTATAAACTTTCAGTCAATTAACTATCCAATAAATAACAATTAACAACCAAGCCCTAACTCAGCAGGTTGTCGATATCGTCCTTTGTCAGGCTTTTGATGATGGTTTCGTCGGTACTGATGAGGTCGGTGACGAGCTGAATCTTGCGGCTCTGCAGCGCCAATATCTTTTCCTCTACGGTGTCTTTGGTGATAAATTTATAGGTGAACACGGTGTTTCGCTGCCCGATGCGGTGGGCACGGTCCACGGCCTGCGCCTCCACGGCTGGGTTCCACCATGGGTCCAAAATGAACACGTAGTCCGCGGCGGTCAGATTCAAGCCCACGCCGCCCGCCTTGAGCGAAATGAGAAACACCTGCAGGTCTTCTTCCCGCTGGAAGCGCTCAACCTGCTCCTGACGGTTTTTGGTGTTTCCGTCCAGGTAAGCATAGTCTATCTCGCGGTCGTCCAGCACCTTCCGGATAATATCCAGGTGCTTCACAAACTGGCTGAATATAAGCACCTTGTGCCCTTTGGCTACTACGTTCTTGGTCATCCGCACCACCTCTTTCAGCTTGCCAGACTCGCCCTCATACCCAGCGTCGGTCATCAGAGGGTGGTTAGCGATCTGGCGCAGCTTGGTGAGGCCCTGTAACAGCATAAACTGGGTATTGCCCGGCCCATGCTCCTCCAGGTTCGTCAGGATCTTGTTGCGGTAGTATGATTTTGTTTCCTCGTATGCCTGCTCCTGCTCCTCGGTCATTTTGCAGAACGAGGTATGCTCGATCTTCTCAGGCAGTTCTTTGGCCACCTGCGATTTGTGCCTGCGCAGAATAAACGGCTTGATAAGCGCATGCAGCCGGCGTGTTTTGTGCTCGTCCTTCTCCTTTTCGATTGGCTTTAAAAACTCCTTCCGGAAGAAGTGCTGACTGCCCAAAAGCCCTGGGTTGATGAACGACATCTGGGCCCACAGGTCCATGGTGCTGTTCTCTACCGGTGTGCCCGTCAGGATGAGGCGGTGCCGCGACTTCAGCGAGCGCACGGCACGCGAGGTACTGGATTCTGGGTTCTTGATTGCCTGCGACTCGTCCAGGATGATGTAATCGAAGTAGTATGTTTTGAGCAACTCTGCATCCAGGCGCACAATGCCGTAAGAGGTCAGGATCACGTCATAGTCCTGGAACTGCTCCACGTTCTTGTCACGGTATGTGCCGGTATAGGTCAGGATGCGCAGGCTTGGCGTGAATTTCTGAGCCTCGTTCAGCCAGTTATACACCAGCGAGGTCGGCATGGCCAGCAACGTGGCTGCCCCGGCGCCGCTTTCTTTGCGGTGCTGCAGCATGGCCAGCGTTTGCACTGTTTTACCAAGGCCCATGTCATCAGCCAGGCAGCCGCCAAACTTGTAGTTCTGCACAAAGTGCAGCCAGTTATACCCCGCCTTTTGGTAGGGCCGCAACTCGCCCATAAAACCGGCAGGCAGGGGCTGGTCCTCTATCGTTTCAAACTCACGCAGCTTCTCCAGCTTCCGCGACATGGTAACAGTAGCCAGGTTGCCCTGCTCCAGGTCGTTTACAAGGGCCATGTGGTGCTTTTTCAGCGTCAGCTGGTCCTCCCCCTCCGAAAAGGCAAACAGCTCGATGTACTGCGTAAACCATTCTTCTGGTATGATGGCAACCTGCCCGTTCGGCAACAGGAACTCGTTGTTCTTAGTGAGGATATGGTTCTTGAGCCGGATAAAGGGCACCAGAAACTCCCCGAAGCGCACCGTGCCGTAGATGTCAAACCAATCGTTTTTTTCGGTTATACCCACTTCCACGGTAATGTCGCCGATAAAGTAGCTTTTGCCGCTCTTTTCCTGCTGGCGCACCGTAAAGCCAAGCTCCTCCAGTTCAGCCAGGTTGTTGTTCAGCCACGAAAAGGCATCGCTTTTATCCAGCACTACCTGTCCGTTCTTCATCTCCAACTCGCGCTTGTTCAGCTCTTTCGTAAACGCCTTCTCGTGGTTCAGGTCACGGATGAGTTTATGGAAGACGTATGAATCGGCTGTCCTCTCCATGCTCACGCTGATGCGCTTGCCCGCCGCCTGCGTGTCCACGAGGTATTCCCCGTACTTGAACGAAAGGTCGAAACGGATTTTGGAGCCAGCTGCCGCTTTCGCCTCTACGCTGCCATTTGTCCTGCCGGACACCTCGGTGGCGGTTATCTCCGAGAAGGTTAAGTATGGACTCGGCTCATAGCGCTCTGCCTGTATATCAAAGCCCTTAGCGTGCACGTCAAACGACTCGACGAGTGGGGCCACAAACTTGCGGTAGTAGTTTTCCTCCACAGAGCGGGGTACTACAATAAACTTCTTGTTCAGAAAAGGCTGCAGCTTCTTGCCATCCACTTCCTTCTCAAAGCTGTATACCACGCCGTTCAGCATCAGCCAGGCAGGCTCGTAACAGATCAGGGACGCGTTGCGGTACTGGAAATCCAGTTTCTGGCCCGCATATTTGATCGTAGGGAAGTAATGGGTATTGTCTTCGTTGCGCATGAAGTGGAACAGCACCGTGGCCTTTTCCGGGGCAATGTGAATGCGCTTCCAGGTAGGCTCGCCATCCTTGCCCATGATAAAGGTCATCTTGTGATGGCGCAGCAGCTCCATGATTTTCCCCATGCGCCCCTGAATGTAATGGCTGATGTTCTCTTGCAGTGCCTTGTCACCCTTTTCCGGGTCGTACACTTTCAGGAAGAAATCAACGGGGGTTACCCGTTTCGGAGAAAAGCGCTTCAGCACGGCATCCTGCTGGATCTGGTCCATCAGGTTGATGAGCTTAAAGTCCGCGTCATCCAGGCGCGCGGCAAACTCGTCCGCGTTTTTAGAGGAGATGTTCTGGTGTTGTAGGGTGAGCTGGCCTTTGGAGTTTACCTGCACCACGAAAGACTCAAACAGATACCCCAGGTACTCATGCTCGAAGAGCGAATAAATAACCTGAAAAGGCTGCGTGGTGTAAACTTTCATGCCAAAAACAGTTTTTAGGCATCAAATCTAACCGATACAGTCTTTAATTCCTATGAAAACAATCGTTTTTAACAGCGGGTAAACCAAACAAGAAGTGGCTTATTTATAGCAGGAAGGCAGTGTTGCACCAAGCCCATACCGGCTATAGGTTTTCTGTGACAGACAGTGCCGCAGCCTTTCGGGCTGGCCGGATGGAAACGAGCAGCGTGATCACCACAATTGCGATCCCGGTAAACACGAAGTCCTCTACCTCCATCTTAACAGGGTAAGCCTCTACCACTGAGGTAGCCATACCCATGCTCACGAGCCCGAACGTTTGCTGCAGGTTGCATACCAGCATGCCGGTTGTAAGCCCATAAGCAGCCCCGATAAACGCGACCAGAGCGCCCTCCAGCAGAAAGATGTTCCGGATGGTGGCAGCTGTTGCCCCCATCGAGGCCAGGATGGCAATGTCTTTCTTCTTATCGATCACCAGCATCGAGAGCGAGAAGAAGATGTTGAGCGAGGCGATGCCTAGTATAAAGGCAAAGGTGATGAACACAAACAGCTTCTCGACCTTAACGGCACGCAACAGGCTGGTGTGCTGCTCGTCGCTGTTCTGGATTTTAAACTCGCCGCCAAGCCTTTCCTGTAAGGCAGCCTTTACCTGCTCAATTTTAGCAGCGCTTTCCACCTTTATTTCCAGGGCGGTGCGGCGGCGGCCATACTCCAGCAGCTCAGCCGCAAAATTAAGCGGTACAAACACATAGGAGTCATCGTACTGCCGCTCTATCGCGAAAATGCCGCCGGGGGAAATCGTCAAGCTGTTGAAGGCTCCTTCGGGGTTGAGCGGATTGAACTTGGTGTTGCGGGGGTATAAAAACTGCAACGGCACAAACTGGTTGTTTGGCCTGATGGAGAGCTGGTACTGCACCCCCCGGCCCACTAAAGCCTGGTAGGCATTGTTATAGACAAGCTGGCTGTTCCCTTCCACCACGGCAGAGTCAATCTCGTTCTGCTCGAAGAAATTGTCGCTCACGCCCTTTACCTTCACCACCATCTGGCGGTCGTTGTAGCGCAGCAGGGCATTGTCCTCTATTACCTCCGACACCACGGCCACGCCCGGCGTATCGCGGACGCGGTTCATGAACTCGGTGTCCGTCTCAAACGACTTGCCTGTGAGCGCCGTGATTTTCAGGTCGGGGTCAAAGCTGGAGTATATCTCCCGAATCAGGTCCTCGAGGCCATTGAACACTGACAGTACAATGATCAGCGCGGCAGTGCCCACCGCCACCCCAATCATGGCAATGTTAGAGATGATGCTGATGATGTTCCTCTTCTTTCTAGAGAAAAAATACCGTTTCGCTATCAGAAAAGAGACGTTCATCTTTTGTTGTTAATTGGTAATTGCTGATTGTATGTAGTCAGATTTCAATTGTACACGTGCTGAGGCAACAATTTAACAAACAACAACCCAACAACTAAATTATTTCCAGGCTTTCACGATCAACCCGGTGCCGGATTTGTGGTTCCCTTTCACATCCAGCCAGTTTAGCATCAGGCTGAAAGGGAAGGTAACCAGGTAATAGAACGGCAGTACCAGGAAGAATATCTTTGAAGTGTTCAGCATCAGCATCGGGTACTTCATGGACAGGCGCCAGGAAACCTGCCCCGGCTTGCCATAGGAGTAACGTGCCTCTACCTTGTTAAACCCTGCCATTTTCAGCTTATCCTGAATCTCGTTGATGTTATACCCATCGCGCACGTGCTCTTCGATAAACGAAGCCTCGTCGTCGCCATGCACATCAGAGCCACCCTGGTCTGATGGGGTAGAGATGACCAGCATACCTCCCGGGCGCAACGATGCCTGGAAGTTGCGGAAAACCGCCACATCCTCCTCAATATGCTCCATCACGTCCACCGACAGGATCAGGTCATAGCTGTTCTCCTCGCGGTACTTCACCAGGTCACCAATCCGGAACAGCACGTTCTGCCGCCCAATAGCCCGGATAAAGCAATTGCTGTCTGATATCTGCTCTTCCTTCACGTCCACGGCCAGCACGCTCCACTTGCGGCTCATGCCGGACAGGAAATAGGTATACTGCCCGAAACCGGAACCGGCATCCAGGATATACTGCTCGGAGTCGCGGCGGTTGGCGGCCCAGGCCCGAAGCTCTTTGTGCACATGCCAGGTCCGCAGCAGAAGCAGGTCCAGGAGGTTGTAGAATACACGGCGCAGGAAAGGCGTTCTGTTGAACGCCTCGCCCAGCACCCGCTTTATAGGGTCGTACTGCATAAGGGAGAGAAGAAGCTAGGGCTAGTTAGGGTATGTTTCATCGTCCTCGTCATCCTCCTTGGCAGGTGGAATCTCCAGGTTGTCAAACAGCTTGTCGATTTTTGCGGCGTACTCGGCGCTGTCGTCCAGGAAGAAGGCTAGCTCCGGGATAATGCGTGCCTGGTTTTTGATGCGCTGCGCCAGCAGGTGGCGGACGGTCTTGGCGTTGGCGCGCACCTCCAGCAGGAGTGCCTGCGGGCTTTGCGTCATCATCACGCTAATGTATACTCTGGCCAAACCCAGGTCAGGCGATACCCGCACTACGCTCACGCTGATGTAGGCGCCCCCAAAAAGGTGCGGTACCTCGCGCTGGAAGATATCGGCCAACTCTTTCTGAATCAGGCGCGAAAATTTCTGTTGTCTTTTACTTTCCATATGAAGCTGCAAATATCATATTAATTTCGCATTTTTACCCCAAAATGCCTTACTCATTTCGGGTTAGCATCTTTATGTATGGTTTTAGGATGAAGGCATCTGCCTGCTCAGCTGGCAGAGCATGTCGGTTCCTGTTACCTCCTGGTTTTAGTACCTTCTAACTCTGTCTCTCTTTGATTAGTTACTTCCGAAGCATACTGCCTTCCCGACTGATCCTCCTGATTTTGCTTTTTTTGGCTATTCAGCTTCCGCTGATTTTGTGGGGTATACCCGGCACATCTCCTGAATTGCTGCACATGCTGGTGGGCGAGCGGCTAGCGGACGGTTACCGCATGTACCGGGATGTGTACGACAACACGGCCCCGCTCTCTGCGCTGGTGTTCTGGCTGGTGGATGTGGTGGCGGGCCGCTCTTTCCTGGCATACCGGCTGGTGGCCATGGCTTTGCTGCTGTTGCAGGCGCTGCTGCTAAACGCTACCCTGAACAAGCACAACGTGTATGCCACCAAAGACTACCTGCCTGCCTTGCTTTACCTGGTGCTCGGCAGCCTTTCGTTTGAGTTTAACATGCTTACACCGCTGCTCATCGGCAACACGTTCCTCATCCTGTCGCTTCCCTACATTATCACGCTATCCAGAGAAGGGCTCGACAATAACCGCCTGTTTGTGGGCGGGTTTATGCTGGGTTTGGCTGCCCTGAGCTTTCTGCCCCTGGCACTTTTCCTGCTGGTAGGGATGTTTGCCGTGGTGTTCTTCGCCTCCAGTACTTTCCGGAGCACATTACTGATGTTCTGTGGCTTCCTGTTCCCTTACGCCGTGCTGATTACCTACTACCTGTATACCAACAGTACGGAGGAGTTTTTAGAGATGCAGCTGCTGCGCCCGTGGCACTTAAAAGTAGCTTTCCTACGGCCGCCCGCTGATGTAGCAAAGCTGATGGCTATACCGGCTGTGGTGCTATTGCTTTCGCTGCTCAGCGTGGCCTCGCTGCCCCAGCGCCTGGTATTTCAGGTTAAGTTTCAGCAGTTGATGTGGGTATGGCTCTTCACGAGCATGCTGGTCATTTTTACGCGCGATGAAATTTCGGTAGCGACATTTATACTGGTGTTGCCGCCTGTGGCTTACTTCAGTGAGTTCTTCTTTGTCTCGGCCCGAAAGCCCTGGCTGCTTACCCTCACTTTTGTACTGGTATTCACGTCCGTTCTTGTGCTCCGCTACCGGCTGGTGCTCGGCATCAACCGGTTCCTGCTGCTCGATGAGTCACCCCTGCTGCTGGAGGCGCAGCAGCTGCCTGTACAAGGGGCCACCGTATTGGTAATGGGGGAGGATGTTAGTTACTATACCCAAAATAAGCCTGTGACGCCATACCTCAATTGGGAACTGGCACAGCGCCACTTCGGCCGCCTGGATGAATACCAGGCCGTGTTTGAGCTTTATAAGAACTTCCAGCATGAGCCACCAGCCTATATCATCGACCAGCATAACCTGATGCCGGAGCTTCGTTACAAAGTCCCGGCAGTTTTTGAGGCCTACCGCCCAACTGATACAAAAGGCGTGTACAAGCGGACTAAATAAGTCAGGGAACTCATACTATACCCAAAACAAGAGGCTCAACGGATATCCGCTGAGCCTCTTTTGTATTTGATCTTTTGCTTAACCTGGGTTTAGCAATCCGATATCTTGTTGACGCGTGTCTGGTGGCGGCCACCCTCAAAGTCGGTAGTCAGGAAAACCCTCACCATCTCGCGGGCCGCTTCCTCCGACACAAACCGGGCAGGGATGCAAAGAATGTTGGCATCGTTGTGCTCGCGGGCCAGTTTGGCGATTTCTGGTAACCAACACAGGGCTGCGCGCACCCCACGGTGCTTGTTCGCCGTGATGGCTACGCCATTGCCGCTACCACAAATAAGAATGCCCAGGTCAGCCGCTTTGTTAACAACTGCTTTGGCCAGTGGGTGCACATGGTCCGGGTAATCTACCGAAGAATCAGAATGAGGGCCGAAGTCCTCAATAACATGCCCCATTTCCTGCAGCACGTCCTTCAGCATTTTCTTGTAGGTAAAGCCGGCATGGTCGCCGCCGATTGCAATGTTTAGTGACATTAGATAGTGTTATTTTCGTTCAGTCTCTTTATTTCCTTTTTACGGATGGAGTGCGAGATATGTATACTCACCTCATAAAGCAGCATCAGTGGCATCGAAATGAGCAACTGGCTGATCACATCCGGCGGCGTGATGATCGCGCCCACAATCAGGATCACAACCAAGGCGTGCTTGCGATACAGCTTCATTACCTCTGGCGTTACCAAACCGGCCTTTGTCAGGAAGAACACGATCACGGGCATCTCAAACATAAACGCACAGGCCAGGCACAGCGTCGTCAGCGTGGAGATGTAGGAGGACAGGTCGAACTCGTTGATGATGGTGGGGTCAACCTGATAGCCCGCCAGGAAATTGATGGAGATCGGGGAAACCACATAATACCCGAACATGATTCCCATGATAAACAGGATCGACACGAAAAAAACAGCGCCCCGTGAGTTCTGCCGCTCCTGAGGGTATAAACCCGGCTTCACGAAACGCCAGATCTCCCAGAAGGCATACGGAAAGGCACAGGTTAGGCCCAGGATAGCCGAAACCAGCAGGTGCATGGTAAACTGCCCGCTCATCTGCCTGCTCTGGATGGTAAAGCCCATTGAGTCGATGCAAAGTGCGTCCGAGCCGATCTTCGCCCCAATGTCACACATCAACCGATAACTCCAGAAGTCTGTGCGCGAAGGAGCCAGGATGATGTCGTGAAACACGAAGTTCTTAGACAGAAAGGCAATTGTCCCGAAAACAAGAATAGAGGCAAATGCCCTTATTATGTGCCACCTCAGTTCTTCCAGATGGTCTACAAAAGACATCTCCTGGGTTTCCTCTTCCTCTACAAATGATTGATCCATCAAAACTGTGGGTCCTCGGGTTGTGTGTTAGTAAGCAAATAGCGGATACTCCTGCATCCACTTGTTAATATCCTGGCGCGCGGCGCTAATCTTGCTGTCGTTGTCGTGGTTTGTGAGCACGTTGTCGATTAGCTCCACGATACGCGCCATATCATTTTCCTTCAGGCCTCTGGTGGTGATGGCGGCTGTGCCCACACGCATACCAGACGTCACGAAAGGCGACTTGTCATCAAACGGCACCATGTTTTTGTTGATGGTGATGTCAGCTTTCACCAGCGTGTTCTCCGCCAGCTTGCCTGTAAGGCCTTTTGAGCGCAGGTCGATCAGCATCATGTGGTTGTCTGTTCCACCGGAGATAATGTCATAACCGCGCTCCAGGAAGGCTTTGGCCATGGCCTGTGCATTCTGCTGCACCTGCTTCACATAGCCCAGGTAGTCATCAGACAGTGCTTCGAAGTAGGCAACAGCCTTGGCCGCGATCACGTGCTCCAGCGGCCCGCCCTGCGTACCCGGGAAAACGGCACCATCCAGCAACGAAGACATCATACGGGTTTCGCCTTTCGGTGTTTTCAACCCAAACGGGTTTTCGAAGTCCTTGCCGAGCATAATCATACCCCCACGTGGTCCGCGCAGTGTCTTGTGCGTGGTAGTGGTTACGATATGGCAATGCTCGAACGGGCTGTTCAGCAGGCCACGGGCAATCAGGCCCGATGGGTGCGAGATGTCGGCCAGCAGCAGGGCGCCTACCTCATCGGCAGCGGCACGCAGCTTCTTGTAGTCCCAGTCGCGGCTGTAGGCCGAGGCACCACAAATAATCAGTTTCGGACGCTCCCTGCGGGCGATCTCCACTACCTTGTCAAAATCAATCAGGCCTGTTTCCTGCTCCACGCCATAGAAAGACGGCTGGTACAGCTTGCCTGAGAAGTTTACAGGCGAACCGTGCGTTAAGTGACCGCCGTGCGACAGGTCGAAGCCCAGGATCTTATCGCCTGGCTGCAACACGGCCAGCATGACGGCCGCATTGGCCTGCGCACCGGAGTGCGGCTGCACGTTTGCCCATGCTATACCGAACAGCTCTTTGGCACGGTCTATCGCCAACTGCTCCGACTGGTCTAC
This sequence comes from Pontibacter sp. CAU 1760, assembly GCF_054482735.1. Classification (NCBI taxonomy): domain Bacteria; kingdom Pseudomonadati; phylum Bacteroidota; class Cytophagia; order Cytophagales; family Hymenobacteraceae; genus Pontibacter; species Pontibacter sp. CAU 1760. Next base: position 58,775 of record NZ_JBTLRL010000007.1, read on the forward strand.
TATCTCGCAGCCACCATAATAGCGCTTGCCTGGCAGACCTTCGGCATACTTGTTCGTCATAACGCTGCCCATGGCCTGCATTACCTGGTCCGAAACGAAGTTTTCGGAGGCGATAAGTTCGATGCCGTGAGTCTGGCGATTTTTCTCCTGAGCGATCAGGTCAAATATGGCAGTATCTTTTTGCATTGCTTCAGTTGGTTTGTAAACTCTCAAAAATAAAGCTTGAGAAGGAATAAACCAATGTTTCAGAAGTTTATATACGGGGCGGCATCAACAGCCAGATTTCCCGGCTGCGATATTTCTTTTAGACGGGCCAAAAAAGCGAAAGCCCGACACCAACTGGTATCGGGCTTTCACCTTGTAAAGCAGGGTATAAACTACTGCTTGATCACCTTCACTTGCAAACGCTGGTTCTGCATTTCCACCGTCAGGATATAGGTGCCTGCTGGCAGGCGCTCGTAAACAGGCAGCTGTATCTCATTTTGCCCTTCGTGCAGCTCCACTGCCTTCTGGAAAAGGCGCTTGCCCACCATGTTGTGTAGCGTCAGCACTGCTTTGCCTCTGTCGTTCGCCGAAACAAACACCTTAGAGTTGTAGTTGAGCGGGTTGGGGGCAACTACAACCTGCTCCATGGCATTGCCCCTCGTTTCTACGGCTACCACCTTGCTATATGTATGGCTGCCGTCCAGGTCTATCTGCTTCAGGCGGTAGTAGCGTATACCACCCTTTCCGTCCAGGGCATGCATAAATTCATACCTGTTCGTTACGGAGCTGTTAGCAGCTTTGCTCTCCACTTGGCCTACTTTAGAAAACCCTGTGTGTCCATTCCCTGATATCTCCACTTCAAAACGGGCGTTGTTCTTCTCTGAGGCTGTCACCCATCGCAGCAATACGCTGTGTTTCTGCAGCGCTGCATTGAAAGAGATCAACTCTACAGGCAGTGTGCTGTTAGTGGAGTTACCTGTTACGAACAGGCTCTTTGTGACAGCATTAGTAGCAGTGTGGCTGATGCTGGTTGAATAGAAGTCTGAGCCTGTCGGTATGAACTTCACAAAAACCGGCACATTGGTCAGGGTCCCGTTCTCCGCCGGAATAGTAAGCGTATTTGCATAGCCACCCACCTCAGTTAACGACACCACAAAGTTCTGCCCGAATCGTGCCGGGGCAGTGATTGTTACAGCACTCTCCAGGTTCGTGGCGCTCAGGGTATAAGGCTGTGCCGCCGATTCTTCTCCGCTGCTGGCGCTAAACTGGTTCAAAGACGATTTGCTGAGCGTGATTTCCGGCTTGATTACTGTGAACGTCTGCTGGCTGGTAGCGGCAGGTCCGGCAAGGGTATAGATTTTCACGTTCCCAGTTGCTGCATTCTTCGGCACCACTACTTCTACAGTGCCATCTGCGTTCTCTGTAAACTGGGAAGTAGAGGCGCCATTGCTGAACTCTATTCTGCCCACATCCACCAGGTTCACTCCGCTGATGGTAAAAGTAGAGCCGATCTTGCCTTCCAATGGCGCCAAGGCCTCTATGATTGGGCTAGTTACTTCAAAAGCAGTAGCGGTTTCTGCCATGTCTCCTGGCGTAGTTAGCTGTAGCACGCCTGTTCTTGCTTGAGATGGCACGACCACTTTCACCTCGGTATTGGATCTCGATGCAATTGCTGCTGAAAGCCTGGCTCCGTCTTTTCCGGCGAAGGTAACCTGACTGGTTTGGCCTAACCCTGTACCTGTGATGGTAATTGTAGCGTTAAACGGCCCGCTTGCAGGCGAGAAACCAGAGATAACCGGTATAATTTTGTAAGAGCTGCTGCTTCCGGTACCGCTCGGCGTAGTCACGTCAATGGCGCCCGTGTTGGCATCTGCCGGAACCTCCACCGTGAATGACTGCAAATTAACGCCATTGTCTGTACCGGCATCTGTCAGAGTGCCGGAGAAGGTTGTAGGCGCGGCTTCGCTGAAGGTGATGGTTTGAAGGTTCTCCAAATACTTACCGGTAATAGTCACGGTTTCGCCGACTTTTCGGCCTTCAGCTGGTGTAATTTGAGTTATTACCGGAGCTAGCAGTGTGAATGTGCCGCTGCTGCTTGTGCCGCTTGGCGTGGTAACTGAGATGGTTCCTGTTTTTGCTCCGGCAGGTACTTCCACTGTGATTGTGTTGTCGTTTACCACCTTAAAGCCTTTCGGATTGTCGGTGCTTTCAGGCAGTACCACAGCTCCATTGAAATTTACCCGGGTAGCTTGGTTAAAGTACTTGCCACTGATCGTTACGGTAGTAAGTGCCACGCGTCCCTGAACCGGATCGATCGTCAGTACCTCCGGCGCCAACACTTTGAAGGAAGCAGCCGTTGAACCTGCGCCGCTGGTAGAGGCTACTATCACCACACCACTTGCCGCTCCTGCTGGCACGTTTACTTTGAAAGATTTCGACTCAGTTCCTGTAGGTGCTACCTGGCCTTCTAGTGAAATATTGATCGGGGACGCTTCACCGTTAAAGATCACAGAGGTGATATCTTTAAAGTACACTCCACTAATTTCCACTTCATCTCCTACACGGCCTTCGTTCAACGCGATAGTAATTGTATCTGGGGCAAGCGTTTTAAAACCCTCTGTGCTTGTTCCCTTGCCGCTCGGCGTTACCACTGATATTGAACCAATGTTTTGATTTAGGCTGGCTCTCGGTACCTGAGCGATAAGCTTGGTCGTACGCTCGTCCACCTCTGGGGTGTTCGGGTCGTCTGTAGCGGCTGTAAACGTCAGGGCTTCTACATTATTGAACTTCACACTAGAGGCTCCGCCGAAGTAGTTTCCTACAATCGTCACCTCGGTGCCAAAGTAACCTTCGTCTATCGTGTTGCTCGGGTCTGACACATAACTATCTGTAATCTCAGGAGACAGCACCTTGAAAGTGGGTGCGCTGGTATCAGTAGTGCCGCTTGCCGTAGCAACTGCCACCATACCCTCGCCGGCATCGGCCGGAGGGAAAGCCGTAATCTGGGTATCGCTGTCCACTACAAAGCTGGCAGCGTCGTCGCCGTTGAACGTGACAACTGTAGCTCCCGTGAAGTAGCGGCCCGTGATCACAACTGCTTCGCCGAAGAAACCCTCTGCCTTATCCAGGCTGGAGATGACGGGTGTCGGAATCACGAAATCATTAGCGCTAGTGGCTGTACCCCCCGCGTTCGTTACGGTTATTTTGCCGGAGGCCGCGCCAACTGGCGCAAAAGCTGTGATCGTCTTTTCGTCAGCCGCAACCGTGAATGGGGCAGTAGCAGCAATGCCATTGAACTTCACAGCGGTTATTTCAGTGAAGTTGCTTCCTGTGATAGTCACTTCAGTACCTACCGCACCAGATGTTGGCGTAAAGCTTGCTATAGATGGCTGTAAAACAACAATCAAATCCTCTGTACTCTCAGCGTTTCCATTTGTGCCAAATACTTTAATCTTACCCGTCGTCGCATCGGCTGGCAAACTTACTACGAGTTGGCCTGATTCATTTGTCGCTGGAGCTACCAGAGCTACCTGTTGGCTTGCACCAAAGGCCACTCCTGTAACTTGGCCTAGCAACTTGCCTGAGATCGCGATCCTGCCTCCCACTACAGCAGTGGCAGGGGAGAAGCCTGTGATCAGCGGTGAGGTTAACACGGTAAATGACGCCGCGCTTTCGGTGCTGCCTGCTGCATTGAAAACGGTTACTTTACCAGTAACAGCCGCTTCAGTCAGTGTAATGTCAATCTGGTTATTATTGATAAGTTCATAACCCACAGCACCGCCGCCGACTGTTACGGAAGTCACACCGGTAAAATTATCTCCCGTGATTGTAAATCGGTCTCCGGCCCGGCCTTCCGTTGTCGTGAAAGCAATGTTCTCCGGCTTTAAGATAATGGTTAAGGCATCTGTGCTGGTAGCAGTGCCCTCAGGGGTCTCTACGCTTACAAGGCCAGTTGTAGCTCCTGATGGAACGTTTACTTCTATGCTCTCCGACCCATCCGCTCCGGGAGTTACCGTTGTACCAATTACACTTACTGGTTGATTATCATGGAAGGTTACCGAGGTAATGCCGGCTAAGTTCTTGCCTGTAACGGTAACAGCACCCGCTCTTATTTGCGCGGTCGGTGAAACACTGAGTACTAATGGCGTTTTGTCTACAGTAAACACGTCTGGTGTGAGCGCACTGGTTGTGGCCTCACCGGCGCTGTTTGCTATGTGCAGTTGGCCAGTTACAGCATTCGTAGGCACTGTTAGCGTCAGTTCGGTGTTACTAACCGTTGAAACGTTCACTAACCTGTCATCATCTGCATCACCGCCAACACCCAGGAAAGTAACTGTGGACTCTCCTGACAGGTTTTCTCCGGTGATCGTTATTTGGTCGCCTGGGCGGGCCGATGGCGTAAAGCTCGTGATGGCAGGCACTTGGTATACCAAAAAGCTTTGGCTACTAACTGCGCTGCCCCCTGGCGTGGTTACCGAAACCGGGCCTGTTACAGCCCCTTCCGGCACGTCTACATCAATACTCTTAGTGCCGTCTCCCTTGTCTGTGAGGGTGGCGTCTGTTACCGATACAGGTAAATTATCTGCAAAAACCACGTTCGTTATACCTTCTAGGTTTGTACCGGTGATGGTAACCTTAGAGCCTTTTATTGTGCCAACAGGCGCTACGCCCGACAGCGGACTGATAGCGGTGATTGTAGGGACAGGGATAAAGGTGAAGACTTCTGTTGTGGTGGCGGTGCCGTTGGCACTGGTCACTTTCAGCTTGCCCGACTTCGCTGTTGCAGGCACTTGTATAGTCAGTTCGGTATCGCTGGTGCCCGGAGCAGGCACTACAACCACAGCATCATCTGAAGCAGTACTTTCATCTCCTAAAAAGGTAACGGCTGTTACGCTGGAGAGCCCCGTGCCTGAGATTGTTAAGTTTGTTAAGGCAGGGGAGGTGCCTGGCGTAAAGGCTGGACTTGCCAACGTTGGCGCATCTACGATGAAGTTGGTTAGGCTGGTAGCGGCACCAGCAGGCGTTGTAACGGTAATAGCGCCGGAAGTGGCCCCTAGAGGCAATATGGCTTTCAGCTGTGTGTCGGATACTGAGTTAGGCACTATAGTACCAGGCAGGTTATTGAAGCTAATGGCGTTGGCTCCCGTAAAATAATGCCCGTCAATTGTTACCTCTACGCCAGCCTTTCCGGTTACGGGGCTAAACTTGGTTGTCAGGACAGGCGCGTAGACTGTAAAATCGGTTGCGCTCTCGCCGGTGCCGTTTGCCGCTTCCACACTGATCTTGCCTTTGGCGGCACCTGCAGGCACTTTGGCTACAATTTCTATATCTGTGTTTGTAACAAACTGAGCAGATACGTTACCAAAAAACACTTTTGTGGCATTGCTTAAGCCGCTGCCCTTAATGGTAACCTGAGTATCAAAGCCTCCTTCATTCGGGGTAAAATCCTCAATCTCCGGGGCTGTCGTTACCTTTACCGCATCCAGCAACAGCTTGGCGTTCTCCTGCGCAGTCATCCTGAACCGAACATGCGTTGTGCCCTCGGCCAGTATGAAGGAATACCTGGTTGCTTCTTCCTTCACTTGTGATGTTATAACACCTACTGGCTCAAAAGTACTTCCGTCAGCAGAGCTCTCGACTGTCAGTTCAGTTGAATAATTGGCTGTAAAAGTAGTTGCCTCCCTGAGCGTAAACTTTAGTTGTGCACTGGCCGGGGAGGGAGCAAAGTTAACTGTAACAGACGACGCTGTGCTTTTGAACTGGGCAGAACCGCCATTTACACTAGGTGCTTGGTCTGCGCCGTCGGCACTCAAGCCCGTTACCGTCACGTTCGCGCCTGCGCCAACAGCCCAGGGGCCTTCGTGTGAAAAATGTGGCGGGGTGGTGCCGCCCTGTGCGAAACTGCTAACGGGTAGCGCTAACAAAAAGGCGCACTGCAGTAACAGCACGAATAAAAGTCGTGTTGAAGGGTGATTGTAAATCTGTACCATAGCCTGATAATCTAAAAATGTAATTATTGTCTGTTCAAGTAGAATTCGTGTGACGGAGAGTATACAAAATAAATCAATTATTTTAACATTATAATATTCAGTTCTTAATATTTAGTGAAAAATTATTATAGTAACTAAATATATGCTGATTTATATATGGTTTTATACAAAATTCTCCTCTTAAAACCCCTCTTAAACACATGGCAGGCACTTTCGAGAACTTTGTGATGCCTTGATCATTTTATGACCTCCCTAAATCCCTAACTATCAAAAAACTATATATAAAATCCTTGGCAAGCGACAATGCTTTGCGCCCTCGCTATAGCACTAAAAAACAAGACAATTACAGAAGCGATGGAGATAGCACCTAATCAATGTGACTGGTTGCTGAATAACCCATCAGATAAGGGCAAAACGATAAGGAAGAGTACAATTTCACTAGCTTTTTCGGGCGACAGGGTAAGGCCGGTCCTGGTTAGGCTGCACAAACAGCTTTTGGGTATCCAAATCCAGTGCGACGAGGTTACCCAAACTAGCGTTCCGGTAGTAAACGCAGCCTGCATCCAAGTTGAGGCAAGGCTTTTTATGTGCAACGGCCTTTTTAATGCTGTGCAGCGCCAGGGGGGTATGGCCATGCAACAGGAGCTTGTTATCCAGTTTCTCCCAGTCTATTTTATACCCCCGCAGATTAAGCATGGCATCCTTGTCTTTGAAGATGTCTGCTTTCGCAAAGTTGAACCCGGCATGCACCAGATAGTAGTCGGGAAGTTCGAGATAGTAGGGCAGGGCCTTCAGGAATTTGCAATAAGCTTTGGGCAACTCCTCAAACCGGTCGATGTCGAAGCTTTGCAGCACCAGTTTCTGCTCTGTGTCGGTAAGCGTCAGCGCTTTGGCCCCCTTCTTAACAGCGTTTAACAGCATTTGGTCGTGGTTGCCGCGAAGGCAGTGCACTTGGTACGCCTGTTGTTGCAGCTCCAGCACAAAGTCTATCACGCCTTTGCTGTCGGGCCCTTTGTTTACCAGGTCGCCCAGTATGTATAGCTCATCTGTTTTCTGGAGTTGCAGTTGCTCCAGCACAAGCGCTTTGAAGGTGCGGGCGCACCCATGAATGTCGGTTAAGGCGTAACGGGCCATGGGGAAGGACAGAATTTCGCAGCCCCAAAGGGCTGGTTATGGGCATAAGGTCACAAAAATAGCACCTGCCGCTGTGGCAGGTGCTATTTCCGGTCATGAAAATTCGAAAAAGTTAATATCAATTATACTTACCGTTGTCGAGCTCAGTCTTATCTGTATTGCGGTTGGGGTTGTTTGTCATGGTGTTTGCCCCTGCCTTATCTGGCCCATCGGTATGCTTTTTCTTTAGCTCTTCATGCTCTGCACGGGTTTGGTTCGGGTCTACCGGTTTTCCACCGGCAGCTTTGTCCTCGCCTTTTCCACTCGGTTTTCCCTTGTTCTCAGAGCTGGGCTGTGTATGCTTGTATGATGTCATGGTATTTCCTCCTATTCATTAAATTATACATCCGGCACAACAGCATCCCCTGCTGCAGCGCCTCTATTTTACTGGTAACACGGCAATCAAGTGCCGCGTCCTTCTTCTTCGGTGCGCATGTTGTCTGGCGGCGGTGTGCCGTCATCGGCAAAGTCGTTCACGCCGGTAGCGGTCGGGCCCTCGGAAGCAGTGTCGCTGCCATAGCCTTCTTTGCCGTCGCGGTTACCAAAGCCACCTCGCTGATGTTCGTTTTTAGGCGGATCAGCACCGGGTATAATATGCCCGGCACGCATCTCCTCCCGGCTTGTATCGTCTTCTATTACCTTGAAGCCCCGTTTGTTAGGGTCCTGGTTTTTTAGTTTGCCTTCGTTTTCTTCGTTTTCAGCCATAATCTTATTTTTATTGGTCTGTCTCACGCTCCCCTATCCAGAAGCTTGTCCTATGTTTTACTCTGTATCGGCCGCTTAGGTTTACGTGGTTACCATCTCACCACCGTTGATATGTACAATTTCGCCGATCGTGAAGGCTGAATCCTCCGACGCCAGGTATACATAGGCTGGCCCCACTTCTGAAGGCTGCCCGGCACGCTTCAGCAACGTTTTTGAGCCGAATTCCTGCACCTTCTCCTTGCTGAACGAAGCCGGTATGAGCGGTGTCCAGATAGGGCCTGGGGCGACGCCGTTCACGCGGATGCCCTTGTCAGCCACCATTTGCGCCAGGGTACGGGTAAAGGTCAGGATAGCGCCTTTGGTAGACGAATAATCCAGCAACAGCTTATTGCCGTGGTATGCCGTTACGGAGGTAGTGTTGATGATGGTGCTGCCTTCCTTCATATGATCGAGGGAGGCTTGCACAAAGTAAAACATCGAGAAGATGTTGGTGGCGAACGTGCGCTGCAGCTGCTCCGCGGAGATGTCCCGGATATCTTCCTTGGCATGCTGCTCACCGGCGTTGTTCACCAGTATATCCAGTTTGCCAAGTTCGTCTACCGTTTTCTGCACCGCCTCGCGGCAAAACTTCTCTTCGCCTACATCGCCAGCCACCAGGATGCACTTCCGGCCTTCTTTCTCTATCATTTTCCGGGTGTCCTCGGCATCCTTGTCCTCGTTTTTGTAGATGATCGCGATGTCGGCGCCCTCGCGGGCAAAATGAACCGCCACCGAGCGGCCAATGCCGCTATCGCCGCCGGTAATCAGGGCTACTTTGTCTTTGAGCTTGTCGCTGCCTTTGTAGTTCTCCCGGATTACTTCGGGCTCCGGGTTCATTTTGTATTCCTTGCCCGGCTGTTCCATTTCCTGCGGCGGAAAAGATTTTGGTTTGTTTTCCATAGTAGTATAGCTTTGGTTCCGTTATTATGATTAAACTATACGCCAGCCCCCGCTGCTTGTTTCTGTGTTTAGGCAGTGATCAAGGCGGAGGCTGGAATCAGCATTACTTAACTGGTTATACTATGTGGCAGGAAGAAGACAACAAACTGAAAAGCAGCCTCACCTTTAAGGACTTTGAGGATGCCATGGCCTTTATGAACGAGGTAGCCGCTGTGGCCGCCGAGATGGACCACCACCCGTGGTGGAGCAACGTGTACAACAAAGTGAACATCGAGCTCACCACCCACGATGCCGGCAACACCGTCACCATCCGTGACCATAAGCTGGCTAAGCGGATCGAGGAAATCTATAAGAAGCGTTACGAGTCCTGAGTTCCGAGTTCCGAATTGAGCTATATAGGGGCTGTTATGCGATTACTTCTGCACAGGTTTATGTTTGCGTATGCTACTGTGCTATATACAACCCTATATAACTCGGAACTCGGACCCCGTAACTCGGAACTCAGAACTCAAACCGCTATCTTTGGCCCATGCAGGAACAAGAGAAAACCAGCCTATACCTGGTACCGACGCCGATTGGCAATTTAGAGGACATCACGCTGCGTGCCATCCGGATACTGAAGGAAGTAGACGTGATTCTGGCCGAAGACACCCGCACCAGCGGCAAGCTGCTGCAGCACCTGGGCATTGACAAGCGCATGTTCAGCCACCACCTGCACAACGAGCACAAGGCCACCACGCACCTCATCGAGCGCTTGAAGGCTGGCGAGGTGATGGCGCTTATCTCCGATGCAGGCACGCCGGGCATATCGGACCCTGGCTTTTACCTGGTACGTGAGTGCCTGAAGCACGGCGTCAAGATAGAGTGCTTGCCCGGCGCAACGGCTTTTGTGCCTGCCCTGGTAAAATCTGGCTTCAGCACCGACCGTTTTACGTTTGAAGGTTTTCTGCCTGTAAAAAAGGGCCGCCAAACCCGCCTGCAGAGTTTAGCAGATGAGGAGCGCACCATGATTTTTTATGAGTCGCCGCACCGCATCCCTAAAACATTAACACAGTTCAAAGAGTATTTCGGAGGCGAGCGCCAGGCATCTGTTTCACGTGAAATCACGAAGATGTTTGAGGAGACCCTAAACGGCACCCTCGACGAACTGATTGAGATCTTTACCACCAAGGCCATTAAAGGCGAGTTCGTGGTGGTAGTGGCAGGCGCCGGCAAAGCCGCAAAACCCGACAAAGACTAACGTATGAAAAACCTTATCACCCGCTTTGGGCTGGTGCTGGCCCTTTGTTTCTTCTCGCTGCAGGGCTGGGCGCAGATCGAGACGTACCGGCTGTCGCCAGAGGCAAAGATCAGCCTGATCACCTGCTCAAGCGGCAGCGACCTATACGCCATCTTCGGGCACAGCGCCGTGCGCGTGAACGATCCCGCCACCGGTATGGACATCGTGTTCAACTACGGCACCTTCGATTTTGATGAGCCCAACTTTTACCTGAAGTTCATCCGCGGCAAGCTGAAGTACAAGCTCTCCATCTCCGACTTCGACCGCTTTAAGTACAGTTATACCATGGATAACCGCTCGGTGTACGAGCAGGAGATGAACTTTACTGAAGCGCAGAAGCAGCAGTACTGGGGCTTTCTGACGAACAATTACCTGCCCGCTAATCGCTTTTACCTCTACGATTTCTTTTTCGACAACTGCGCTACCCGTATCCGCGATGGGGTAGAGGCAAGCTTCCCAGACCAGATCCGGTTCAACATCAGCGATTTCGATAAGGACATGAGTTTCCGGAACCTGATTGATTTATACCTGATACCGCAGCCCTGGTCTGACTTTGGGATTGACTTTGCCCTCGGTGCACGCATTGACCAGGAGGCCGCTCCATACGAGTACATGTTCCTGCCGGATTACCTTTCCCAAGGCTTTGAGCAGGCCACTATCTCACAAGATGGCCAGACAAAGCCGCTGGTAGGCCCCGTGCAGGTGTTGTTTGAGCGCGAGCCGATCCCGTTTACGGCGGGGCTTTTCACACCTGCCCTCATTTGGTGGGTTTTCTTTGTAGCGGTACTTGCCCTTACCGTAATAGATTGGAAGAAGCATCGCCGCAGCAGCGTGTTTGACATGGTTTTCTTTTTCATCGTGGGGCTGATGGGTGTGGTGCTTTTACTGCTGTGGTTCGCCACAGATCACCAGGCAACAGCCTATAACTTTAACCTGCTCTGGGCATTGCCTACGCATGCGGTTGCGGCTTTTTTCCTCGGCCGCCGCGTCTTGCCTGAATGGGTAGGCAAATACCTGCTGGCTACCGTGGCAATTGCGGCAGTGCTACTCGTATTTTGGCCGTGGTGGCCTCAAATGCTGCACACAGCTTTTATACCTGTCGCGTTGGCTTTAGCGCTTCGGGCTGCCTATGCGGCCTGGCTATCCAAAAAATCCGTGCCTGCGCACATCACACCACAAGTAGAACAAACCACATGAACCTGAAACAACTTTCACACGACCTCAACAGCATTGCCCGCCAGGTAGGCACTTTTATACGGCAGGAAGGCGATACCTTCGACCGCTCCAGAATAGAGATGAAGGGCTTCAACGACCTTGTTTCGTATGTGGACAAGCAAGCGGAGCAGCAACTGGTAGCGGCGCTCCGGCAACTGCTGCCTGAGGCAGGCTTTATCACCGAGGAAGGCACCGCAACCACCAAAGGCGAGCGTTATAACTGGATTATCGATCCACTGGATGGCACCACCAACTTCACCCACAGCCTCCCTATTTATTGCGTGAGCGTAGGGCTGCTGGATGGAGACGAGGTAGTGGCGGGCGTCGTGCACGACCCAAGCCGCGACGAGTGCTTCTCGGCCTACAAAGGCGGTGGCGCCTATTGCAACGACAAACCGATGCATGTATCGGATGCGCCTGCACTGAAGGATGGCTTGATTGCCACGGGCTTCCCGTACTACGACTTTGGCCTGACGCAGCAGTACCTGCAGGTACTGGGCGCGTTTATGCAGACGTCGCATGGTATACGTCGCCTGGGTTCTGCCGCGCTAGACCTAGCCTACGTGGCTGCTGGGCGTGTAGAAGGCTTTTTCGAGTATAACCTGAATGCCTGGGACGTGGCAGGCGGCAGCATCCTGGTGCAGGAGGCCGGGGGCAAACTCAGCAAGTTCTTAGGAGACAGCGACTATGTGTTCGGGCGCGAAATTGTGGCCAGCAACGGCAACATCCACGCCGAGATGCAGGAAACCATCCGAGCGCACTGGAAACAGGGGTTATTATAAACTTTTTCCAGTGCCCGTTAGTTATAAAACCGACATGCAGGAACTGATCATACTCCTTATTTTTTTAGCGGCTGCCTTTTACATGGCCCGCATGGTATACCGTAGCTTTGCAGCCAAAAGCGGCTGCGCCAAAGGGTGCGGCAGCTGCGGCACCATCGACTTCAAGAAGATTCAGCAAGACCTGGACCGCAAGAAAGCCGCTGCGCACTAAGCTGTTCTTTGCTGTAGCCTCCCTCGATACCTCAACCAATCATCCAGCCAGGGCAATTAATCAGGGCTTCTTTTGTATCTAAAACTTCTTTTTGCGTATAGTTCTATACCTAGACCTAGAACCTTATAAAGTATATGCTATGCAAGATAAAGTTGAAGAAAGATCTTTAGTGAATGTGCTGAACCGCCTCCAGAAGGATGGTTTCAAGCAGGACTTCAAAGTATCGGAAGAAGGGAAACTGTGCTCGATGGATGAAAAGGAGAGCTTCGGACCAGACCAGGTGCGCATTGTGGACCATTACCGTTTTGAGGGCGAAAGTGACCCGGATGACATGTCGATCCTGTATGCGGTGGAAACTACGACTGGCTTGAGAGGCACTATCTCCAACTCCTATGGCCCCTATGCCGATGCAAATACAGACATTTTCCTGAAGCAGGTGGAGGACCTTGGCAAGAACCTTGACAAAAAGGACATGTAAGCGCTGAAAGCAGCGCTTAACCAGAACGGCCCGCTATACATGGTATAGCGGGCCGTTCTTTTATACATCCTTATTGGTTTACTTGCCGTTATTTCCCAGTTGCTGTCCTTCTTTTACAGATGCATTGAGCTCCTGCAGTTGCTCGTTCAGCTTTTCGCCACCTTTTATACCAAAATCCAGTGTGCGGATCGGGAACGGAATCAGGATATCGTTTGCGTCGAAGGCCTTTTTGATGCGGATAATCGCATCGCTCTTTGCCCCTACGTAGTCTACCTGCCGGCTGTAGCTTACCCAAAAGCGGGCTTTGAAGTTAATCGAGCTGTCCCCAAACGAATCATACATCACCTCGACGCCTTTCGTTTTCACGCGGTTTTTCACGTCTTCTAAGGCTTCGATTACCACCTGCTGTACGTGCTCCAGGTCTTCGGCGTAAGATATGCCTACCTCCAGGTCGATGCGGCGGGTGCCGTATACCGAGAAGTTTGTCAGGGGGTTCTCAAACACCATCTTGTTGGGCAGCTTTACCAGTTCCCCGGTTACCTGCCGGATGTCGATGGTGCGCAGCGAGATGCGCTCAATCGTTCCGAAATAGTCGTTTGTTTCGATGTTGTCGCCCACACCAAACGGTTTCTGCACCGCGATGATGACGCCAGAGATGAAGTTGGCCGCAATATCCTGAAAAGCGAAACCTAAGGCCAAACCGATGATACCGACACCGGCCAGCAGCGAGATCACCACTCTATCCAGGTTCAGCACGTTTAGCACAAAGAAGAAGCCCACCATCAGCATACCGATGTAGAGCAGCGTTAGCACCAGGTTATTGAGGGCCGCGCTGTGCGAGAACCTGTTGATGAACTTTTCGAGCCAGCCCCTAACAACACCGGCAACATAAAAGGTGAGGATGAGCAGAATGAGCGCTACCACCAGGTTGGGCAGCATCAGCACCGCTTGGTCGCTCCAGGCCTCCAGCTTACCCCAAAGCAGCTCTACCGTTTCGTTGATGTCTTTCATATAGTTATCCAAGTTGATTGTGTTTATAGGTTAATCGATCTATGCCCATACCTTGGTGCCTTCCGTACAGTTGCGGCACATTTCTATATCTGCCCGGGATCCCAGCAGGGTCTGCCTGAACCGGTTGTACCGGGTTCCGCGCCATACCGCCTTGAAATCATTTTCCTTCAGGTCGCCCATCCGGTACGATGCGTCCTTGTCAAAGCAACAGGGCACTGTCAGCCCGTCCCAGGTGATGACGCACGAATGCCACATCTTCCAGCAATGGTTCAGCAGTTTGTTTTTGATGCTATAGCTGCCGTCGCCGTTGTCGCTATACCTGGAGTAATAGTCGAGGGTTGGTATAAGCGGAGAACCCTGCTGGTAATCGTAGATCTGGGCGGTCTTAAACACGACTTCATCCACACCCAGTTCTTTTGCCAGTTCCTTCACCTCTTCCAGCTGGTGTTCATTTGGCCGCACTACCAAGAACTGAAACATGATATGCGGTGTTTTCGATTTCAGTGCTTTTTTCCATTTCACCACGTTCCGAGTCCCTTCTAGCACTTTCTCGAGCTTTCCTCCCACGCGGTAGGCCGCGTACGTTTCCTGCGTGGTCCCGTCAATGGATACGATCAGGCGGTCGAGGCCAGAGGCCACTGTTTCGCGGGCAGTCTCATCATCCAGGAAATGGGCGTTGGTGGAAGTGGCGGTATAAATTCCCCTGTCGGAAGCGTATTTCACCAGTGCCAGCAAGCTCTTGTGCAGGTATGGCTCACCCTGAAAATAAAAGATAAGGTAGAGCAGGCGTTGGTGCAACTGGTCGATGGTTTGCTTAAAAAGCGCGTCCTCCAGCATGCCCGTGGGCCTGGTAAACGACCGCAACCCGCTCGGGCACTCCGGGCAGCGCAGGTTACACGAGGTGGTAGGCTCCAGCGAGATGCTGAGCGGATAACCCCAGTGTCTGGCCCTGCCTGTCAGCTTCGAGAGCGCATAGCTGCCCACCACCTGCAAGGCATTAAAGGCCCGCAGCGGCGTTAGTTTAGAGGCAAAGTTCAAACCATCGGTCAGGTGTAGCTTCATGCAGTAGGCTGTGGCAATAAAAAGAGATCAGCTTTAATAATACTAAAGAGGGCAGCCGTATGGGCTGCCCTCTAAGTTAAGGTTTATGGCGCATAAGGCCAAAGGCTGTTTATGCCTAGTAACGGAACAGGGCTTTTACATTTGCCTGCTTGTCTGCTGATTCTGCCAGACCATTGTAGCTGTTTACGTATACCTTTCCGCCCTGCGCAATGGTCTTGATCGCTGCTAGGTTCACCAGGTCGTCGTCGCCGCGCTGGTACTCGCTGTGTATCTCGGCAGTGGCGCTTGTCGGGTCATACGTACCCCATACCGGCGTGCTTGGCGAGATGAAAAGCGTGTCCACGCGGCCATGCACGGCCTCAGCGGCAACAGTAGCAATGTCCTCCGAGGTAGAGCCTGTCCCGGCCACGTTCTGGTAGCGCGTCAGGGAGTCGTTATGGCCTTGCTGCATCATGGGCTTCACCACATGCAGGGCCTTCTCCAGAATTGCCTGCGGGTTTGTCAAGTCAGAGTTTTCGTTGATGTTGATGTTTTGCGGCACAATGTGCTTGTACTTGCTGATGTTGCGGTAGATGCCACAGTAGTGGTCTACGCCAGCCAGCACGAGTGGCTCTGTCGCATCGTGCAGGATCTTTTGCAAGCTGTTGTCTATGTCCAGCATAAACTCGCGTACGCGCTCATGCTCTTCATCGCCTTTGGTAGAGCCGGGCCCGTGCACAATATTGCTACCGTTTGTGGTAGTAGTGGAGTTAGTAAAGTCCTGGTCGTTGCCGATCACATCAAAGCGCAGCGACTCATTCAGGCTTTCGGGCGCAAAAGAGCTGATGTTGATTGGCCTGATCTTTTCGATTGTCGCCTCATAGAAGCTTACCTTGTCGCGGTTCAGGCTTAAAATAAAGAAGCGGCCGTTCTGGCTCAGAATGGGGAGTATAGGAGTGAAGTAAAATCTATCGAGCGCATACACGTCCTCCGGAACGGAGATAGGCAAGGTGTAGTGCGTGGCAAAACCCTTGGTAATAAACACCGCGAGGCCTTCGCTTTGGTGGCGCCAGAAGTTATTATCGTGCAGCAACTCCTCGGCTGGTTTCAGGTACTGCGCCACTTCCGCTTCCGGCACATCATGGCGCTCCAGAAGGTCTTTGGCTTTCCGAACCAGGTTTTTGAAGGCAATGCTGTCCTGTCCGTTCAGCGTTTCTTTGCCCGCGTGGTGGGTTGGCAAGAAGAAAGACAAGCACAAGGCACCGTTGGTGTTACTTTGTACATTTATCAGCTTCTCAATGTCACTTTTATTAATTAATGCCATATAAGTTGGATTTAAAGTAGCATAATGATTTAGAAATTGGTTGTTTCAATGCGAAACAGTGTAGGATTAAAGTACGCAGCAAAACAAACAACGGTTATTGATGTGCCATAGCAAAAACCATATTGCCGCTGGCGTTCAGCTACTAACATGTGCCAGAAGGTATACCAGCGCTTGATGGCTACGCAGCTGTAACAGAAATACCCTGCCCCCGGCGCGTTCGCTATAGCTAGCAAAACTGCACCAGAAGCAGGGTATAAATTTCTAAGAGCGGGTATAAGCTGGTCGCCGAGAAGGCTACCGCAGCTTACCCGAACAGGTTGGCAAAAACTTCCTCTAATCGCCCAAAGGCATGTATGTTGATGGAAAATTTACTGAAGTCCAGGCCCTTTTTGTTGTATTTGGAGATATAGATATCCGTAAAGCCCAACTTATCGGCCTCCGTGATGCGGTTTTCCACGCGGTTAACTGCCCGCACCTCACCTCCCAGGCCCACCTCCGCCGCAAATGCTGCCGTGTTCGGTATGGCCATATCCTCAAACGAGGAGAGGATAGAGGCACACACCGCCAGATCCAGGGCCGGATCCTCTACTTTCAGGCCTCCGGCAATGTTCAGGAACACGTCCTGCGCCCCTAAACGGTAACCGCCGCGTTTCTCCAGCACCGCCAATAGCATGTTCAGGCGCTTGGCATCGAAGCCAGTACTGGTGCGTTGCGGCGTTCCGTAGGTGGCAGGCGTCACCAGGCTCTGCACTTCTATCAGCAAGGGGCGGTTGCCCTCCAGGGTAGCCCCGATGGCAATGCCGCTGAAAGCGTCCTCGCGCTGCGAGATCAGGATTTCCGAAGGGTTGCTTACCTCGCGTAAACCAGAACCCAGCATCTCATAGATACCCAACTCGGAAGTGGAGCCGAAACGGTTTTTGGTGGTGCGCAGGATGCGGTAGGTCATGTGGCGGTCACCCTCAAACTGCAGCACAGTGTCTACCATGTGCTCCAAAATTTTTGGCCCTGCCAGGTTACCTTCTTTGGTGATATGGCCGATCAGGAACACCGGCGTGCCGCTCTCTTTGGCAAACTTCAGCAACTCCGCCGTGCACTCCCGCACCTGGCTCACGCTGCCTGCCCCAGCCTCGATGAAGGAAGAATGCAGCGTTTGGATGGAATCGATGATGAGCACCTGCGGACGGACCAACTCTATCTGCTTGAAGATATTCTGGGTACCGGTTTCGGTCAGGATAAAGCAGTCAGAGGTTTGGGCAGCCAGGCGCTCGGCGCGCATTTTTATCTGCTGCTCGCTTTCCTCGCCACTCACATACAGCACCTTCAGGCCGCTCAGGCTTAAGGCAATCTGCAGCATCAGCGTACTCTTGCCTATACCCGGCTCCCCGCCAATCAGCACCATCGAGCCCGGTACAATGCCGCCGCCCAACACCCGGTTCAGTTCCTGGTCCTGGGTTACAACGCGCTGCTGCTCCTGGTAATGGATGTCAGCAATCGGCTTTGGTTTGTTGGCGACCTGCGCACTGCTGCTGCCCACCTTCCAGGCGGTGGTCGGGGTTACCTCTTCGCGCTGCACCACCTCTTCCACGTAGGTGTTCCACTCGCCGCAGGCAGGGCATTTCCCGATCCATTTGGCAGACTGCGCACCGCAGTTCTGGCAGAAGTAGGACGTTTTTATCTTAGCCATTCAAATTGTAAGTCTAGGTTTGTTGATGGTATACTGGATGGATTCATCCAGCTAATCAGAACAAGAACAAGGTGTTTATAATTGCCCTTGCGGCTGATTTATACCTGCTTTTTAGATGTTTCTTTGCTGTTCAGGTATAAACCAATGGTATGCCCATTAAGCTTTTTTTCGGCGCTGGGTGAGGCCATCTTATAAAGTAAAAAGGGGAAAACGGTTTATACCCCTTAAGCTTCCTGCGCAATGGCTGCCTGCTTGAAATATACCTTAAAGGTCGTGCCTTGTCCGAGTTCGCTCTCTACCTCAATCCTGCCTCCATTGTTCTCAATAATACGCTTGACAATATAAAGGCCGATGCCAGTACCCTCTACGTGGCTGTGCAGGCGCTTGAACATGGTAAACAGCTTGTGCTGCTGCTCTTTCTTGATGCCGAGGCCATTGTCCTGCACCTCCAGCACCACATATTCGTCCTCGCGGTAAGTAGCAATACGCACCTCCGGGGCCCGCTCCGGCGATTTATACTTGATGGCATTGGAAACCAGGTTGTAGATGATACTGCGCAGGTTTTTGCGGGCATATAAAATATCCCTTACCTCCAAGGACACCTGTATTTTAGCCCCAGACGCCACAATCAGGCTCTTGATGTCGTGGGTGATGGACTCCAGCATGTTGGCAATGGAAAGCGGCTCTACCTCCGATTGTAACTCCTTCTGCACCTTCGTGATTTCTGCCAGGTCAGAGATGGTGCCTTTCAGCTTGTTAACGGCCTCCTGCACCATGTCCAGCACCTGCGCATCCGACTCGCTCAGCTTGTCCTGCAGCACATCCCGCAGCAAGGTGGCCAGGCCCTCCATGTTGGCGACAGGAGACTTCAGGTCGTGGGAGGCGGTATACACAAAGCTGTCCAGGTCGTTGTTGATACGCAGGAGCTCTTTGTTCTTCTCGCTCATCTCCACGTTAGCCGTCAGCAGTTCTTTTCGGGCGCGCACCAGTTCGGTTACTTCCACGGCAAACAGCAGCACCGCTTCCACCTTACCGTCACTGTCTAGCAGCGGCTGGTATACCAGGTTAAAGTAGCCGTGTGTCAGTTGCCCGTTCTTGCCGGTGCCAAAGGCGGCCTGCATCTCATTCCCGACAAAGGGCTTGCCGGTCTTCAGCACTCGTTCCAGCTGCCTGAACAAGCCAATGCCTTCTTCGCGTGGGTGCACCTCGTAAACGGTTTTGCCCACCAATGGCCGGTTACCATACAGTTGGCGGTACGGGGGGTTTGCTAACACATATTGCATGTCAGAAGCCCGCACCAAGCCCACTACCGCAGGTACCTCCAGGAACAGCTTCTGCAGCAGCTCCGCATTCTGCTTTACCTTCCGCTCTGCTTCCTTTATCTCGGTAATGTCGATGATAGAGCCGATATGGCCCAGGAACTCGCCGTTCACGCCAAACCGCGGCATAGCCGTGTTAATAACCCAACGCAGCTCCCCGTCGCGGCGCCGCATGCGCATCTCCAGCTTAAAGGCCTTTGACTCCGCTGCGGCATTTTGGAATACTTTTCCGTATTCCGCCATCTGCTCTTCTGACACCACACTGCGCCACCCTATGTTGATGCTTTCCTTGAAAGTAAGCCCTGTAAAGTCGATCCACTGCTTGTTCACATACACACACGCGCCCGTGGTATCGCCCACCCAAATCATCACCGGGGCGTTGTCGGCCATGGTCCTGAAGCGGGCCTCGCTCTCAATGATTGCCTGCTGCGAGCGTTTCTCGTCGGTGATGTCCCGCACCTCAATGATGGCAAATGTGTCGGAAATACCGTCTTCGATGGGCTGCACCGAGCACGACACATGGAAGAACGTGCCATCTTTGCGGATAAAGACGTCCTCGAAGGCCCGGAGCGTCTCTTTGGCACTCAAGGCTATACGGATCTTGCAATCCTGCACCAGGAAAGGCGAGCCATCGGGATGCTTGTGATGCACCATGTCGTGCAGCGACTTTTCTTGTATCTCCTCCAGACTATACCCTGTCATCTCTTCGGCGGCAGGGTTCATAAAAGTACAGTAACCGTTCTTGTCGAGGATAAAAAGGGCAGCCGTGGCGTTGTCGGTAATGGTTTGCTTGAGGCGGTTAGAGCGGCGGTTGTTGGACAGCGACCAGATGATGAACCCCATCAGTAAACTGATGATACCGCCCCCCATCAGGATGAAATAAGGCAAATCAGAGTTGGCGTTTCGGCCAAAGTCCTCGTCTGCCGAGATGTACAGCCGCCAGGTATGGTTCGCAAAAGTGATATTCTTTAGCCTGTTGAATTTTCGCCCGGTTCCCGCGTGGTAATGGCTAATGGAATCGGTGCGGTAGAGGAGAGACGATTCCTCCAGGCTATTGCCATCGTATACCTCAATGTCTATGTCCTTGTAGTTTTGCCGCAGGATGGCCGTAATCAGGTCTTCTGCACGAAACGGGCTGTATACAAAGCCCCTGATGAACTGCTGCCGGTCTTTTATCGACTCAGGGCTGACGTTGTTTTTGTAAAGCGGCAGGTAAATCAGAAAGCCCGCTTGCTCATCCTCGCCGTTTTCCTGTACTAGCCGCACCTTGCCCGACATGGTGGGCATCTTCGTGTCGCGGGCAATGCGCATGGCCGACCGGCGCGTGGCCTCACTGAACATATCAAACCCGAAAGCACGCAGGTTCCTGTCCGAAAATGGCTCTAGATAGATGATGGGGGTATAAGCATCGCGTTTCCCCACCGGGTTAACCTGATACTGTTCATACCCCTCGGCACGCACTTTCTGCTCGTGCGTGCGCAGGTCGGCGGGTTTCACGTACTGGGCATATCCCATACCCTGGATGCCGGGGTAGTTTTTCTCAATAGACAAGGCGTCATAGTACTTGTGCCAGTCTTTCCGCCCCACGGAGTCTGATGCCATAAAGAAGGCCTTGGCTCCGATCAGCACCTGAATGTAATTGTTCATGCGCCGCTCAATGGCTGCCGTGGCCTGATTGGAGCGTATAGTGAATGCTCTACTGCTCTGTTCCTCAGCCTTTTTCTTCGTTTCAGAATAAATGAACAAGGTGAGCAGAAAGATCAGCAGAAAAGAAAAAACGGCAATATAATAGTCTCTTATAAAGCGTGCCAGCCTGGCTACTCTCATTTGCATTGGAATTACGGTAAGGCCCTTCGCAGAACTATTGAAAGCAGTATGTGCTTGTGCTTATGTTCCGGCAGGCAATTTGGTCTTGATAATCAAATTTATAAAAAAAAATGATGACTTAACTCTCCTTCGGCAACTCGCAGAAAATTGCACCGAAAATAGCGTAGCGCCGGAGGCAGCTTGTGTAACCTGCACAACAAATTCAGACTCCTGCGCCTTAGCAGCAGCTGGCAACCGCTGTATACCAACGGTTCCTTGGGTTTGTTAGCCGGAAATTGAGGATACCGTATTAACTTTGGAGCATCAACACAGAGATTATGCTGGAAATTATCAGAAGCCTTTTGATTGCCTTTTTTGCCGTAGCTGTGCTGCTGCCTGTTGTCCGGTACGCACTCCGCAGGCTATCGCCGACAGCTTCCGTTACCGCCTTGTCGGCCAGCGAGGTAAAGTACATGCAGAAAAAGGAGCTAAGGCTGACCGTGGTGTACTTTATCTTTGCCTGCATCCTGTCGGTTTTCAGTGCCGGTATCTTGGCGCTTCTGTCTAGTATCGTGCATAGCTCTACTGTGCACTTGCACGTGCTCACGCCTAACTTCAGGGCCTTTTTTGCACCGGGCTTACTGCTAGGCCTTACGCTAGCGGTTATTCCGCTGCGGCTAGTCCAGAGCACTTTCCTTAACCAAGACTACGACCTGTATAAATCCTATACCCAGCAGGTAGAAGGCCCTCGCTCGAACAGGGTATACAACCTGCTGCTGGTCGTGATGCTAGTGATTTCGGGGGCTGTGATCTGGTATGCGCTGCGCTGGCATGTGGTGATAAGCGAAGACGAGATAGAGGTGACAAACCTGCTATTGGAGCAGCGTGCTTACCCGCTGGATGAGATAGAAAGCATCCATTATCTGGGAGCCGAGGGCGAATACCTGATCTCATTTAACGACCAGTCCAACATCAATACCACTTACCTAAAGCCTGTGACACTGGAGATGATCGCCCTGCTTTCTGCCAAGTCCGGTAAGCGGGTGGTCCGGTAGAAGACACAGGCCAGGGACAAGCCGATTTGCGATACGCACGTATGCAGAAAGGCCTTCCCGGCCCGTTGGCATGAAGCGCATGAATACCCGCTGCAGCTGGCAGAGGGCCTGCAAAACGAAAACTCTTGCCGCCCAGGCCTTGATACTTGTGCCGCATTCCTTAGTTTTGCTATAAACAGATATTCCATTAATCTAACAGATAAGACTATATGAAATTCCGTGTAGAAAAAGACACCATGGGCCCGATAGAGGTGCCTGCAGAAAAATACTGGGGCGCACAGACGCAGCGTTCCAAAGAAAACTTCACTATCGGTGGGCAGCACATGCCGAAAGAGGTAATCGAGGCGTTTGCCATCCTGAAGAAATCGGCGGCGCAGGCCAATGCCGAGCTGGGCGTTTTGGCGCAGGACAAGGCCGATATCATCAGTGAGGTATGCGACGAGATTCTGGCTGGCAAACTGGAGGGCGAGTTCCCGCTGGTTGTATGGCAGACGGGCTCGGGCACGCAGTCGAACATGAACGTGAACGAAGTGGTGGCCAACCGCGCGCACGTGCTGCTGGGCGGCGATCTGATGGACGAGAAGAAGAAGATCCACCCGAACGACGACGTGAACAAGTCGCAGTCCTCGAACGACACCTTCCCGACGGCCATGCACATTGCCGCTTACAAGAAGGTGGTGGAGCACACGCTGCCCATGGTGAAAAAACTGCACGACACGCTAAAAGCGAAGTCGGAGGAGTTTATGGATGTGGTGAAGATTGGCCGCACGCACCTGATGGACGCCACGCCGCTGACGCTGGGCCAGGAGCTTTCGGGCTACGTGAAGCAGCTGGAGTACGGTATGAAGGCCCTGAACAACACGCTGGACCACCTGAAGGACTTGGCACTGGGCGGCTCTGCCGTAGGCACCGGCCTGAACACGCCGGAAGGGTATGCTGAGCTGGTAGCTCAGAAAATATCTACGTATGCCGGCCACCAGTTCCGCACGGCCCCAAACAAGTTTGAGGCCTTGGCCGCGCACGATGCGATGGTAGAAACCTCTGGCGCCCTGAAGCAACTGGCGGTTAGCCTGATGAAGATCGCCAACGACATCCGCCTGCTGGCCTCTGGCCCACGCTCTGGTATCGCGGAGATCCTGATCCCGGAAAACGAGCCGGGCTCTTCTATCATGCCGGGCAAAGTAAACCCAACGCAGGCTGAGGCCATGACGATGGTATGCGCCCAGGTGATCGGGAACGACGTGGCCATTTCGGTAGGGGGTATGAACGGCCACTTCGAGCTGAACGTGTTTAAGCCGGTGATGATCTACAACCTGCTGATGAGCGCCCAGTTGATCGGCGACGCCTGCGACTCGTTCGACAAGCACTGCGCTGTAGGAATCGAGCCAAACACCGCCCGCATCAAGGAGAACCTGGAGAACTCGCTGATGCTGGTAACGGCCCTGAACCCGCACATCGGCTACGACAATGCCGCCAAAATCGCGAAGAAAGCCCACAAGGAAGGCACCACGCTCCGCCAGGCAGCTATCGCGCTGGAACTGCTCACCAACGAGCAGTACGATGAGTGGGTGAAGCCAGAGGACATGATCGGCAGCTTGAAGAAGTAAGATTTTAGAATATCATTATAATCATGGAAAAGCAGCTCCATTTGGGGCTGCTTTTTTGTTAATCAGATTATTATTCAATTACTTAATTCTAAACCAATTAGTATTATTTCATACAGCTATTTAAATAAATGGTATTTTTATAGCGAATGAAGAAAGGATATAATGAAAGATTATTCCAAGAGAATACTCTAAGAGGACGCTTGCATTTTGCTCGATACTATTGGCTAAGGAGCAAAGTAGCTAAATATTATCCAGAGGTTAAATCTGTTTTAGAACTAGGTTGCTTTGATGGTAAAACAATCTCTTTTTTACCTCAAAGCATTACCTTATATCATGGATTTGATGCCAATTGGGAAAGAGGACTTGATGAGGCAAGAAAAATCTATATAAATGATGACCGATTGAAATTTATTCGTAGTTCTGAAATAGAAGGTTTTGTTCCTCCGCTACCTGTATATGATGTTTCGATTTGTATGGAAACATTAGAACATCTTCCGTTAGTTGATTTAGAATTATATATAAGCCAATTGAGAAACTCTACAAAGCACTTTTGCTTTGTGACTGTACCTAATGAGAAAGGATTTGTTTTGATACTTAAGTACCTGATCAAGAAAATGGTACTAAGGGATGATCCTGAGCTTTACTCATATAATGAATTGCTGAATGGTTTATTCAATAGAATGAAAAGAATCCAAAGGAATGAAGGAGGGCATAAAGGGTTTGATTATGTAGAACTGATTGATAGGCTAAAAGGTCACTTTGATATAATAGAAGTTAATGGAATTCCTTTAGCTACAGTTCCTAAGCAATTGAGTTTTTCAATTGGGGTTGTTCTTAAAAGGAAGACACTATCATGAGCACCCATCTCACAAGTTTAGCGACAGCACAAATTGTGGGTACACATTCCAGCCAGTTTGTAACTGGCTTATTTTACAGGCTACTTTCGCAAGTTGGAAACTGGCTGCCATACCTCAACAGTTTACCGCTTCGCTCAAACTTGCGGGATAAGGGGAGTTTAGAAAAGTAGTAAACAGAGGAATAAAGAAAATGACGATGGTAAATTCCCGGAAAGAAAATTCCCGCATAGCAGGGTATGACAGGAGGCTTTTACAAGGCATGTTCCTAGTACTTATTTTCTCTGCATCGTTTTTATCCTGCATTTCCCCAAAAGCGCCCCATGCCGATGCCACATTAACATACACGCCTGCAGACCAAGAACTACATAAGTCTATTGCAGCGATGGATAGTTTGTTTTTTGCGGCCTACAATACGTGCGACTTAGCCGAACAAGCCCGGATTTATGCCGATGAGATAGAGTTCTTCCACGACCAGGGCGGCTTGATGACTTCGAAACAGGCAATCATCGACGGCACAGAGCAGAATATCTGTGGCAAAGTAACCCGCGCGCTGGTGCCGGGGAGCATCGAGGTGTACCCGATTAAGGGGTATGGCGCCGTGGAGATCGGGTATCATAGGTTCTACAACAACCAGGAACCCGATGCGCCCTCCTATCCGAGCAAGTTTATCATTATGTGGCAGCATGTAAATGCTGAGTGGAGGATAAGCAAAGTAATAAGCCTGCATTAACGTATCGAGTAAGCTGCAACTTAACCTGTGGTCTTACTGTGCAGATAGCTTATTACTGCCGCATCACACTGAGTACCTTTTCAAGCTGAACACCTTCCTGCCATACCTACTCGCATTTGCCGCTGCGCTCAGGCTTGCGGAATGCGCGCAGCCGTTTTGGCTCCCCAGGCATCTAAACTGAGCAGAATGGCCTGCAGCGATTTTCCCTTTGCCGTCAGTGCGTACTCTACCTTCGGCGGAACCTCCGGAAATACTTCTCGGCTGATAAGTCCGTCTTTCTCCAACTCCCGCACCGTTTGCGCAAACATCTTATTAGAAATTTCAGGGACGCTGCCCTGCAACACCCCCGACCGCAGCGGACCTTTGAGCAAGTGAAATAAGATCAGCGGCTTCCATTTGGTGCCGATCAGGTTCATGGTATAGTGGAGCGGGCAATATTCTTGACGCATATCTTTTTCTGTAATCAACTCATTAACGATTAACTTAATACACCACAACGTATCATTTCTTTACAAATAAGTCATTTGCATGTAATATTTATTGCTTTTAGCCACTAACTACTAAAGACCATGACATTGCAGGACGCATATAACCTTTTTGAAAGATTAAAAGACGAAACAACTATAAGATCAGAAATCAAGGTTTATGAGAAATTCACATATATACTATCTGAATTGAAAATCAAAAAGTTCTCAAAAGATGAAATTCAATCCATTGAAACTGAACTTGAACGTTTTGATTTAAAATTAGATCCTGAGAATAGAAAAAAACACTTTAAAAAAGCACTAACTGAATTTGAAAAATATTTAAAGGATACATTTTATTTAACTCCAAAAGACTATTATACAAGACTCTATGCAGGTTTAGGGTTGTCTTTTGGACTTCTTTTTGGAATTGTGTTTTTGTCAGGTTGGGAGCGGTCTTTAGGTATATCTATGGGGTTGATTATCGGAATGGTAATCGGCTCCCTTATTGGAAAATCTATGGACATTAAAGCTAAAAATGAAGGCAGAATGTTGTAATAAAAAGGCGAATCTAAACCTCAAAGATTTAACTGAAACAAAAGTACCCCCATCCCGCAAGTTTAGCGATAGCGCAACTTGCAGGTAGACTTGTTAGCAAGTTTTTTAACTAGCAAACCCATTCTATATATCTCTCTAAAAAAATTTCCTTCAAGGAAGGGACACTAGTGCTATAAGTTCAATGACTGATCTTAATGATTGCCTAAAACAGCAAACCTTATCTGAAGAAGATAAGGTTTGCTGTTTTAGTGGTAGTAGTACTTCTTATTTAGGTATAGAATTACCTGATAGATTCCAAAACCTCGTCAGTTGTAACAACTTCGTTTGCGATAAAATTAAAGTTAGTAATAGCCGATGCATACCCATCTCCTAATTCATCAGTTTTACCACCTGCAGTAGCATCCTTTATCACGGTAACTTCAAAACCATTTTCTATTAACTCCCGCATATGTGACTCTACACACAAGTTAGCTGACATACCGGCAAGTAACACACGATTAATGCCATGTTTGCGAAGCTGTAAAGCCAAATCATTGGATTCAGGGCCGTATACCTTATGCGGACTACAAATTACGGTTTCGCCATCATTAATATAGGTCTTATACCTTTCTAACCAATCGGCTCCACTGCCTTCTTTTAAGTGAAAAGGATCTTTCCTGTCAAACATGTTAATGTCATGCATCATTTTTTCCAGGGTTCCTTCTGTTTGCCACTCATGATCGGTTGGATAATAATAGTGCGGGCTGATAAATACTTTAATTCCAGAACTCTTTGCAGCTTTAAAAAGTGATTCAAGGTGTTCTATTGTGTTATTCTCTTTCACGCTTTCAGCAACTACTTTAAAGGCAGCTCCATCTTCATGGAGGAAGTCGTTTTGTGGATCCGTAACTACCAGCGCAGTATTGGTTTTATCAATTGATTTCATAAGCTTGTTTTTATCTAGGAAGTATATTTTGAGATGTTATTAAATGTTCTCAACTATCTTAACATTTGTTATAATTGAATATCAAATAGTTGGAATAGTAATACGGCTTTAAAATACAACAGTTATGTACCCTCATTCTACAAATTCGGTGGCAGCGCAACTTTCGGTGTACATCTAAGCTATTTTGCAACCACAGTTTTCACAACTATACTTTAGCAAGTTGAAAACTTGCTGCCATACTCCCCACAAGTTACCGCTTCGCTCAAACTTGCAGGATACGAGGAATTTATGCCTGTTAGCTGCGCGCTGCCATTTCAGTTCCCCAAGCATCCAAACTGAGCAGAATTGCTTCCAGCGATTTTCCGGTTTCAGTTAGCTCGTACTCTACCTTCGGCGGAACCTCCGGAAATACCTCTCGGCTGATAAGCCCGTCTTTCTCCAACTCCCGCACCGTTTGCGTAAACATCTTATTAGAAATTTCAGGGACGCTGCCCTGCAACACCCCCGACCGCAGCGGGCCTTTGAGCAGGTGAAACAAAACCAGTGGCTTCCATTTCGTGCCGATCAGGTTCATGGTATAGTGGAGGGGGCAATGTTCGTTGGGCATATCTGTTTTACTAAGCGCCTCATTATCAACAATTCACTCTGTTGGTAACATATAGCACCTTTTGGTAAGTTATTGTATATGAATTAAATATACGGTTATTTTGAACGACAAATACTTAAAATAATATGAGACCGCAAGCAAATTACCCACGATCATTCTCCCATATCGGGCTAACTGTGCCAGAT
Source organism: Pontibacter sp. CAU 1760 (assembly GCF_054482735.1). Lineage (NCBI taxonomy): Bacteria > Pseudomonadati > Bacteroidota > Cytophagia > Cytophagales > Hymenobacteraceae > Pontibacter > Pontibacter sp. CAU 1760. The sequence goes on from NZ_JBTLRL010000007.1 coordinate 86,705, forward strand.
ATAAAAAAGGCCGTTCAATTTTATGCTGATGTGATGGGTTGGTATGTCATCATGGAGCCCTCGACGGTGAAAAAGGAAAGAGAGACGGCCATTGGGCAGATGTGCATCGACGTGTTTGGGGAAGACTGGGAGGAGTTCGATATCGCGCACCTGGCTACTTCCGACGGCATCGGCGTAGAGCTGTTCTCATTTCCGCACGGCAAGAAAGAAGCGCCGGCGTTCAGCCCTTTTAACACCGGGCTCTTCCATTTCTGCGTGCAGGACCCAAACATAGAGGAGCTGATAGAAAAAATAGTGGCATCCGGAGGAAAGCAAAGAATGCCGATCAGGGAATACTACCCTAACGACAAACCCTATAGAATGTGCTATGTCGAAGACCCGTTCGGGATTGTGTTCGAGGTATACACGCATAGCTACGAGCTTACCTATTCCTCAGGAGCCTATGCTAAGTAAGGCAAGAAGACGGAGCGGATACGGCACAACAAACATGTTAGCAAGTTTATGCAGCAAGAGAGCAGCCCACCAAAGAGCTGCTCTCTTGCTGCATAAATAGTATATTATTATCATATATATATTTAAATGTACTATATTTACCATACCTACTGCGTACTGCTCGATCGAACAGGTTAACAGATAGCCACTTTAAAAGCATTTTTTAACTTTTTTGTATCGTATGAAAGTATCATTTTTCGCTATTCTGATAGCGCTGTGCCTGATAGGGCAAACCGCGCAGAGCCAGATCTTTAAATCTAAAAGGCCCTATAAAGTTTGGGTATCGCCTATGGCCACAAACGCAGTAATTAAAGGCTACATCATCCAGACAAAGGATTCGTCAATTGTCATTTCACAATTCCCGACAACCGAAACAACAAGCGCTGCATTCGTTGAGGTAGACATCAACACGATAAAGCATCTCAAATTCCGTAAGGATGGGAAAGTAGGCAGAAGCATTTGGCAAGTAGCGCTAGCAGAACTCGCACTCTCCATGGCGCTTATGCAAGCTACCGGAGATCCGTTTGTTGGAGCAGCCGGAATTATGTATATGCCTGCTGCTGCTGTGATTGGCGGCGCTATCGGTGTCTTAAAAACCAAAGTGCCTATAAACGGTAACCAACTGCAATACCAGCAAAGCCGAGATAAGCTCTTGAAGTATACCATCAAAGGCGCCCCCGTTACACAGCCCTTGGAAGCCAGTACATCAGGTCTTTAATATCACTCTTGAGCACAAAATAGCCTAAAGCGAGCGACATATTTTTAACTTGCCGCCCGCTTTAGGCATTCTTACCACCACTGATACATCCCCGTCCATGCCGCACCGCCTGGATTTTGAGCATACCCCTTGGGAAATGCCCGCTGTAGGCGTGGCCCAAAAAGTATTTTCTGATGGCAAAGCCCGAATGCGGCGGCTGAGGTTCTCTGATGATTTTGTGGAGGAGCAGTGGTGCACGAAAGGCCACGCAGGGTATGTGCTGGACGGGGCAAAGGAAATAGCCTTCGATGGCACCACAGTGCACTACAAAAAAGGCGACGGGGTATGGATAGCCCCGGGAGAGGCCTCTAAACACAAAGCCATCATCAGAAAAGGAGGGTTTGTGGAGCTTATCCTCTTCGAACCCAAGGCCTGATCAGTTAATGTGGTTTTCTGCCAGCAGGGTAGAGCCAGAAGTAGCCGTATAAAAGCATAAGCGCCCATCAACACACGCAAAGTTACACCGCGAAACCGCATAATCAGGGTAAGGGTATAACAGCATTCGTGTGGTTTTCTGCCCTTCTAAAGCATCGCCCTCCAACTTGCAGAACCACAATCCCTTCCTAGATAAATGTCAAAAATATATGCTATAAAGGCAAATTTTTTTAACTCTCTAACGTAAAGAAAAAAACGCTGCACCTGTCTTATCATCAATTAATATGCATCAAAAAATAACTGGCGGAAAGCTGCTCAGTTGCTGGCTGTTCCTGCTTTTTAGCCTTTCGGCCTATGGCCAGCGTCCGACACTGGAGGTGGGGGTGCGTTTGCAGAAAACGCTGAACCTATACTACGAGAACGGGGCCACCATACAGGCAACGCACCCGGCCCTGCTGCACAACCGGCTGAAGTTTGGGCTTACCTACGTCACGAGCCGACTGGGCTCGGCCGCTAACTCCAACGCCCTGAAACAAGACATCCTTTTTGCTTCGGTGGCTTACCTTTTTCGTCATGAGCGGGCGCTACAACCCTATGTACAGGCAAATGCGGGTTGGTTTCATGCCGACTACGAATCTGAGATTTTTCAGAATCTGGAGAACACCTCGCCTTTGCTGGCAATGGAAACAGGCTTGAGCCTCCGGATAACGCCCAGGGCGAAGGCTGCTTCTTCAGTAGGCCTTAACCTAATAACCGGTGATGGCTCCGACAGCCCGGGCACCTTATACCCTATATTTTACCAGCTTTCCCTGATGTGGGCTTTAGCGAGATGAAAAAGCAACTAAAACAACTTGCCTTCCTGAGCTGCCTATTATTTGCACTGGCAGCCTGCGATAAAGACCCGGACATAACAGCCGAGATGCTGGATGGCGAACTTCTCTTCGATCCGTCGTTGTATCAGCCGGAAAAGTATCTGGTGTCGTTGGCAAACCCGAACCCAAGCCCCGAAGAAGCGCAAAAGCCTGTATTGATTGCGGTGCATGGGTATAGCGCCTCTACGTTTGAGTGGGACGAGTTCCGGGATTGGGCAGGCAGTCAAACGGATGTCGCTATTTCGCAGGTGCTGATGGGCGGGCATGGCCGGGACTATCAATCGTTTAAGGCGGCTTCCTGGAAAGACTGGCGGCAGCCTGTGATAGACGAATATGAGCGACTGGAGGAGGCGGGGTATACGAATATCAGCTTGGCAGGCTCTTCAACGGGCTGCGCCATCATGCTGGAGATGCTGAGCAGCGACTACTTTGCCTTGCACATCAAGCCCAAACACATTTTCCTGGTAGACCCTATCGTGCTTCCGGCTGACAAGTTACTGACGCTGGTAGGTGTCGTGGGCCCTTTGCTAGGGTACGTTGAAGCGGATAACACGGCAGACGAAGACAAATACTGGTACCATTACCGCCCTTACGAGACGCTGCGGGAACTGCGGAACCTCACCAACAAAGTGCGCCAAGCACTGCAGAAAGGCATGAAGCTCCCGCAAGGCACCAGCCTGAAGGTTTATAAATCAGAAACGGATGAAACTGCAGACCCGGTAAGCGCGGTGCTAATCTACAAAGGGCTCAAAACTAATGCTGGCAAACCCGTCGAAGTGGAGATGATTCCGTCTGACATCCATGTGTATACCCGCCTCGACCTCCGGGAGAATGTAACGCCCAGGGACATTGCCAACCAGCTCGCTACTTTCAACGATATCGCCACACGCCTTCAGCAGTAAGCAGCAGTTGCGCTGGGAAAGGAATTTACACATACCTTAGACCCAGAGAACAGCATAAGTTTATGTTTATACTCCCAAATTGCTAGCTCTGTAACTGATTCGCAATACTATAAATATGAACAAGCGGGACTGCACTGCCAGGCGCAAACAGATGCTGATAAGAGGGTACCTAGTAGAATTCATCTTTTTATACTATCTTCACTTACCTCCTCAACCGAAGTAGGACTTGGTAATTGAATGTTTTTGCAAACGTTTATACCTGTCTAGTTTCTTGAAATCTATCAAATTCCGAACAGCTTAAACATCAGAATTTGATACTTGACAGCAATAACTAGTTACACTAAAATTTAAGCCATGTCTCGATAGAACTTAGCACTTCACAAATCAACTTATCCTACCCCTTAATGCCCCAAAAGAAGAAATCCCACCCCAAGGAAAAGGCTGGGCTGCACCCCCGCAACAAACACCGGGAACGTTACGACTTCGAGCAGTTGATAAAAAGCTGTCCGGAGCTGAGACCCTTCGTGAGGGTGAATGAGTATAACGACGCCTCGGTTGACTTCTTTGACCCGGAGGCGGTTAAAACGCTGAACAAGGCGCTGCTGTCTCATTTCTATGGCATCCGGCACTGGGACATTCCCCAGAATTACCTTTGCCCGCCCATTCCCGGCAGAGCCGATTACATACACCATGCGGCCGACTTGTTGGCTGCTTCTAACCAAGGCAAAATACCTAAGGGCAGACAAATCACTTGTCTGGATGTGGGCGTGGGAGCGAGTGCGGTATATCCTATCATTGGGCAACAGGAGTATGGCTGGTCGTTTATTGGCGCTGACATTGACCCTGTTTCCGTTCAGAACTCGCGGCAGATAGCGGCGGCAAACCCAGCGCTGAGCGGCAGCGTGACGGTGCGGCTGCAGCCAAACCCTAAAGACATCTTCAGAGGCATCATTCACCCTGGCGAGTCGATTGACCTGACTGTTTGCAATCCGCCGTTCCATGCCTCTTTGGCCGAGGCCCAGGCAGGAACGGTACGTAAACTAAGCAACCTGCAACAAAAAAAGATAAATAAGCCGACGCTTAACTTTGGCGGCCAAAAGGCAGAACTATGGTGCGAGGGCGGGGAGAGCCGTTTCGTGAACGACATGATCTACCAGAGCAGGCAGTTTGCCACGTCCTGCTTCTGGTTTACCACGCTCATCTCCAAGCAGGCTAATCTGAAAGGTGCCTACAGTGCCCTGACAAAGGCGGGCGCTGTGGATGTGAAAACCATCCCGATGGCCCAGGGAAACAAAATTAGCCGCGTGCTTGCCTGGACCTTCCTGAACCCGGACCAGCAGCGCACCTGGTCGAGCAGCCGCTGGAACAGGCAGACATAGCCGCCGCAATTTCTGTATGGCCCTTGTGAGGCAGCAAGCCGCTGCCAAGCCTAATAGACGTTAATTTTGAAACAAAAGTAGTTGAGATAAGAGACAGCAGCGGCAGCCACTGCAAATTCGGCAAACCCTTTTCAGCCTTTGCCGGTTTATACAGGTAATCAATTGCCCGGAAGCATAAAAATAAAGCCCTATGAAAATAGCGAAAGACCCATCAGAGTATAACAAGCTAACGCCAGAGGAAGCCCGCATTATCTTGCACAAAGGCACAGAGTACCCCGGCACCGGCGAGTATGAGCACAACAAAGCGGAGGGGGTGTACCTGTGCAAGCAGTGCAACAACCCGCTTTACACCTCCGAGTACAAGTTTGAGTCGCATTGCGGCTGGCCAAGCTTCGACGATGAGATAACCGGGGCGGTGAAGCGCGTGCCCGATGCCGACGGGAGGCGCACCGAGATTGTTTGCGCCAACTGCGGCGCGCACCTGGGTCACGTGTTCGAGGGCGAGTACCTGACGCCGAAGAATGTGCGCCACTGCGTCAACTCCCTCTCCATGAAGTTCGTGCCGATCGACAAGCTGGAATAGCAACAAGGCACAGGCGGTCAGCTGCGGAAACGTAGCTGACCGCCCGCTTTTGAACGGGCACCATACCTGCATCCGTGCACTACCGCGTGCTGCTACTGCCAGGAGTTGAGCAGCACCACAGTAGCCACTGCCGCCACTACCGTAAAGGCTCCGAAGCCGATGCCAGCACCGGCTGCCGCCTTGCCTAGTTTTCGCTTCTTCGCGCGGTCCTCATACCCCTTCACATAATCCGGGTCTGTCAGGTAGTTGATGTTGGAGACAGGGTTTCTCCCTGCCTTAGGGGGTACCGCCCCGATAATCACAGACCCGGCCAAACCATACGGAAACATAAAGCTACTTGCAGCCGAGCCCCACATGGCCCCTTTGCCTTTATACAACGTCTCAGCGTCTTTCCGGCCGAGTTCATACATTTGCGTTGGGGTGGCAGGCGCTGCAAGGCTTTGCGGACTCACGGCTTCTGCCATCATCTCTTTGGTCCCGTTGGCATAACGCACCATAAAAACCTCTGACTTTGGTATCTGGTATAGTATACCCTCCACAGAGTCCGGATGCTGATACATTATACCTTCTAAGTTGATTTCCACGACGCGCGCCAGGACCTCATCGCCGTTGCGCTTTACAATTGTGTCTTGGCCAAACGCTCCGCGTACCAGCACCAAACACAGGACGAGTAATAGATTTTTTTTCATACGTATATGTTGTTTAGATATGAACTGAAAGTCTGCAGTAGCTTATTTGCGAGAGTTAAACCCAAAGAGGATGCTGAAACGGCCGCCGTCGTTAGATGGGGCAAAGGCAAAGTTCACCGGGAAGTTCACGCCCTGGCTCTGAAAGTTGGTACCTACCGCCATCACAAGCCCGGCACCAGCCAGCGACACATTCGGCCCCACGCCAAACTCCAGCCCCTTAGCGCCTCTTATACCGATCAGGGCGCTCAGGCTTGGCAGAAACTTGCCCTGCTCCAGGCCGCCTACCAGTGGCACAAACTCAAAGAGGCCGGAGGTGCCGTTATCCAGGGTGAAGACGCGGGTTTCGAACTGCCAGCCAAACTGCGTCATGAAGCTGTTCACGTCTGTGCCGTACTCTTCCCGGATGTTATCGCTGTACTTCTGGCTCAGGATGGTGAAGCCCACACGCGGCCCGGCCAGTTTCAGGTTCGCTTGCCCCTGGTTATACCTGGCAGCAGGTTGTTGTGGTGGCGCCTGGTTGAACACCTCCTTCGTGCCGTTCTCATACCTGATCATAAACACATCGTGCTTCGCCATCGAAATGAGAGGCCCGTCCAGGTTATCAAACCGCTTGTATTTGACGGCATCCGGACTGATCTCCTGCACCTTTACCAGTACCTCATCCCCGTTACGCTTTGTCAGCACGTCCTGTGCCTGGCACACCGACGCGGACATCATTCCAATTAATAGTAATCCGAGCTTCTTCATAGTAATTTACTTTGTTACAGTTAAGTTTTTTTGTGCTTTGATGAAGTAAAGGTAGCGTACCGCAGCAGCTGAAGTAAAGCTAACATAGAACTTTTAAGGACTTTTAATATAACAATATATATAACATATATCATTTATTAGCAGCCATTTAAATAATAATTATCAGACTTTACAAAAAGTGAATTATATTTAGAAATTGGCTCAAGAAAGGAGAAAGAATTGCCGCAACAGGTATGGATGACCTCAAGATAACCCTGAACACGCTCTCAGAAGACGACAAGCGGGAACTTGCCGTATTTATCAAGCGCCAGAAAAAGCAGAAGCACCGCAAGGATTTGGCGCTTTACCAGTTGCTGCTGCAAACCCGCAGTTATACCCCGGCCCAACTGATCGACAGACTATACCCGGACAAGCCTAACCCTGTGGCCTACTATGCCCTCCGCAAGCGCTTGCTGCGGCACCTCACCGATTTTATCCTGCTGAAGCGCACCGAGGAGGATGTCACGGCAGCCTCCTCCATTATGGGGATGCTGTCGCTGGCCCGCTACCTGTTCGATGCCCGGGCAGACAAGCAGGCATGGGCGCACCTGCGCAAAGCCGAGAGCCTGGCGCAAGCCAACGAGCAGTACGACCTCCTGAATGCCGTGTACAACCTCCAGATAGAGAAATCAGACAACGAGTTTGCCGACCCACTGGACGAGATTATCCGGAAGCGGAACCTGAACAAGCAGATCGCCGACGAGGACGAGCGGGCCAACATTGCCAACAGCATCATCAACCAGCGCCTGCAGGCTGTGCGCCAACAGGGCACCGACCTCCATTTCGACAATATCATTCAGGACGTGTTGCGCACCTACCACTTGTCGGAGGCCGTGAGCAAGCGGCCCTCGCTACTCTACAAGCTCATGTCCATTACCCGAAGCGCCATCCTGGCCCGAAAGGATTTTCTTTCCTTCGAACCTTATATCATCAGCCAGTACCACGAGGCGGAGGAACGATATGGCTTCAAGAAAGCGCATCAGTATTACAAACTCAGCCTGCTGTACATGATCGCGCACGTGCTGTACCGCAACAAGAAGTTCAGTGAGTCGATGCGCTACCTGGCTTTGCTGCACGAGAGCATGGTGGGGGAGGGCAATAGCAACTACGCCACGTTTTACCCCCGCTATATTTTCCTGATGGTGGCCAACCTGGTGTTTCAGCGCCGCAACCCGGAGGCCATTGTGCTGATGGAGGAGCTGCTGTACAGCAACAAAATCGTGCTCGGCACCAAAGATCTGCTGACTGCCCAACTGGGCCTTAGCTTCAATTATTTTGCACAGGAGGCCTTCGGGAAAGCCAACCGGCTGCTGCTGAGCATCAAGCGCTCCGACAAGTGGTGCGAAGGAAAGATGGGCCGCGAGTGGGTACTGAAGAAGAACCTCGGGGAGTTGATTCTGCAGTATGAGTTGGGCAATGTAGATTTGGTGCTGAACAAAGTCCGGGCCTTTGAGCGGGCCTTCAGCGATCTCTGGAACGAGCCGGCCTACGTGAACGTGAAGCACTACCTGCACCTGATCAAGGAACTGGTAGACCATCCTGAACTCATACATAAGCCGGAGTTTATCTACCATGTGCAGCACATCCTGAAGTTTACCTCCTTTGAGAGAACCGATATACAGGCGCTGAGCTTCTATGCCTGGCTCCGGGCCAAGATGCTGCAAAGGCCTTACTACGATGTGCTGCTGGAGCTTGCTCACCATGCGGAGCAAGGGAAGGTATAGCTTAAAATTCTCATTCTATCCGCTGAAATAACATTAAGCAGCGCACTGCTGTAAAAAAGCAATCACACATTACCAAGACACCCTCAGTTATGCCCAAACCATCCGTATTCTCTGTCAGGTACAACAGCTTCCGTTACGCCTTCAAAGGAATGTTCGCGGTTTTCCGGAGCGAGGCGAATATGCACCTGCACGTACTGGCCAGCGTTTTGGTGATCGGTATGGCCTACTGGTTTGAGGTGACGCGCACCGATTGGTGCATCCTTTTGCTATGCATCGGGCTGGTATGGATGGCCGAGATCTTCAATACTGCCATCGAGACCCTAACAAACCTCGTCTCACCGGATTACCATGTGCTGGCAGGCAAAACCAAGGACATGGCAGCTGGGGCAGTGCTGATGGCGGCTATCACTACGGCAGTTGTGGGCCTGATCATTTTCGTGCCTTATTGGCTGGCCTTCGTAAACAGATTATAGGTAAAGTTTATATATAAGTGGTCGTTTAGTATCTTTGCCCGCTAAACATAAACAAAATGGCAAAATCCGGTCGTCTTCTATTCACCCTGCCGCTGTTGGCAACTACCTGGTTGTCTGCCTGTAAGCCAGGTGTTTCGCCGATGATTTCGGAGGCTGCCACTGCCAACGCGCAGGGGGCACCCTGGCTGAACCAGCTTATCCAACAGCTGCAAGTGGCCGAAACCGCCGACCCGCCCGCCAAGATATACCGCTATACCTATAACGAGCAGGAGGTATACTACCTGACAGGCCGCTGCTGCGACATCCCCAGCAAGCTGTATGACATGTATGGCAACGTGCTGTGCGAGCCTGACGGCGGCATAACCGGCCGGGGAGACGGGCGCTGCCCTGACTTTTTCGAGCAGCGCAAAGACGAAACTTTAATTTGGGAAGATAAACGAGAACAATAATTTAACCATGACTGGAAACGACGTACTGAAAAACTTATCAGAATATAACATCTGGGCCAATAAAACTATGCTGGATGTGTTCAGCAGCCTGCCAGAGATACCGGCTAACGCCGCCCGCCTTTTTAGCCACGCCCTGAACGCGCAGGCGATCTGGATTGCCCGCATCACCGGCACTGAGAGCCCCGTGAAGGTATGGCAGGAACACGACCTGGAGGAGTTAAAGAAGCTGCACGAGTACTCTTCGTATAAAATCGCGGAGCTGGCCCAGAACGCCGACGAAGCGGAGTTTAACCGCCTTATTGATTACAGCAACAGCCTTGGCAACCAGTATAGCACCCGCGTGCTCGACATCCTGACGCACGCGTTCAACCACGCCACCTACCACCGTGCCCAGACAGCCACTGACCTGCGCAAGAACGGCCATACCCCTCCCAACACAGATTACGTGACCTATGTACGCGAACTGATGGGCCAGGTATTTTAAGACTCTTTTTTAAGACACTAGATATTAGACGCTAGATATTAGATTTTTCTAAAAGCAAAAGGGCCTTTCTAACAGAAAGGCCCTTTTGCTTTTAGAACTCGCTTGTAATCCGGCAGCTTAACGCTTACAGGAAGGTATAGCTTAGTGGGTTAACTCGACAGTTCCTAAATCCTTGATCTGATTTTGGGTAACGCTCACGTTTTCCACTGTCTTATCGTGGGCACCGTTTTCGGTATAAAACTTCACTTCATACGTGCCCGCTTTCACGCCTTTGATCAGGAAGTCGCCGTTGGTGTTGGCATACCCCCCGATGGTATCGTTCGCGGCAGAGATCACATAAATACCCGGCTTGTAAGTGGCTGGCGTTACTTTTCCCTTTATACCGCCTGCAATAGCCTGGGTAATGGTGCGCACCACCGGCTTCAGGTTATACTGCCCGTTGCCTTTTGCCACGACAGACTTTGCCGCGTCGAAATCGAGCAGCACCACATACGTCACATCCTGCTCCAGATCGGCATTGAGTTGCAGCTTCACGCCGGAGCTTTGGCCGCTCGGTGTTTTCAGGGGCGTTACGGTGCCATTTTTCAGTTTCAGCGAGTTGTTTTCGCCCAGGATCAACCTGATTTGTGAGATGCGTCCCGCCGGCAGGTTAGCGCTCGCCAACAGGGTATCGCGGCCGTTCGCAAAATCCAGCAGGTTATACACGCCAGGGTGAATCTCATCCAAGGTAATCCAGTTGTTATCACCGGCATCCTTGTGTATCTGCACCGACTTGATATCCACGTTCACTTCAGCATAGTCACCCGGAGCGTCCGTCATCCTGACCTCCATCTTAGCGGTGCCCGTGTTCATGTCTTTGTCGTTATCGCAGGAAGCAAACCCGATCAGGCCGGTCAGCAGGCAAGGGAGGATATATTTTTTGATCATATAAATTGTATTAAATATAAATTCAAGAACGCTAATATTGCGACTTGTATACGTTTGAACGGATAAAGGTTGTACAATCTTATATCTATTGTTCAAAAAAGAAAAGAAGTCTGCAGCGCATATCGCTTGCAGACTTCTTTTCTTGTACTCCTGGTAAAGCAGGTATAACGCAATAATTGCTTTTCCTTTGGGGCTTAGCCTAGCAGCAGCTTTTCTGTTGCTGGATTGGTGGACAGGGCACGGTACCGTAGGAGCAGTAAACACAGCAATCGCCAGCCCTGGGCTTTAGCACTTCCTTACACTGCTCACACTCATAGAAGTACTGGCACGCATCTGTGGGCATCTTTTCTTCTTTGCTATACCCACACACTGGGCAGGTAATCACCGAAAATTCTTTTACCTCATCCATATGCTTCCTGCTGATTTGTTCTGTAGTTTTAAACTAAATCCCCTTTCTCAGGCTTATAATACATTTTAAGCCTGAGAAAGGGGATACTGCAAGCAAGGCCTTCGCCAAAGGATGAACTCCCTTCGCCTGCCACCTTTAACATAAGGCTGGGCCTATACAGGTTTGCAGGCACTGCATGATACGCTCCACAACAGCGCACTTCTACAGTTTAAGTCAATGGTCTTCGAGCAGCCTCTTAATTCCCCGTTTTAGCCGTATCGGCAGGGGTTGTGGCTGGTTTGGTTAGTTGCTTCAGGAAGCCTCCAACTCTGTCGGTTGCCTGCTTTTTGATGTTCTGCTCGGCTTCCAGCCGTTTTTTCTCCAGGGCTTCGCGGGCTTTCTGCTCTGCCTCCAGCTTCCGGCGGTTCAGCTCATTCTGCACGCTATCCTGTAGCTGCAGCTTGCGCTGCTCTAGTTGTTGCTTTGCCTCATCCAGTTTGTTCTTCACCACGGTTTGCACCACATCGGCTGCCTGCTCTTTCACAGAGCCGCCCACCAGCGACACCCGCGGGTCGGTCACGGTGCCGCCGATGTTCAGGTTCAGCGTCACCCGCTCTGAAGCAGCCAGGCTTTCGTTGCCTAGCAGGCTCGAAAGGCGGGTATTCAGTTCGCGGCCCACTTTACCCGTAGGCACGTTCAGCGCCGTGACATAGTCTATCTGCCCGTTTACGTTGTTAGAGCCGCCTACCTTCATCTCCACGTTACCTACGCTTAAATCAAAAGGCTTTATGACAAGGCTGCCGTTCACGATCTCCGCGTCTATCCGCTTATTCTCGATCACGAATTTCTTCAGCTCATCCAGTCGGGTCAGGCTCGTGATCTTATCCACGATGGCTACATTTCCCACTGCCGCACGCAACACATTGATCACGCCGGAGCCATCCAGCGTCTGGAAAACAGGGGTCATGTCCTTTGCTAGCTCTCCGGCAAACGCAAAGTTGGTTGAGAACTTGCCTTCCAGCACGGCGGCTATCGGGGCCAGCACTTTGATGGTGTTAAAGGAGTTAAACGCCTCTTTGAAGCTGAGCTCATTAATGTCCAGCTTCATGTCGAACAACGGCTTTTGCAGGTTTTGCGTGTTGTAGCTGCCGCTGGTGGCAAAGGATGCGCCCAAGGTGTTGAATTTTACGTTATTGAGCCGGGCCACCTTGTCCTTTACCTGCACCTGGCCGCTCACATTGTCTAGCTTCAGGTTATTGTACAATACTCTTTTGGCATCAATGTTCAGGGCCACATCCAGGTTGGCAGGCACTTCCACCACGCCCTCTGTGCCCGCATCGTCCACTGGCTCCCCGGTATTCTCGTCCACCATCCACTCGTTCACGTCAAACTGGTTTGAGCGGAGGTTAAAGGTGCCGCGCAAAGGTTGGTCATCCGCCAGGGCATACCCTATGTAGTTCGACACGCTGCCACTGGCCTGTATGTCGCTGCGGCCCAGGCTACCGCTCATGTTCTGGAGGTTAATGCGCTCGTTACTGAAGGTGGCATCCGCCTTGTTTATCTTTATACCCTGTGACATGTCCTGACTCACAAAGCGCAGGTCGTTCACGGCCATACTACCCTTAGCCGTCACGTTTTTGTATTTTTCAGCCTCAATGTCGCTCATCTTGCCCTTGGCTGCTACATCTGCATTAATGCGCCCGGAAAGCGTCATGTTCTCCAGCGGGAATATCTTCGTGAGCTTGGTCAGGTCCAGGATTCCCTTGATGCGCCCATCAAAAGCGGGTTGATCAATGCCTTGCACCAGCATGTTGCCCTCCAGCGGCTCGCCGTCCAGCAGCATGCTAAAGCGCTGGATGTTGATGCGGGTATCGTCGGTGTTGCCGGTGGTGTTCCGGATATTGGTTACCATGTTCAGGTTCTGGATCGGAGCCGGAAAGTCTTTGGATTTTATATAACCGTCTGTCAGGTTCAGGTCTGCGCTGATGACCGGCATGCTGGCTTTGGAATAAGTGCCCTTGGCATCTGCGTCTACTTTCAGCAGACCACGAAGCGTCATGTTTTCCACGGGGAACACCTTAGTGATCTCTGCCAGGTTCACGTTCGCCTTCACGTTGCCATCCAGTCGCATTACAGAATCAAGGCCATTTACAACCAGGCGAGCGTCTATGGGGTTCTTACCAAGGTCAAGGCGGAATTTACGAATAGCCAGGTCTGTGTTGGCCAACTGACCATCGCGGCTCTTCACGCTCATGTCCACGTTAATGTTGCGGGCGGCTTCCGGCAGATCGGGGTACTTAAACATACCCTCCATTACCTTCAGGTCCACGCCATACCCCGGCATCAGGGTATCCAGCATGCGGCCCTTCACATATCCCTCAAAACTCAGTTTCCCGCTGGTTTTGATGTCCCCGAACTGCTCGCTATACATACCCGGCACCACCGACAGCACATTACGAAAATCCGTTTCAGTAGCGGTAAAAGCCAGGTCCATGTCAATCGCCTCCTCAGGCATCAGGATACTGCCATCAAACTTAAAAGGGAATTCATTGATGCGGATATCGTTGTCTTTAAAGGTGTAAAGCGATTTGTCGAGGTCCATGGCCATGGTGACATCGGCTTTCAGCTTGGCATTTTCGAGGTAGTTTGTGCCATCGTATGTCATCGTAAAGCGGTCTGCCGTTGTCTCAGACACCATATCGAACACGTTTTTTTCAAAATCGCCGCTGCCGCTATGGTTCACATTGTAGGCCGCAAAGCCGAAGGGAATGCTGAGGTCATCATAAAAAAGCGTTCCACTGTTCACCTTCCAGCCTTTGATAGCCATGTTAAAATCGCTGGCAGAATCTGCCTCGGTGTCTGTGAGGGTAGAATCCGGTATAAAGATATCCCAGTTGGCCTTGCCGCTTTTTAACACAATAAGCCTTATCACGGGCTCGTCTAAAGTGATAGCGTTCACTTTTAGCTCATCCCCCGAAATTACGCTCATCAGGTTCAGTTCCATCCGAAAGGCAGGGATGCGCGCCAACGTGTCGGTGGCAAAAGAGTCCTTGCCGATAACGGAAAGGTTGTCTACGCCTAGCGTCAGGTTAGGGAAGTCCCGGAAAATGGACAGGCTCACGTCATCTGTCTCATACAGCACTTCTGCATGGATGCTTTGGGCAATTTCTTTGTCGAGGGCTTGCTTGATCTTATCTTTGAACAGCACAGGCACCAGTGCCGCTAAAAGCAACAGCAGCGCCAGAAATATGGAAAAGCCAATGGCTACTTTTTTCATGTGTTTCATGATTTCGGTGGGTACTTTCTGAATACTGAAAGATTACAAGTAAATTATAGCTAAAACCGTGCTAAATTGCGCATACTACACCAACTTATATACTGCTTCAGATGACTTTCAGGTTAGAATGGTTGCATTAAGCATTAGAATGAAAACAATTACGCTGCTATACCTGGGCTGTCTCCTGGCCTTTACCGCTAAGGCGCAGGACGCACTGTTCACCCAACAGTACGCAAACAGCTTGTACCTGAACCCGGCCTTCGCCGGGATCAACACCGCGGTAAACGTAGCCCTGTCGCACCGCAACCAATGGCCAGCCCTAAACGGGTCCTTCGTTACCAACCAACTAGCCGGCAGCTACAGAATAGCCGGCACTAAGAGCGCCGTGAGCTTGTTGGTGCAGCAAGACCGCGCGGGTGTGGGCGGCCTGCAGAAATGGCAGCTTTCGGGCGGCTATGCCTATCATACCAACCTGAACCAGCAATGGGCTTTATCTGCGGGCTTGCAGGCTTCGGTTGCCTCCTTGCGCGTTAATTACGACAACCTGGTTTTTGGTGACCAGCTGAGCGACAATGGCATGGTTGCGGTTACGTCGGCAGAGGCCAACAGTTTTGAACCGAGCTCGTATCTTGACTTTACTTTTGGCGGCCTGGCCTATACCGACAGGCTTTGGACCGGCCTGACAGTTGCGCACCTCAACAGGCCGGGGTATGGCTTTAACCAAGAGGTGAAGCTTCCGCTGCGTTTCACGGCCATTGCCGGGTATAAATTCTTCGTGAGGTCTTACGAAGAGCAGGGCCAGCTTTTTGAGTTCAGCTTTTCTCCTGCGGCAACTTACGTGTACCAGCAAAATTCAAGTCGCTTAGACTTAGGCGTGTATACTAATTACACACCCTTTACGTTAGGACTTGTGTATAGGGGTGTTCCGGTAGCGAGTGGAACTAACCAAGACCAAACCTTGTCCGTAATAGCAGGCTTGCAGCTCCCGAATGTGCGGGTAGGGTATAGCCATGATGTTGGGCTGCAAGGCTTTAGTGCAGAGGCAGGCGGTGCAAACGAAATTTCACTGGTTTTGACGCCAGCCGATTTTAAATATTTGTTTAAAAGCGGTTTAAGGGCTAAATTAAACAGAAACATTGTTTGCCCCTCATTCTGAATTTAATTATAATTGCACAATATATTCCGATACAACAACCTTATTTTATTTGAGTACTGACTTATGAAGTTGATTAAGTATTTATCAGTTGCGGTTGTAGGGGGTTTCCTCCTGACATCCTGCTCTAAAGGAGGGCAGCCAACCAGCACGAACCCTGGCAGTTACAGTAGCGCCACTGGTATCGAGTATGGGGAGGATGAGGAGTCGTTCGATGTACCGGATTATGCGGAGTTCCCGGAAGGTCCAGGCCTTGTATTCATTGAAGGTGGCCGTACCGTGCTGGGTTCCATGGAGGAAGATATCGCCCTTACCCGCGATAATATAGAGCGTACCGTAACGGTGGCTTCCTTTTATATGGACGAGACTGAGGTGGCAAACATCCACTGGCTGGAGTATTTGCATTACCTGAAAAAGGATTCTATCCCGGAGGTTTACCAGGCAGCTTTGCCTGACACCACGGTTTGGTCTCGTCAGCTTTCTTTTAACGACCCATACGTAACGTATTACCTGCGCTACCCTGGTTTCCGTTTCTTCCCGGTAGTAGGCGTAAGCTGGCTGCAGGCAAACGATTTCTGTACTTGGCGCACCGCGAAGGTGAATGAGAACTTCGCGAAGCAGTCAAATGGAGGCGGCAAGCGCAGAGGCCTTTTTGGCCGTCGCGGTGGCTCTGACACAGAGACCACAGAAGATACTGCTGCTCCTGGCATCGAATCTGGCTTAGTGCTTCCGAACTACCGTCTCCCAACAGAGGCAGAGTGGGAGTATGCAGCCCAAGCCATGATCGGCACACAATACTCTGAGGACGAAAACCAGAACAACCGTCGCCTTTACCCTTGGGACGGCCATCAGGTACGTAACCCGTATGGCAAGCAGATGGGTAAGTTCATGGCTAACTTTAAGCGTGGCCGCGGTGACTATGCCGGTATAGCTGGCTCGCTTAACGATGGCGCCATGATTACGGACTATATCTATAGCTACCCACCAAACGACTTTGGTTTGTATAACATGGCTGGTAACGTGAACGAGTGGGTGCAGGATATCTACCGTCCGCTTTCTTATCAGGATGTAGAAGACCTTAACCCTTTCCGCAGAGACGGTTACTTGGATGAAACAGAGAACTACGACAGCAGCGAAGGTTTCCACTCGCTGGTAAACAACGAGGTGCGCGTTTACAAAGGCGGTTCATGGAAAGACGTAGCTTACTGGTTGTCTCCTGGTACTCGCCGCTTTATGGCTCAGGATTCATCTACTGCCACAATCGGATTCCGTTGCGCTATGATCAACGCTGGCTCTAACAAGTAAGCAGCAACTTTCTCTTTGAATATTAAAAAGCCCGGAAGCAGTTCCGGGCTTTTTGCTTTAACATTATCACCATCAACCATGAGTGAAGAACAACAAGTCCACAAAATCATTTTCCGTTTCCATAGCGAGCTGTTTGGCAGGGAGCTCACTGAAACGCTATGGGCCACAGAAATAGATGCCTCCCAAGGGTTATATAAAATCGACAGCATCCCGTTTTATATCCCGCTTATTGCCACCGAGGATGTAGTGCGAGCGACCTATAACCAAATGGCGGAGGGGCTGCTATACCAGGAAACGGTTACACCGTCCGGAAACTCCACGGTGCAGGTGATTCGGCAAAATGAGGAAACCCCGTTGCTGGAACTCCGAAAGCACTTTGCTCTTTTGAATTGTGTTTCGGTGGAGGTTAATGAAGACTTTTTTGTTTTGGAAATACCGCTTACAGTGAACTATGCTATAGTTAAAGAAAAGCTTGATGAACTGGAGGGGCAGGAGGAAATAGAGTATGCCGAGCCTAGCCTTTCAGACGTCCATCGGGAGCAGACAAATTGAGCTATGTGGGTATAGCCACCTGAATTTAACTTTGGGTGGCTTACTTGGAGCAGGTAACACTTAAAGTACTCTGACAGCTATACCCAAAAGCGTGAAACGTTACCTGACGCTCAGAATCAAAAATCCTTGCTCCGCTGTTGGCCAGGCATGCCGACAGTGGCTGCAGAGAAATTTTGCGTAGGCTGCCAAAAGCAAGTGGTGGACTCTTCGGGATTAAATGACCGGGGGCTTAAGGCGTATTTCAGACCCGAGTAAGGTATGGGGCCTTTTCCAGCTGCAACAACTCAAAACGTATACCTTTGAGCCAGCTTCTAAATCGTCTTTGTTCAAACTGCTTGCCCTGGCGGGGCTTAGTTTTATTACGCCTGCCACCTTTGCCCAGTATAAGGCGGCTCCCACATTTACACAAACTGAACCAAATGCTAACCCTTGTGTAATTCCTGCTGCGTCTCCAGATTCCACAAATAAGTATAGTGTAACAGGTCGGGTTTATTACACAGCAGGTGACTTTCTTCTGCCAGTACAAAGCGCATCCCTCCGAGTAAAAGGCAGCGACACAGGCCCCCATCACAGCTGTTGCCGGAAACTTCGAACTCTCTTCTAAAAATTTAACGCATAAGTCCGCTTTCATCAAAGTACTGTATGTACGATTTATTCCGCTCGACATGAAACTGATTTGACGTCTGCTAAGACACTGGGTTTAGGGATGCTGCAGCCCCGAAGAACTAATGCCGCTGGGTGAGGTGGTGGTTAGAAACAATCCGGAAAGTCGCCTATGGTGGAAGGCCAGAAATATGTTCTGCTAAGCTAATTTTTTAGGCTTACCATTTACAGTATGCCATTAGTTTTAAGCAGCGGCAATAGTCGCTATACTTACCTCGGCAGCGCCTGCCGCCAGTAGCGCCACGGTGCAGGACTCCAAGGTAGCCCCGGTGGTCATCACGTCATCCACCAACAAAATTCGCTTGTCCTTCACCTGCTCCGGGTGCAGCACCTGAAATACCTGGGCTACGTTCTCCCATCGGTCCATCCTGCTTTTTTGGGTTTGGGTGGAGGTATGGATAGCCCGGTACAAAGCATGTCCCGCTACAGGCAGTTGCATCGCTTTGGCCAATCCCCTTGCAAAGCTTTCGGCTTGGTTATACCCACGCCGGCGCAGTTTATACCTGTGTAGCGGCACCGGCACTACCACATCAAAGTGCGTGGCATAGGCGTGGTCGGAGAGGAGGGAACCGTAACGCTGCCCCAAATGCTCGCCGAGTTCCTGCGCTCCTTTGTATTTCAGTTTATGCAAAAGCCGCTGAACACGTCCTTTAGGTACAAAGTGCAGGTAAGCAAAGGCATAGCGCACCCGTACTTTCCCCCAAAAGCGGCGCTGCAGCGGATTCTGCTCCGCAGCACCCAGCAGATGCACATCGGTATAAGGCAGCTTGATGCTGCAACTGGTGCAAATGTACTTTTCGCCACGGGCAAGGGCAGTGCTACAGGCATAGCAACTCCGCGGAAACAATAACGAAATCAGGTCTTCGAACATTGGCCGGGAACCATGGTTTAAGGGATATTAGTTAACTTCGTGTCAATAATTAACCTATCAAGGCTTTACGTACCTAGCAGAAAAAATAATGAGCTTAGTAGAAGATTTCAACGATTACCGCACGCGCATGAACGAGCGCATCATGTCTTATGACAATAAAGTTATCAAGCGCTTTTTTAACCTCGATACCAATACCTACGCCGACGGCGCCCTGGACGTGAAAACGAAGGAGATGCTGGGCTTGGTGGCTTCTATGGTCCTACGCTGCGACGACTGCATTAAATACCATGTGGGCAAGTGCTTTGACGAGGGCGTGACCGACGAGCAGATGATGGAGGTATTCTCTATCGCTAACCTAGTGGGCGGCTCCATCGTGATCCCGCATTTCAGGAGAGCCGTGGAATACTGGGAGGAACTGAAAGAGCGCGGAAGCTCCAAGTAAATTTAAAAGCTGGTTGTTAAAGCCGATGGGTTGATAAAAACCACTGGCATTAACAACTGACTTTCACAGTTAACAATCTAGTTATGCAATTCGATTCTGATAATTTAGAGCACAACTGGACTCAGCTGCGCGCCATGCTGATGAAGCAGTTCGGTAAAAAGCCGGACATGAATGCGATCCTTTTCCTGATTGGTATTCAGGAATTGGGCAGGGGGATCCGGGAGTTCACCAAGGAGGAGAAGCAGGACCTCATGCATATTGCCACTTGCAAGGTCTTTAGCCTGTCGGGCTATTACGAGCTGTCGGGCACCGATGAGGAGGGCTGGCCGCATTATGTCGCCCTGAAGCCCATTCCGTTTGCTAACCTGCGCGAGCAGGAAAACATGCTGAAGTGGCATGTAATCGAGTACTTTAACCAATCTGAGGAATTTTAAACCGTATCATGTAACTCGTAGCAAGTATCACGACTCTTCTATGTAAGGCTGTTATAAATTAC
This sequence comes from Pontibacter sp. CAU 1760, assembly GCF_054482735.1. Lineage (NCBI taxonomy): Bacteria > Pseudomonadati > Bacteroidota > Cytophagia > Cytophagales > Hymenobacteraceae > Pontibacter > Pontibacter sp. CAU 1760. Next base: position 106,744 of record NZ_JBTLRL010000007.1, read on the forward strand.
GAAAAGGCAGTTTATATTCTTCAGCTCCATAAGGATGGCCTGGCTTCCGGAAGAAGTTACTTACCTGAACATCGTGCTACGTTCTACGCCATACGAGATACGCACACAACAAATGAAAATCATCACTTATAATGTGAACGGCATCCGTGCCGCGCTCACCAAGGGCTTTGCCGAGTGGCTACAGGCTGCTAACCCCGATGTGCTGTGCCTGCAGGAAATCAAAGCCGACGAAACGAAATTCGACAAGGCTGTTTTTGAGGAGATGGGATACCATGTATACTTACACCCGGCTATAAAAAAAGGGTATAGCGGCGTGGCAATCCTCACCAAAACCAAACCAAAGCACGTAGAAGTAGGGTGTGGCATGGAGTGCTACGACCAAGAGGGGCGGGTGCTGCGGGCTGACTACGAAGATGTGTCTGTGATGAGCGTATACATGCCCTCCGGGTCTAGCGGCGACCATCGGCAGGGATTCAAATTTGAGTGGCTGAGGGATTTTAAGCAGTATGTGCACGAACTGAAGCACCAACTGCCCGGGCTCGTGATCTGCGGGGACTATAATATATGTCATCAGCCCATCGATATCCATAACCCGAAGTCAAATGCCAACAGCTCTGGCTTTCTGCCGGAGGAGCGTTCATGGATGAGTGAGTTCATCGAAAGCGGGTTTATAGATTCGTTCAGGCACTTTAACACGGAGCCGCACAATTATACCTGGTGGAGCTACAGGGCCGGAGCACGCAACAAAAATCTTGGCTGGCGTATTGATTATAACATGGCAACCGAAAACCTGCGCCACAGGCTAAAGCGTGCCGCTATCCTCACAGAAGCCAGGCACTCAGACCATTGCCCGGTTTTATTAGAACTAGCGTAAGGATATACTAAACAGTATGCCGCACCAGTTTATATATTAGTAAGTCATCACACGCATTTCGACCTTACAAGCAATACTTTAACTGTATTTGCTTAACTTACAACTATAGCTGCCATGTGATTTTAACATAAGCAAAGACAACATGAAACATAAGGATGCGCTCGATCAGTTGCTGCATCAGTTGCAGGAGTTCAAGCAGAAATTTTACCTCAACATGCTGTTACGGGGTAGCATTTTTGCCGTTGGGCTCCTGCTGTCTATTTATATCATATATAGCCTGCTGGAGTATATATTTTACTTCCCGCAGCTGGTACGCGGTTTCCTGCTGTTCTCCTTTGTAGCTTTTGTGGTATATGTATTTGCCCGCTGGATTGTTCTTCCTATCGCTGCACTGGCGCGCCTGAAAAGAGTTTTATCGGATGAGCAGGCCGCAGACAGGGTAGGGGCGCATTACCCTGAGATACGTGACAAACTGCTAAATGCGATCCAGCTGAAAAACCTGGACCGCACCAATGCCCTGATTGCAGCCAGCATTGAGCAGCGAACCGGCCAATTGGGGTCATTTCGATTCAAAGAGGCAGTAACCTATCAGGAAAACAAGCCACTGCTGAAGTACATTGCCCTGCCTGCCTTCATCGCCCTACTCATTGTGCTGGTATACCCTGCCATCTTTGTGCAGGGTACCGAGCGCATCATCAATTACAAGCGGCACTATGAGCCGCTTGCCCCTTTCCGGTTTGAAGTACTGAACAACCCGCTGCAGACATTTCGAGGAGAGGATTTTGAGTTGAAAGTTGACATAACAGGCAAGGCCATACCCAATGAGGTGTTCATTAACTACAACGGCCGCCGCCAGAAGCTGAACGCCACGGCAAACGGCACTTATACCTATACCTTTAAGCAGCTTCAGAAACCAGTTACTTTCCAGTTAGAGGGTTCCGGGTTTATGTCGGATGGTTATACCGTTGCGCTGCTAACGCGCCCTAACCTCAGGGATTTCCAGATGCTGGTGCAGTACCCCGCTTACCTCAAGCGCAAACCCGACGTGATACAGAACACCGGTAATGCCAGTGTCCCGGAAGGCAGCACCATCACTTGGGAGTTTTCGGCCAATGAGACAGACCGCATCGAGTTGAGCTTTGAAGATCCGCACCAAGTATTGGCCGCCGAAAACACTGAAGACAACTTTAGCGCCTCTAAGCTTTTCAACGATAGCCGCAGCTACAGTATAAACCTGCACAACAGGTATAGCACGAACAAAGAACAGATCAGCTACGAGATCACCACTATCGCCGACCACAACCCGCAAATTAGTGTTGAGCAGTATCAGGACACTGCGCTTTACACTTATATGGTGCTGGGTGGCGATGTATCAGATGACCACGGGCTAACGCGTCTTGATTTGGTATACCGCATCCTTAATGAGAACAACCCGCAAGCGAATTACAAAAGCGTGCGCCTGCCACTTAATCCGCAGCAGCTCAGCCAAACATACTATCACCAATGGAACACAGCGCCGCTCAACTTAAAGCCAGGGGATAAGCTGGAGTATTTTGTGCAGGTATGGGATAATGATGCCTTGCATGGTCCTAAATCAGCCCGCACCCGCACGTTTGAGATGAAAATACCTGACAAACGCGAACTGCAGAAATCCTTAGACAGTAACTCGCAGTCGGTGGCAAGCCAAATGAGCGAAACGCTGAACAAAGCCACGAAGCTGCAGGAGGAGTTGGCACGCTCTGAGGAGAAGATGAAGACCAAGCGTAACCTCGATTGGCAAGACAAAAAGCAACTGGAGAACCTGATGGCTAAGAAGAAGCAACTCGAGCAGGATATTTCATCCATGAAAGAGTTGTTTGACCAGCTCAACAAAAAGCAAAACATGCTGAGTGAGCAAGACAAACAGTTAGCCCAAAAAGCTCAGGAACTTCAGAAACTCATGGACGAGCTGCTGGACCCGGAAACGAAGAAGCTTTACGAAGAGCTGGAGAAACTCTTGCAGCAACAGCAACCGAACGATACCGAGTTACAGAAATTACTGAGCAAACTCGATAACAAAGAACGCAACCTGGAGCGTGAGTTGGAACGAGCCCTAGAGCTTTTTAAGCAGCTGCAGTTCGAGCAGAAACTCGATAACCTCGCCAACAAGCTGGAGGAAATGGCCCAAACGCAAGAGCAGTTGGCACAGAAAACCGAACAGAAGCAGGAAGACAACCAAAAGCTTCAGGAAGACCAGAAGGAACTTCAGGAGGAATTTGAGGAAGTGAAAGAGCAGATGCAAGACCTGAAGGAGCTGAATGACAAATTGGAGAACCCAACTCCAATGGATGAGAAACAGCAGCAGCAGGACCAGCAGAGCATTGAACAGGACATGCAGCAGAGCCAGCAGCAATTGAAAAAGCAAGAGAACAAAAAAGCCAGCGAGTCGCAGCAGAAGGCGGGGCAGAAGATGGAGCAAATGGCCAAGCAGATGGAGCAGATGAGTAGCTCGATGAACATGGAGGGTATGTCGCAAAACCTCGACAACCTGCGCGACATCCTGGAAAATCTTATCAAGCTCTCGTTTGATCAGGAAGAGTTGATGAAGCAGTTCCGTGGCGTCAACCAAAGCGACCCGCGCTTCATCACACTTTCGGAGCGGCAACTGAGCTTGCAGGATAACGCTCAGGTAATTGAAGACAGCCTCTTCGCGCTGGCAAAAAAAGTATTCCAGATCGAGTCGTTTGTTACACGGGAAGTAGCGGCTATGAACCAGAGTATGGACAACAGCATACAGGAGCTCCGCGACCGTAACGTAGGCAAGGCAACCGCCCAGCAACAGATGGCCATGACGAGCATGAATAATCTGGCGCTGATGCTAAACGATGCTTTGAAACAGATGCAACAGGCCATGCAGCAAATGGGTAGTATGGCAGGCAAACAGAAGGGAAATAAGCCAAAGCCCGGCGACCTTGGCGATTTACAGCAAGAATTGAACAAAAAAATCGATGAATTAAAAAAAGGTGGCAAAACAGGTAAGGCACTTTCTCAGGAATTAGCTAAATTGGCTGCGGAGCAAGAAGCGCTTCGGAATGCTTTGAAAGAATTGGAGAAGCAGGGCAAAAAACCAGGCGATAAAGGCCAGAACGGCGAATTGGGAAATATCAGTAAGATGATGGAACAAAGCGAGATTGATCTCGTTAATAAACGTTTGACTGAACAGACCATACTGCGCCAGCGGGAAATCCTGACCCGTTTATTAGAGGCAGAGCAATCTGCCAAAGAGCGGGAATTGGACAATAAACGGGAAGCAAAGTCTGCTCAGGATATAGCCAGAAAGGTTCCGCCTTCGTTTGAGAAGTACGTCAAAGCAAAAGAAAAACAAACTGAATTACTCAAAACTATACCTCCGGCACTTACACCTTATTACAAGCAGAAGGTCAACGAGTACTTTCAAAACATCAGTAAATAAAACGCACCTATTTTACACTTAACGATTAATATGAATCAGGTTAAAATTCAGATTCCTTCCCTAATCGAGAACATCAGAGTAATTGAAAGCTTTATTGATAACTCAAAAGATGAATTTGAGTTTGAGGATGACATTTATGGTAACATTATGGTTGCCGTTACGGAATCTGTAAATAATGCCATCCGCCACGGGAATAAGTTTGACAAAGACAAGAATGTGTACCTCACCTTACAGGTTGAAGACAACAAGCTCTTATTTGAAGTTGAAGATGAAGGCCCCGGATTTGATTACGAGAACTTGCCGGACCCTACAGCGCCAGAGAACCTTGAGAGCCCTGGTGGCCGCGGCATCTTTTTGATGCGGAACCTTTGCGACGAAGTAAACTTTGATAACCAAGGAAAAAAAGTACAACTCATTTTTAATATAGAACCATCTCATAATGGAACATCCAATTGAGTTCTTCAGCGAAGACATAGACTTTGAGCTAGACAACGCGGATCAGATTTCAGATTGGATTGCAGATATTATTGAGGAGCATGAGCAGGAGTTGAATAACCTTACTTACGTATTTTGCTCCGACGATTACCTCCACCAAATCAATGTGGAGTACTTGGACCATGACACGCTCACAGACATCATCACCTTCAACAATGCCGACGAAGACGGTATAGTTGAAGGTGATGTTTTTATCAGCGTAGATAGAGTACGTGATAATGCTTTTGATTTAGGAGTCCCTTTCCATGATGAACTACACCGCGTTATCATACACGGTGTGCTGCACCTGCTTGGCTTTAAAGACAAGTCTGATGTGGATGCAGAACTTATGCGCAAACAAGAAGATTCTTCCTTATCTTTGCGTAAATTTTAACTGCAATCAGGGAATTCCCCACCTCCCGAAAATGTTTCACGTGAAACATTCCTAAACCTAGAATACATGTTCCCAGAATACGATATAATAGTTGTTGGAGCCGGCCATGCTGGCTGCGAAGCCGCAGCGGCGGCAGCCAAAATGGGCTCTAAGGTGCTATTGGCAACCATGAATATGAACACTATCGCTCAGATGTCATGCAACCCGGCAATGGGTGGCGTGGCAAAAGGGCAGATAGTACGCGAAATTGATGCGCTTGGTGGAATGAGCGGAATCATAACCGACCAGACCATGATCCAGTTTCGCATGCTAAATAAGTCAAAAGGTCCGGCTATGTGGAGCCCGCGTGCGCAAAGCGACCGCATGCGTTTTGCAGAGGCGTGGCGCTTAAGCCTCGAGGAAACTGCCAATGTGGACTTTTGGCAAGACATGGTAACTGGCATAGAAGTAGAGCAAGGTAAGGCAGCAGGTATACGCACTAGCCTGGGGATAACTATTCGTGGAAAGGCTGTTATATTAACGAATGGCACGTTTCTGAATGGTATTATCCACATTGGAGAGAAGCAATTAGGAGGGGGGCGCGCTGCAGAGAAATCAGCAAAAGGTATAACCGAGCAATTGGTCGAACTTGGCTTTGAAGCCGGCCGCATGAAGACTGGAACACCTCCTCGGGTAGATGGCCGCTCGCTTGACTATAGTAAAATGGAAGAGCAGTTTGGTGACGAGAACCCATCGAAATTTTCTTATACAGACACGGAGCCACTACCTCAGCAGCGCAGTTGTTACATCACCTACACAAATTCTGAGGTACATGAAATCCTGAAGACAGGATTCGAAAAGTCTCCCATGTTTCAGGGTCGTATCCAAGGTCTGGGCCCACGCTACTGCCCATCGATCGAAGACAAGATCAACCGCTTTGCAGACCGCGACCGTCACCAGATTTTTGTAGAGCCGGAGGGATGGAACACCGTAGAGGTGTATGTAAACGGTTTCTCAAGTTCATTGCCGGAAGACGTGCAGTTAAAAGCACTGCGTAAGATTGTAGGTTTTGAGAATGCAAAGATGTTCCGTCCGGGTTATGCCATCGAGTATGACTTCTTCCCGCCAACACAGCTTAATCTGACGTTGGAAACGCAGTTAGTGGAGAACCTTTATTTTGCAGGCCAGATAAATGGCACAACAGGATATGAGGAGGCAGCTTGCCAAGGTTTGATGGCTGGAATAAACGCGCATAACAAGATAAACAACAAAGCACCGTTTATACTGAAAAGATCCGAGGCTTATATCGGTGTGCTGATTGATGACCTTGTGAACAAAGGCACCAATGAACCATACCGCATGTTCACGTCCAGGGCAGAACATCGCATCTTGCTTAGACAAGACAACGCTGATATTCGTCTGACAAAGCTTGGATACGAACTGGGCTTAGCGGATGAAGCACGTGTAAAGGCTGTGGATAAGAAGATTGTTGAAACGGGTGTAATCATAGCCTATCTCAATAACAAGCCGATTGAGCCAGGAGAAATCAACATGATGCTGGAAGAACTCGGATCTGCTCCCATCACCGAGAAACAGCGTGCTGGCCAGTTGATCAAGAGGCCGAACATTGAGATAGAGCATATCGCAGCGGCTGTACCGGCAGTGGGTGAATACCTCAGCAAATTCAGGAAAGAAAGCGTAGAGCAGGCAGGCATCCAGGTGAAATATGAAAGTTACATCGAGAAAGAGTATTCGATGGCGGCTAAAATGAGCGAACTGGAGAACTATACGATCAAAGAAAAAATCGATTACCGTAACATACCAGCTTTATCGGCTGAAGCAAAGGAAAAACTGCTCAAGATAAACCCGGAAACAATTGGCCAGGCTTCCAGAATCAGTGGCGTAACGCCAGCCGACATATCAGTACTTATGGTATACCTAGGAAAATAAATGAGCTACGAAAGACTAGATACCTGCCCGATTTGCAGCAAAACTGAATTCAAGAATTTCTTAGTCGTAACGGATAACGCTGTCTCGAAAGAAAGCTTCGTGATAGTAGAGTGCGAGAACTGCTCGTTTAAATTCACAAACCCCCGACCTGACCCTCAAAGCATCGGCCAGTATTACGAATCAGAAGAATACATCTCGCATAGCAATACGAAGTCAGGCATTATTAACAAAGCATATCATGTAGTACGCTCCATCACAACCAAACAGAAGGTGGAGCTTATCAACAGATTTGTACCGGCTAAAGGCAGCATTATGGACTATGGCTGCGGGACAGGGGTCTTTTTAGCGGCTTGTAAAAAGGACGGTTGGGAGATTCGAGGGATAGAACCAAACGTGAAAGCAAGAGAAATCGCTACAGCTGAAACCGGGGAGATTATTGCAAAGGAACTCACGGATATACAGGGCGAGAAATTTGAGGTGATTACGCTTTGGCATGTGCTGGAGCACATTCACACCTTAAATGAAACCGTAAGCCAACTGCTGGAGAACCTACAGGAGGATGGCACCCTGATCATTGCTGTACCTAACGCCGATTCGCATGATGCGCAGGAGTACAAAGAAAATTGGGCAGCCTATGATGTGCCGCGCCATTTATACCACTTCACGCAAAACACAATGAAGCGCTTTCTTAAAAAGCACAAGATGCAGCTTGAGGAAGTGTTACCGATGAAGTTTGACGCTTATTATGTGAGCATGCTGAGTGAAAAGCATAAGAGTGGAAAAACCCAGATGCTGAGCAGTGTTTTGAAAGGGTATAAGTCTAACAATTATGCTGAGAAAAACGGCAATGATTACTCAAGCCTCATATTTGTGGCAAAAAGGAAATAAGATATCCACACCATAACGATAACAGATAGGCAAGCGCGAGTTTGCCTATTTTGATTTAAAGTCGAACACGCACCATGAAATTTTTACAAGTGATAATGATGGCCGCAGGCTTGGCTAGCGTGGCAGCTTGCGCTACCATCAGCACACCCGAAGGTGGCCCTAAGGATCTTACCGCTCCAACATTACAGATCAGCACCCCTAAAGATCAACAATTGAATGTGAAGACGAACACAGTAACCCTTGTGTTTGACGAAGAGGTGCAGCAGCAGAACCTGGCAAAAGAACTCCTGATTACACCGAACACCACCAACCCATACAAGGTAAAATCAAATAAAAACGAACTGACGTTAGAATTTGAAAAACCATTGCGAGACAGCACTACATTCACCTTTAATTTCAGGGGCGGTATTGTGGATATCACAGAAAAAAACGTAGTAAAAGACCTGCGTTTATCATTCAGTACAGGCTCTTTTATCGATTCCAGCAGCATAAGCGGCAAAGTTATCAACTTAGTGAAGCAGGTGCCAGAAGCAGGTGCCGTGGTGGCTTTATACCAAGCGGATGACACCATGTCTGTTCGAAAGAACAGGCCATACTACCTGACGAACACAGACTCGGCGGGGGGTTACAAAATCGATAACATTAAAGAAGGTGGGTATTATGTATATGCCTTGGTAGACAAAAACAATAACACGTATTACGACAATGAAGAAGAACGCATCGCTTATTTGCCGGAGCCGTTGCGCATCATGCCCGGTACGGATTCAGTGCTGCTGCAGACCGTGAGGCTAGATACCAAAAAGCCCATTATGATGCAGCGCGAAAGATTCACGGATCGCTTCGTGGCAAACTATAACGAGGGTGTCCAGAAATTTGTAGCACACCCAGAAGGAAGTAAAGCGGATACATTGGTGAGAAAAATTAGTGCGGATGGCAAAGCAATAGAGCTGTTTAAAACTGCTACGTTTAATGGTGGAAAAACTATACTCACTGCTGTTGATTCATCAGGTAATATCGCTACAGATACAATCAGTGTGGCCTTTGAAGGGAAGCGTGCACAACGTGTGCGAGGCGCACAACTGAAAGTTACCAACAGTGGGCAGAAGGCAAACTATAGGCCCAAACAGCAGATTACGCTCGTCCTTGAAACACCTGTCACCATAGCAGCAGGATCCCCCATTACAGTGATGAGAGATTCAGTCGCGCTTGAAACATTGAAGTACCCGGAACAAATTAGGCTGGATAAGACCGGAACAGAAATAAGCTTTGAATTGCCGGCACTAAAGCCCGAAGTCAAACAAGTGGAGATCATGCTGGACAGCACCGCTTTCAAACCACAGACAGGTGAGCCCATTTCATTTACCAATGTGAGCGTTCCAATATCGGAAGCACGTGGCACAGGCATAATCAGTGGTAGTATCACTACCGACCAAAAATCATACATCGTGCAGTTACTGACGAATGACTACAAGGTAGTGGAGCAAAAAATCAACCCGAAGCGAAACCAGTTTAAGGATATCGAGCCAGGAACTTACCGCGTGAGGGTGTTGGTGGACGAAAACAACAATGGAGTTTGGGACAAGGGTGACCCGGAGATGAAAACACTGCCTGAGCGAGTTTACCTATTCCCGAATACCATCGATGTCAGGGCTAACTGGGAAAGAGAAGACATCAATCTGAATTTCTAAGTCAAAATTCAGGTAACAGCGGATCTCAAATAATAAAGGCTCCTGGCGATTGTGTCAGGGGCCTTTATTTATTCTTGGGAATATAAAGGTAAAAGGATCTGTACCAGGGACAATAATATGCCTTAAATATAACCGATAGGGCTTGGTGAAGTTGCGGACAAATCATCATCAGTTCTCTCCCCTATCTGCAATGGCTCAAAGCTAAATTACTGAGGAAAATTCGACTTAGCTAAAGTTATCATAGACCGATAAATCGACGGGCATCATCACCTACCTTACTAACTATCCAGATTAGGTAGATGATTGGGATAAAGGAGCTAGCGTAAGCCTCATGACAGAGGTCATAACTTTAGTCAGCTGCTCTGAGTAAGGTTATAGCTATATGCCTTGCTCGTAATTATGCATCGTGCCAGATGGCAGATTGATAAGAGCCAACTTAAACTACTGCCCTGATGTACCTTGCCTCTAACGGATGAGGCTTTGGGCTTATAAAATGGTTTGTTATTGAATCAAGGCGATTCGATAGCATGGTTTCATTATTGAAAGCGAATGAACTTGTCTTAAAAATCATTTTCAAGATGTTTGCTTGACTTGGCTAATGGCCAATCCGTGACTTATACCCATAGGTTAAAAACAAGGGTAATTACAGAATGAAGTAACTCAACTCCTGTCAAGTTTAAACAGATGTGACGCTTTATATGCAACCTGAGTCGAATCAGAAACAAAGAGTGAAATATAGCTGAGATTTAGAATGCAGCTGCTTTAAACTACCAGCGCAACAGGCCACGCAGGGAGTTCTTATTCGTGAGACAGGCCAGGCCTGGAGGACTCTTAAAATGGGATGCGCGCGAATCACCGAAATACTCTGGTTACTTAAATCTGTCCATTACTTCCATCCTCCAGATGAATCTGTTTTTTTACACGACATGATAAGCAACCTACCTATACATCTTTCCATTCCGTAAAGCCGCATTACAAAATCGGCGTTGGGCCCTACCTTAGTAACAATTTTGGTAGCCTGTAGATCTTGGGTCTGACCTTCCAAGCGCAAGCAAGCCAATTACTCTGTAACCTGGGAAATTTGAAACTCCAATGCCTCCAGATTTACTCTGGATATAACCACTGAGTTTCTACACGCCTGAACCAGTTACACCGCCATCAAACCTTGTGGCAACTGCAATATCCTTTCTAACATCTCTCACATAAATCGAACTACTATCCATATCCCGGAGTCATAACCCGCTCGATAGCCAGATCGCGTGAGTTTGAAGTGCAGCTCGCCCCAGTCGAAGCGAATCACTGGCAACGCCGCGAGCAGGAAGAACAGCGAGGCAACTCCTCCTGAATTCCCTGATCAAAAACCCTCCATTAATACCGTGTGAAACAAAATTGAGTAATCCACAAAGAGGCTGGTATACGTGTGGATAAGCGTGGGTAAACACATGGACAAGTTACACACCCGAGGAGTGGAGGTGAAATACACACTTGTGTAAGAGGGTAAAAGTGGATAGCGGTGTATAAAAGGAGGCCAAATCTTACATTATCCACTTCGCTGAAAAGTGTTTATAAAGAAATACACATAAAAGGGCAAAAAGTGGAAAACCAACACAATAAATTGACACACAACAGCATAGGTGTTACAATGGTGTGGAGAGGTTGGTGAAAAGATACACCTGTGTGCACAATCTATGAACCATACACAAAACTGCGTAAAGTTGTTAACTTATAAACACACCTTATAATGAAAGAGAAATAGATTAAGAATTCATTTCATAAAAATATATTAGGTGACAAAATTTGTGGAAAGGTGAAGAAACAGACCTGTGAAAAGAGGGAAAGGAAATACATTAAAACTATACAGCGGAAAAAACGATATATTTAATGCCGAAAGGCAAACGCAACGAAAAAGAAAAAATGCTCGCAAATATCAATCTCTCTCTTCCGTTTGAAGAGCCGGTTATCATTTTTACGCTGGTTCTTCTGATTATACTGGTGGTACCAATCATACTCAAGAAAATAAGAGTACCCGGTATAGTGGGGTTAATTGTAGCCGGGGTTATACTGGGGCCAAACGGATTTGAAGTGCTGGCTCGGGATGCGAGTATTGTTTTGTTTGGAACGGTAGGGCTATTGTATATCATGTTCCAGGCAGGACTTGAAATTGACATGATCGACTTTAAGCGGTATAAAGTTCGAAGCCTTATCTTTGGGTCACTCACTTTCTTGATTCCTATATTAGTAGGTACGGCCGTTTTCTTTTATCTACACGAATACGAGATCAAGCCAGCCATATTACTGGCCAGCATGTTTGCCCCGCATACACTGTTAGCTTACCCTATAGTAAGCAGGTTTGGGTTAAGTAAAAATGAGGCGGTAACGCTGACCATAGGCGGGACGCTGATTACGGATACAGCGGTACTGTTTGTGCTAGCAGTAATTATAAATTCAACACAAGGGAGCACAAGCATGGGCTTCTGGGTATGGATGATTACAGAGATGATCATCTTCGTGAGCGTGGTGTTATGGATTTTCCCGAAGATAGCCCGCTGGATGTTTAAGCAACTGGAAAGCGAGAAGGGCGCGCAATATATATTCGTATTGACGGTGGTATTCGCAGCTGCCTTTTTATCAGAGGTAGCAGGTATGGAAGCGATCATCGGAGCCTTCCTGGCCGGTTTGGCCCTGAACCCGCTTATCCCGCACACCTCGGCGCTGATGAACCGGATTGAGTTTGTGGGTAATAACATATTCATCCCCTTCTTCCTCATCAGCACAGGCATGCTCGTCGATCTGAAGGTGCTTTTCACGGACACCAATGCCATGCTGATTGCGGGTACCATTGTGGTGCTGGCGCCCCTGACAAAGTATGCCGCTGCATACCTTACCCAAAAGCTCTTTAAGTTCAGTGTGCTGCAACGCAACCTGATATTTGGTTTGAGCAGCGCGCACGCCGCGGCAACCCTGGCGGTGGTGTTGGCCGGTTATGAGATAGGCTTGCTCGGAGAGAGTGCCCTGAATGGCGCGGTAGTGCTCATACTAGTTTCCAGTATGATCAGCTCGTTCTCTACAGAGAAGGTAGGCCGCAAACTCGCTATTCTGGAAAGCAGAAGAAAGCCGGATATGAGTGAGAAGCCAGACCGCATCCTGGTGCCAATCGGCAACCCGCATACCATTGAGAACCTGATCGACCTATCGATCATGCTCAAAAATCCGGACTATAACCAGCCTATCTATCCGTTGGCTGTGGTGATAGACAATGAGCACGCAGAGGAAGAAATCTATAAGAAGAATAAAATGCTGCACGAGGCGATTAAACACGCCTCAGCCTCCGACAATGATGTGCAGCTGGTATCGAAAATAGACACCAACGTATCGAGTGGGATTTTAAGGGCCATAAAGGAGTTGATGATTACGGAGGTGGTGCTGGGCTGGAATGCCAAGATCACGACCCGCGACCGTATTTTCGGGACAGTGCTGGACAGCTTACTCGACAATACCGACGAAATGGTGTTGGTGTGTAAAATCATTCAGCCACTGAATACCACAGGCCGCATTGTGGTGATCGTGCCGACAAACGCAGAACTGGAACGGGGCTTTATGCGCTGGATCAGGAGCGTCAAGCTATTGTCGCATCAGTTGGGGGCTCCCATCGTGTTCCGTGGCCGTAAGCGCACCTTAAACAAACTGAAACAGGTAGTGAAAGACAGTAAGCCAACCGTGGAGGCGCAATACGTGCCATACAACAACATGAACGAAATCGCGACCATGAAATCGGAGCTGAAGAAAGATGATATGGTGGTGGTGATATCAGCCCGAAAAAGAACGGTGTCTTACAACAGCAACCTCGACTATGTGCCACGCGTTCTATCCAGAAACTACAAAGACAACAGTTTCATCGTGATTTACCCGGAGCAGTTCCCCGTGTATCAGCCCGTAGCAACCAAGACAAGCTCGTATGCCAGAAACACCACCGAAGAAGAAAGCTTTTAACTACGACCTGGATTTCGAGAAGACTGATTTCAGGAAAAGGCCGGACCTATACCGGATCGGGAAGGGAGAGCAGGGCGTACTGTTGGTGGAACCGTATAAATCAGAAATACTGCCCCATTGGCGGTTTAAGACACCAGAGATCGCCACCGAGTCGTCTGAAAAGATATACCAGTTATTTGAGCAGTACCTGGAGAATGAGGATTTTGTGGGAGCTGACATGGCACGCAAGTTTTTGCAGATGGGCTATACCCGTAGCAGGCGCTATGCCAACCATAAATCCGGCAAAAAGTATGATGGGCCGGTGCCGGACGACAAAAAGGGCCAGAGTGGGGCGCACGGACGGGAAATACTGCCCAACGAGCCAGATCCGGTAAAGGCCAAATCGGCAGCCATTTTTAAGGAGAAGTGGGACCAGGCAAAGCATAACAAGCAATATCAGCAAATGAGCCAGGACTTTAGAGAAAAATACGAATCCTAGTATTCAAAAAAACTGTGGCAAAACATAAGCCGCAGCAATCTTAAACGTGTATCTTTGCACCTATAAAAACCTTAAATTGAACATGATCAACAAAGACATCAGGTTAGGCAAGGGGCTTGGCAAGATCAAGTTTGGCCTGACAATGGAAGAAGTAGAAGAGCTCATTGGCGAACCAGAGGAGGTAGAGGAGTCGGAGGAAGAGGATGAGTTTGAGCACGAGGCCTGGAACTACTGGGAGGATGGCTACTCGCTGTACTTCGACAAGGAAGATGACTATCGCCTGAGCTGCATCGAGACCGCTAACCGCGAGGTGCAAATCTGGGGAGAACGCGTTTTCGAGATGAGCAAAGAGCAGGTGCTGCAGCTTTTCGCAGACAACAACATCACCAACCCTGAGGAAGAGGAAACGGAGACCGGCGAAACCCGCCTTTCTTTTGAAAAAGAGATGATCGACCTGTACTTCGATGAGGATCAGCTGATCGCCATTAACTTCGGCGTGTTCATCAACGATAATTTGGAAGTACTTTGGCCTGAGAAATAACAAAGGCCCATATACCATAACATAACAGGAAGCCCCGGCAGATGTATCTGCCGGGGCTTCCTGTTTACAAACCGGTTACGCTAGGTGCCATCCAGAGCTGTATGATACCCGAGGGTTACGCATACCTAAGTTGTTATACAGTACCAACAAAAAAGCCCGGTGCGTAACCGGGCTTTTTGGGTATAGGAAAGGTTCTGAGGCTTATTTAAAGAAAAAATCCACGATCTCTTGCTGGATAACCGGGTTGATGGCCACGGCCAGGATAATAGAGATAACCAAACCGATGGTTACAGAGAGAATGTCCTTACCGATCAGGTTGAAGGTCTTGGCCAGTTTAGTAGAGCCCTCCTGGTTACGCAGGCGCATACCCAACTCACGGCCAGCCAGCAAACCAACGAATACCCAGGTCGTGCTCATCGGGATGTTGTTAAGCTCTTTGAAGTAGTACAGGATGATGGCGTAAACAAGGTCAATTATGGTTGCGCTGCGCACATCGCGTACATCGGATTTCTCGTTGATGATATGCTGGATTTTCTCACCGCGCTTGTAGAACATAAAGCCAAGGCCCAGGAAGATAAAACCGGCGAAGGCAGCGAACTCCATTAGTTCAAGCTTACGCGGCAGGTATACGGCTACGTTAGCCAAATCCTGCGCCAGCCAAGTATGCCACAGGAAACCACTGATCACCCACTGGGCAATTGTCCAGGAACCATGTGCCTCGCCCTTGATAAAGCGCTTAATGACTTTAGTAAGCGCCAGGTATAAAAGCAACGCCACCACAAATGCTGCCACATAACCCATCAAACTCTTGCTCACCATCCCGATGATAGCACCGGAACTAACCGTGAAAACGCTCAGGAGCATAAACGTGGTAGAAACCGGGATGCGGAAACGCGTTAGCAGTAACAGTACGATAGGAGCGGCTAACTGCAGGTATACAAAGTTATCGATGTTCTGGTCGAAGCCCTTTGACGACAGACGCTGGAACGTGACGTCACCGTCGAACACATACCAGCTGTAAAACACCGTAGCTAAGAAAATAACCCCCATAAAGAGCCATTGCCAGTACCACTTGCGGTCTTCGTTGGATACAATAAAGGTACCGATGGTCTGGATACTGTCGTTGGCGATGGCAGAATAACCCGCGAAGGCAAAGCCCACCCACATCGCAATAGAGGCGTAAGGGTATACCACGCCAGCCAGTATAAGGGAAAAGGCGATGAAATACAGGAAGTTTTTCTCTTTGCGGATGTAGATATCCAGCAAATTATAGCGTTTACGGAACTTGTATGGCGTAGCGGGGACTACGTGCTTGGGGCCTTTTTTTACTTTAGCCATTTTTAAATGAAGTAAATAAGAGTAACTAAAAGGCCACAAAACTACTCTAAAATTTAAAAAACAACGGCTACCATCTTCAAAGAAAAACCGAAAACTACCTGAGTGATGGTTTATCGGGTGATATTACCACAAAAAAAAATGACAATGCTCCGTTACGCTTAAATGGGTTTATACCCTGCACCCGAAAAAGTATACCCCTTCTGTGGCATAATCAGACACTAAAAACCTATCTTTGCGGCATGGCAACACAAGAGAAAACCCCTGTAGAAAACGCACAGTTGAAAGATATTATCTCGCACGCGAAGGAGTATGGCTTCATATTCCCGTCCAGCGAGATTTACGATGGCCTGCAGGCCGTGTACGACTACGGCCAGATGGGCGTGGAGCTAAAGAACAACATCAAGAGCCTATGGTGGAAATGCATGACGCAGCTGAACCAAAACGTGGTGGGCCTGGACGCTGCCATTTTCATGCACCCGCACACCTGGAAGGCCTCTGGCCACGTGGACAGCTTCAACGATCCGATGATCGACAACAAGGACTCCAAGAAGCGCTACCGTGCCGATGTGCTGATTGAAGACAAAGCCGCTGAGTATGAAAATGCCGGTGACGCAGCCAAAGGCCAGGCGCTGACTGCCGAAATGGGCAGACTGCTGGAAGCGGAAGACCTGGACGGCGTACGTGAACTGATCATCCGAGAAAATATAAAATGCCCGATCTCCGGTACTGCCAACTGGACCGAGGTACGCCAGTTTAACCTGATGTTCTCGACGCAGGTAGGTTCCGTAGCCGAGGAATCCCAGACGATTTACCTTCGCCCGGAAACAGCACAGGGAATATTTGTGAACTTCCTGAACGTGCAGAAGACAGGCCGCATGAAGATACCGTTTGGTATCGCCCAGATCGGCAAGGCCTTCCGTAACGAGATTGTGGCACGCCAATTCATCTTCCGTATGCGCGAGTTCGAGCAAATGGAGATGCAATTCTTTGTGCGCCCTGGCACCGAGATGGAATGGTATAACCAATGGAAAGAAACACGCAAGAAGTGGCACGAGGCAATGGGCATCCCTGCTGCCAAGCTGCGCTTCCACGACCATGACAAGCTGGCGCATTACGCCAACGCCGCCGTGGATATCGAGTTCCAGTTCCCGTTCGGTTTCAAAGAAGTGGAGGGTATACACTCCCGCACCGACTTCGACCTGACCCAGCATCAGGAACTAAGCCGCAAGAAACTGCAGTACTTCGACAACGACCTGAACGAGGACGGAAAGCCATACGGCAATTACGTGCCATACGTGGTGGAGACATCGGCTGGTGCTGACCGCCTGTTCCTGATGACGCTCTGCAACGCCTACCAGGAAGAAGAGATCACGGAAGGGGAGAGCACCAAGTCGCGCACGTTCCTGAAGCTGCACCCGGCACTAGCCCCTGTGAAAGCCGCTATCCTGCCGCTTACCAAGAAGGATGGCCTGCCAGAGAAAGCAACAGCGATCTTTGATGACCTGAAGTTCGACTTCAACATGATTTACGAGGAGCGCGACAGCATTGGCAAGCGCTATACCCGCCAGGACCTGATCGGAACGCCTTTCTGTATCGCTGTAGACCACCAGACACTGGAGGACGACACGGTAACCGTTCGCGACCGCGACAGCCGTGAACAAGTGCGCATGCCGATCAGCGAACTGAAGAGCTACATCGACAAAGCCGTAAACTTCAAAAGCATACTAGAGAAGCTGGCGTAAGCACATAAGAGTTATAAAGCATAAAGGGCAGCATGAAATACCATGCTGCCCTTTATGCTTTATAATGTGGAAAAGTTGCCGTGTACATTACTATGCTGTCCTGCTAACTTGCTGAATATATTCTGCTTACACCTCTTCAGGATTTATACCGCCTATAACTATGCGCGCTAAGCAAGCTTGTGTAAAACTGCCTTAGCTATAGTAATTATGTATATTTTTAGTAGCTTAAGTCTCAATATTCCAACCGAAAGTACAGCATATGAAATGGATTTGGTGTTTGATTATGGTGTTTGTCTTTGGGCAGGCAATCGCCCAGGAGCAGCCTGAAACGAAGCAGGAGCTAAGGAGCGCCCCTGTAATATTGCACCTCGACACCCTGTTTCATATTTATACCCCAGTGGGCTCTTTCAGCCAGCGAGAGCGTGCCGATGCCATTAGCCGTAGGGTACTGAAGTTATCGGAAGAGCGTTTCCTGCAACCTGACTCTATCCGGGTGGTGGAGAACGTGATGTCTACGGACATTACCTACATGGACCAGGTACTGATGAGCATCACGGATGCAGATGCCAGAATAGCCCGGCAAGAGCGTGGAGAACTCGCCACGCTCTACGCTTCTAAAATCCGTGAAAGTGTCGTAGAATCGGCCCGGCAGTATAGCCTGCGCAGTATCCTAATTGAGATCGGGATGGCAATTTTAGTGCTGGTGATGTTCTTCTTTCTGGTTAAGTATATCAACAAGTTCTTTCAATTTGTCTTTACCAAAATTGAAGCGCAGCAAGGCCACACCCTGAAAGGCCTGAAAGTGAAGAACTACGAGATGCTGACCCCTGAACGGGAGGTAGCCGTGATACTGACGGTGGCTAGGTTCGTTCGCCTCATCACGCTGTTTGTGATGGTCTACATCCTGCTGCCTATCCTTTTCAGCATTTTCCCCTGGACGGAGGGGTATGCCGATACCCTGTTACAGTATATCCTAAATCCGCTCAGAGACATTGGCCTTGGCCTGATCAACTACATCCCGAACCTGCTGACCATCTTGGTAATTGTGGTGGTAACCCACTACGTGGTGAAGTTCCTGCGCTTTTTGGCAGATGAGGTGGAAACCGGCAAACTGGAAATAGCGGGCTTTTACAAGGACTGGGCTGCGCCGACGTATAACATTGTGCGCTTTCTGCTTTACGCGTTCATGTTTGTGGTGATTTTCCCTTACCTGCCGGGCTCTGATTCCCCGATCTTCCAGGGTGTTTCAGTGTTTATCGGTATACTTTTCTCCCTGGGTTCCTCCTCGGCCATCGGAAACATGGTAGCAGGGTTGGTGCTGACCTATATGCGCTCGTTCAAACTCGGAGACAGGATAAAGATAGGCGATATTTCAGGCGACGTGATTGAAAAGACGTTGCTCGTAACACGGGTGCGTACCACCAAAAACGAGGACATTACCATCCCGAATGCCATGATCCTGAACAACCATACCACTAACTTTACCTCATGCAGCGAGCAGAGTGAGAAAGGGCTGGTGTTGCATACCACCGTAACAATAGGGTATGACGTGCCGTGGCCCAAGGTGCACCAAGCGTTGATAGACGCAGCCTTAGCTACGCCAAACATTGAGAAAAGCCCGCAGCCTTTCGTGCTCCAGACCAGCCTCGACGATTTTTATGTGAGCTACCAACTGAACGCCTATACCTTTGCCGCCAACAAAATGGCTGTTACTTACTCCAACATCCACCAGAATATCCAGGATAAGTTTAACGAGGCGGGTATCGAGATCCTGTCGCCGCACTACAGAGCCCAGCGCGACGGCAACATGGTCACCATCCCGGAGCAATACCTTTCCTCGGATTACCAAGTGCCCTCTTTTCGGGTACAGCAGGTAAAAGCCGAGATGCAGTCCATGAGTTAACCTTATCTTGATTCTCCAGATCCACACAAATCCCTGCAAAAGCTGATGCCGTTGCAGGGATTTGTGTTTTAAAGGGTATAGATCACATGTGAACTTACGAATCACTCAGGATTTAGACCTCTATCATCGCTTGGTTTCACAAGTGAAACTAGCGTTTGCTAGGCCCCAGTTGCCATGCTTCTTAAAGGCTATTATTCATCTGAGTTATCTAAACATTATTTTCCATACCTAAAAAGAAAGCCTTTTTTAGCTTAAAGTGCATTACTTATGTTAAGTAATGTGACGAGTATAAATAGCTCCTCAAAGTGTAGTTGTAGATTCAAGAGCTATCCAAAGCATGGTTTGTGTAATGTAATGGCGCGTGAAAAAGTAACAGATTAGGGTATAGGCAAGAAGGCGAATGGAGGGACAAATATGTGGATATGTAAGACCTGAAACATATGGACATATGTGTGGATAAATATTAAAGCGAGTGACAAACAATAAGATACAATGTGTAAAAGTGAAAGTTATTCACATTCCACATCGAAACGAACATGTTAAGTAAAAAGAAATGAAATTAGAATTAGCGATGCGGAATCTGATAGTTGCTATGCTCGTAAAGAAGAATGAACCAAAACTCGAAATGCTATGAGCAAGACATCAAAAGAAAAAGACAATAGCTTAAAAGAGAACAACCCATGCTGGGACGGGTATGAGCCAGTGGGCATGAAAAAGAAGGATGGGAAGGAGGTACCGAATTGCGTACCGAAAAATGAAGTTTCAAAATCCTCATCAGATAAAAAGAAATAAACACAATCCTACAGCCTGATTTAAAAGCCAAGCCTAACTAGGGTTTAGTTTTTTTTTTGTCTATACGTTGTACCGCACTACCATAGGTTGACATAAAAGTTGGCTTGTAGGAAGGGAAGTAGCAAGAAGAGGCTTTTAAGTAAAAGTCTAAAAGGTTTAGAGCCTGCCCGTCAAGTTGTCTGTAGTGGACTTGCTGGCCTGCCTAAACGATCCGGAACCTTGTTAAATCGGGCAACCTCTTTCAGCACGATTAAAGCTTAATCGCGCGATATGGGCATACTATTCGATGAAGTGTAAAAGCTAAGGCAGGTGATTGTAAGCCACACAAATAAGCAAAATTGCCTACCTTTGCCGAATTGTAGCTGACCATGTGGAATAGGATTGCCATTTTTATAATAAAAAACAGGCTGAGACTCATCTTGCTCTTGGCCGTGCTTACTGCGTTTATGGGCTACCAGGCCAAAGACGTAGAGATGTCGTATGATTTCGCCAACGTGGTGAGCCCGGACGACCCGGACATGATGTACTTGACCCGCTTTAAGCAAACGTTTGGCGAGGATGGCAATGTGCTGGTGGTTGGCATGCAGGACAAAAGCGTTTATCAACTGGAAAACTTCCGGGCGCTGGACGAGCTGACGAAACAATTAAAAACAGTGGAGGGCGTAAAGGCCGTTATCGCGCTGCCAAACCTGGTCCAGGTTGTAAAAGACACCGCCGACCGCAAGTTCATCACGCAAAACATCTTCCAGCCTTTCCCTGAAACTGAAACACAGCCGCAACTGGACAGCCTGGTACAGGTGGTCAGGGAGCAGGGTTTCTACGATGGGCAGATCATCAACAACAAAACCGGCGCGACACTGCTGGCCGTTACCATGGATGCCGCTTACCTCAACTCAGCCCGCCGCATCGGGGTGATGGACGACATCCTGGCGCATACCGAGGCCTTTTCAAAATCAACGAAAATAAAGCTGCATTACGCCGGACTGCCGTTCGTGCGCTCCGTCATGACGACGAAGGTGGCGGCGGAGATGAAGCTCTTTTTGGTGCTGGCACTGCTCGTAACCGCCGTATCGCTGTTCCTGTTTTTCCGCTCTTTCTACGCTGTGCTGATACCCATCGTGGTCATCAGCGTGGTCGTGATCTGGGTATTGGGCACCATCTCGCTGCTGGGCTTTAAGATCTCGCTCCTGACCGGGCTTATACCCTCCATCATTGTGGTGATTGGTATACCCAACTCTACCTACCTGCTGGCGCGCTACCATTTAGATTACCGTCGGCACGGCAACAAAATACTGGCGCTCTCCCGCGTTATCAGCAAAATTGGCTTGGTGAACCTGGTGAACAACACGACAACGGCCATTGGTTTTATCGTGTTCACGTTTACGCACATCGCCATTTTGTATGAGTTTGGAGTGGTGGCGGCCATCAATATCTTCGTCACCTTCATCATCAGCATGATTCTGGTGCCGGCCATGTTCTCGTACCTGCCGCCGCCTACCGAGCGGCAACTGCGCCACCTCGACGCCAAGCCCCTGAACAAGCTGCTGGAGTTCTTCGATTACGTGGTGCACCACAAGCGCCACATCGTGTACTTCTTCCTGACGCTGGTGCTGGCCCTCTCATTCTGGGGTATCTACAAAGTGAAGACGATTTCCTACATGGTGGATGACCTGCCGGAGGAAAGCAGCGTGAACGCCGACCTGGCTTTTTTTGAGCAGCACTTCAATGGTGTAATGCCGCTGGAGGTGATCGTGGACACAGGTATAAAGCAGGGCGTAATGCGCCTGCCGAACCTGCGAAAGCTAGCCGAACTGGAGGATTTCCTACGCACGCAGCCGATCCTGTCTGCCCCGATTTCGGTGGTGGGCTTGGTGAAAACAGCCACGCAGGCATTTTACGAGGGTGACCCAAACTCATACCGCCTGCCCGACAATACCGAGCGCAACTTCATCTTCAGTTACCTGGCCAAGCAGGACGAGGGCGCGAACCAGCGCCTGTTGCGCTCCTTCGTGGACAGTACCGGCCAGCGCGCGCGCATCTCGCTTAAAGTGGCCGATGTGGGCTCCCGGGAACTGGATACGCTGCTCCTGAAGAAGATAAAGCCACAGCTGGCCGAGATATACGGTGGCGAGGGCGTGCGGATAGAGGAAGTGGGCAACAGCATGAAGTTCATCCGCGACGACACCGGCAGCGAAACCTCCGTGAGCCTGACCGGAACCACGTTGCTGTTCATCAAAGGCAACCAGTACCTGATCAACAACCTGCGCTCGAGCCTGCTTTTGGCTTTTGTGTTGGTAACGATCACCATTGCTTTGTTGTTTAAGTCTATCCGGGTAGTGGTTATCTCGCTGATTCCGAACATGATTCCGCTGCTGATTGCGGGGGGCTTGATGGGCTTTTTAAACATTCCGCTGAAGCCGAGCACCGCGCTCATCTTCAGCATCGCACTGGGTATTGCCATCGACGACTCGATTCACTTTCTGGCCAAGTACCGGCACGAGTTGCTGCACAACGGCTTTAACGTGAGCCGGGCCATCACGAGCAGTTTAGAGGAGGCGGGCACCAGTATGATCTATACCTCCATCATCCTGTTTTTCGGCTTTGTGATCTTCGCCTTCTCCGAATTTGGCGGCACAAAGGCCCTGGGAGTGCTGATGTCGGTGAGTTTATTGATTGCCTTATTTACAAACCTGATTATCTTGCCTACCTTGCTAATGAGTTTCGACAACGGCAAGTACGAGCGGGACCCCTACGCCCTGATCGAGCAGATCGACGAGGCATATTTTGAAGAAGATGATGAGGAGCTGGATTTAGCGCAGCTCAGACGTAAACTAGATCAAGAAGAACCTGAAAATGGTAAAGTACAACGAGTATAAGAACCTGAACTACGCCAAAGTTGGCGAGGAAGTACTGGAGTTCTGGAAGCAGAACAACATTTTTGAGAAATCGGTGTCGACGCGCGATGGCCACGAGAACTTCGTGTTTTACGAAGGACCGCCGTCTGCCAACGGAAAGCCGGGCATCCACCACGTGATGGCCCGCGCCGTGAAGGATATTTTCTGCCGCTACAAGACCCTGAAAGGCTACCAGGTAAACCGCAAAGGCGGCTGGGACACGCACGGCCTGCCGATTGAGTTGCAGGTAGAGAAAGAGCTAGGTATCACGAAAGAGGATATCGGCAAGTCCATTACGGTGGAGGAGTATAACCAGCGCTGCCGCGAAACCGTGATGCGTTTCAAGCACCAGTGGGACGACCTGACCGAGAAAATGGGCTACTGGGTAGACCTCAACAACCCCTACATCACGTTCGAGAACGAGTATATTGAGTCTTGCTGGGCCTTGCTGAAGCGCCTGTATGACAAAGGCTTTCTGTACAAGGGCTATACCATCCAGCCATACTCTCCGGGAGCGGGCACGGGTTTGAGCTCGCACGAGCTAAACCAGCCGGGCTGCTACCAGATGGTGAAGGACACGACCATTGTGGCGCAGTTCGAGGTGAAGAAGATCACGCGCAACATGTTCCTGTTTGAGGGCGAGGAGGAAAAAGTATACTTCCTGGCCTGGACGACAACCCCCTGGACGTTGCCTGCCAACACCGCACTGGCCGTGGGCAAGGGCATCAAGTATGTTAAAGTAAGATCATTCAACCCGTATACCTTCGAGCCGATCTCCGTGATCGTGGGCAAGGATTTGGTGGGCCGCTACTTTAACCCAAAAGCTGCGGATTTGGCGCTGGAAGACTACAAGCCGGGCGACAAGCTGATTCCATTCAAAGTAGTGGAGGAGTTCAGAGGCAGCGACCTGGCAGGCGTGGAGTATCACCAGCTGATGCCCTACGTGCAGCCAGACAAGCCAGCCTTCCGCGTGATCGTGGGCGATTTCGTGACGACAGAGGACGGTACCGGTATCGTACACATCTCGCCGACCTTTGGCGCCGATGACTTTAAAGTGGCCGCGCAGAATGATATCCCGGCCCTGCTGGTGACCGACGAGAACGGCAAGCAGGTTCCGATCGTGGACAAGCAAGGCCGCTTCGTAAGGGAGATCACCGACTTTGCCGGCATGTATGTTAAGAACTACACTGGCGAGGACGAGTCGGCCCCGGACTATAAGCCGACGGACGTAAAGATCGCCATCAAACTGAAAGAAGAGAACAAGGCCTTTAAGGTTGAGAAATACGAGCACACCTACCCACATTGCTGGCGCACGGACAAGCCCGTTTTATACTACCCACTGGATAGCTGGTTCATTAAGACCACGGCCGTAAAAGACAGGTTGATCGAGCTGAACAAGACCATCAACTGGAAGCCGGAGTCTACCGGCACAGGCCGTTTCGGCAACTGGCTGGAGAACCTCGTGGACTGGAACCTGTCGCGCTCACGCTACTGGGGCACGCCGCTGCCTATCTGGCGGACAGAGGACGGTGAGGAGGAGATCTGCATCGGCTCTATCGCGGAACTGCAGGAGGAAATGGCAAAGGCTGTGGAGGCCGGCGTGATGGAGGCTGCAGTAGAAGTAAAAGACCTGCACCGCCCATACGTGGACAATATCGTGTTGGTGAGCCGCTCCGGCCGCCCAATGCACAGAGAACTGGACCTGATCGACGTGTGGTTCGACTCAGGTGCCATGCCGTACGCCCAGTGGCACTACCCGCTGGAGAACAAGGACGTGTTCAAAGCCAACTTCCCGGCCGATTATATCGCGGAGGGAGTTGACCAGACACGCGGTTGGTTCTTTACGCTGCACGCCCTGGCTGTGATGCTGGAGGACAGCGTGGCCTACAAGAACGTGATCGCCAACGGACTGGTGCTCGACAAGAACGGCAACAAGATGAGCAAGCGCCTCGGCAACGCCATCGACCCGTTCGAAATGATCAACCAGTATGGCCCGGACGCGGTGCGCTGGTACATGATCGCGAATGCGCCGCCTTGGGACAACCTGAAGTTTAACCCCGAGGGTGTGGTGGAGACGCAGCGCCGTTTCTTCGGTACGCTGCAGAACACCTACTCTTTCTTCGCGCTGTACGCCAACCTCGACAAGTTTACCTACGCCGAGGCCGATGTGCCGTTGGAGAAGAGAACTGAAAGCGACCGCTGGATCATCTCGAAGCTGAACACGCTGGTGCTGGACGTGGATGCTTACCTGGCCGATTACGACCCGACCAAAGCCGCCCGTGCCATCCAGGACTTTGTGGTGGACGACATGAGCAACTGGTACGTGCGCCTGAACCGCAAGCGTTTCTGGAAAGGCGAGTACAACGAAGACAAGATGGCCGCTTACCAGACGCTTTATACCTGCCTGGAGACCGTCGCCAAACTCATCTCGCCAATCGCGCCATTCTACGCCGAGCAACTGTTCCGCGACCTGAACGGCGTGAGCAATAAGAACAAGGTAGAGTCGGTGCATCTGGCAGACTTCCCGAAAGTGGCAGACGGTGCGATTGACAAGAACCTGGAAGAGCGCATGCAATTGGCGCAAACCGTATCATCTTTGGTGCACTCGCTGCGCAAGAAGGAGATGATCAAAGTGCGTCAGCCGCTGCAGCGCATCCTGATCCCGGTACTCAACGAGCATACTAAGCAGCAGATACAGGCCGTGGAAGACCTGATCATGAGCGAGGTGAACGTGAAGGCCGTGGAGTACATCGACGACACATCCGGCATCCTGGTGAAGAAGATCAAGCCGAACTTCAAGAAGCTAGGCCAGGTGTTCGGGCCGAAGATGAAGCTAGTGGCTGCCGCCGTGCAGCAAATGGACCAGAACGACATCGCGCACCTCGAGCGCGAAGGCGGCTTTGAGATCATGCTGGCCGACGACGAAACCGCGGTGCTGACCCCGGACGACGTGGAGATCTCCTCGGAGGATATCCCGGGCTGGCTGGTGGCCAGTGAAGGCAAGCTGACCGTAGCGCTGGATATTACCCTGACTGACGAGCTGAAGCAGGAGGGCATTGCCCGCGACCTGGTAAACCGCATCCAGAACCTCCGCAAGGACACTAATCTGGAGGTGCAGGACAAGATCAACATCACGTTACAGCGCGCAGAGGCAGAGGTTAACGCCGCCGTAGCCAACTACAGCAACTATATCTGCGCCGAAACGCAGGCACTGAAGCTGGATGTGGTGGACGAGCTGCAGGACGCGACCTTGCTGGATATCGACGAGTATAAAGTGTATATCCGCATCCAGACAGTAGAAAGCACTGTCATCTAAAACAAAAAGCACCGGAAAATGTATTTCCGGTGCTTTCATACTTTAAAAAGTATACTTGCAGCAGCTATCGTTTAGCGAAGCCGCTGTTTAAAAATCAGATATGAAATATTGGAAATATTACCTTGTCGCGCTTGCCGTTATCCTAGTGGACCAGGCTGTGAAGCTAATCGTGCACTACAACATGGAAATGGGCCTGCCCGGCGAGATACACCTGATCGGTGACTGGCTGAAGCTGCACTATACCCTAAACCCTGGTATGGCTTTCGGCGTGGAGCTTGGCTCTGACTATGGCAAGCTTATCCTAACGCTTTTCCGTTTGGTGGCCATGTTCGGTATCGGCTACTACCTTTATTACCTGGTAAAGCACAAGGCGCCACAAGGCTTGATCTGGTGCATTTCCCTCATTCTGGGCGGTGCCATCGGCAACCTGATCGACAGTACCTTCTATGGTGTGTGGTTTGATAACGCCCCCTATGGCGCGACTACCCCGTGGTTCCATGGGCAGGTAATCGATATGTTTTACGTGGATATATGGGAAGGCATCATCCCAAACTGGGTACCTATAATGGGCGGTCGTCCGATGTCTTTGTGGCCAATCTTTAACGTAGCCGACTCTGCTATCTTCGTTGGGGTGCTGTTTATCCTTTTCAACCAAAAGCGCTTCTTCGGGGAACACGAGGATGACACGCATGTAACGCACAAAAGCATGATGGAGCAAGAAAAAGGCCTGTAATTGTAAGTGGGCTCATACATAGAAAAGGCGGCTATTCCCAAAATAGCCGCCTTTTCTATGTATGAGCTTAAGCTAACTAAAAGCTGATCTGTTACAAAATCGCGCGCTTCTGCAGTTCTGCCCGTAAGGCCTCCGGAGTGGTAAAGTGTATAGAGTCGATGCCCAGTTGCTCCGCGGCTTTGATGTTGCGTAAGTTATCGTCGATGAACACAGCCTCTGATGGGTGCACCTCGTAGCGCTTCAGCAGGGTATGGTAGAAGCTGTCGAAGGGCTTGCGATCTTTCTCCTCACCTGATACCACCGTGCCATCAAACCAGCTCAAAAACTCAAACCGCTCCTGCGCAATCGGGAACGTCTCGGCCGACCAATTGGTGAGGGCATACAGCTTATATTTGCCGCTCTCCTTCAGCTCCCGGAATATTTCCACCGTGCCCTCAATCGCGCCACCCAGCATCTCGTCCCAACGGCCATAAAACGCCCGGATAAGCTCCTCATGCTCAGGGTGCTTCTCTACCAGGTAGGCTGTGGCCTCGTGCAGCGGCCGCCCTGCATCCTGTTCCTCGTTCCAATCCGGGGTACAGATGTTCTCCAGGAAATGCAGCATCTTGGCCTCTTCCTCAAACAGGTTACGGTATAGGTAATGCGGGTTCCAGTCAATCAGCACAGCGCCAAGGTCGAAGATGATAGTTTTAGTCATGGTCTGAGTTCTTAAAATGTACAGTATAAATGTACTGACTACCTTTTAGGTTCGCAAATGGGGGTATAGCTGCGAACCTTCATTCATATCCAGGCTGCCGATAGATGCATAAAGGGGTATAAGAAGCAGCAATAAACAACCAACAATCACTTAAAAACCTTATTTTTACCTAACCCATAAACCCTAATCCTCTTTGGCTATACCTATTCCCCTTCTTCAGGTCCGAGATTTAGAGACAGTTTTCTCGACGCACCGCGGCACCGTTACGGCCGTGGACAAAGTTTCGTTTGAGGTGTACCCAGGCGAGACGGTGGCCATTGTGGGAGAATCGGGGTCCGGAAAATCGGTGACGTCACTTTCGCTGATGCGGCTTATCAATACCCCGCCAGGAAGGATAGCAGGGGGGGAGGCGCTGTTTCAAGCGGAAACGCTGGGAGAGGTAGACCTGTTGCAGCTGCCCGAGAAGCAGATGCAACGCCTGCGCGGCAATGAGATCAGCATGATCTTCCAGGAGCCGATGTCGTCGCTGAACCCGGTGTATACCTGTGGAAAACAGGTGGCGGAAGTATTGCTGCTTCATACCAATTTATCTAAAAAAGAGGCAAGGCAGCGCACGATACAGCTTTTTGAGAAAGCAAGGTTGCCACGCCCAGAGAAAATATACGACGCTTATCCACACGAAATATCAGGTGGGCAGAAGCAGCGCGTGATGATCGCGATGGCCATGGCCTGCGAGCCCAGCCTCCTGATTGCCGACGAGCCCACCACTGCCTTGGACGTGACGGTACAGGCGCGAATGCTGCAGCTGATAGACGAACTGCGGGTGAAGGAGAACACCGCCGTCCTGTTCATTACCCACGACTTAGGGGTAGTAGCTGAGATCGCGGACCGTATTCTGGTGATGTATAAAGGCAAACTAGTGGAGCAAGGCAAGGTGCTGGACATCTTCACGAATCCGCAGCACCCCTATACCAAAGGCTTGCTGGCCTGCCGCCCAAAACTGTCGGCAAAGCCGCAGTCCATACTGCCTACCGTTTCTGATTTTATGGAGGAGGATGCGGCGGGCAACATCATCGAAAAAAGAAAGCGCATGCAGGAGCCGTCGCTGGCAGAGGTGGTAAACGGCTATATAGAAACCGTGGCGACGCTAAAACAGCAAAAAGAAAATGCCCAAAGCCCGCCGCTGCTGCAGGTCACCGACCTAAAGGTATATTTCCCGATCCGGAAAGGCTTCTTTGGCCGCACTACCGAGTACGTAAAGGCAGTGGATGGCGTGAGCTTTGACGTGCAGCCCGGCGAGACCATCGGGCTGGTGGGGGAATCGGGCTGCGGCAAGACCACCCTGGGCCGCGCCCTGTTGCGCCTGATAGAACCCACAGAAGGAAGCATCCTGTTCGATGGCCGCGACATTGCCAAACTCAGTTCGGAAGCGCTGCGAAAGAGCCGCCGCCACTTTCAGATGATCTTTCAGGATCCTTACGCGTCTCTCAACCCGATGCATACGGTGGGCGAGGCAATCATGGAGCCGATGCAGGTGCATAACCTGCATGCCAATAACAAAGAACGCCGTGCCAAAACAATGGAACTGCTTGAAAAGGTAGGACTTACGCCAGAGCACTTCCAGCGTTATCCACATGAGTTCTCGGGTGGGCAGCGGCAGCGCATCAGCATTGCGCGGGCACTGGCGCTACAGCCCAAATGCATCATCTGTGACGAATCGGTGTCGGCGCTCGATGTGTCGGTGCAGGCGCAGGTGCTCAACCTGCTGAACCAACTGAAGCAGGAGTTCCAGATGACCTATATCTTCATCACCCACGACCTCTCGGTGGCTAAGTATATGTCGGACCGCATTTTGGTGATGAGCAAGGGGCAGATAGTAGAAAGCGGCACACCGGAACAGCTTTTCCGGAACCCACAGCAGGCGTATACCCGCGCTCTGCTTCAGGCTATACCGAAAGGGGAACCGGAAGACATTCTGCTGGCGCAGGAACGGCGCGAGGCCATGAAGGAAAGCCTTGGCTGAGGCAGAACCCATACTGCTGTCTAAGGCATTTTTGCGACTCCCCTACCTGCCGGGGCTTGCGGGTAATTGCCTCTCCATACCTTATATGTAAATTATTATATATAAATTCAGGCTAAATATGCGCTTCCCGGGTAGCCTTACAACCCCGTCCGGCGTATAGTAATAAAACTATTTAAGCAAATGCCTGTAGTACAGGTGGTGGTTGCCCGAGTGCGGCTGCCCAACAGGATGCATTAAAACGATACATGAGAAATAAGAAAAATAAAGGAGGCGACGAAAATCGCACCGATCGCAACAGCTCCAGAGGACGGGGCGAATCATCCAAAGGAAAGAGCTCATCAAGAGGAAAGTCATCCTCATCAAAGCGCGGCGGAGGCTCCTCCGACCGCAACAGAGTCCCAAAATCAGCTAAAGCGTTAGTGCTGGAAGTGTTTTCCAACAGCCCGGATACCGCATTTACCGAGCGTACCTTATGCCGCCGCCTAGGCGTGGTAGACCAGAAGGGCCGCGACCAGGTGAAAAGCATTTTGGGTGAACTGGTAAAAGAGAACAAGCTATTGCCAACTGACGACGACAAATACATGATGAACCTGAAAGTGGACATCATTACGGGCCGCGTGGACCTGGCGAACAGCAAATACGCCTACATCGTGTCGGAAGGGCGCGAGGACGACGTGCGCGTGTTCCGCGAGAAGCTAAAATATGCCATGGACGGCGACATTGTGAAGGTAGAGGTTTCGCCAACGGTGCGCGGTGGCCGCCAGGAAGGCGTCGTGATCGAGGTATTGGAGCGCTCCCGCACCGAGTTGGTCGGAATCATGGAGATCTCAAAGAACTTCGGTTTTGTGGTGCCTGACTTCAAGAAACTTTACTTTGATGTGTTCGTGGGCGAGCGCAACCTGAACGGGGCGCAGTCCGGCGACAAAGTGCTGGTGAAGATAGTGGAGTGGCCTGATAAGCCCGATAAAAACCCGACGGGTGAGGTAATCCGGGTGTTTGGACCGGCTGGCGAGAACGAGGCAGAGATACACTCCATCATGGCTGAGTTCGGTTTGCCGTTCGAGTTCAACGAATCGGTGGAGGAAGCGGCAGAAGTCATCTCCGACAAAATAACGGAAGCTGAAATTGCCAAGCGCCGCGATTTCCGCGGTATAACCACCTTCACCATCGACCCTGCCGATGCCAAGGACTTTGACGATGCGCTGTCTATCCAGAAGCTGGAGAACGGCCATTATGAAATAGGCGTGCACATTGCCGACGTGACCCA
This sequence comes from Pontibacter sp. CAU 1760, assembly GCF_054482735.1. NCBI lineage: Bacteria > Pseudomonadati > Bacteroidota > Cytophagia > Cytophagales > Hymenobacteraceae > Pontibacter > Pontibacter sp. CAU 1760. The sequence goes on from NZ_JBTLRL010000007.1 coordinate 138,156, forward strand.
TTATGTGGTGCCGAAGAGCATTCTGGAGAAAGAGGCCTTCCATAGAGCCACCTCGGTATACCTCGTGGACAGAACCATCCCGATGCTGCCAGAGCGCCTCTCGAACGGCCTTTGCTCGCTTCGGCCAAACGAAGAGAAGCTGACGTTCTCAGTGGTGCTGGAACTGGACGAGAACGGCAAGCTGTATGATACCTGGTATGGCCGCACCGTGATTTACTCGGATCGCCGCTTTGCCTACGAAGAGGCGCAGGAGCGCATTGAGTCAGGCGAGGGCGACTTCGCAGAGGAGATCAACACCCTGAACGACATCGCCAAAAAACTCAAGGACAAGCGCTTTAAAAACGGGGCTATCAGCTTCGAGACAACCGAGGTGAAGTTCAACCTTGATGAAAACGGAAAACCGCTTTCCGTGTATATAAAAGAGCGCAAGGACGCCCACAAAATGATCGAGGAGTTTATGCTGCTGGCTAACCGAAAGGTGGCCGAGTATGTCTTTAAACTGGGCAAAGGCAAGCAGCGCCCTACCATGGTATACCGCACGCACGGCAACCCGGACCCTGACAAGCTCAGCACGTTCTCGCTGTTTGCGCGCAAGTTCGGCTACAACGTAGACCCGGATGGCGACATTTCAAAAGAGCTGAACAACCTGACAGAAGAGATTGAGGGAAAGCCGGAGCAGAGCGTATTGCAGAACCTGGCTATCCGGACGATGGCCAAGGCCAAGTACAGCACCGAGCCTGAGGGCCACTTCGGCTTGGCGTTTGACCACTATTCGCACTTCACTTCCCCGATTCGCCGCTACCCCGATATGATGGCCCACCGCCTGTTGCAGCATTACCTCGACGGAGGCAAGTCGGAGGACAAAGAAGCCTATGAGGAGCGTTGCCGCCACTCATCCGAAATGGAGAAACGCGCCGCCGACGCCGAACGTGCCTCTATCAAGTACAAGCAGGTGGAGTTCATGAAAGACACTATTGGCAACCAGTATAAAGGCATTGTTTCTGGTGTCACGGAATGGGGTATATTTGTGGAGATCGAAGAGAACAAGTGCGAGGGTATGGTTCGTCTGTCTGACCTGAACGACGACTACTATGAACTGGACGCTAGCAATTATCGCATTATCGGACGCCAGAACAAGCGCATTATTTCGTTTGGCGACGAGGTGCTGGTAGAGGTAAAGAGTGCCAACATGGCCGACCGCACCATCGATCTGGAGTTAGTTAAAACCCTGAAAAACCATTAACCATCCTGTGGATATCAGTACCCTTTCCGAGAAGATAAATCATACCTTATCCACGCTGCGCTACGGCGAGCACCCGGTGGAGCTTTATGAGCCGATCCGGTATATCATGGCACTTGGCGGCAAGCGCATCCGGCCTTTGCTGGTGCTGCTGGCCGCCAAAATGTATGACGAGGATGTAGAGAAGGCGCTTTTGCCTGCTGCGGCGGTAGAGGTTTTCCACAACTTCACGCTCCTGCACGACGACATCATGGACAAGGCCCCGCTGCGCCGTGGCGAGCAAACCGTGCACGAGAAATGGAACGCCAACATCGCCATTCTGTCTGGCGATGTGATGCTGGTGCGCGCATACCAACTGCTGTTGGGCGTGGAGCAAAGCAAACTGGCCAAAGTGCTGGAGCTGTTCAGCGAGACGGCCGCGCAGGTATGCGAGGGCCAGCAGCTGGACATGAACTTTGAGCGCCGCGAGCAGGTGAGCATCCAGGAGTACATCCACATGATCACGCTGAAGACCGCCGTGCTGCTGGGCCTGAGCCTGGAGTTGGGTGCGGTGCTGCAAGACGCGCCTGTTGCCGATGCCGAGAACCTAAAAGCCTTCGGTAAAAATGTGGGCATCGCCTTCCAGCTTCGCGACGACCTGCTGGATGTGTATGGCGACAAAGCCAAGTTCGGCAAGCAGGTGGGCGGCGATATCCTCTCGGACAAGAAAACATACCTGATGCTGACCGCGCTGGAACAAGCGAGCGCGGCGCAACGGCAGACCATCATCAATTGGCGCGACAAAACCGAGGACAGCATTGCCGAGGAGAAGGTAAACGCCATCACCGACATCTACAACCAGCTAAACATCCGGCACCAGACCGAGCAGGAGATAGAGCACTACTTCCGGAAAGCGCTGCACCACCTGGATGCCATTGCGCTGCCCGAGGAACGCAAATCGCCTATCCGAAACCTGGCGCTGCAGCTAATGGAGCGGGATTCGTAATTGTTAAATTGTTGTATGGCTAAATTGTTGTTGCCAGCATGCCACGACCAATTGCCCTATACAGCAGAGACAAAAAGATGGTTATACCCTTTGCTGTATCCATTCAGTCATTCACGCAATCAGTCATTCAAAATTAAATAATGAGCGTTACCCTTATACTCATCATCATCACCGTTGGAATCTCTTTTTACGCCTGGCAGAACGAGGGCCTGATGCACAAGTGGATTTTTCAGCCTTATGCCGTGCAGCGCGACAACTCCTGGTACCGCTTCCTGACCTCCGGCTTCCTGCACGCCGACATGACGCACCTGTTCTTTAACATGTTCACGTTCTTCTTTTTCGGGCAGGCGGTGGAGCGAACATTCAGTGTGATCTTTGGTGCTGAAACCGGTATACTGCTATACCTGCTCATTTACATCGGCGGCATCATCGTGTCTGACATCCCTACATTTTTTAAGCACCGCAACGACCCGCCTTATCGTGCCCTGGGTGCATCTGGCGGTGTGGCGGCAGTTGTGTTCTCCAGCATCCTGTTTTACCCCACGCAGGACATCTGCCTGTATGGCCTGCTGTGTATCCCTGGGTTTATACTGGGCGTGCTTTATGTGATGTACTCCTACTTCTCCGGTAAAAAGATGGGAGACAACATCAACCACGATGCGCACCTTTATGGGGCTGTATATGGGTTTGTGCTGAGCTTGATACTGGTGCCGGCAGCCCTGCCAAGTTTTGTGCAGCAAATAGGCAGCTGGCGCCTCTTTTAATAGCCGTGAAATTGCACTCAAACACAGCCATACCCAGTCTCTAACCCAGCCTTTAGCAGCAGCTTTGCGTATAGAACAAGACAACGCAAAGGCTATGAAGGCAATCATTGATCAGGGTATAAGTAAGTTTTGGGCAGTAGCCTTGCTGCTGGGCCTTGTGCTTGCGCAGATGCAGGCAATGGCCGCCAATCCGCAGGAGCGTGTGTCGCTGATGCAGTACCTGATGAAGGAACGCCCTGTATTGGCTAACCTGATCACCAAAGCCGGGCTGACGCCCATCCTCTCCGATAATACTGCTTATACTATCCTGGCTCCTTCAGAAGCCGAGCTTAAAAGCCTGGAAAACCTGCCTCCGGTTCGGTTACGGGCAGTACTGGCAGGCCACATCATTAAAGGGCAATACCGGGAGACAGATTTTAAGGATGGGGCTAACATCGAGACATTGGCAGGCACCAAGGTGAACGTTTGCCGCAAGAAAAACTATACCCTGCTGGATGGCGTTAAGATTGAGAAAGCCGATACCCGGGTAAATAACAGCATGCTGCACAGCATGGCAGGCAGGCTGAACATCTAGCCTGTTTGCACCAACGTGCATCACTTTCAAGCAAAATTCTCACTTCTGCTTTAATTTTCTAGGCCTTTGCAGCCGGAGTACGTAAATGAAAAGTAATTTATGTACAGCACAGATCAAAATAATGCCCCAGATACGACCAAAGTTGTGGTAAAGCAGAGTCCGCTATATGATATTTACTATGACAAGCATAAGAACAGGATATGCTTGGCCATCAAAGGATTCTGGAAAAACAAGGAAGCTGTGCCTGATTACCTGACAGACTTACGCAAGGCGCTCCGGCTGGCACAGCCAAACTTTACGCTGCTCACGGATTTGCAAACCATGCTGACGCATCCTCAGCGACTCAGTAGTTTGCACCTCGAAGCCCAGACCATGATGCAGGAAGCCGGTTTGGCAAAAGCCGCCAGGGTACTCCCCAAAGACCGCATCGCGAAGCTGCAGGTAGAGGAGATAGGTAGCAAAAGCCCGATGCATTCGAGAAGTTTCTCAACTATTGCCGAGGCGGAGCTTTACTTAAGCGAGTGAGCAGTAATAGCTGACTTTTCATTATTCAATGATTTGTCAAGCCTTTTGGAGGTTTAGCCGTATCAGGCATATAAATCTGTGCTGTAAGATTTAGGCCTGCTGCCGTTGCCCGATTCAGATGTCGGCGGTATTCACAGGCAGGCTCCTGAGGCTTTAGAACCGACCTTATGACGTTTGAGATCGCGATTGTGCTTGGAATCATTACATTGGCAGTCATCCTGTTTGTATCTGAGCGCCTGGCTATTGATACTGTCGCTATCCTGATTATGGTGCTGTTTATGGTAACGGGTATTTTAACGCCTGTCGAAGGGTTTGCGGGCTTCAGCAATCCTGCTACCTTAACAGTAGCCGCCATGTTTATTATCAGCTCCGCAATTTTTAAATCGGGCGCCTTGAACAGCGTGGGCTTTGGGCTGGCCCGCGTGGGCCGCAAGAGCTATTTGCTGTGCCTGCTGCTGCTCATGGTTATCTCCGGCAGCCTGTCAGCGTTCATCAACGATACTGCCGTAGTGGCGCTCCTGATGCCTGTGGTGATACAGGTAAGCCGGGACATCCGCATTAGCCCGTCCAAATTGCTTATCCCCCTCTCGTTTGGTGCACTGCTGGGCGGGGTGTGTACCCTGATCGGTACATCCACCAACATATTAGTGAGCGGTATTGCGCAGGTGCAGGGCGTGGAGCCTTTGGGTATGTTTGAGTTTGCGCCGGCCGGCATGCTGTTCTTACTGACAGGGGTGGCATATATGTTCCTGATCGGGCGGCACCTGCTACCGAACCGGAACCTGGCGATGGATCTCTCCGACGACTTTAACCTGGGCCAATACCTGACCGAGGTTGTGCTATTACCGGAATCGCCAGGGGTGGGAGTGCCGCTTCACAAACTCGGGTTGGTACAGAACCTGGACATGCACGTGATGCAGATAACCCGCAACAAGCAGAAGCTGCCGGTGTCAACTTCATTGGTCATGCAGGCAGGTGATGTGCTGAAGATACGGAGTGGCGTGGAAAAGCTGAAGATGCTGAAAGAGGAAAAGGGCATCAAACTGAAATCGGAGCGCAAGTTCCACGACTCGGACATACCCCTGGATGATGGGAAATTGTATGAAGCCATCGTCACCCCAAACTCCTACATGGAGGGGAAATCCCTGAAAGAGCTTGATTTCAGGGGGTATAACCACGGCGCCTCTGTGCTGGCTATCCGTCACCGCGACGAGATCGTGAACCAGAAGCCGGGGCGCATCAAGCTGTCTGCGGGCGACGTACTGCTGATCTCAGCAAACGACTACCAGGCTGACAAACTCCGTCGAAACGACGACCTCCTGATCATCTCCCAAACCGACCGCAGCCCCTTTAAATACAGCAAGATCATACCCGTAATTGCCATTACGATAGCCGTTGTGGCGACATCAGCTAGTGGGATGGTGCCGATCGTGTTGAGTGCGATGACGGGGGTAATCCTGTTGGTGCTGTTTCGGTGCCTCCGCATGGATGAGGTATACAAGGCTATTGACTGGAAAGTGATTTTTATGCTGGCGGGAGTGCTGTCGATGGGGGCGGCGCTGGAGAAGACTGGAGCCGCTAAGCTGTTGGCGGATTACTTGATTTATGGCATCGGCGGCTATGGGCCGCATGTGCTGCTGTCAGTCTTCTTCTTTATCACCTTCATGACCACCAACTTCATGTCGAACAATGCCACGGCCGCCTTGCTGGCTCCCATCGCTATTGTAACAGCGCAGGAACTGGGTGTAAGCGTGCGGCCTTTCCTGATGGCAGTTGCGTATGGTGCCTCGCTCAGTTTCATGACACCGATGGGTTATCAGACCAACACAATGATCTATGGCCCGGGCAATTACCGCTTCTCCGATTACCTGCGGGTAGGCACCCCGCTTAACCTGCTATTCTGGCTGCTGGCTTCTTTTATACTGCCTTATTTCTTCCCGTTCTAAGCGGAGGTATACCTTATTATAATGTTCCACGTGAATATTTGATTTTGAAGGAGCGATTGAATGAGGCCTGAACCAGGCATAAAACCACGTTTTCTTAGTCAGTTGTTCAGCAATCAGCTTTTCAAACTTACATATAGCCTTTGGCCTGCAGTAAGAATAGCTCAGCATACTTGCCGTTTTTAGCCAACAGTTCCTCATGTGAGCCGAGTTCTTTCAACTGCCCCTGCTCGAGGAACAGGATGCGGTCGGCCATGCGCACGGTGGAGAAGCGGTGGGAGATGAGCACGGCGGTACGGCCCTCTATCAGCTCCGAAAAGCGCTGGAACACCTCATGCTCGGCACGTGCATCCAGGGCAGAGGTAGGCTCATCCAGGATCAGCAGCTGCGCGTCGCGCATATAGGCTCGCGCCAGGGCCACCTTCTGCCACTCGCCCCCCGAGAGCTCCACGCCTTTGTTAAAGCGCTTGCCCAGCACCTGGTCATACTTGTCGGGTAGCCGTTGAATCACAAGGTCAGCCAGGCTCTTCTGGGCAGAGCCCTCAATGCGCGCCTTATCCAGGATGTTGCTGATCTGGCCGATGGCGATGTTGTCGGAAGCAGTCATCTGGAAGCGCACGTAATCCTGGAAAATGATGCCCACCTGGTGGCGCAAATCATTCAGGTCATAATCCCGCAGGTCTTTGCCATCCAGCAGAATGCGTCCTTCGGAGGGTTCGTAAAGCCGGGCCAGGAGCTTTACCAGCGTCGTTTTACCGGCCCCGTTCTCGCCAACCAGCGCCAGCTTTTCGCCTGCTTGCAGATGAAAAGAGAGGTATCGCACCGCCCAGCGCTCGCTGTTCTGGTATTTAAACCCGACATTCTCAAACGTAAAGCCTTTTTGAATGGGGCGGGGTATGGGCAAGGGGTTTGCAGGTGGCGTAATCTGTGGCTTCAGTTCCAGGAAATCAAAGAGGTCCTGGAGGTATAAAGCGCTTTCGGCAATCTGTGAGAAGCGTGTCATGATGCCTTGCAGTAGGCTGCGCATGTTACTGAACGAGCCGGCCAGGAACGTCAGGCTACCCACTGAGATGATGCCCATCACGGTTTCGAAGAGGATGAAGACATAGGCGCCGTAGTAAGCCAATGTACCGAGCGCTGACAGGGCGCTGCCCCATATCGCCCGTTTCACTGTGATGCTCTTGTTCATGACATAGTACTTATCCGACAGCTCCCGGAAGCGCCCTGCCAGGAAACCTGAAAGATTAAAAGTCTTGATCTCCTTGGCTGTTTCGTCGGATGCCCCAATGTAGCGCAGGTAGTCCAGTTCGCGGCGTTCCGGGGTCCAGGAGCGGGAGAGGGAATAGCTGCGCTCGTTGAAGTGCGTTTCGCCCAGGAACGAGGGGATAACCGCCACCAGCAGAATCAGGATAAGCCATGGGTTAAACGCAATCAGGCCCGCTGCCAGAAACGCAATTGTCACGATATCCTGCAGCTGCGACAGCACCTGCGACATGAGCACCACCCGCGACACCGTTTGCCGGCGCGCCCGCTCCAATTTGTCGTAAAAAGTGGCATCCTCGAACTGGGCCAGGTCCAGGGTGGCAGCGTGCTCAATCAAAGCCACCGACGTACGGTTCGAGAAGAGGTCGCCCAGCAGACTGTCCATCAGCGTAATGCCCCGGTTGATCAAATCAGACAAAACAGCCAAGCCCAATTCCAGGGCTACTAGCACCCACAGGTAGCGCAGTTCGCGCTCGCCTGCCACATCAATCAGGCGTACCACTTCATCAATAATCAGCTTGCCGATGTAGAGCATCGTGATGGGGAGGGCAGACTTGAACAGGCGGAGCAGCATGTTCGTCAAGGTCATGCGCTTGCTGGTATGCCAGATCAGCCTGAAAAACTTAGGCAGGTTTTTCAGGGCGCCCAGTTGTTCCCGGAAGCTCTTTTTATCGTCTTTGTCTTTGCCGGCGATTGCTCTGCCGCCTTTTGTCGTATCTGCCATGTTGTTGCCGCTATTGCCTTCCACATACCCCCATGTAGCTATACAGGCGGTACAGGGTTTTGTTCAGGTACTTCAGTATGGGGTTTAGCCGGGCGTAATTTACAAATATGCCCATGCATAAGTGTTATCCTATTCCCCTAACGGCGGCCGACACGCTTTTCATTGTAGCAGCGAAACGGGGCCACTCTTGGTTTATAGCTTTTGTAAGCTGTTTGCGTTTTGATGTGAAAGTCAGCGAATGCTCAGGGGATTACGATATAGCAACGATCGCCTGCGGAGCTTAAGGCTCCCTAAGCCAGCTCTTTTAAAATCACTAACTTTTGCCTCAAAGGTATCCGGAAGTGGCGTTTTGCAGTATGGTAGGGGTATGACCAGATACCTGCTCTACTTTCTGACGGGCGTGGCGGTGGCTACGTTTATCCTCTTCTTCCGGGGCTACGGCGATGTGCCGCGCACTTCCTTTTCCATTGTGGCGGTGGTCGGGGCAATGGCCTTATTTGGCATTGCGGCATGGCTCACGTTTTTTCTGGAGCGGTTTGGGGCTTTACTGGCCCTGCTGTGCCTGTTGGCCATCTTGCCTTGGGGTGTACGGGTATGGCTGCTCTTGCCCGCGCAAACTTCTAACCTGATTCCTTATATCATGATGGCGCATGCGGTGGTGTCGGCACTGGTATTGTTTGCCCTCCTGACGAGTGCCCGTTATGCCTTCAGTCGCCGCTCGTGGCGATCAGGCACGGCAAGGCCAAACCTTTTCCTGAAGCTTGTTTTGGCGCTTATACCCTTGGCTGTGGCAGCGGCCTGGTTTGTGGTGATGCCCAGAATATGAGGCAAAGCTTCGTCAGATAATACAATGGCTCGGGGAATCTGCTTATTTGAAGGATTTTAACATGGGGAGTACAAGTTGTAAGGCAAGGCTTGCGGGCTAAAAATGAGAAAAGCCCCAACGAATGTCGGGGCCTTCTCTCACCTTAAAACAAACTAATCTAAACTTTACTAACCTTATCTTATGTCTATCGACTTCTTTTGTTGGGGCCAGAAAAACGCTAACTATTGCCAATCAAAGCACTTTTAACGCCGTTCTGCTATATGGGGAAAAATTAAAATCCGAAAAAAATATATAACAGTACTTGTATGTAATCTGACTGTTTTATATATTAGCCTTTCCTAATTCTGTTCCCCTTAATTCGGGTGCAAAATTACTCTTTTGTTTTTGTATAAAAAAAGAAGTGAGGCAAGTATTTATTTCTCCCCTCCTTCAAATCTTCTTAAGATATTTATACTGAGCAGGTTGTGCTAGATAATATTTTCTGGCAAGGGTAAAATTTCCTCTCCCAACTTGGTATTCCCTGCTTATAGCATCTCTATAATAGCTCTCCTGAAAGCTTCGGCATGCTCCCATTAAGCTACATGAAAAATGGCTGAGCCACCGGTTTTTGCGTCCCATATGCTCAGCCATTCTATGTTATATTTTCTGGAGGTGGCGAAATCGCCTTTAGATCATCGCGATGGTCTTGTTGTTCACCTGCACGCCATACGTTTTTTTGTAGTGCACTTTTTTCTCCAGCGCCTCGATAATCGGCTCCGAGAAATCCACTCCCTCAATCTCGCTGGCATCCGGCAGGGCGCCCGGGCTGAACACGTTAATCTCCATCAGCTTGTCGCCTACGATATCCAGGCCTACCAGGAACATGCCGTCCTGGATCAGTTTCGGCTTTACGAGCTCCACAAGGTCGAGCATGCGCTGGTCTACTTTGGCAGCCACCGCCGAGCCACCCGCGTGCATGTTACTGCGGATGTCGTCTTTGCTGTTTACGCGGCGTATGGCGCAGTATTTCCCTTTGTGCTGCAAGGCCTCGCCGTTCATCACAAACAGGCGCACATCGCCTTCTGTGGCCTCTGGCAGGTACTCCTGCGCAATCACGTAGCCGTCGCGGCTGATGGCCTCCACAATCTGGTTCAGGTTGGTGGAGTCCTCCTTCTTCACCATAAACACACCCGAGCCACCGGAGCCCTGCAGTGGCTTCAGGATGATGCTGCTCTCCAACTCATGGTAAAACTGCTTGATCTCGTCTTTGTCGCGGGTAATGAGCGTGCGCGGCCGCACGGCCTCCGGGAAGTGCTGGAAATACATCTTGTTCACGGCATCGGAGAGCTTGGTCGGGTCGTTGAGAACGATCACGCCGTGGCGCAGGGCCAACTGCCCGAAAATAATGCCGGAATTCTGTGCCCAGCCGCGTCCTTCACCTTCCGAGGAAGGGTCGTTGCGGAGCATGAGCACGTCCAGGTCTGGGGCTGTTACGCGTACTTTTTCTACTTTGTCGCCCTGTATCGCCTCCAGGTAAGTGTTGGGAGACTTATACTTATGTTTCGGGTCGGCTTGCACGGCGGTGGCGCCCATGTAGCCGTCGGGGTAATAGGCCAGGTCGCCCACACCCATCAGGTAAACGGTGTGGCCTTTGTTGTGCATGCGCTGCGCCAGAAATACGGTGGTATAAGAGGCTTTTTCGGTGTTTACGTCGTTTACTACGAATCCTATTGTCATGTTTTGATTACTTTGTTTTTGATGCTGGTACAGGGCAATCTCATACTGATGCGGCACACGAAAGCAAAATGCGCTTTGGACTTCTGGCCCGTCCGTGCCGTATTAAAATTGCCTTTTTACAGTAGGTTAAATACTGAAATGCCGGCTTTAAGTTGTTCTAGTTTTGGTTGGATGGCCGAATCGAGCAGGTAGCGCGGCTTTATCGGCACGGGCCTCAGCACGTTGCGGTAAATGAGTTCTTGCACAATCGGGATATAATCCTGCCGGATCTTGCCGATGAGCAGCGGCTCCAATTCGTTGCCTTCTTTTAGGTAATCGAGCAGGTGCACGAGGCCTCTTAGGTATACGGCGTCTTTGGTGAGACCGCCGCCCCGGTGCACGCGCATGGTCACATCAAAAGCCGCCTCATCGTCAAATTTATACTGGTCTTTCAGGCGCGAGAAGTTGTCGGTGAAGCTGCACCCTTTGGTCAGGTGGTATACCGCCACCACGCGGGCCGCCAGTACGCGCATCCGCTCATGGTCCAGGCCGCCTACCAGCCACTCGCTGAGCACGGCAAGCCCCTCCTGTAGTTCCTCATACCCCGGACTGCCCACATACAGCTGCTGCAGCGGCTGCGCTTTGCCGTTGTAATACGTGAGGATATGCGTGCCAACCTCGTGCTGAATCAGCGCCTGCGCCCGGTGGCGCGGTATCCTGGCATCGGTGCCCACGTTCAGCCTGCCTTTCGACACGATCAGGCCCACCACGTCATCGCGAATGTCCACGCCTGAGTCCACGCCGGTGTGCTGCGATTTCAGAAAGGCAATCTCCTGCTCGGCCAGGGCGGCAAACTCCTCTACGGGTATAATGTCCACGGTTTGCGCTTTGGTGGGTTCTGGCAGGGCCGCCAGAATACCCTCGGCTATTTTCAGAAGCTGGTCGTCCACGCCGCCGTACAGCTGCATGCTGCTATACATAAAATCGGGGGTGTTGCGGTCGGCCAGCATGGTCAGCATCTTGTCGAGCTCGTGGCGCTTGTCCCGGAACAGGAAAGCCAGCGTGGGGTCATCCACCTTCTCTATTTTGATGTTGTAGAGGTCGCGCTTGAGCTTTTCGGCGTCCACGGGCATCAGGCGGTAATGGAAATTAGGCGCTTTGCTGTATTTGCTTTTGCCGAACTCCTCCCAGGCCGTCTGGTTGTTTACGGGCGTTACGAGCAGCAGGAACCGGAACTGGTCGCTGATGCCGGTCAGTTGCTTGTCGATGCGCCACACGGCCCGGTTGACCGCCTGCCGGCCCAGTGCCTGGAAGTGGATGGGCTTGTGGTTGGTCTGCACGTTTACGAAGTCGAACACGGCTTTTTTGATGGCGTTGACGATCTTCTCGCGGAGCGTGCGCAGCAGCAGGGGGTATGGGTTGCCTGTCGCGGCATCTTTGTAAATAGGCTTCAACTCCAGTCCCAGCAGCAGCACGCCATGCTTTTTAAGCTCGCCCTCAGGCATCAGGCACAGAGGGTCCTGCATCAGCTCGTGGTTCGGGGAGGTTTCCACGGTGGTGGTGATGCCGCTGAGCTTGATACCCTTAAGCTCTTTGGTGAGCGTCTCGATGGTAGTGGGCAACTGCTTTTCCGGGCCCAGCACCCTGAAAAGGGGAGTGGCCGCGGCGATTGTGCGGGCCGCCTGCACCTCCAGAATCATAAAAGCCCCAAACTGGTCGGCCATCTCACTTGCGATCTGCTGCACCAGTTTCCGGAGTTGTGGCGTCTGCTCCTCCTTAGCGATGATGTAGGAGGCATTGGCTTTCACAAAGTCGGCGGTGGCGTGGTCGGGCTTGCCCGCGGGGTGGCGGTAAAGCACCAGAAAGGGCAGGGGGCGGTCGATGTATACTAAGCCGCCCTCCGGAAGGCGCCGGTGCACCTGCTTCCCCCGTTTCAGGCTGCGGCTTACTTTTTTGATAAAACTATCAGAGATCTCTTCTATCATGTTGTATGCGTATGGATGCAGTGGCCTAAGGCCTGCACAAGAGTTTCTTAAGATGTATCGCCGCTATGGGGTATGGCGACAGGGTTAACGGCTGATGTATGAAGCCAACTTCATACATCAGCCTCGAATTAGATCAAGCTGTTTTCAACCATTGAACAATTTATCAATTAGCAGTCACGGCCGGCATACCCTGGCAAATGCGTCGAGCACCGGGGTGGTGGTATGCTCCAGCGCCTTGCGTATTTCCCGCACCTGCTCCTCATCAGGAGTGCCGCTCCACTCATCCATAAAGAACTTCTTAAACTCGATGCTCATCACGCAGGCACTGTCACCGAAGTTGTCGTGGATCCAGCGCATGAAGTGGCCACCCTGGAACTTCACGTTTTCGCGCACATCCAGGTGGCGCCCTTTGTAACTGTAGGCGCTCAGGGTTTTCATGAACGTATCTACCACCGGGGCCCATTTCTCGCGGTTCATGTTGCCGGTGCCGATGTTCACCTCCGGATTCTCCTCGGGGTCGGCGGCAGGGCCGTGGGCGCCCTCGCGCTTGTGGTTGTAGGTGTGCAGGTCATACACCACAAAGCAGCCGTGCTTTTCTTTCAGTGCTGTCAGCATTGCTTTCACATCGGCATAAAACTGGTCGTAGCGGCTCATCGATTCCTGGGCCAGGTCGTCGGGCAGCTCGTCCTGCCATACCTCCAGGCCCCAGGCATCCTCAGGTTGGCGGTAAATGGCCTTTTTCGGGGAGCGGTTCAAATCGAGCTCGAAGCGGGAGTTGTGGCCGATGATTTGGTTGTCGGTGATCACCACCCACTCGTCGGTATAGGGGTCTTCCTCGCGCAGGCGCTCCTCGGCGGCCAGCGCAAACAGGTTGCTGATGTTGGGGCGCACATCATGGCCGCTATGGATGGCGGTGGCCACCAGAGGGCTCTCGCCGCGCTTGATGGTATAGTATGAATTGGCTGTTTTTGTCTGTTTCATGGCTTTTTGTTTGCTAAGAATGTACCCGCTAAAGCCGCTGAAGGTTATCACGGCCAAAGCCAAGTATAAACCTCTGGCACCGGAAGGGGGTATAGTAAGCTTATAGGAAGTCTGTTATCATTGTTACCACAACCCAGCCGCCATGTCTGCTCCCGCCGAAAATAGAAACCCCAAAACATGCCCCAACTGCGGCGAAGCAGTGCCGGCCGGTGCCAAACAATGCCCTAACTGCGGACAGTTGCTCGGCAGCGAACCGGGCCAAAAGCCGAAGTGGTTCAAGACCCTGACCCCGACAGAACTTTTCCTGCTGGTGCTGGGCAGCCTGATGCTGGGGGTGTTCTTAGTCGCGCTGTAATGCAATCGCTCCGACACCCGTTATTCCTGGTCTGTTTTGCGCTGTTCTGCCTGAACCAGTTCCTGGAGCAGGCGCAGGTGTATGTATGGCCGCTGCACGCTTACCTCGATGACCTGCTGTGCCTGCCCATCTCGCTTCAGATTATACTGGCGGTGCAGCGCGCATATTTCAAAAATCCGGCAATGGTGCTTCCTGCGCGGCACATCGCTTTTGCCGTGATAGCTTATAGCGTCTGTTTTGAGTGGCTATTGCCGCTCTACAAGCCCGTTTATACCTCCGACTCCTGGGATGTGCTGGCTTATGCCATCGGGGCCGTCGTTTTCTACACCTTCCTGAATAAACCATTACGAAGCATTGCTTGCCAACATGCTGGCATGGCCTCTCAGGAGGTATAGGCAGTAACGCGAAATTATTTTTCGGAAGCCGAGCAACCTTCTGCTTCCGCATGCATCTTTTATACAGCAACTGAAGCAAAAGCCATACATCCGGCGCTTGCTTCAGCGGAAAAAACAAATCACTATACCTGTTTAAACTATGAGAAGTATACAGATTAATCTTGCTGGCCTGGTGCTGTTAGTTGTCGCGCTCCTTTTTTCCATGTCTCCACAAGTGATGGCGCAGCAGCTGCGCGGAAACGGTAACATCAAAACTGAAACCAGGGAAGTGGCCGGGATCGAAGGAATTGATGTAGGGGGAGGTTTTACCGTGGAGCTGACCCAAGGCAATAAAGAAAGCTTACGCCTGGAGGCAGATGAGAACCTGCTGCCGAACATCAAAACAGAGGTGCGCAACGGTGTGCTGCACATCTACAACGACAAGGGCATTACAAACCATAAGGGCATGAAAGCCTACATCACGTTGCGGGAACTGAAGCGCGTGGATGTCGGCGGTGGGGTTAAGGTAATCGGCAAGTCAACGTTTAAAACGAATACCTTGGATTTAGAGATGGGCGGTGCCTCCAAAGTGATGCTTGACATTGCCGTGAAGGAGCTGAAAACCGAGATAAGTGGCGCAAGCAAGCTGGAGCTGACAGGCCGTGCTGATCGGGTGGATATGGAGCTTTCGGGCGCATCGAAAGTAGAGGCAGCTGACCTGGAGGCAAAGCATGTAAAACTGGAGGCCAGCGGAGCCAGCAAGCTGAAGGTGTTTGCCAAGGAGTCGCTGGATATTGAGGCCTCGGGCGCCAGTGCAGTCTATTACAAAGGCACACCCAGCATCACCGCCGAAACCTCGTCGGCAGCCAGAGTAGCCAGGTTCTAAGTCTATTTCTAAGTCTATTAACGAGCTATAAAAGCAAAGAGGAGCCTCTGATAGGGGCTCCTCTTTTTTGTTTTTTTATGTGATTTTACTGCTGTTGTAATAGCTTCAGGGTATGGTTGAGCAGTGTTTGGTCGCCCCAGGGGCCATGGCTTGGCACGACCACTTTTGCCTTCGGATAGTGCAACTGCAGCTTCCTGATGGCGCTAGGCCAGTTAGCGATGTCTGCATCCGCGGTATTGCCTAGATTGTTTGTCTGCAGGTCCTTCACCAGGCAACCGCCAAAAAGTAGCTTTTGCATCGGTAAGTATACCACTACATTATCCTGGGTATGGCCACCGCCCGGAAAGTATACCTCAAACCGTTGGCCACCTATCGTAAAGGCGGTATCAGAAGCAAAGGTAGCATTTGGGGTGCCTTTGCCATGCTGGGCGGCAAGCGCGGCAGTAAGCTTCGATGTAACCACCGGGATGCCCTGTGTCTGCACTGCCGCCATACCACCCATTTTGTCATCATGCCAATTTGTGGGCAGGCATACTTTTACGGGCTGCTTCAAATTGGTCTTTACCCAAGCCAGCAACTCTTCTGTTGGTTCGTTGCCCCAGCCGGTATCAATCAGCACAACGCCCTCTTTGGTAGAAACCACCAGCCCATGCGACGGGTAAATCACATCGCCCACCTGCTTGTACGAGGTATGGACGTACACCTGAGGGGTTATCTTGGTAAGCTCCAACCCTTGCGCTAGCAAACTGGCAGGCGCGAAAACCGAGAGGCATAAGGCTAGGTGCAGTAACGGCTTCATTTTAGCTCTGCGCTTATTATCTAACTGGTGCAGGCAGCACCGGAAGGCTGGCATGGCCCTCTTTGTCCACGGACTGCACGGCAAAGAAATAATTGTCTTTGGAGTAGTTAATGGTCGCCTTGGTGTCTTTCACGAAAAACTTCTTCTCCCAGTTCGGGCTGTTGGTTTCGCGCATCAGCACATAATAACCCGCTGGCTTTGCGCCTTTGGCTGGGGCATCCCACTTCAGGTCTGTTTTATTGGTGAGGTTAGACGTCAGCACGCCCACATTCTCGGGCGCGGCAGGAGCCATACCCAGGCTAGCCATGGTGGCCAGGTTCACGCCGGTGTTCTTGCGCAGGTACTCAAAGTCCATGTACTCGGGCAGGTCGCCGTACTGCTTGCCGTTTTCCTTGCGGATGTCCTGGTGCTGGTGGTCGAAGTCCTCGTTGGTCTCGCTCATGCGCACCGCGGCGTACCCGTTCTGGTTAAAGGAGGTATGGTCGCCGCCGCGCAGGAAGCGGTCGGCACGGTGCACCATCACCACATCAATCTGGTCTACATATTTCTCGCCGACGGTTTCCATGTAGCGGGCCAGGTTGCGGCTCGGGCTGTCGTTTTCAGCGCCGAGGGTGCGGCGCAGGCGCGCTTCTGCCTCGGTTTCGTTGGCCGGAGTACCCTCGCTGAACACGCGCACAGAGGTATTGTCGTGCAGGCCGGTTTCGGCAGAGTAGGAGTTTCCCACGATGTCGTTGTTCAACATGGCCACCACGTTCCAGTTCTCTTTTTTGGCGCGGTCGGCCATGTGCTTGGAGCCGTATAGGCCCTGTTCTTCACCCTGAAAAGCCACAAACACTAGCGTAGCCGGGAACTGCTTGGAGGCCATTACACGGGCCATCTCCATCACGATGGCCACACCTGAGGCATCGTCGTTGGCACCAGGGGCCTTGCTTTTGGCATCCATCACGTCCGTCACGCGCGAGTCCAGGTGCCCGCCCACGATGATTACGCGGTCGTCGTTCGGGTCGGTGCCTTTCAGCGTCGCCATCACGTTGGCCATCTCCACGTCCTGCGGAATACGGCGGCCATCGGCTTTAATGATGTAGCGGTCCATCTCCACGGTCATGCGGCCACCGGAGGCCTGTGCGTATTTCTCAAACTCTGATTTTACCCACTCGCGGGCAGCCCCAATACCTTCTTTCTTGCTGGTAGTAGTACTGAGGGAGTGGCGCGTGCCGAAGCTCACCATTTTCTGCACCAACTGCTCCAGGTTCTTGGCCGACAGCTGGTTGACCATCTGGCTGATCTCATCGTTCTGGGGTGTGGCCTCCTGAGCATAGGTTTGAGTAGGTATAAACAGTGGCGTACCTGCCAGCATAAAAGTTGCAAGCAGGGCTTTTAAGGTCGATTTGTTCGTCATTTTTTAGCGTAGCGTGAGTAATTGATGTTACAAGTTACAAAGGATATGGGAGAAATGGGAATGCAAATGCGCGCAGCCCGGAGACAGAGAACAGGTACAGGTTATGGCTCAAGGCCATTAACTTAACAGAGAACTGTCATTTCGACCAGCGGGAGAAATCTGAATTCTCAGGCAGTATCGCGAAACCCAGATTTCTCCCGCTGGTCGAAATGACAGGATCGATCGATTGACGCCTTAAGTTAGCGGCCTTGGGTCGCGAACTGCTCTGGCTTCTGCAGCAGCCACGAGATGGACCTTTATAAAGCCATGGCAAGCACAGGTTTTCAGGTACTCCTCAAATCGATTGGAAGAAATGCCGGTTCGGCTAAAAGGCTATTCTACAGCGCTCATTCCGGAGCAGGTGCAGCTCGTCTTCCACCTGCAAGATGGTTTTGGTGTTAGCGAACTCGGTTTGGTAGCGGCGCGAGAACTCCCGGCGCTTGATGGCCTCCAGAAAGCGGCGGGCGTCTTCGCGGGTCTCCAGCCTCAGGCCGGGCACCTGGGCGGGCTTGTCATCATCACCCTTGGCCACCAAAGTAAAATAAGAGGTGTTGGTATGCTTCACGTATCCGGATTTTACGTTTTCGGATATCACTTTAATGCCGACCATCAGCGAGGTGTTGCCCACATAGTTGACCGAGGCCAGCAGCGATACCAGTTCTCCTACCTCCACGGGCTGCAGGAAGTTCACCGCATCCACCGACACCGTAACGCAATAATTGCCAGCATGCTTGGCAGCGCAGGCATAAGCCACTTTGTCCATCAACGACAGCAGGATGCCCCCATGGATCTTGCCCCCAAAGTTGGCGTAACTCGGAATCATTAGTTCAGTGAGTATGGTTCGGGAATAGGCAACGGAGCGAAAAAGGGGCTCTTCCATGGCTGGTAGGGTATAGGGGTTGGTTTATACCCTATACTCGGTTGCAGCAGCGGCTGTTGCGCTTACAGGAACACGACATCCTTCACCACCTCGCTGCCTGCCTCTATGTTCAGCAGGTCAATCACCTTTCGCTTCGACATGTTAAGCTCGTGCTTGAGCGGAGCGGAGGTAAGGCACACAAACAGCTTGCCGTCCTTAAAGTAGAGTTGCTGTGTTTTCAGGGCGATGGGTTTGCCCATGATTTTCTCCCAGTTCTGCACCAGCTGCACCTCGCCGAGCTTGCCATCCAGGCGGTAGGCCTTCATTAGCGCCTTCAGGCTCTCACCGATCGGCTGTATGTCAGCGCGTCGCTTGTCAATCTCTTCTTTCTTCTTGTAGTAGCGCACGGGTTTGGGAATTTTGAATAACTGATTTCTGAATGAGTGAATAAGCGTGGTATGATGACGGTATTACTTAACTACCTTGACAATATATTCCTCTTTACTGTCTATTTTCTCTGTATTTAAGCCCCCTCTTGAGATAGGTGGTATGGCTAAGAAGATATCCTTATTTGTATCATTCAAGCCGAACGTATAGAGGATTTGTGAGCGTTCAGCGTATTGCTGCTGCTTTAGGCAATTATAGAAGTAGTTTTTCTCAGCGATTTTCAATGAATAAACTCCTGTGGAAAGGGGAACGATGCCTATTCTAAATCGATAGTCAGACTGGTTGCACCCATACGACGCAAAAACAAAAGTCGTGCGCTCATAATTCTCCGTTTTCGCTTCAACAAGGTTAGATGATATTACTTTACAAAAGCCTTCGGCAGGTCGGTTATAAACCTGGTACAAAGCTGAGTAGGATAATTCAATAGGAAGAGAAACAGAATCAACCAAAACCTTTTGACCTGATTTTGAATCAAACAAGCGCTTGTCATTCAAGCTAGTTTCAATCCAGATAGTATCGCCTAAAGCATAGCTCTTTTTAAAAGG
The DNA here is from genome assembly GCF_054482735.1 of Pontibacter sp. CAU 1760. Classification (NCBI taxonomy): domain Bacteria; kingdom Pseudomonadati; phylum Bacteroidota; class Cytophagia; order Cytophagales; family Hymenobacteraceae; genus Pontibacter; species Pontibacter sp. CAU 1760. Next base: position 157,364 of record NZ_JBTLRL010000007.1, read on the forward strand.
GGCTAAGCTTAGCGTTTCTTTGTAAATATTTGCTGGTTCAGGTTCGGGAGGATAATCGTCTTCACATTGGAAGCCCGTTGTTAAGCACACGATAACTGCAACTAATAAGTATCTGTACTTCTTCATATTGTTCTGCCTATAAAATTGCATGCTGATTCCTGTTCCACGATTGGCTCTCTTACAACCAAGATAGGATTTTTATAAAAATGAAACGAAACAACTGGTAGATTAGATGCCCAGATATCGTGTGGCAACACATGGACTTTAATGCCCTCACCCAATCACCTTTACCGTTCCGTCCTTTACCTCAAATCTACGGATACTTTCTGAGAGGCCGGCGAGTATTTTATCGGTGCGCTCCAGGTGGGTGTCGGTCAGGAAAATCTGGCCGAAGGTATGGGCGGCCACCATTTCCATAAGGTGCGTGATGCGCTTCTCGTCGAGGCGGTCGAAGATGTCGTCGAGCAGGAGCAGGGGCTTGTGGTGGTGGCGTTCGGCAATCACCTCGAAGTGCGCCAGCTTCAAGGCAATCACAAAGCTTTTTTGCTGCCCCTGCGAGCCAAAGCTCTTCACCGGGTTGCCGTCCATCAGGAAAACATAGTCGTCTTTGTGCGGGCCGACGGTAGTGCGCTGCAGCGCCAGGTCCTTGCGCTCGGCCTGCTGCAGCAGCGTGGCAAAATCGGCATCGGGCAGCTGACTTTTGTAGGTCAGGCTCACTTCCTCGCTGCTTTCGGAGATATGGCGGTAATGCTTCCGGAAAATGGGGACAAACTCCTCCAGGAACTTCTGCCGCTCCTCGGCCAGCTGCTTTCCAGGCAACACCAGCTGCTCGTTGAGGATGTGCAGGTAATCGCGGTCGTAGTAGTGGCGCTCGGCAAACTGCTTCAGCAGCGAGTTGCGCTGTTTCAGCACATAGTTATACTGGATCAGCTGCTCGAGGTATGGGTGGTGCAGCTGCGAGATCAGGCTGTCGAAGTACTTGCGGCGCTCCTCGCTGCCCTCCCGGATCAGGTCGGTATCGTAAGGCGAGATCAGCACCACCGGAAAGCGCCCGATATGGTCGCTCATCTTCTCGTAGAGCGCTTTGTTGTGCGTTACGGTCTTCTTCTGGCCCTGCTTCATGCTCACCTGCACCGTATGCTTCTGGCCCTCCACCAAAAAGCGGCCTTTCACCATAAAAAAATCCTCGCCCTGCTTAATGCTTTGCAGCTCAGTGCCCGGGAAAGCGCTTTTAGTGATGGAAAGGTAATGAATGGCATCCAGGAGGTTGGTTTTACCGCTTCCGTTGTCCCCGATAAAGCAATTGATGTGCTCCGAAAAGCTGAGCGCAGCTTCTTCGTAATTTTTGAAAAACAGCAAACTGAGATTTTCGAGGAGCATTCGTTTCTACTTTGATATCTTTTTCCTTAATTTCGCAAGCTAAATCCGTTAGTGGCTTATATTTGTCGTAGTTTTAAGAGTGATTAAGCTGCCCAGATGCGGCAAACGGATAATCAAGATAACGCATAGACTAACACTTATGGCTGATACGAAAGAAAAGGCACAAGGAAAGGCACCGAAAGCAAAGGTACAGGCTGAGCCAAAGTTTTCAAAGGAAACCTACATGACGTGGTATGAGCAAATGAAACTCATGCGCCGTTTCGAAGAGAAAGCAGGCCAGCTGTATGGTCAGCAGAAAATAAAAGGCTTTTGCCACCTCTACATTGGCCAGGAGGCTTGTGCGGCAGGTGCTGTAAGCGCGCTCACCAAGGATGACAAGTGGATCACGGCTTACCGCGACCACGCACACCCACTGGCGCTGGGCACCGACCCAGGAGCGGTGATGGCCGAGCTGTTTGCCAAAGCAACCGGTTGCTCTAAGGGCAAAGGGGGGTCTATGCACATCTTCGACAAAGAAGTAAACTTTATGGGCGGCCACGGTATTGTGGGTGCGCAGATACCAATGGGCGCAGGCATTGCCTTCGCTGAGAAGTACAACAAAACAGGCAACCTGTGCGTGTGTTCGATGGGTGACGGCGCGGTTCGCCAGGGAGCGTTCCACGAGGCCCTGAACATGGCCATGCTGTGGAAACTGCCGGTTATCTTCGTGATCGAGAACAACGGCTACGCCATGGGAACCTCGGTGCAGCGTACCTCAAACGTAACGGAGCTTTATACCCTGGGCGAGTCTTACGACATCCCTTCGGAGGCAGTAAACGCCATGAGCGTGGAAGATGTGCACGAAGCCGTGGCAAGAGCCGCTGAGCGTGCGCGTGCCGGTGAAGGACCTACTTTGCTCGAGTTCAGGACATACCGCTACAAGGGGCACTCCATGTCTGACCCTGCGAAATACAGGACTAAAGAGGAGCTGGAGGACTACAAGTCACAAGACCCGATTGAGTCGGTAAAGGCAACCATCCTGGAGAACAAGTGGGCCACAGAAGAAGATCTGGAGCAGATTGACGAGAAGATCAAGGAGCGTGTGGCAGAAGCCGTGCAGTTTGCCGAAGACTCGCCATACCCTGAGGCGAGCGAACTCTACACAGACATTTATGTGGAGAGCGACTATCCTTACATAATGGACTAAGGCACAAATATTTCGGAATCAGGAATTAAAAATTATAATTTTAATGTTCAGGCATTAGGAATGTTGTCTAAATACAGTTTTTAATTCCTAATTTTGAATTTATTATTTCATTCATTCTAATGGCAAAAGAGACAGTTAAGAAGCACAGCGAGTTTGAGGAGTTAGTTGAGAACCCTGATGCATTGGCCGAGCGCCTGACGCAGTCAGAGGATTTCGTAAAGAAAAACAAGTCAAAGCTACTCGGTGTGTTCGCCCTGATTGCAGCTATCGTTGTGGGCGGGTTCTTGTACTACAATTACCGCAACACGCAAAACCAGGAAGCACAGCAGGCTATGTTTCAGGCTGTATATTACTTCGAGGCCGACTCTTTGGGCAAAGCCCTGAACGGCGACGGACAGTATGAGGGTTTCCTAAAGATAGCGGACGAGTATAGCGGGACAGACGCCGGTAACCTGGCGCATTTTTACGCTGGCGCAGCACTGCTGAAGCAGGGCGAGTTTGCCAAGGCCGCAGAGCATCTGGAGGATTTCGAGTCGGATGACTACCTGCTGCAGGCGCGTGCTTATAGCCTAACGGGCGATGCACTGCTGGAGCAGGGCAAGAACGAAGAAGCAGCGGCCCTCTATGTAAAAGCGGCCAACTATAATGCCAACCCTTACTTCTCGCCACAGTACCTAATGAAGGCAGGTGTGGCCTATGAGGCTGCGGAGAACTTCTCTTCTGCCGCTGAGATGTATGGTAAGATTGTATCAGACTATGTGGCCTCTCCTGAGGTGACAGATGCCAAGAAGTACAAAGCCTACGCCGAAGCGCGAGCAGGTGGCGCCAGCGCTCAGTAGGCTTACCAGGTATATAAAATCTAAAGCGCTTTTGCTCTAACAGGCAAAAGCGCTTTTTTCTTAAAGGGAGGAACGAAGCCTTTTGCCTTAAACTCCCGAATAAAGACCAACGATTGACAAAAAGAAGCAAGCATGGCCACATCACTTAAAAGCCTGAGCGAATACAACAAAGACAAATTCGCTGAAATCACTGACAAGGTGTTTGGAATAGTAGTAGCCGAATGGCACGAGGATATTACAGGAACCCTTGCTCAAGGGGCTATAGATACCTTACTGGAGCACGGTGCGCAGAAAGAGAACATCTACGTCAACACAGTGCCTGGTAGCTATGAGCTTACCCTGGGGGCGCAGTTCCTGGCGCAGCAGGAAGAGGTGCACGCCGTTATTTGCCTCGGCGTCGTGATTAAAGGTGACACCAAGCACGACGACTACATCAACAACGCCGTAGCGCAGGGGCTTACCCACGTGTCCATGAAGTACAACAAGCCTGTGTCGTTTGGGTTGGTAACCACCAACACGCTGGAGCAGGCCTTAGACAGAGCAGGCGGCAAGCACGGCAACAAAGGCGTAGAGGCAGCGGCAGCGGCTATCCGGATGCTTAGCTTTTAAGAAATGCAACGCTAATTAGCGCCAGAAAAGAGTATAAAAAAAGAAGTCCCTGCTTTCATGTTAAAAGCAGGGACTTCTTTTTTTATGTAGGGCAGATGCCTAAAAGCTATACCCTAACGAAATGCCCGGACGGAAACGTACTCCGCTTCCTAAGATATTCAGATAGTCCAGCACGCCTCTGTCAAAGTCGTCGTTGGTGCCCGACTTCACGTTTAGGCTGCCGCCGTTCACGCCCACACCCAAAAACAGGTCTAAGGCAATGCCGCTGTTAAAGATAAACTGGTTGCCTGCCGCCACGCCAGCCCCGATAGGCTTATAGGTTGCCTCGTAGGTCTCGCCTTTGTCCTTGTCCTCCACCGTTAGCTTATAGTTGAGCACACGGCCATACCCAGCCACATAAAACCCGTCCGGAGCCTGCTCTGATATATAATAGCGCACTTCCGGCGTAAAGCCATGGCCTTCAAAGCTAACATCTTTCACAGAGGCGCCAGTAATGAAGGCCCCAAACTGCCCGCTTATCTGGGAACTGAACGCATGCTCCACGAAGCCAGAGGCCGTGAGCACAAATGGGCTGAGCACGTTTACTTTTAGGACGGTGCTGCGGGTGGGTGCCGCCGTGGTTCTGCGCTGTGCGCTAGCAGGTATAAATGCTGCAAAAACCAGCACGAGGAGCAGTGTCGTAACGAATAGTTTTTTTATCATGGTTTTGATCAACAAAGTTAAACCCTATACGAGTTGCATCAGTTTAAGCAACATCTGTTCCAAACTACAGGGTTTAGGCATGGTTTTTATACAACAGAAGCTGAGGCAATTATACGGCATATAAATTTTTTAAATTGCCCGCTGCAATAGCAAAGTATAGATATTACTCTTATTTTTGCACGAAATTTAGAGTTTATACTACCCAAAGAAGTAGATTGGGATATAGATTTTACGTGTTATATATAGTGAATTTAAACTTATAACTCCTGGCTTCTGTTATACCTGTAAGCCTGCCAATAGCACCATAAATTGCCTGTTTGGTTAAACAGGCGCATATTATAACAAGTTCTAATTCAGTGAAATGAATACAAACGAAGAGAAACAGCGTTACTCTAAAGAAGAGTTGGCCGAGTTTGAGACAATCATCCAGGAGAAGTTAACGAACGCCCGTAAAGAGGTTGCTTTTATAAAAGAGACCCTCAGCCGCCGTAACGACTCAGGCACTGATAACACAGCGTCTCCTACCAAAGTGTTGGAAGACGGCGCAGACACGGCAGAGAAGGAAAGCCTGAACCAGTTAGCTTCCCGCCAGATGAAGTTTATCCAGCAGTTGGAAAATGCCCTTATCCGCATCAAGAACGGTACTTACGGCGTTTGCATCGTTACAGATAAACTGATTCCGAAAGAGCGACTGCGTGCCGTGCCGCATACGCAGCATTCAATTGAGGCCAAGCTTCAGCGTAACGACTAATATTGCCCGTACCTTTACTTTTACCACTTGAATATTCTGCAAAACCATATTCAGGCACTCGTGTTCTGTGCCCAGTCGCCTATCAGCATTGAAGAGATCCAGCGATGCCTGCAGGAATCGCTGGGGATGGAGGAGATATTGGTGAGCGATGTGCTGGAGGCTGTAGAAGCGGTAAATGAACAGTTGCTGGCCAATGGCTTTGCCTTCCAGATATACGCTATCGGGGGTGGCTACCAATTCCTGACCAAGCCGGAGTACCAGGAAACCGTTAGCACCTACCTGAAGCACAAGTCAAAGAAAAAACTGTCAGCGTCTTCTCTGGAGACGCTGGCTATTATTGCCTATAAACAGCCGGTTACCCGATCGGCGGTAGAGCAAATCCGCGGCGTGGGGTGCGATTATGCCATCCATAAGCTGCTGGAGAAAGAATTGATCGAGATAAAGGGGAAAGCCGAAACCATTGGCCGCCCTGTGCTGTACGGCACCTCGCAAAAATTCATGGACTACTTCGGGATAAACCACATCAAAGACCTTCCGCAGCTAAAAGATTTTGTGACCGAGGAGAACTCCATCGGGCAAAACGCCGACTAGCCGCCGCCACTCATCCTTTTGAACTTATTTCACTGTTAATTTTTTAATACTGCACATTATACAAGGTACAGTAGCGATACTGCATCCATAACTATATTACCATGGCAAGAGAAAACGAAAGACCTGACCGCGACAACGCAGGGGCAGGCAGAAGAGGCGCTGACAGAAATTCTTCTGGCAGGCCAGCTAGTAACGACCGCGACGGCAAGAAAATATTTAACCGAAAAGATAAGTACGATCGCCCAGACTACAGAGGAGGACGGGATGACCGCCGCTCATTCGGGTCTGACAGAGGCTCAAGTGACCGCAGGGATGCTGGCGAACGACGGTCATTTAATTCAGACCGCCCTAGCCGCGAAGGTGGTGACCGCAGGCCATACAACGCCAACCGTGAAGGCGGTGAGCGCCGCTCGTTTGGCGACCGCAAGGAAGGTGGCGAAAAGCGCTCTTATGGAGAGAGAAGAGAGGGCGGCGAACGCAGACCGTTCAACCCGGACCGCAAAGAGGGTGGCGAGCGCCGTAACTTTAACGATAGAAACCAGGGCGGCGAAAGACGCCCTTACAATGCAGACCGCCCGGACAGACGCAACAACGACAGAGGCGGTTTTGGCACTGACAGAAGAGATGACCGCCGTGGCGGTGAGAGAAGCGAGCGTCGTCCGTTTGGCACAGACCGCCCGGAAAGACGCGAAGGGGACGAAAGACGCAGCTTCAGCAGTGATCGCCCGCGACGCGACGATAGCGAACGAAAATCATTCAGCGACCGCAGAGCAGATGGCGAGCGCCGTTCTTTCAACGCAGACCGCCCAGACAGGAGAGAAGGTGGTGAAAGACGCTCTTTTGGCAGCGACAGTCGCGAAGGAGGGTATAAAAAACCATACGGCACTGATCGCAGAGATGACGGTGACCGCCGCCCGGCCCGTGATGGCAAGCCAGCGTTTGGCGAAAAGCGCAGCCATGGCGACAGAGACTCTAAGACCAAGAGTTTTGGAAACCGTGGCCGCACCACGCCAAGCCGCTTCGACGAAAGCAACCAAGAGGAGCCAAAAGCACCTACGTATAACCTGACCCGTTACAACGACAATCCGCGCATCAAAAAAAGCAACCGCAGAGAGGAAGATGAGGACAGCGACGGATCAATCCGTTTGAACCGTTTCATCGCCAATGCCGGTATCTGCTCGCGCCGCGAGGCTGACCTGCTGATTGAGGCTGGTGAAATCAAAGTGAACGGTGAGGTAGTAAAGGAGATGGGCTTTAAAGTGCAGCTAACTGACAATGTGCAGTACGGCAAAAAGATCCTGAACCGCGAAAAACTGGTGTATGTGCTCCTGAACAAGCCAAAGGACTTCCTGACCACCACGGATGACCCGGAAGGCCGCAAGACGGTGATGGACCTGGTGGCCAATGCCTCTACGGAGCGTATTTTCCCGGTAGGCCGCTTAGACCGCAATACCACCGGACTGTTGTTGTTCACCAACGATGGCGAACTGGCTCAGAAGTTGACGCACCCATCTAACGGAATCAAGAAGATATACCAGGTAGAGCTGGACAAGCCGATTACTAAAGCGGACTTCCAGAAAGTATCAGAAGGTTTGGAGCTGGAAGATGGCAAAGTGGAGGTAGATGACCTGGCCCTGCTTGGCGAGTCAAATAAGTTCTTGGGTATAGAGATACACGTTGGCCGTAATCGCATCGTGCGCCGCATTTTCGAGCATTTGGGCTACGAGGTTATTACCCTGGACCGTGTGCAGTATGCTGGCCTGATCAAGAAGGACCTGCCGCGCGGCAACTGGCGTTACCTCACCGAGAAAGAAGTAATCCGTCTGAAATACTTTATGTAGGAAATACCTATGCGCAACCTTGCCATCGACATCGGGAATACCGGCACTAAATACGGCATCTTTGAAGGAGACGCACTGGTAGCACAAGGATATTTTGAAGGGCAGGACGCACTGCCGGAGGCCTTGCAGGCACAGGTCTTTGACCATGCCATTATCGCCTCGGTAGCGCAAAGTGGCCTGCCCATGCAGCAGAGGCTGTCTGTAACCGGTAAGCTCGTGGAGCTTTCGGCGCAGACAGCCTTGCCTGTTTCTAACCTGTACAAAACCCCGCAGACGCTGGGTGTAGACAGGATTGCGGCTGCTGTGGGGGCTAATTACCTTTTCCCAGAGCGCAATTGCCTCGTTTTTGACGCTGGCACCTGCATCACGCATGACTTTGTTGACCAGCATGGCCAGTACCACGGGGGCGGTATCTCACCGGGGCTTACCATGAAATTCAAGGCGCTGCACACTTTTACCCAGCGCCTGCCGTTAGTTCAGCGAACCGGAGACGCGTTTCCGCTGACAGGGCAAACAACCGAAGAGTCGATCCGGAGCGGTGTGCTGGCAGGCACAGTGGCCGAGCTGAATGGTTTTATACAGGCTTACTCCGAGAAAGCTGTTGATCTGGTGGTAGTCCTTTGTGGAGGCGACGCAGGATTTTTTGAAAGTAACTTAAAAGGACGCATCTTTGTAATTCCTGAACTGGTCTTAATCGGGCTTCACAGAATATTGACATATAATGTATAAGACATTTCGAGTATTGATAGGCATGGCCGTGTTATGCTTTGCGCATACGGCACAGGCACAGCTTATCAGCAACACTCCGTACTCCCGCCTTGGGCTTGGTGAAATCAACGAAAATTACGGAAACATCCGCACGGCTGGTATGGCTGGGGTAGGCGTTAGCGCCGCCAACAGCTACCAGATAAACAGCTCTAACCCGGCACTGCTTTTCTATAACAGCATCACCAATTTCGATATGGGTATAGCTGGGCAGGTGAAGCGCGTGAAAACGGAGTCGGCCTCGCAGCGTGATGCCAACGGCAACCTGCATAACCTGTCGCTTGCGGTGCCGCTATCAAAGCGCTGGAGCTCTGCGGTGGGCTTGCGGCCCTTCTCCACGGTTAATTACGAAACCTCAGTTTCGGCTGCGGTAGAAGGCAACCCGGAGGCAACTATAATCAGAGAGTATGTGGGCAGCGGTGGCTTGTCTGAAGTATACTTTGGCCATGGCGTAAAAATTGCTGGCGGCCTCACAGTAGGCGGTAGCGCTTCTTACGTTTTCGGAAACGTCGCCAGCGAGTCCGGCAGCATCATATCCGATCCGTCGCAGGAATCTGTGGCCCAGGAGCGTGTTGCCATCATCAACAGCATCAATTATGGCGGCTTCCTGTTCAAGGCAGGTACAAACTACCGGCAGAAGCTCTCGGATAAGTTATTTATGAGCGTGGGCGGCGTGTATACGTTTAATACCGAGTTGAACGCTGAGCGAAAAATGTCTTTTGAGCGCCTGACACAGACAAACCCAGTACTGAGCGATAGCAGCGAGAGCAAGGTGAACCTGCCAGCAAATTATAAGTTTGGTTTCAGCGTGGACAATGGCTCTAACTTGACGCTGGCCGCAGATTTTGCCAGGTATAAATGGTCGGAGTTCCGCAATTTTGATGGCTCAAACGAAGGCCTGCGCGATAGCTACCGGGTGGCTGTAGGAGGGGAGTACACCCCCGATGCAAACGCCATCGACAGCTACTTTAAGCGCATCATGTACCGTGGGGGCGTGTATTACAGCAAAACCCCTTACGAAATCAATGGCACAGGCATCACCGATAAGGGTGTTACCGCCGGGGCCATGTTCCCGATTGGCCGCTCTACCATTTATGATATGTACCAACTCAATGTCTCGGTAGGGTATGGGCAGCGTGGCACCACTGAAAGCAGCCTTGTAAAGGAAGACTATTTGCAGTTTGGGCTAGGCTTTACTGTGAACAGCAGGTGGTTCATCAAACGAAGAATAGACTAATTGCCGCAAGCAGAAGCGATAGTATACACCAAAGGCCGTTTAGACAAGCGGCCTTTGGTGTATACTATCGCTTCTGACAATCAGCCTCAGGGTAGCACAATCAACACATAATTTGCTAAATTCACACCAAACAGAGCACACTGAAGAATGCGAAGCGCATGGATAGCCTTGCTGCTGATGGGGATTTCCTTTATCGGTGTAGGCTGCAAAGATGATTTGAAAGACCCGGACAAGGAGAAAAAGTATACGGGCCCGACCATCGAGAACCACGATGTGATAACCCTGTACAGCGACTCGGCCAAGCTGTTGATCAAGTTGCAGGCCCCCTTGCAGCAGGAGTTTGAGACCGGCGACGGCGTTTTTCCGGATGGGCTTTTTGTGGAGTTTTTCGAAGAAGGCAGGCAGGTAACCTCTACCCTGAAAGCCAACTACGGCAAGCAGGACCGCAACAAAAGCCTGTTTCTGGCACGGGGAAACGTGATGGTGGAGAACCTGGCCAAGAAGGAGAAGCTGGAAACAGAGGAGCTGTTCTGGGACAAGCGCCGGGCCAAAATCTACACCGACAAGTTTGTGCGCATCACAACCCCCGAGCAGATTATCATGGGCAACGGCCTGCGGGCCAACCAGGACTTCTCGAATTACAGAATAACCGACGTGACCGGTATTATTGAACTGGAAGAATAATGAACCAAAGGCTAACCAATATAATTTTGCTTTCGCTGTCGTTTGTGGTGATGGTGATTGGCGTGCACCGAAGCATGGTGGAGGACGATATCATAGGCAACTACTGGCTATACATGATCGGGCTGGTGCTGTTTATGCTTTACTATTACCGCAAAAAAAACAGAAATGGCGCTTAGCCCTTTTCAGACCTGATGCCCCTGTATGATAGACCCCAGTCAGATTGTCGTCCTTATTGCTGCCCTCTTGTTCTCTGCCTTTTTCTCTGGCATCGAGATGGCGTTTATGGCTGCCAATAAAATACAGATTGAGCTAAACGAAAAAAACGGGGAGCTTTCGGGCCGGATACTGGGCTTTTTGCTGAAGCGCCCTGCCCGCCTGATGGCCACCATCCTGATCGGCAACACGCTGTCGCTGGTGCTGTATGGCCTGGCGATTGCCGGGGTGCTGCACCAACTGCTGATGGCCTACCTGCCCGATGCGCTGCAACTGGGCCTGCTGATCCTGTTCCTGCAAATTGCGATAGCGTCGGTGGTGGTGGTGCTTACGGCTGAGTTTTTGCCCCGTAGCCTCTTCGCCATCGACCCCAACCACATGCTGCAAGTGCTGGCAGTGCCTTTTCTGCTGGTATACTACCTGCTATACCCGGTAGTGGTGCTGATTGTGGGACTCAGCAAATGGGTGGCCGAAAAGTTATTCCGGATCGAGTTTTCGGAGGAAAAGCCGGTGTTTGGCTATACCGACCTGAACTCATTTATCAAAAACCACCTTTACCACCCCGAGCAGGAAGATGCCCCGGAGGTAGACCCGCTCATCTTCCACAATGCCCTGGACTTTAAAACCGTGAAGGTGCGAGAGTGTATGGTGCCGCGCACAGAAGTAAAGGCCGTGGAGCTAGAGGCAACCGTGGAGCAGCTCGGCAAAGCCTTTGTCGAGACCGGGCACTCGAAAATACTGATTTACGAAGACTCCATCGACAACATCATCGGTTACTGCCACCAACTGGCCATGTTTAAGCAGCCTAAGAGCATCTCCGAGATTATGGCCCCGGTGAGTATGGTGCCGGAGAGCATGCTGGCCAGCGAGCTGTTCGTGAAGTTTGTATCGGAGCACCGCAGCGTGGCTGTGGTAGTAGATGAGTTTGGGGGCACCTCGGGCATCGTGACGGTGGAGGACGTGATCGAGGAGATTTTCGGGGAGATAGAAGACGAGTATGATGTGAACCAGGCCTTGCTGGAGCAGGTGCTACCAGACAAGGGTATTTACGTGCTGAGCGGGCGCCATGAAATAGATTACCTGAATGAGAAACACCAGCTAGAACTGCCCGAGGGAGACTATGAAACCTTAGGCGGGCTAGTTTTGTCTGTATTCGGGGAGATACCGCTGCCGGGCGACCAGGTATCGGTGCCACCCTACACGATCAGTATTCTGACCATGGATGAGAATCGCATTGACGCGGTGAAGCTGGTAAAAAACACAGACAATCAGGCAGATGCTGCAAGCTGAAGTGATATATAAAAATTTTGAATTTTAGCGCGATTAGCCTTATTTTGCACAATCCTTTTATATTTAAATAAAGAATGGCATTAATTAACAAGATTAGAGAGAAGTCTGGTTGGGCTGTAGGCGCCATTGCCATCGGGCTTGGTGTTTTTGTGGTAGGCGGAGACCTGCTTGGCCCTAACTCAAGACTTTTGGGTAATAACTCGAACACGATTGGCGAAATTGCCGGCGAGGAGATCGATTACCAGGAGTTCGATCAGGTACTGCAGCAGGCAAAAGCTGATTACGAGAACCGTACTGGCCGTGCCGCCAACGAGGGCGAACTGGCCATGCTGCGTGAGCAGGCCTGGAACCAGCTGATCTTTAAGATTGCGCTTCAAAAAGAATACGATCGCCTGGGCATTGTCGTGACAGAGGAAGAACTGGCAGACATGGTGCAGGGCAACAACATACACCCGGCTGTTAAGCAGGCCTTCACTAACCCGGAGACCGGTGAGTTTGACCGCAACCAGATTGTGCAGTATCTGCAGAACCTGGACCAGATGGGCCCTAATGCCCGTCCAATGTGGGTTAGCTTTGAGCAGAGCCTGTATGGCGACCGCCTGCAGTCGAAGTATATGAACCTGCTGAGCAAGACGGTATACGTAACCGATGCCGAGGCAAAGCACTTCTACAAGGCGCAGAATGCAGCGGCAAGCATCAAGGCACTTTATGTGCCTTATTTCAGTGTAACGGATTCTTCGGTGCAGGTAACCGATGCGCAACTGAAAGACTACTACGAGCGCAACAAAGAGCTCTACAAGGTAGAAGACGGCCGTTCCATTGAGTTTGTGACCATTCCGGTGACAGCCTCCGGCGAGGACAGCACTTACCTGAGCCAGGAAATCAGCACTTTGTCGCAGCAGTTTGCCGCCTCCACCAACGACTCCGCTTTTGTGAATGCAAATTCTGACGTTCCGTTTGATGGTAGCTACCGTAACCCGGGGGAGTTGCCAACGCAGTTGCGCAACCAACTGCCGTTGCAGGAAGGCAAAGTATATGGCCCATACGCTGAGAATGGCACACAGGCGCTCTACAAAATAGTAGATGCTAAAGAAGGTGATGCAGCTGTAAAAGCAAGCCATATCCTGATCCGTCCGGAAAACGATTCACCAGAGGCGAAAGCAGCTGCTCAAACCAAGGCACAGGATGTTCTGGCGCAGATTAAAAACGGTGCTGACTTCGCGCAGATGGCAGCACAGCACGGCACAGACGGCACGGCCTCTACAGGCGGTGACCTGGGTTGGTTTGCCAAAGGACGCATGGTTCCTGCATTTGATGCCGCCGTATTCAGTGCTTCCGGTCCGGGCCTGTTGCCAAACCTGGTAGAGACAGAGTATGGTTTCCATATCGTGAAGATTACAGCTCCTAAGACAACGCAGACGTATAAAATTGCGGCTATGCAGCGTGCCATCGAGGCAAGTGAGTCTACTCGCGACGCAGCTTACGGTATTGCCGACGAACTGGCAGGCACAAGCGGTAGCGCAGAGGAGTTCAGAGCGAATGCAGCCAAGAATCCTGCTTTAGTTAAAGAAGAGGCCTCTGCAATTGGCAAGAACAACATCGTGGTGAACAACCTGAACAATGCCCGCGAACTGGTGCGTTGGACTTATGCCAAAGACACAGAAGTTGGCGACGTGTCTCCGGTTTTCGAGATCGACGATCAGTTTGTGGTAGCCACCCTTACAAAGAAGCGCGAGAAAGGCTATGCTAGCATCGAGGACATCAAAGACGAGCTGACTGCCGCTGTTCGCAATGAGGTGAAGGCCCAGCAGATCATCGCGAAGCTGAAAGGCCAGAAGGGCACGTTAGATGAGATTGCAGCAAGCTATGGCGCTGATGCCGTGGTTAGAACTGCCGATAACGTGACGTTGGCATCTTCTAGCATCCCAGGTTTGGGCGTAGAGCCGGTAGCTGTTGGCAAGGCTTTTGGCCTGAAGCCAGGTGCCCGCACGGCTCCGTTTGAGGGCCAGGGTGGTGTGCTGATGGTAGAACTTACGCAACTGACGCCAGCTCCGGAAATCAACGACTTCTCGAACGTAAAAGAGCAAATGCGCAGCCAGCGTAGCAGCCGTACCGAGAACAATGCTTTCGAAGCTATTAAAGAAAAAGCAGATATTACAGATAACCGCGTTCGCTTCTTCTAAGAGGGAGCTTACGGCAGCAGTGACATCTTCAAAAAGCGTTTTGTGAACAAGATCTTCAACATCACCTACAACAGAACTATAGCCGACGTATGGCTGCTTCTGCTACGCCTGAGCATCGGTGGCTTTATGCTGACACACGGCATACCTAAGCTGCAGACGCTGCTGGCAGGTGGCGAGATACAGTTCTTCGATTTCCTGGGCATTGGTGCGACAGCTTCCTTAGCCTTGGCCGTGTTCGGAGAAGTAATCTGCTCCGGGTTGTTGATGTTGGGCCTGGCAACACGCTTTGCCAGTCTGGGTTTGGTGATCACGATGGGAGTGGCAGCATTTATACGTCACAACGAAGACCCATTCGCTAAAAAGGAACAAGCATTGTTGTACCTGCTGATTTATCTGACTTTATTGGTATTTGGCCCCGGCCTTTATTCTGTTGATGGCGCTATAAGCGGCAATTCAGCCAGAAAAACGCGGGCAGCACGGGCACGAAGTAACGCCTGGTAAAGCCGAAAGATAACTGCATCAATCATAACAAGAAAAGCCGCCCTCAAAGCGGCTTTTCTTGTTATAGGGCACCGGAACCACGCCACTACTGTCTAGCCACGCCGCAAGAAATCTTAAACCGATTCCGTATATTCATAGTTAAACAAACAACAGGCGCCGAAGCTGGTTTTCAGGTTCCTGGAGGGCCAAGCCAATACAGCTACATTGCTCCTGGCACCTGTATACAAATTCGCCGCCATTTACCGTTTTAAGAACACAATGCTAATCAGACTATACCATACCTTCGTGTTTGCGCTTCTGCTGCTTGTTGCCATGCCATCGGCGAAGGCGCAGCAGCAGGAACTGGAGCTGGCCCGCCAGTACATGAGCCAGGGCGAGTATGCCAAGGCGGCTCCCTTGTATGAGAAGCTGATGGCCGAGCAAAGGCTGGTCGGTGTTGTTTACCCAGATTACCTGAAGGTATTATTGGCGCAGCGGGAGTACAAAGAGGCAGAGAAGCTAGTCAGGAAGACGATGAAGCGCTATGCCAACAATCCGAGCTTTGAGGTGGACCTAGGGTTAGTATACCAGGCGGCAGGCGATAAGGCCGCGGCCACCAAGCAGTTCGAGAAAGTGATTGGCAACATCTCCGGGGAGACGGTCATTGCGGTGGCAAATGCCTTCATGCAGAACGAACTCTACGACTATACCGAGAAGGCTTATCTGAAAGGGCGGCAGTTGGCAAACGACCCGCTTGCTTTCAACCGCCCGCTGATTGCCCTTTACCGTTACCGGCGTAAGACAGAGGAGATGATAAAGGAAGCCCTTACCCTGCTGCAAAGCGAGGAAAACGAATTGGGCTATGTACAGAGCATGCTGCAAAGCAGTATGCAGGACGAAAAGCACTTCGACAAGCTGGAACAAGCCCTGATCTTACAGGTGCAGCAGCACCCAGACAAATTGTCGTTTAACGAGCTGCTGATATGGCTTTACATGCAGCGCCGCGATTTTTACAGTGCCCTGCTGCAGGCCCGCGCCGTAGACAAGCGTACCCGCAGCGGAGGTGTCCGGGTGATGGAGTTAGGCACTATCAGTTTGAAGAATAACGATTACCAGGGAGCTATTGAGGCCTTTGAGTACATTGTGCGGGAATATCCGGAAGGGCCATACTACCTGGTGGCCAGGCAGCGGCTCATCAACGCCCGCGAGGAGCAGGTGCAGCATACCTTCCCGGTGAGCCAAGAGAAGATCAGGGCCTTGCTGGCAGACTACGAGGCACTGCTAACAGAGGTGGGCCGCCGGCCGGAAACGGTAGAGGTGCTGCAGCACATGGCAGGCTTGTATGCGTTTTACCTGGATGACAAAGAAAAGGCTATAACGCTGCTTCAGGAGGCTATTGAGATGCCCCGTGCCAATGCCAATCTGGTAGCCGACAGTAAACTGACGCTGGGGGATATTTACTTGCTGAAAGGAGAGCCTTGGGAAAGTACGCTGTTATACTCGCAGGTAGAGAAGTCGCATAAGGAAACCACGATTGGCCATGAGGCCAAGCTGCGCAATGCCCGCCTAAATTATTACAAAGGAGATTTTGAGCTGGCGCAGGCACACCTCGACATCCTGAAGCTGGCCACGAGCCGCGAGATAGCCAATGATGCCATGGACCTGAGCCTGCTGATCACCGACAACACAGGGCTCGACACCTCAACCGTGGCCATGGAAGAATACGCGGCCATCGACTTGCTGGTGTTCCAGAACAAGCTGCCGGAGGCGCTAGCTGCTCTGGATGCCATGCTAGAGAAATTCCCGGGGCATAGCCTAACGGACGAGGTATACTTCCAAAAAGCTAAGATTTATGAACGCACCGGTGATTTTGAGAAAGCAGTAGAGAACCTGCAGAAGATTGTGAGCAACCCGCAATATGACATTCTGAGCGATGATGCCCTGTACCGAATGGCCTATATATACGAAGAAAGCATTAAAGACAAAGAGAAGGCGCAACAGTTATACAACGACCTGCTTGTAAAGCACAAGGGGAGCATTTTTGCTGCCGAAGCCCGCAAGCGTTTCCGCAAGCTTCGGGGTGATGCCGTGAACTAACGTGTAATTGCCACTACTTGACCTGACATTACTGCTAATCTTGGTAGCAGAAGGCTTACAGGTTCATTTTTCTTTCGCAACCCCTCCATGTTTTAGTGAGAGGGGATTACGAAAGAAAAATGCTAAGAGGGAAATGTCAGGTAAAATATTGTTCAATGTCACAGAATGTAAGCTTACATCCTGACTATTGCAACTAATGGATTGTGCAGCCGAAGCCCTTAGCATCGCGAAGGGTTACGGCTACACCAGGTTACCTATCGTCGTTTTTTGTTAGTCCACAAAAGTTTCTTTTATCACACTTTTGCAGGAAGCGACTTCTGAAGGGTTTAGATTTCCTAGCACTTTAACAATGCGGACTTTATCAATAGTCCTTATCTGGTCGATCACGACCCACCCCACTTGATTGTTGTGCTTCACTTTCACACGAGTAGGATAGCTACGGCTCTTGGTGGTCATCGGCGCGATAACCACTGTTCTTAGGTTATGGTTAATCTCATCGGGGGATATCACTACACATGGCCTTGTTTTCTGTATTTCACTTCCGATTGTAGGGTCCAGATTGACCAGGATTATCTCATACTGACTTATTTCCATTCGTCAAAGCTTTCATCGCCTAACACATCATCCAGTAAAAGCTGGTCATCTCCGTTCTCATGCATTTTCCTGAACGCTTTGTCCCAGCCTTTCCTTGGATGCTCAATTGGCCTTAAAATAATCTGACCCTTTTCCAGTATTAGCTCAACTTTATCCTTGATGTTATATCTATCCAGAATGGACTTAGTCAAACGTAGTCCCTTGGAATTTCCTATTTGAATGATTGATACTTCCATAGTACTTCTATTTAACGTAATTACAAAGTTATTACGTTAACGCTAAATTACAAGGCAAAGTTCTATAGATTACTATGAGAGGTAACGGTACTCGTGCAGCCGAAGCCCGTAGCGTAGCAAGGGTTAAAGCTGCACTTGGTTAGCCCTTGTTATATTTTCACACCAATCTTCAGTAGTACTCCTGAATTGATATCTCCACTGAAGAAAGACTGGGTGAATACCTTTAACCCTAAGAGATATTTGCTCTTAACAGTGTAAGTATCTTCGAGAACAATATTGTACCCAAAGGAGCTTCTTTCACTAAAACCATATTCTATATCTATCTCTTCCCCTTTTGCATTACTTCTTGATGATAATACACGGACGTTTGACACATTTAGAACGGAAATGCCTGTACCTATTCTAAAGTCATTTCTTTTTGTGTTCTTGAAAGGAGAAAGGAATATATTTAGACTTCCTTGTATATAGGATGCTGTACCATGAACGCCTCTATTGCTTCTGCCATAATTCGCTGACAGCGCAGTGGTGAAGTATGAGTTTATGCTGTAGTTTAGTTCATTTTCTAACGTTATGGTTCTCCAATCCCCAGTACCGAGTATAGTACGACCTACTCCAAATCTAACGTCAAAATTCTTCGTTTCATGCTGTGCAAACAATGGCATACTAAAGAGAAGAAACACAAATAATAGGCTTGCTTTCATACTTTATGGATTAGTTAATATTTTAAAATTCGGGCTCACTAGTGTAAAAGCGTAGACATACAGTTGTTGGTACTATGTGCGTAGGTGGTTAAGATGTCTTTCGCCACGGTTCCCATAGAGGGTGGACCAACTACCTCGTAAATTCCTCATCTAAGATATAAATATTGCGGTTGTGTTTTCTATTGGAGCCAATTATATAGGCCTTTCCTATAAAGACAGTGGCTGTGAGCTACTTTGCGCAGGGGGTATGCGTCTTAGCCGAAGAAAATAACGAGGATCAGTATAAAAAGGATGAAGAAACCATACATGATCAGGTCGAGGGAATAATCCTTATACTTTTCATAAAGTTCTTTTAGTCGTTTCATGCCTTATCGGGTTGTAGTCCGGTAAAAGTACGAATTTCAGCCCGAAGGTCTTTGGCGACCTGCGGCGGTGTCGCTCGAAAATCACTCAAAATAGCTACCTTTGCAACCAATTATAAGTAGTGTAGCAGAAGCATATGGAGAAAAGGTGGGAATATAGCCAGGAGGCGCCGGCAGAGGTAGTAGTGCAACTTTCAGAGAGCCTCAAAATAAGCCCCACCCTTGCCAGCATCCTGTGCCAACGTGGCATCTGCACCTACGACGAAGCCAAGCAATACTTCCGCCCCAGCCTTTCTGAACTGCACGACCCTTTTCTGATGAAGGGCATGCACGATGCCGTGAACCGGCTGAACGAGGCGCTGCACAAGAGCGAGAAGATACTGGTGTACGGCGACTACGACGTAGACGGCACCACCTCGGTGGCGATGATGTACGGCTTCTTACGCGGCTACACCCACCAAATCGATTTTTACATTCCGGACAGGTATAAAGAAGGGTATGGCGTGTCGCAGCAGGGCATAGACTGGGCAGCGGAGCATGGCTTTTCCTTAATCATCAGCCTGGACTGCGGCATAAAGTCGGCAGACAAAGTAGCTTATGCCGCAGAGAAAGGCATCGATTTTATTATCTGTGACCATCACTTGCCAGACGACGACGTGCCACAGGCTGTGGCGGTGCTAGACCCCAAGCAGGTAGACTGCCCATACCCCTACAAAGAACTTTCTGGTTGCGGCGTGGGTTTTAAGCTGATCCAGGCCTTCTGTTTACAGAACGGCATCGATCAGGAAGAGGCCTACAAAGTACTGGACCTGCTGGTGGTGAGTATTGCGGCGGACATTGTGCCGATTACCGGGGAGAACCGTGTGCTGGCGCATTTTGGCCTTCGCCACCTGAACGGGCCGCAACCCATGCGCCCAGGCTTAGAAGCGCTGAAAGAGCTGGCCGCCATCACGCATGACATGGACATCACCAGCATCGTGTTCGGCTTTGCACCACGCATTAATGCGGCGGGCCGGATGGGCGATGCCAAGAACTCGGTGCGGATGCTGTTAGCCCAAACCAAGGACGAGGCGTTCAAGATGGCCGACATCATCAACGAATCGAACAAAGAGCGGCGTACCAAAGACTCCAACATCACCAAAGAAGCGCTTCAGATGATCGAGGAGGACGACTTCTTGCGCTCGGCAAACTCAACGGTGCTTTTCAAGGAGACGTGGCACAAAGGAGTGATCGGAATCGTGGCTTCCCGCTGCATCGAAAAGTATTACCGCCCCACCATCATCCTGACTGCTTCTAATGGCAAAGCCTCGGGGTCAGCCCGCTCGGTGCATGGCTTTAACGTGCACAACGCCATAGAGAGCTGCGCGGACCTGCTGGACCAGTTTGGAGGCCATATGTATGCCGCAGGGCTAACGATGCCCGTAGAGAACGTGCCAGCCTTCCGGGAGCGCTTTGAAGAGGTGGTGTCTAACACCATTACCGAAGAGCAGAAGATTCCGCAGATACAGATTGACGGCGAGATAAAACTGAACCAGATTACCCGCAACTTTTTCAACATCATCCGGCAGATGGAGCCGTTTGGGCCCGGCAACATGGGGCCGGTGTTTGTGTCGGAGTGCGTGTACGATACCGGCAGCGTACGTGTTGTAGGCGACTCGCACCTGAAGCTGCGCCTGACGCAGGATGGTTTCTACAACATCGATGCCATCGGCTTCGGCCTCAGCGATTATTATAAAGCCATCTCTAAAGGCATTCCGTTTGACGTGTGTTATACCGTAGAGGAAAACGTATACCGTGGCGTGATTTCCCTGCAGCTCCGCATCAAAGATATCCGGATAAAGTAAAAGGGGCTCCTGATCAGGAGCCCCTTTTACTTGTTATGAGTCTATTTCAACAGCAGCAACCCGCCGCGCATACCTCTTAATGCTTCTTCGGAAAACGAGCAACGAAGCGCGATTAACAAAACCTACGGTTGCGGGTACATATGCTTAAGCTGTTGCAGCGGGCTTGTTTGCTGCGCTACCAGGTCAGGGATGCATAGTTGGCTTAGGGCATCCACATCACCCAAAAAGAAGTTCATGTCTACGGCTGTATTGATGCCTGTTATTCTGCCTCTGTCGGTGTGCTGCCAGAACATCCAACTGTCGGTGTGGTGTACCTCGGGCTGCACAGCGCTATAGCGGGCAATCCAGAAATGGTAGTCCTGGAAATGGCCCTGCAGGTAGCGACGGTAATAGTTTTGGCTGGTATAGATGATTGGTTTTACGCCATAATGGGCTGTAACACCCTCCAGCCACGTTTTTATACCTGCCCGTAGCTGCGAGGCGCTAACTTGCGGGTCTGATACCTCTACATCTAATACCGGGGGTAAATCGCCGGGCTCAAGCACTACAGAGTTCGTGAACAGTTCGATCTGGCACTGCACCGGGGCCTCCGGCTTGTAAAAATGATAGGCTCCCCGCTTGATGCCGTGGCGCTTGGTCTCCTCCCAGTTTCGGGGAAAATACGGGTCCTGGCGAAAATCGCCTTGGGTCGCCTTCACAAACGCAAACGCTACCTGATCTTCCTTCACCAAAGCCCAGTTAACTTCTTTCTGCCAACGCGACACATCGATACCTATTATTGACGTAGCGGCAGTAGTGCGTTTGGCAGAAGTGGTATTCTCTGTGTCATCGTGGGCAGGCACGGCCTCAGGCACCGGCGTTGTGCCGGCATAGCCTGCCAGAAGCAGTAATCCAGAAAAAGCAAGCTTCTGACACACCGAAAAGAGTAGGGGCAATGGCATATAAAGTAAGATTAATATCAAGCGAGTTATAAGTTAACCATAATATACTGTTTGTGCAACACTTATTTATACGTTTATAGAGATTGTTACATAAGTTTAAATAGTAGGATTTCTGTTTAACCCGTTATAGGAGTGGCCGCTGCAATCGTTGCAGGATGCCGGCTTAATGTGTAATTTAGCCACAATGATACTAAGAGCAGAAAGCCTGATTAAGAAGTATAAATCGCGCGTTGTTGTGAACGATGTAAGCGTGGAGGTAAACCAGGGGGAGATTGTTGGTTTGTTGGGTCCTAACGGAGCCGGTAAAACTACTTCCTTCTACATGATAGTGGGGCTGGTAAAGCCAAACACAGGAAAAATATTCCTCGATCAAGAAGACATCACTAACCTGCCGATGTATAAGCGGGCCAAAAAGGGGGTAGGCTACCTGGCGCAGGAAGCATCGGTGTTCCGGCAACTGACAGTGGAGGAGAACATTATGGCGGTGCTGGAAATGACGGACCTGCCCAAGCAAGAGCAGCACGAGAAAGTAGAAGCATTGCTAGAGGAGTTCTCGCTGACGCACGTGCGCAAGAACAAGGGCATTGTGCTGTCGGGTGGTGAGCGCCGCCGCACCGAAATTGCCCGCGCCCTGGCCGTAGACCCTAAGTTCGTGCTGCTGGACGAGCCATTCGCCGGGGTAGACCCCATTGCGGTGGAAGAGATACAGAGCATCGTGGCCAAACTTAAGAGTAAGAACATCGGCATCCTGATCACCGACCACAACGTAAACGAGACCCTCTCCATCACTGACCGCGCTTACCTGCTGTTCGAAGGCAAGATCCTGAAATCCGGTACCGCCGAAGAGCTGGCCGCCGACGAGCAGGTACGCCGCGTATACCTCGGCAAGCACTTCGAGTTGAAGCGGAAGGTATAAAATTGCTAATTGTTAATTGTTTTTTCCGTATGCACTATTCATGCAAGAGAAAAAGCATCTTCAGCTCAATGATCTGGACGTTTATAAATCAGCGTTTAACTTAAGCAACTATGTTTGGGCAAAGGTAGAGCGGTGGGATTACTTCGCTAAGAAAAGTATCGGGATGCAGTTTGTAACGGCTGTAGACAGCATTTCTGCCAACATTGCCGAGGGCTTCGGGAGGTATGGGAAAAAGGATAAAATTAACTTTTATCGTTACGCCAGAGGCTCCATTTATGAATGTCTGGACTGGAATGAAAAATGCCGCGTTAGGAAACTACTTCAGCAGGAGGAGTATGAGCATATCTTTGCTGTATTACAACAGCTGCCTCGGATGATAAATGGTTTGATAAAGCTAACAAATGACAATTTGAACGTATAGCATCAAATCAATTAACAATTAGCAACTAACAATCAAGTCTTACCCTTGGAAATAATAAACTCTATCGTGACGTGGGTGATGAAAAAACGCATCCATGACATTGATCTGTTCCGAAAATACCCGCATGAAGTGCAGGCAGAGCTGTTTCAGAACCTGATCAGCACAGCCAAAGACACGGAATGGGGCAAGAAATACGGCTACAAAGATAACCTGTCGGTGCGCGAGTTTCAGGAGCGGGTACCCATTAGTGACTATGAAGGGCTGTTCCCGTACATAGAACGCGTGATGAAGGGGGAGCAAAACCTGCTCTGGCCAAGTAAGATCGAGTGGTTCGCCAAATCGTCCGGCACCACCAATGCCCGCAGCAAGTTCATCCCTGTCAGCCCCGAGTCGCTGGACGATTGCCACTACAAAGGAGGCAAGGACATGCTCTCCATTTACGTTAACCTATACCCCGAAACAAAACTTTTCTCAGGCAAAGGCCTTTCTATCGGCGGTAGCCATCGCCCAAGCGAGGTTAATTCCAAGGTGTCGTGCGGAGACGTGTCGGCGGTGATCATGCAGAACCTTCCGATTTGGGCAGAAGCTATGCGCACCCCGCCCCTTAAAGTCGCGCTGATGGACAAGTGGGAGGAGAAAATCGAGAAGATGGTGGAGTTAACGGTAGAGGAGAACGTGACGAGCATGAGTGGCGTGCCCACCTGGACGTACGTGCTGCTGAAGCGCATCCTGGAGGTGACCGGCAAGGATAACATCCTGGAGGTATGGCCGAACCTGGAGCTGTTCACACACGGCGCGGTGGCTTTCGGCCCTTATCGCCAGCTTTTCCGTGATCTCATACCTTCCGGCAAGATGAATTACCTGGAGGTATACAATGCCTCTGAGGGCTTCTTTGGGATACAGGACCAGGCAGGCACCGAAGACGAAATGCTGCTGATGCTGGACTATGGCATTTACTATGAGTTTATCCCGATGGACCAGTTTGAGGAGGAACAACCTCAAACCCTGACGCTGGACCAAGTTGAACTGGATAAAAACTATGCTCTCGTAATCTCGACTAATGCAGGCCTGTGGCGCTATAAAATCGGCGACACGGTACGCTTTACCAGCATCAACCCATACCGCATTAAAATATCGGGCCGCACCAAGCACTTCATCAACGCCTTTGGCGAGGAGGTGATTGTGGAGAATGCGGAGGAGGCCATCACGAAGGCCTGCCAGGCCACCGGCGCCGTGATCACTAACTTCACAGCCGCTCCGATGTACATGGAAAGTGGCAAGCGCGGAGGCCACGAGTGGGTAATCGAGTTTGAGAAAGAGCCGGATAGCCTGGCCCGTTTTACACAGGTGCTGGACGAGACCCTTCGGGAGGTGAACTCAGACTATGATGCCAAACGGCAGAATGATATTGCCCTGCAGGAGCCATTGGTGCATGCGGCCCCTAAAGAGACCTTTATGAACTGGCTGCGTAGCAAAGGCAAACTTGGTGGCCAGAACAAGGTCCCACGCCTGAGCAACACCCGCGAATACCTGGAGGAAGTCCTGCAACTACTGAATGCCTAAGTTAATGCAAGCTTCAAAGCCACGGTGTATATATGCTGTGGCCTTGAAGCCTGCAACTCCTATTGCCTCCTTATGTCCTGAGCAACTGTCAAGCAGCGAAACCATTCTCCTTTTTATTCGACTCGTCACTAGCTAGCAAACCCATCAACGCTCATTTCAATACTGCGCATTCACTTAAAGCGGTGTAGCCGTTTTAAATTCCTTCCTCAATTATATGATCTTTTATCGGAAGAGAAAAGCTAAAAATTAAGAATGCCTCTTGTGTTATAGTAATATGTTTTTATATTTAGCATTTGTAAGCGGTTAATCACTCTTTTTTTGCTATTGATACATCGTCTGTCTTGCTACAATAAAGCAGCGGCCCTTCACAACTGATCGGCCAAGCAAGTAACATAGGCAAGCATGACTTCAGTGTAACTAAATTAACATAGCTAAATCAATTTAGCATAGCCGCACTTGTTTGATGATCTTAATTCGGTAATAGACCAAATAATCAACCTTATGGCATTCCAGATTAAAAAGAAAGGCGAGGTATACGATGTAGTGATCGTGGGTTCGGGAGCAGGCGGCGGCATGGCTGCGAAAATACTTTCTGAGGCTGGCGTAAAGGTGGCGCTGCTCGAGGCAGGCCCAGATTACGACCCAGCAGACCCAGAGCAGCAAACCCAATTAAAGTGGTCTTACCAATCGCCTAGGAGAGGAGCCAACACGACACGCGCTTTTGGAGATTTTGATGCCGCCTACGGAGGGTGGGAGCTTGATGGAGAGCCATACACCAAAAACAAAGGCACTGAATTCGATTGGTTTCGGGCTCGGATGATGGGCGGGCGTACCAACCATTGGGGGCGTATTTCGTTGCGCTTCGGCCCGCACGACTTTAAGCGCAGGAGCATGGACGGCCTGGGAGATGACTGGCCGATCTCCTATGCGGATATCAAACCCTATTATGACCGTGTAGACAAAATGGTGGGCGTTTTCGGCACAAACGAAGGCTTGGTGAACGACCCCGACGGGTACTTCCTGCCGCCCCCCAAGCCGCGCCTACATGAACTAATGATCAAGAAAGCGGCTACGGGAATCGGCATCCCGGTCATTCCGGCGCGTAAATCCATGCTGACCCGGCCAATCAACAAAGACCGAGGCGCCTGCTTCTTCTGCGGGCAGTGCGGGCGCGGTTGCTCTGCGCATGCCGATTTTTCATCCTCTACCTGCCTTGTGAAGCCTGCCCGAAACACAGGCAACGTAGAGGTATACACCAATGCCATGGCCCGCGAGGTGCTCACGGACAAATCGGGTAAAGCCACCGGGATTTTGTATACCGACAAAACAGACATGCAGGAGTATCAGGTGAACGGCAAGGTAATCGTGCTGGCCGCCAGTGCCTGCGAGTCTGCCCGGCTTTTGCTTAACTCTAAATCAGAACAGCACCCGGACGGCTTGGCTAACTCCAGCGGCATGGTGGGCAAGTACCTGCACGATTCTACCGGTGCCTCCCGCAGTGCTTTTATACCCCACCTCATGGACCGCAAGCGTTACAACGAGGATGGTGTAGGGGGAATGCATGTGTATACGCCATGGTGGCTCGACAACAAAAAGCTCGACTTTGCCCGTGGCTACCACATTGAGTATGGCGGGGGTATGGGTATGCCAGCCTATGGCTTCGGTTCGGGCATTGAGAACCTGAATGGAAAGTACGGAGGCCGCGACGGACAAATAAAGCAGGCAGGAGGGTATGGCGCCTCCCTGAAAGATGATTACCGCAGATTTTATGGTGCCAACGTAGGCTTTGCAGGCCGCGGCGAATGCATTGCCCGCGAAGACAATTACTGCGAGATCGACCCGAGCGTAGTGGATAAATACGGTATACCAGTGTTGCGCTTTAATTATACCTGGAGCGACCACGAGATAAAGCAGGCCAAGCACATGCACGACACCTTCGAGAGCATCATTGACGCGATGGGCGGGGTGGCACTGGGCGACAAGCCTGGGGCAGACAGAAAGTACGGCCTCGAAAACCCTGGAAGGATCATACACGAGGTGGGTACTACCCGCATGGGTAACGACCCCAAGCGCTCGGTGCTGAACAAATTCTGCCAGGCCCACGAGGTGAAGAACCTGTTTGTGGTAGATGGCGGCCCGTTCGTGTCGCAGGCAGATAAAAACCCTACCTGGACGATCATGGCCCTGTCAATGCGGGCCTCTGAGTATTTGATGGACCAGGTAAAAAAGCAAAATATAGTCTAAAAGCAGATACGATATGATGGACAGAAGAGAATCCCTGAAATTTTTAGCCATTGGCTCGTTAGGCGCAGGCTCCCTGCTGGTTGGCTGCGACAGTGTGATAACCGAAGAAAAGAGCCCGAAGGCAATTAAGTCGGATGCCAGGTCTGATGCTTATGGCCGCACTGAAGAAGAGAAGGAGCGGGATGCCCGCCTGATGGAGGAGCAGTTCTTCACGAAAGCGGAGATGGCTACCATCACGGTGCTCAGCAACATTATCATTCCTGCAGACGGCCGCTCAGGGAGTGCCGCTGATGCCGGAGTGCCAGATTTTATTGAGTTTATCGTGAAAGACAGGCCTGAAAACCAGCTCCCGATGCGGGGCGGCCTGCGTTGGCTAGATACGAAATCGAATAAAATGTTCGGGAAGCCGTTTGTGGAAGCCAGTAAGGTGCAACAGTTAGCATTGGTTGACCTGATCGCATACCCCGAGAAAGCCGCACCGGAGAACAGCCAGGGTGTTACGTTCTTCAACCAAATGCGCAACCTCACAGCCACAGGGTTTTTCACGAGCAAAATAGGGATCGAGGATATGAATTACAAGGGCAACACGCCCAACGCCTGGGATGGCGTTCCGGAGGATGTACTGAAGCAATACGGCTTAGCCTACGACGAGAAAACGCTTGCGCAATGTCTAAAAAACGAGGAGCGCGGTGAAATGATGACGTGGGACAGCTAAGGGCTTAAGATAGATTGGTTTGAGAGTGAGTAAATGATAAAGGGGGCTTTAATGCCCCCTTTGTTATGCTAGCTACTAGCTATGCCTGGCTTGGTATAGAATTGTCGGTTCCGCCTGCCTGTTACTCCATAAAGCTGCTAAACATACCGCCTTCTTTGTTGGTGTTCTCGCCGCGTGGCATCAACGCTTCAATGAGCTTCTTCACTGGCATCGACTGCAGCCATACCCGGCCAGTGCCGCGCAGGGTAGCCAGGAAAATACCCTCGCCGCCAAAAATCATTGATTTCAGGCCTCCAGCCCGCTGCACGCTAAAATCTATACCCTCTTCAAACGCTACCACACAACCTGTGTCTACGCGCAAGGTTTGGTTGTTCAGTTGTTTCTCCACCACGGTGCCGCCGGCATGTATAAACGCCATGCCGTCGCCTTGCATGCGCTGCAGTATAAAGCCCTCGCCGCCGAAGAATCCGGAGCCAATCCGCTGGTTAAAGTGGATGCTCAGCTTGGTGCCGAGTGCGGCTGCCAGAAATGCGTCCTTCTGGGTGATCAGGCTGTTATTGCGCATTTGGCGCAGGTCGATGGGGAGGATGGTGCCGGGATAGGGAGCCGAAAAAGCCACACGGCTCTTGCCATAGCCCCGGTGCGTAAAGTGCGTCATAAACAGCGACTCGCCCGTGATCATGCGGGAGCCCGCTGAGACCAGCTTGCCGAAGAAACCCTGGTTTGGGTTAGAGCCGTCGCCCATTTTGGCCTGAAAGTCGATGCCCTCTTCCATATATACCATGGCGCCCGCCTCAGCGATCACGGTTTCGTTCTGGTCCAGTTCCACTTCCAGCACCTGGATGTCGTTTCCATAAATCTTGTAATCGATTTCGTGCGAATTGATCATAGTTATCAGATAGGTAGGTTAAAGATTGGTTTCTCTCAAAACGACTATATTGCTCTCTAAATATAGATGAGAAGCAATTTTTGTCACCTCAGCGCTATAAATCACCATTACGGTTAATCCTCGTCGTCTTCATCCTCCTCCTCTGGGCTGCCTTTCTTGCGACGGGCTTTGGGCAAGCCTTTGTCATCTTCCTCTTCTGACACGGCACTGGTGCTCCGCACAAAGTCCTCATCCGTTTCCTCTACTTCTTCGCCCTCTTCTATGTGGTATGCCTCTTCCTCCTCGCGCTTGGCCTTTTCGGCGGCATCGCGTTTCACCAGCTTCTTGTCTTCCACGTTGCGGTTCAGGAACTCGTTTATCTTGTCGATGCTGTAATTTGAGATGATCTCGCCGTGCTCGTTCACCTTTATCTCAAAGCCCTCCAGGTCCTTGTGCACCTTCGACTTCTTCTTGCTGCTTTTGCTTTCTTTTTTATTCTTAGCCATGGTTGTTCAGGTTTATACCTTGTTGTATAGGCTAAGTCAGGGCAATTTGTTGCATCCAGGCGAAAGCGCTGCAACAAAAAAGGCTAGCCACTACGGCTAGCCTTTTAGTTAATGATGTCCTGCCAGAGTTAGACGGCAGCGTAAGTGCTTAGCTTGTCGATGGCGGTGCCAATGCGCTGAGCGGTTTCCTCGCGGCCAATCACCTCGATGATTTGCATCAGGTCCGGGCCAGCCTCGGCGCCAGTCACGGCCAGGCGCAGCGCCTGCATCACCTGTCCCAGCTTCATGCCGTGGCGCTCCAAAATGCCGTTCAAAAGCTCTTTTACCGTATCGGCGTTAAAGTCCTCCAGAGCAGGCAACTCGTTTTTAAAGTCCTCGAAAACGGCAACCGACGGGCTGTTCCATTTCTTGGAAGCAACCTTATCGCTATACTCTGTTGGGGCGATGAAGAAGTATTTCGCCTCCTGCCAGAAATCCTGCGGGAAGCTTACGCGCTCCTTCATCAACCCCGCAATCTTCTCGGCCTTCTCATGCGAGGCAGTGATATCGTGCTCGGCCAGAGCCTGCAACAGGTAATCGGCCAGCTCGCTGTCTGGCTTGGCACGCAGGTACTGCTCGTTAAACCAGCGCGCTTTCTGTATGTCGAAACGCGTGCCGGACTTGCCGATGCGCTCCACAGAGAATTCCTTAATTAACTCTTCCATGGTGAACAGCTCTTGCTGCGTGCCCGGGTTCCAGCCCAGGAAGGCAAGGAAGTTAGTGAAAGCCTCTGGCAGATACCCTGCTTCGCGATAGCCCGAAGACACTTCGCCCGTGTTCGGGTCAGTCCAGCGCAGTGGAAACACCGGGAAGCCTAGTTTGTCGCCATCGCGCTTGCTCAGCTTGCCATTTCCGTCCGGCTTCAGCAGCAGGGGCAGGTGGGCAAACTCAGGCATGGTGTCTTCCCAGCCCAGGTAACGGTATAGCAGCACGTGCAGCGGCGCAGACGGCAACCACTCCTCACCCCGGATCACATGCGTGATTTCCATCAAATGATCATCCACAATGTTGGCCAGGTGGTAGGTCGGCATGCCATCCGACTTCATCAATACCTTATCGTCGATGGCGGAAGAGTGTACCATCACCCAACCACGGATCATGTCCTTCAAACGAACTTCCTCTTTGCGTGGCACCTTCAGGCGGATCACGTAAGGGTCGCCGGACTCCAGGCGGCGCTTCACCTCATCCTCTGGCAGGGTAAGGGAGTTCTTCATCGTCATGCGGGTGATGGCGTTGTACTGCGGCGTGGCCACCTTGGCTGCCTTCAGCCGCTCGCGCATTTCCTCCAGTTCCTCCGCTGTGTCGAAGGCATAGTAGGCATGCCCGCTCTCGATGAGCTGCATGGCATACTGCATATACATGGGCTTGCGCTCCGACTGGCGGTATGGTGCGTACGGGCCGCCTTTCCAGGGGCTTTCGTCCAACTCAATACCAGACCAAGCCAGCGACTCGCGGATATAGTCTTCGGCACCAGGCACAAAGCGGTTTTGGTCGGTATCCTCGATGCGGAGGATCATTTTGCCGCCTGTTTTACGGGCCAGCAGGTAGTTGTAAAGGGCTGTGCGCACACCGCCTATATGAAGAGGCCCGGTTGGGCTGGGGGCAAAACGTACTCTAACTTCTCTTTCCATGAAAATATGTCTGATTCGGAACCTTCAAATTTGGCACAAAGGTACAAAATAAAGTTCTATTCGGTTAATGCTCTTCCAGCAAAGGCGGCTCGGCATCGATCAGGGTAGCATGCTGAAAGCTAATTCTTTAGAAACATAATCAGATAATTCCGTATCTGCTTAATAAAGAAGCCCCCAGGCAGCTATGGTACGAAGCCGATTGATGATTGTATGGTGCCTGCTAAAAGAAACCTGGCAGGAGTTTATGGAGAACAACTCCTGGCAAAAGGGTGCTGCGTTGGCGTATTACACTATTTTTGCCCTTCCGCCGATGCTTATCATCATCATCAGTGCGGGGGGGTATTTCTTTGGGCAGCAAGCCGTGTCGGGCGAGATATACTACCGCATCAAAGAGTTAATCGGGTCGGAAGGGGCTTATTCGGTGCAGAAGATGGTAGAGAACGTGAACAGGTTCTCGGACGTGAGCCTAGCAGCGATGGTGGGCCTGATTGCCTTGTTTGTGGCCGCAACCGGCGTTTTCATATCCTTGCAGGACTCGTTGAACGAGATCTGGTATGTGAAGCCCAAGCCGAAGCATGGTTATTTAAAGTTGGTGCTCGACCGCTTCCTTTCCTTCGGTATGATCCTAACCATTGCGGTGGTGCTGCTGCTCTCTTTGCTGGCCAATGCCATCCTGGTCGCCATCGGCGATTTCCTGACCGCGCGCTTCTCTGATTGGATTCTATACGTCATTCATGTTGCCAACCTTGTCTCGGCGCTGGTGCTCATGTCCTTCCTGTTCGCCTGTATCTATAAATTTCTGCCTGATGCTAAAATTAAGTGGCGCGATGTATGGGTGGGTGCGGTGGTGACTTCTGTGTTGTTCGTGCTGTTCCGGGGGCTGATCGGCTTTTATCTCGGCAAGAATGATGTAGGCTCTGTGTATGGGGCGGCGGGTTCGGTGGTGGTTATTTTGACCTGGGTTTTCTTCACTTCCCAAATCATCTTTTTCGGGGCTGTTTTCACTTTTGTCTACTCCCGCAAGTATGGGTATAACATCTACCCCACAGAGTATGCCGTGCGCGTTATCCGGAAGCAGGTAGAAGTGGGCAATTCCGCTGTGAACACCGACCCGAATCTGCTAATAGAGGAGCCATCCGTCGAAGATGAAACAGCGGGCGAGGAGGGAGACGAGAAGGCTTCACAGGGCGCCAATATCTAAGCGTAGAGAGCCGGTAAATCAGCAGGGTATAGCTTTTTAGTTACGCCCTGCTGATGGTATAAACCAAGGCTATAGTAACGCGATGCAGGAAATCTCCACATTAACGTCCTTGGGCAGCCGGCTTACCTCCACGGTTTCGCGGGCAGGCGGGTTGCTGGCAAAATAGCTGCCGTACGTTTCGTTGATGCGGCCAAAGTTGTTTAGGTCCTTCACGAAGATAGTGCACTTCAGGACGTGCTCGAACCCCATCCCGGCCTCCGCTAAAATGGCTTCCAGGTTTTTCATTACTTGGTGCGTTTCGTTCTCGATGGTATCGTTTACCAGATTGCCGCTTTCCTGGTTCAGGCCTATCTGACCCGATACGTATAAGGTGCCATTCGCCATGGTGGCCTGGCTGTAAGGGCCAATCGGGGCCGGTGCCTTCGCTGAGTTGATAATGGTGTGTGCCATGTTCAGATTCGTTTTATATTGTATCTTTACTATCAAAAGTACTCAAAAAATATGCATATAGTTGTTGTGTCAGGCCCGGAAATGGCCGCAGAGTTCAGGCAGAAGTTCCCGGAAGAGCATGCCGGCCCCTCCTTCACTTTCCTGAGCCACCTGAGCCTGCAGGATGAGCAATTGCGGGCTACGGATGTAGTGTTCGACTTTTTGTTGCACCGGCAACCTGAGCGGCTCACGCAATATGCACCAGGCCAGGTAGTGTTCTGCCATGCCGTAACAATACAGCTGGCGGCACTGGTTAAAGAGGCAGGCCTGCAGGATCCCTGCACTCTAATCGGGTTTAATGGCTTACCAACGTTATTTAACCGACCGGTGCTGGAAGTGAGTTTGCTGGACCAGGAGCACGAGCTCCAATTAAAAGAAGTTTGTGACGCGTTAGGCACAGCGTACCTGTTAGTGGCCGATAGAGTGGGTATGGTGACGCCCCGTATGGTTTGCATGATCATAAACGAAGCCTGTTATACCCTCCAAGAGCAGACAGCCAGTGTAGCAGATATTGACGCCGGCATGAAACTAGGCACGAACTACCCTAAAGGTCCTTTTGAGTGGGCCAATCAGATAGGCGTAGACAAGGTGTATGAAGTTTTGCAGGCAGTGTACGAAGACACCAGGGATGAGCGGTATAAAATATGCCCTTTACTGAAAACCAAGTACCTGAAAGGCGAGCGCTTCTAAACGGAACAGCCTATCAAACAAAGCAGGCTGCCTGTTTGGGCAGCCTGCTTTGTTTGAGGTGTATGGCAATGCCTTATTCCACTGTCACAGATTTTGCCAGGTTACGCGGTTGGTCTACGTTACAGCCGCGCATCACAGCGATGTGGTATGACAGCAGTTGTAGCGGAATCACCGACAGCAACGGCATCAGTGGTTCGCTCGTCTCCGGGATCTCGATTACGTAATCTGCCATCGATGGGATGATGTTATCGCCTTCCGTCACCACGGCAATCACCTTTCCTTTGCGCGCCTTCACTTCCTGCACGTTGGACACGATCTTCTCATAAGAGCTATCCTTGGTAGCAATCACCACCACCGGCATCTGCTCATCAATCAGCGCGATAGGGCCGTGTTTCATTTCTGCGGCAGGGTAACCTTCCGCATGGATATAGGAGATCTCTTTCAGCTTCAGGGCGCCTTCCAGTGCCACCGGGAAGTTATAACCCCGGCCCAGGTACAGGAAGTTGGTCGCGTCCTTGAACACTTTAGCAATCTCCACAATCTGGTCGTTCAGTTTCAGGGCTTCCTCCACTTTGGCCGGAATTGTCTCGAGTTCCACCATCAAGCGGTGTAGGGCGGTTGTCTCCAGGTTGCCGCGCTTGCTGCCGATAATCATGGCGATCAGCGTGAGTACAGTTACCTGTGCCGTAAAGGCCTTGGTGCTGGCAACGCCAATCTCCGGGCCGGCATGGGTATAAGCACCGGCATCGGTGGCGCGGGCGATGGACGAGCCCACCACGTTGCAGATGCCGAATATCGTGGCGCCTTTCGACTTGGCAAGCTCCAGGGCCGCCAGCGTATCGGCTGTCTCACCGGATTGAGAAATCGCTATCACAATATCCTTCTCATTAATGATAGGATTGCGATAACGGAACTCAGAGGCATACTCCACTTCTACCGGAATGCGGGCCAGATCCTCTATCAGGTACTCAGCCACAAGTCCGGCATGCCAGGACGTACCGCAAGCCACAATGATGATGCGTTTTGCCTTCGCAAACTTATTCTCATACTCCCGGATGCCGCTCATCATCAGTTGGTTGCTCTCCGGCACCATACGGCCGCGCATGCTGTCCAGGATAGAGCGCGGCTGCTCAAAGATCTCTTTCAGCATGAAGTGCTCATAGCCGCCTTTCTCAATCGACTCGAGCGCCATTTCCAAACGTTGCACGTAAGGGGTTTGCTGTACGTCCTCCTTGGTGCGGATATCCAACTGGCCGTCGTTGATGACCGCCAATTCATAGTCATTCAGGTATACTACATCGTTAGTATATTCAATAATGGGAGTAGCATCTGAAGCCAGGAAGAACTCTCCTTCGCCAATGCCCACTACCAACGGACTTCCTTTACGCGCAGCAATTAGTTGGTTTGGGCTATCCTGTGCTAACACTACAATCGCGTAAGCACCTACCACTTCGTGCATCGCCAGGCGTACCGCCTCAGGCAAAGAGCAATGGTTGTTCGTTCGGATATCCTCGATCAGGTTGATAAATACCTCGGAGTCGGTGTCAGACTTAAAGGTATGCCCTTTGTCTAACAGCAGTTTCTTCAGCGAACCGTAGTTTTCGATGATACCGTTATGGATGATGGCGATATTGCCGGAGGTGGAGTAATGCGGGTGCGCGTTTACATCATTTGGCTCGCCATGGGTCGCCCAACGGGTATGGCCCATTCCAATGGTGCCGTGTACCTCCTCGTGCGCAAGGCTCGCCTCTAGGTCAGCTACTTTCCCTTTTTTCTTATATATGTTAAGGGAGCCGTTCATAAGGGCCACCCCGGCGCTGTCATACCCCCGGTACTCCAGGCGCTTTAATCCTTTTATAATAATGGGCAGGGCTTCTCTATGCCCTACGTAGGCTACAATTCCACACATAATTATTGGCTTTAAATAATAATAGGCACCCCAAAGGTACCTATTATCGAAAATATATATGTATTTCTACTCCTGTATCAGTATAACCGTTGGATCAGGCTAGTTGCTTAACTGGTTATAAAGCTCATAATAAGAGTCTAACAAAGTATCGTCAGCGCACACAGTACTGATATTTTTTGTTTTCATGTACTCATTGAATGTGGCATTCATGCTATCGCCGAAGTCCTCATTCGTTTTAATCACAGAGTCCGCATACTTCATGCCGCACTTTACAAACCCATCGCAGTCGGCTGACTGAAGCTCGGTCAGCATGCTGTCGTCAATATCCAGCATCTTCACTTTGTCCAGCAGGCCCTCGTCGAACTTCTGCGTATAGTCGTAATTATAAACCGTGAACATCGACTTAGCATCCTTAAAAATAGGGTCCTTCTTGTACGTAGTCTTCAGGTAAAGCGGAATCAAACCTGTCATCCAGTCGTTGCAATGCACAATGTCTGGAGCCCATCCCAGTTTTTTAACTGTTTCTAACACGCCCTTGCAAAAGAAGATAGCACGCTCGTCGTTATCTGCATGAAACTTGTTGTTTTTATCAACAAACACAGATTTTCTATGAAAATAGTCTTCGTTGTCAATAAAATACACCTGTAGCTTTGCATTTGGAATAGAAGCTACCTTAATTACCAACGGTTTCTCATCATCACCCACAGCGATGTTGATGCCCGACAGGCGTACCACTTCATGCAATCGGTTCTTGCGTTCGTTGATCAAGCCAAACCGTGGCACGAAAATGCGGATCTCCATTCCCCGCTCTTGCATACCCTGCGGTAGCGTCTGAAGAAATTCGGCTACTTTCGTGGTCTGTAAGAAAGGGTTGATCTCAGTGGCGGCGTATAAGATTCGCAGTTTTGACATGAATATGTGGTTAAAATTTAAAAAGCAACAGTATTGGGACGTGCAAAATTAGTTATTTTTATTCTAATTTTCAATTTTAAATGGTATAACTTACTTTTGCCGGCTTTTAGTGATCCCCAAAACAAGTAAAACCGACATGGAAGTTATAGAGCAGGTTCAGTCCATCCGTGAACGCGTGCAAGCATTGCGCTGTAGCGGCAAAACCATTGGCTTTGTGCCTACCATGGGTGCCTTGCACCAAGGGCATCTGCAACTGCTGCAGGCTGCCGCGCAGGATAACGATGTTACGATCTGTAGCATCTTCGTAAACCCGACGCAGTTCAACAACCCCAGCGACTATAACCTATACCCCCGCACGCTGGCAGAAGACAGCCAGCTGTTGAAAGCAGTCGGCTGCGATATTCTTTTTGTACCAAAAGCAGAAGAAGTATACCCCTCACAACACGCGTTGTTGCAGTTTAGTTTCGGGGCTTTGGAGCAGGTAATGGAAGGAGAGCACCGGCCAGGGCATTTTAATGGGGTGGCCACCATCGTGAGCAAGCTGTTCCACCTGGTGCAGCCGCACCGCGCCTATTTTGGGCAGAAAGACCTGCAACAGGTAGCCATTGTGCGGCAACTGGTGCATACCCTGAGTTTTGATGTGCAACTGGTGTGTTACCCAACGGTGCGGGAGGAGGACGGGTTGGCAATGTCATCGCGGAACACCCGGTTAAGCGCGTCTCAACGGAAAGTAGCTCCGCACCTGCACCAGGCGCTTTTACTGGCCAGAGAACAACTGAAGCAAAAGCCTGTAGCAGCTATTAAGGCTGAGGTGCATGATTACCTGCGCCCGCTGGAGGAGGTGCAACTAGAGTACTTTGAGATAGCCCACCCGGCTACCTTGCAGCCTTTGGAAGATGTGCACGATGCAAATGAAGTGGCCCTGTGCCTGGCAGCCATGGTAGGGCCTGTCCGCCTGATTGACAACCTGGTGGTGAATTTAAACGAAGCCTAGGTTGTTGCGTAATCGGACGCTCGTTGGCAGTGCGTAGTTGATAGTTAATATGCTGCCAATTCTCTACCTTTGCGCATTATTACAAATCAAACCATGTATATCGAGGTTTTAAAATCCAAAATTCACCGTTGCAAGGTAACACAGGCCGAACTGCATTACGTTGGCAGCATCACTGTTGATGAAGACCTGATGGATGCCGCCAATGTGGTGGAAAACGAGAAAGTGCAGATTGTGAACATCAATAACGGCGAGCGCTTCGAGACGTATGTCATCAAAGGCGAGCGCGGCACCGGCACGATCTGCCTGAACGGGCCTGCTGCCCGCAAAGTGCAGGTGGGTGATATCGTGATCATCATTTCTTACTGCAGCATCAAGTTCGAGGATGCCAAAAACCATACGCCTACGCTTGTGTTCCCCGATCAGCACAACCGGCTGGTATAAACCCTATTCATGAAGAAACAGCTGCTC
This sequence comes from Pontibacter sp. CAU 1760, assembly GCF_054482735.1. NCBI lineage: Bacteria > Pseudomonadati > Bacteroidota > Cytophagia > Cytophagales > Hymenobacteraceae > Pontibacter > Pontibacter sp. CAU 1760. Next base: position 194,456 of record NZ_JBTLRL010000007.1, read on the forward strand.
TCAGTCTTGAAGTCCGTTGTGTTGCTGGGTGTGTCTGCATTTTTGATGTGGTATGCACTTAAAGAACTGGACTTCGAGAAAATGTGGGCAGAGTTTCTGCGTGCCAATTACGGCTGGGTGCTGGTGTCGCTGATTTTTGGCGTGCTGGCATACCTGAGCCGCGCCATCCGCTGGCAAATGCAGATTAAGCCCACCGGCCATACCCCCTCGCTGCTGAATACCTACAATGCCATGATGATTGGCTACCTGGCTAACCTGGTGCTGCCGCGCCTGGGCGAAGTGGTGCGCTGCAGCATGCTGCGCCGCACGGATGAGGTGCCGGTCAATACGGGCTTCGGGACGGTGGTAGCCGAGCGGATCATAGACGGCGTGATGCTGCTCTGTGCCATCGGGCTTGCCTTCCTAATCGAATTTGGCCGCATTCAGGAGTTTTTCCTGGAGCTGTTCTCTGACAAGTACAGCAGCATGGAGCATACGCTCGGCGCACTTTACTGGGTGTTTTGGGCCTTGCTGCTTTCAACAGGGGTGCTGCTGGCGCTTGGGTTGCGTTATTTAAATAAACTGCGCCGGAACACTTATTTCAAGAAGGCCACCTCTTTTGTGAAAGGCATGCTGAAGGGTGTGTTCAGCATCACGAAAATAGAGAACCAGGCAAGTTTCTGGGGTCACACCGTATTTGTGTGGGGTATGTACTATGGTATGAGCCTGGTCGTGTTCTTTGCGCTTCCTGCCACTGCAAACTTGTCCTGGGGGGCAGCCCTTTCGGTATTGGTGGTGGGTAGCCTGGGTATGGCCGCCCCTGTGCAGGGCGGCATTGGGGTATACCACCTGCTGGTGCAGGCCACGCTGTTACTGTATGGTGTTCCGAAGGAAGCCGGCATGGCCTACGCCCTACTGGCGCATACCTCGCAAACTCTTTTGGTTGTTCTGATGGGAGTGCTTAGCTTTATGGGAAGTATGCTGCGGCCTAATGGCAGCATGGGCATGCGGTTTACCCAGGCAAATGCAGAGCACCATGAACTCAACAGATAAGATATTCTCCCTTCCCCAGCTCCTGGAACAGATAGCCGAATGGCGCAGCCAAGGCGATAAAATCGTGTTCACAAACGGCTGTTTCGATTTGCTGCACCTCGGCCATGTCGATTACCTTGAAAAAGCCCGACAGCTTGGCAACAAACTGGTGTTGGGCCTGAATACAGATGCCTCTATCAGCCGTATAAAAGGACCTGCCAGGCCGCTTCAGGACGAAATGTCACGGGCCAGAATCATGGCATCTCTTTTGTTTATAGATGCCGTAGTGCTGTTCGATCAAAATACGCCTTTAGAATTGATAGAGGCAGTTCAGCCAGACATACTGGTAAAAGGGGATGATTACACCATAGAAAACATTGTGGGCCACAAAGTAGTTAAAGCCAGGGGCGGCAAAGTAGAGACCGTACCCTTGGTAAAAGGCTATTCCACTACCAGCATCATAAAGAAAATAGAAAAGCAGTTAAATCAACAATAAATTCATAAAAAGCCATGTTAGGTATATATTTCATAGGTATCGTTTTTATGCTCGTCAGTATGTGGGTGAGCTGGCGGTTGAAAAGTAAATTCAAGGAGTACTCCCAGACGCCGTTGAGCTCAGGGCTGAGTGGCCGCGAGATCGCGGAGATGATGCTGGCGGATAATGGAATCACGGATGTGCGCGTTATGTCTGTGGCAGGCCGCCTAACGGACCATTATAACCCCGCTGACAAAACCGTGAACCTGAGCGAGTATGTATATGAAGCCCGGAGCGCGGCGGCGGCGGCGGTGTCGGCCCACGAATGTGGCCACGCGGTACAGCATGCCAAGGCATACAGCTTCCTGAAGTTCCGTTCGGCCATGGTGCCGGCGCTGAGTATCGCATCGCGTTACATGCAGTGGATTATCCTGATCGGTATCCTCATGCTGCAGACCACGCCGTTGCCTTTAACCATTGGAGTAGCGCTCTTTGGCCTGACTACCATTTTCAGCTTTGTAACGCTGCCGGTGGAGTTTGATGCTAGTAAGCGTGCCCTGGCCTGGATTGACAGCCGAGGCATTGTGACGGCGCAGGAGCACGGGATGGCGAAAGACGCCCTGAAGTGGGCTGCCTTAACGTATGTAGTGGCAGCTTTGGGTTCGCTGGCTACGCTATTGTATTATGTGTCGCTATTAATGGGTCGCCGCGACTAAAGATGCACTCAATCTGACGGATTGATAAGAAGCGCTGCCTGTACTATGTATAGGCAGCGCTTTGTTTTTAGTAGCCCCTGCGGGCTGTTTGTCTCGTAAAATGGAGAAAGCCCGGCAAAGGCAAGAGAAATTTTATATTGTATTTAATTAATACAGTTGATTTCCTAGATTTGTATTAAATTTTATTAACTGAACCTTTCTACATATAACTGGATATGAATTTCCAATTTTCAGAAGAACAACTGGCGGTGCAGGAAGCTGCGCGCGAGTTTGCACAAACCGAACTATTGCCCGGCGTGATTGAGCGCGATGAGCACCAGAAGTTTCCTGCGGAGCAAATCAAGAAAATGGGTGAGCTTGGTTTTATGGGTATGATGGTGGACCCTAAATACGGCGGAGGCGGCATGGATGCCGTGTCTTATGTACTGGCCATGGAAGAAATCTCTAAAGTTGACGCCTCGGCCTCGGTGGTCATGTCTGTTAACAACTCTTTGGTATGTTGGGGAATCGAAACCTACGGCACGGAGGAGCAGAAGCAGAAGTACCTGACGCGTTTGGCCACTGGCGAGATCATCGGTGCCTTCTGCCTGTCGGAGCCGGAAGCCGGTTCTGATGCCACATCGCAGCGCACCACTGCCGAAGACAAGGGTGATTACTACCTGCTGAACGGCACTAAGAACTGGATCACGAATGGCAACTCGGCTTCTGTATACATTGTGATTGCCCAGACAAACCCAGAAAAGAAGCACCGGGGTATAAACGCCCTGATTGTAGAGCGCGACATGGAAGGGTTTGTGGTTGGCACTAAGGAGAACAAGCTGGGTATCCGGGGGTCAGACACCCACTCGCTGATGTTCACTGACGTGAAGGTACCAAAGGAAAACCGCATCGGCGAAGACGGGTTCGGCTTTAAGTTCGCCATGTCCACGTTGGCAGGCGGACGTATCGGTATCGCCTCACAGGCCCTGGGCATTGCCTCCGGTGCGTATGAGTTAGCGGTAAAGTACGCCAAAGAGCGCAAGGCGTTCGGAACAGAGATCGCCAACCACCAGGCCATACAGTTTAAACTGGCGGATATGGCAACAAACATTGAGGCTGCCCGTTTGCTTTGCTTGCAGGCTGCCTACGACAAGGACATGCATCAGGATTATGCCAAATCTGGGGCAATGGCCAAGCTTTTTGCGTCTAAAGTAGCCATGGATACTACCATAGAAGCGGTGCAGGTACATGGCGGTTATGGCTTCGTAAAAGAGTACCATGTAGAGCGACTCATGCGCGACGCAAAGATCACGCAGATCTACGAAGGCACTTCAGAAATTCAAAAAATAGTAATATCAAGAGAATTATTGAAGTAATTTTTTTGTTAAATTGCTGTAAACCTGATGTTTAAAGTTTAGATATGTTTTTTCTAATTAAAATTTAAATTCTGCTTTTTATTGAATTTTATAAAGATAAATCTTAGCTTTGAGCCAAATTTTAGGGTTAATAGTATAAAAGTTAGTTGGTAACATACATGGAAGATTACAATAAAATTATTGAGTCGCTTGGGGTGCGGTTCATTAAAGCTAAAAATCTGGTGTTGCAGCAGCCGTTTACGGTGCGCAACTACTACGATGTTGGTAACAATTTGATTCTGCTGCATAAGGGTAGTATCTTTTTCGGCGACGAGGAGCAAATGGTAGAAGAAGGGGAACTTCTATTCATTCCGGGTGGCCGCAGCACAAAAGTTACCTACGGGCCTTCAAACGGAGGTAAGTCTATCACAAACGACGACTTGATCACGAACAGGGAGAAGTTCTTCAAGAGCAACAACGACCTGGACCTGATCGGTGATGCCGAAGAGAGCCACAGCTATGTGAGCTTCGAGGCAAAAGTGTTTGATTCGGTAAACTTCTTCGCATCACTGGACCTGCCGGCATTCCTGATCTCGAACAACAACAAGCTCGCCAACCTGGTGATCAAAGTGGTGGAAGAGAACATGCAGGAGCTGCCAGGAAAAGAGCGTTTGATTAACCTGTACACCGAGCAGATTGTAGTGGAAATCGTACGCCACATCTTGCGTAACAGAATGTTCGTGGAGCAGCTGGCGACAAACAGCACCTACTTCAAGGACCCTCGCCTCATCGACCTGTTCAACTACATAAAGGAGAACATTGGGGGTGACTTGTCTAACAAAGTGCTGTCTAACGTTGCAAACGTGTCAGAGGATTATGTGGGCCAGTATTTCAAAATGCTGACCGGCATTAACCCACAGGACTATATTGAATACCAGCGCATGGAGCGCGCCGTGTTCCTGCTTCGCACCACGAAGAAGAGCATCCGCGAGATCGGCAAAGAGGTGGGCTACAAAGACACCGCTTACTTCTGCCGTCGTTTCAAGATGATGTTTGGTATACCTGCCGGCAAGATGCGTCGTCGCGAATCAGCGATGAACATCTAAGGCAACATTATAAGAAGAGACAAGTGAAGAAACCTCGGCCAGAAAGCCGGGGTTTTTTTCTATATGGTTCCCAATCACGACCACATCAGCACCAGCCTCCAGGGCAATTTTTGCCTTTTCTGCCGTATTAATCCCTCCCCCCACAATCAAGGGCACTTCCACAGCCTCGCGCACAGCAGTTATCATCTCCGCAGAAACCGGTTTGTAGGCACCGCTGCCGCCATCCAGGTAAATATACTGCAGGCCCAGCAGTTCACCGGCCATGGCGGTACAGGCGGCAATAGCAGGCTTATCGTAAGGGATAGGCATCGTGCCGCTCATATAGGACGCCGTTGTCTGGCGTCCGGTGTCAATCAGCATATAACCGGTGGGGTATACCTGCAGTTGGCTGGCTTTTAGCGCCGGAGCCGAAACTACGTGCTGGCCGATCAGGAAGTCGGGGTTGCGGCCTGAAATCAGGGAAAGAAGCAAAATGCCATCAGCGCTTCGATCGATATGCTGGCTATTGCTCGGGAAAAGGATAACAGGGGTAGTAGTGTGGGCTTTCAAGAGCTGCACCAGGCTGGCCTGGTTGTCAGTGGTGATGAGGCTGCCGCCCACAAAGAAGTAATCAACCGGGTGCGAGGCGGCTATGTCAAGTAAGTGCAGGCAGGAGGCCGTTGTCAGGTTGTCGGGGTCGAGCAGCACTGCAAAGTGCTTCCTGCCTGTGGTAGTATGCTTTTTTTGGTGAAGGTTGTTAAATGGCATCCTCTTTTGGAACGATATACTCGGTTGTCTCTATCTCAGTCACCTCTACTGCAGGCTTATCGGCAATATCGTGATTTTCAGAAACACTTTCGAGGTATTCTTCCAGCTTTTTGCCAGCATACACCAGCAGGAACGCCATGGCCTGCTGTGTCAGCACTTTGGCCACGGGAGAGTCCAGCACGCTATTTTTGGCCGATTTTTCTTTTGCTTCAGGTGGCGTGCTGCTGCTGGCGTGAGGCATGCGCTCAGAGGATAGGGTATAGCCGTCTTCCTGTTCATGCACAATCGAGTCGTAATCAATCACGGGGGTAGAAACCACGTGCACGACAGCCGGTTGCTCATCCGGGGTGCGGGATTTCTTGTTTTTCCCTTTCTTGGCGGTCTTGTCTTTTTTCTTGCCGCCGCTGAACATGCGCTTGACCAGGTAGCCGGCTAGTAACACGCCGCCAGCCATTGCGGCTTTCTTGCCGATTTCCTGGCCGTGCGTTTTTATCTGGTCTACATCGCCCATCAGGGCATTTTTGTACTCTTCCTTCTGCCGCTCCAAAAACTCCCGCTCGTTGTTGAAAATAGGATTGGATAACTCGCTCATATATGTTTCTCTCGTTTGTCTGATTTATAGATGGTGTTGTCAAAGGTCTTGTCTGCGATGCCCTGGAACGCCTTTTTGTCTAAACCTATCAAGAGCACTACCAGCATAATGACGTAAAACAGGGCTACGATGCCAAAGCCCCAGAAAGAGCTGTCGAGCAGGTGGTTTAGGAGCAGACCGATGAAGATGTTAACGAAGATCAAGCTCATGAAGGCGGCGAAGCCTAGCAAGGCCCCATGTATGGCGCCCACGAAAGCAGCCTTCAGTTTCTCCTGTATCTCAAGCCGTATGATGTCTATCCGGGTATCAATATACCCCATCAGATTCTCCATGAGGTTCGGATTTTTCTCGCGTGTGCCGTTGTCTTGTACTGCCATAGTTTCTTTTAGCTTTTATAGCGTTTTACCTGTATACGAGGGTATAGGTAAAAATTTACGTAAAGTATAAGAAGTTCGAAGTGTAGTACGAAATTTGCAGTATATTGTCCGGATTTAGTTAAATTTAACGTTGACTTTTTCAGCCTTTCATCTGTTTGAATTACAATTTCTATAGCGTTTTAGGAGTAAGTCCGGATGCCTCGGCCAAAGAGGTGAAGACCGCCTATAAGCAGCTTGCCATTAAATATCACCCAGACAAGAATCCCGGGAACGCACGGGCCGAAGAGCTGTTCAAGCTAGTGAATACGGCTTACCAAACTCTCTCAAACCCTGGCAAACGTGCCCGCTACGACATGCGCCTGCAGCTGCAGCGTGACCAGCAGCGCGTGGCTATGCACCCGCCCCACCAGCCTTATAACCAACGCTACGCCTATACCCGGCAGCCAGCGGGCGTAACAGAGCGGCACTACAAGAAACGCGGGCCTAAACCCAACCGCTTCTCCCGCAAAGACTGGTATATCACCCTTGGCTTTGTAACGGGCGTGCTGTTCTTCAGTATGCTGCTAAAGTTCACGATGGACCACGTAACGGGGCAGGACAAGTATAAAACTGCTGTAACCTATATCGACGATGGCAAATATAGCAGCGCCCACCGTTTGCTGACCGATGCCATACAGTTTATGCCCGACAATGCGGCTGCGTACAGGGCACGGGCAGGTATAGAGCTTGATTTTTACGAGAACTACAAGGCTGCTCTCCAAGACCTGAACCAAGCAATTGCGCTGCGGGAGACGCCTTCGGCGCAAGACTATTACATGCGTGGGCGTTGTTACCAGCAATTGCAGCAGTATCAACGGGCTGAGCAGGACCTGACCAAGGCATTGCAGCTAGACCCCACACTGTGGCCGGCGCACATGGTCCGGGGCGAGGTACGCCTGTTTTACCTGCAGAAGCTGCAGCCTGCCATCCAGGATTTTACAGTATACCTGACGCACAGCCCGGAGGGAACTGTCCAGGTGCCAGCACTTACCTACAGAGGCTTCGGTTATTTTAAGGCAGGGCAGTATGAATTGTCGGAGCGGGACTACAAGGCCGCCCTTGTGCAGGATCATGAAAACGGACGGGTGCATTACCTGCTCGGTAAATTGGAACTGGTGCAGCAGCAAGAGGACTCCGCCTGTGTTAACTTTTCCAGAGCATACCAACTTGGTTATTCGGCGGCGCTACAAGAGCTGCGCACAAACTGTAAAAGCTATATGCCTTAGAGTCTGGTGGATAGCGGTAGAATGCTGTTTTTGTGAGACAGTAAATGAGCCAACAACCGTAGCAATGGTCCGTTAATTACAGTGGCAGAGAGTCTGCCCGAAGCATTCTGCTGAAGGAGGGGAAGCCACTGTGTCAAACCCATGTCGGAAGCTGAGAAATGCGCTTCAGGGTACATAGAGGCACAAAAACAAGAAACCCTCGCCGGTTAAGGAGAGGGTTTTGCTGGTGGTGATGATTGGAATCGAACCAACGACACAAGGATTTTCAGTCCTTTGCTCTACCAACTGAGCTACATCACCAGCTCTTGTTGTTTGCCCTTGTTTCGTAAGGGTATGCAAAAGTAGTAACTAACTTTTAAGTAGCAAATATTATCCGGAAAAATATTTTAAAAAGTTCCGCCTGCGTACATTGTTCTGCGTATTCTGCTATCTTTAGCTATAATTAGTATGTATAACGAATAGTTTGCCGTGATAGGAATAGAGAACATTATCTTTTTGATCGTAGCCGCTTTGGGCATAGGCCTGTTCGTGTGGCAGATCCGGAAAATCCGCAAAAACGTGCTGATGGGCCGGGATGTTGAACTGGAAGACAATCCGGGAGAGCGGATCAACAAAACATTGCTGGTAGCCTTTGGACAGCAGAAAATGTTTAAGCGCATGCTGCCTGCAGTGTTGCACCTGTTTGTTTATGTGGGCTTCCTGGTGATTAACATCGAGGTGCTGGAAATCCTGATTGACGGTATTTTCGGCACGCACCGCATCCTGGGTTTTGCCGGTGTGCTTTATAGTGGCCTCATGGCTGTGAATGAGGTGCTGGCCGCCTTGGTGATCATCGCCTGCGTCATGTTTATGTGGCGCAGAAACGTAACGAAGGTGCCGCGCTTGGCGAGAGGCGTGGAGATGCGCGCCTGGCCGAAGCTGGATGCGAACATCATTCTTGTCACAGAGATTGTGCTGATGCTGGCGCTTTTTGCCTTCAACATCTCAGACCTGAAGCTGGCGCAGCTACGCGGGACGCACCTTGCCGGGGTGTACCCTGTCAGTTCGCTGTTTGTGGATGCCCTTGGGAGCGACCCCGATACGCTGTACGTGATTGGCCGCGTAGGCTGGTGGTTCCATATACTGGGCATCCTGGCGTTTATGAACTATTTGCCAAGCTCCAAGCACTTCCACATCATCATGGCCTTCCCGAACGTGTATTACTCCAAGCTGTTGCCAAAGGGTAAGTTCACGACAAATCCGGCCATTACCCATGAAATTAAGGCGATGCTGGACCCAAGCTACCAGCCGCCTGCGCCAGAAACAGATGCAGATGGGGCTCCCATCATTCAGCGCTTTGGCGCGAAGGATGTGGAGGACCTGTCCTGGAAGCAGCTGATGGACTCCTATACCTGCACCGAGTGCGGCCGCTGTACTTCTGTATGCCCTGCCAACATCACCGGCAAACTGCTCTCGCCGCGCAAGATTGTGATGGATACCCGCGACCGGATGGAGGAGAAGGGCGAGCACCCGGCTATCTTCAAGCCGAACCACTACAAGGCGATGGGCGAAGAGCGCGTGCCGGTGACGGAGGAGAAAGAGCTGTTGCGCGGTTACATTACCCCGGAGGAGCTTTGGGCTTGTACCTCGTGCAATGCCTGCGTGGAGTCATGCCCTGTCAACATCGATCAGCTTTCCACGATCATGGACCTGCGCCGCTACCTGGTGCTGGAAGAGTCTGCTGCCCCGGCCTCGCTCAACGCTATGTTCACCAACATCGAGAACAACGGCGCACCGTGGGCCTTCTCGCCTTCAGACCGTTTCAATTGGGCTGATGAGCTGTATGTGCCTAGTAAAAATTAACTTTTTTATTTAAGACGATAGATACTAGATGTTTAGATTTTAGATTAGGATCAATGCTTTACTGAAAGCAACATTGTCTAAAGTCTAGCATCTAAAATCTAATGTCTTCACAAATGACAGATGGAAGAGAATAAGAGATTAGTGAAAGTGCCGACTATGGCGCAAATGGCTGCCAACGGCGAAGAGCCTGAGATTCTGTTTTGGGTAGGCTGCGCCGGCGCTTTCGATGACCGCTATAAAAGAGTGACTCGCGCCTTTGTGCAGATATTGGAGCACGTGGGCGTGAAGTATGCGGTGCTAGGCACTGAGGAGAGCTGTACTGGCGATCCGGCCAAGCGTGCCGGCAACGAGTTCCTGTTCCAGATGCAGGCCATCACCAACATCGAGGTGCTGAATGCTTACAACGTGAAGAAAATCGTGACGGCCTGTCCGCATTGCTTTAACACGCTCAAGAATGAATACCCGGACCTGGGGGGTAATTACGAGGTGATTCACCATTCCACTTACCTGCAGCAACTGATTGATGCGGGTAAGGTGGCCGTAAAGGGAGGCGAGGCTTTTAAAGGCCGCCGCATTACCTTCCACGACTCCTGCTACCTGGGGCGCGCCAACAATATTTACGAAGCGCCACGCGAAGTGCTGGCAGCCCTGGATGCTGACCTGGTAGAGATGAAACGCAGCCGAGCCAATGGCCTTTGCTGCGGTGCCGGCGGTGCCCAAATGTTTAAGGAGCCGGAGCCCGGAACAAAAGACGTTAACATTGAGCGCACCGAAGAGGCCCTGGCCACATTGGGCGGTGCTGGGAAAGGCGTGATTGCCACGGCCTGCCCGTTTTGCATGGTCATGATGAACGACGGCGTAAAGAACAAGGACCAGGAAGAAAACGTACAAGTTTTCGACATTGCAGAACTGATTGCACAGGCAGAGGGGCTTTCAAAGTAATACCTGATTGTTGATTGTTTATGGCTGATTGATGTTTTGTGGCTGGCTCAGGAACCGTGCACCTGTTTCGCCTAGCGATACGTGAAGCGAGATATAACCTTCATATAAGCTAAAACATCAGAGAGCGTCTCTGTAGAGAAAAACAATCAACAACTAACAATTAACAATCAATATGTATATTGCTTTCAATGAATTACCACCGCAGGCCCGCCTGTGGATATACCAGGCCAACCGACCACTGACAGCGGCTGAGCAGGCTGAAATAAAACCTTTGCTCCAGCGTTTTGCTGAAGAGTGGAGCAGCCACGGCAAAGACTTGCAGGCGTCGGCAGAGTTGCTGCACAACCAGTTTCTGGTGCTGGCCAACAACGAGTCGGCGGGGGCAGCCAGCGGATGCTCTATTGATAAGTCTGTGGCATTTGTGCGGGACCTGGAGCAGCACTTGCAGGTTACATTCTTTGACCGCACCCAATTAGCTTTCCAAAAAGAGGGGCAGGTGCAGTTAGTGCCCATGCAGGAACTTAAGCAGAAGGTAGCGGCAGGAGAGATTAATCAAAACACCTTGTACTTCGATACGTTGGTAAACAATTACGGAGACTTGCAGCAGTCCTGGCCGAAACCGGCTGGTACCAGCTGGCTTTCCCGTTATTTCTGATCCGGAAAACCCTAACCATACCTGTTCATGCATTCAAAGCTGACCATTCCCGTTATCGCGCAACACCTGAAAACATTTAGTGCCGCCCTGCTGCTTATGCTACTGATGGGAGCGTGCGGCACAGGTTATTACATCGGAAAAGGCGATAAGCGCTTTGGGGCGGAAGAATATGAGCGGGCCATTGCGGTATACAAAAAAGGCTTGGGCAACGAGGGCAAGGCGGGAGAGCTGAATTACAAGATAGCGGAGGCTTACCGCCGCTCTAACCGACTGGCCGAGGCCATGCCGTATTACAAAGCCGCCCTGGATGCCAACTACCGCAAAGAGGACGCCTACTTTTACTATGGCCTTGCTTTAAAAGCCAAAGGGCAGTACGATGAGGCGATTGGGCAGCTGCAGGATTATGTTCGTGTTGGGGCCAGTCCGCAGTTAAAGGCGCAGGCCGCCCGCGAGATCGAGAACCTCAGTAATATCGACGCGCTACTGGGCAAAAGCTCTCCGTACCAGATCATGAACCTGGAGGCGTTGAACACTGCGGCTTCGGAGTTTGGGACTTATGTGCTGGATGATAAACTGGTGTTTTCGTCTACCCGAGGGGCTGCAGAGGTATACGCGGGTAATGGCGAGGGCTTTTTAGATTTATACACTGCCACCCTTTCTGACTCTGCCAGTACTGTGCAAGCCCTTCAGGGCGTAAACGCCGAGGATTTGCACGATGCCCTGGCAACCTTCACGAACGAGGGGCGCACCATGGTGTTTGCCCGGGGCAACGAAGGTACCAAAAAAGGACGCCGCAATGTGGATCTGTTTGTGTCTAACCTCCGGGGCGGCACCTGGACGGCACCGCAACTCCTGGGCATCAGTGACCGCGAGGCCTGGGATTCCTCACCCGCATTCTCACCAGACGGCAAAACGCTTTACTTTTCTTCTAACCGCCGGGGAGGCCTGGGCGGCAACGATATCTACAAAACAACCCTGGACGACAACGGGCGCTTTTCCAAGCCTGAAAATTTAGGTCCGGACATCAACACCCCCGGCAACGAGAGCTTTGTGTCGGTAGGGCCGGATGGTACATTATACATCGCCTCGGATGGTTTGCCGGGATTGGGTAACCTCGACCTGTTCCGGGTTGAGAACGGAAAACCGGTGAACATGGGTACACCCATCAACTCACCGGGCGACGATTTTGGCTTCTTTGTCGGAAAAGGGAACACGGGCTACCTCTCGTCTAACCGCGAGGGCGGCAAAGGCGGTGATGATATCTACCGTTTCGTGAAAAGTGGCCGCAAGCAGGTGGATTTCTTTGTGGACGGAACCCTGTACCAGCAGCGTGAGGGAACCGGCGAGCGTACCCTGGTGCCGTATAGCAAAGTAGTACTACAGGATGCCAGCGGCCAGGAACTGCGCATTGCAGCCACTAACGAAAAAGGTCAGTTTACCTTTCCCCTTGACTCTGCCTCTACTTACTCTTTGGTATCTGAAAAGCCCGGTTTCTTTACGGCGCGTGAACAGGTGACGACTGACGGGAAAATGCCACCGCAGGCAGAACTGACCGACGAAACCAACGAAGTGCGCCTGACGGCCACGCTGGTGCTGAACGAGATCGTGAAAGAGAAAGCCATTGTGCTGGAGAACATCTTCTACGACTTCGACAAAGCAGATATTCGCCCGGATGCGGCCACTGAGCTGGATAAACTGGTGCAGGTGCTCAATGATAATCCGGGCATCTCCATTGAGCTTAGCTCGCATACCGATGCGCGCGGTACCGATGTGTATAACCAGAAGCTGTCGCAGCGCCGTGCGGAGTCTGCCGTGGAATACATCATCTCAAAAGGCATTGACCGCTCCCGCATCACGGCGAAGGGGTATGGCGAGAGCCGCCCTGTAGTGCGCAATGCCACCACAGACCAAGAGCATCAGCGCAACCGCCGTACCGAGTTCAAGGTAGTGCGTATACAGTAATAATCAGTGTAGCGCTACAAGAGCAAGCGGGCCGCAGGAGTTAGTCTTCTGCGGCTCTTTTTTGTTTCACTGTATCTGGATTTTCAGGGTATAAAAGGCAGGGTATAAATAGCCCGGTGTGTTAAGACTTTATTTAGGCCATACCTATAACCATGTTATCATCTCGACCATCGGGAGAGATCTGTATGAGTAAACCCACTTCAGATCTCTCAATGGTCGGAATGTTTTATACCCAACGTTACCTTATCAGGTATTTCACACTGAGGCCAATGTTGTTCATGCGCCGCAAGGGCACGTCCTTAAATTGATCAGTTTTATACCCTGCAAAGGTATGGCGGTAGTCCAGTGACAGGGCGATGGGTGCCTTCGGGAAGGTATACTCAAGGCCGATGGTAGCAATGCCGACCAGGTTCGTTTGGAGGGGCTGTTCTTCGTAGTGCACATCACGGGTGGTACCTGTCAGGCCCAGGCCAAGACCGGCATAGGGCCGCAGCCTGTTGGACGTGAGCAGTTGCGGTTGCCATAGGTAGTGCAGCGAGGCCTGATACGATTCGCGGAAGCCAACTTTGCCCACCTGCAGCTCCAATGCGGCTTCAGGTTTGACAAAATACTTCAGGCGCAACTCGGGCAGGGTACCCGACGGGCCAAACATACTAACCCGCAAACCAGCCGAGAATTTGTAAGGTGCGACGGCCTGCGGTTTGGGAGTGGGTAACTCCTGGGCGCGCAGGGGAGAGGCTGCCAGTGCCAGCGCACTCAGCAAGGGGAGAATCAGTTTGTTTTTCATACGGATAGTGTGAGGTTATATAGAGCAGGAGTCAAATAGTGATGCAAGGGTTGCAACGGGCATTACAGAATCTGAAAACACGATATCTGCTTAATTTATACCCTTTCCTGGCGCGAATGCCGTGGGCTTTCTTAAATTTGCAGGCAAACCATCCAGAGCTATGGAAGAGAATAGATATTTGCGCCGCGGCGTTTCTGCCTCCAAGGAAGATGTGCACAACGCCATCAAGAACATCGACAAGGGCCTTTTCCCGAAGGCTTTCTGCAAAATCATCCCCGACATCCTGACCAACGACCCGGAGTACTGCGCCATCATGCACGCCGACGGGGCCGGCACCAAATCATCGCTGGCCTATATGTACTGGAAAGAGACCGGCGACCTGAGCGTGTGGAAGGGCATTGCCCAGGATGCCGTGGTAATGAACACCGACGACCTGCTGTGCGTGGGCGCGACAGACAACATCCTGCTGTCGTCTACCATCGGGCGTAACAAGAACCTGATACCCGGCGAGGTGATTGCCGCCATCATCAACGGCACCGAGGAAACCTTGCAGATGCTGCGCGACAACGGCGTGGGCATTTACAGCACCGGTGGCGAAACCGCTGACGTGGGCGACCTGGTGCGCACCATCATCGTGGACAGCACCGTGACGGCCCGCATGCGCCGCGACGAGGTGATCTCGAACCATACCATACAGCCCGGCGACATGATCGTGGGCTTTGCCTCTTACGGGCAAGCCACTTACGAAGACGAGTACAACGGCGGTATGGGCAGCAACGGCCTTACCTCGGCCCGCCACGACGTGTTCCATAAATACCTGGCCGCCTCATACCCCGAGAGCTATGACCACGAACTGCCCGCCGACTTGGTATACTCCGGCAGCAAGCGCCTGACAGACGTGGACAAGGAAACCGGTATGGAGATAGGCAAACTGGTACTGTCGCCGACGCGTACCTATGCGCCTATTGTGATGGAGATACTAAAGGCACACCGCCAAAACATACACGGCATGGTGCATTGCAGCGGCGGCGCGCAAACCAAGGTGCTGCACTTTACCGACAAGGTGCACATCGTGAAGGACAACCTGTTTCCGGTGCCGCCGCTGTTCCGCATCATACAGGAGCAGAGCCATACCGACTGGAAAGAGATGTACAAAGTCTTTAACATGGGCCACCGCCTCGAGATATACCTGCCCGAAGAACACGCCCAGGATTTGATCGACATTTCGAAAAGCTTTGGTGTGGAGGCGCAGATTATCGGCCGCGTAAAGAAGAGCAACAGCAACGAGCTGACCATCCGGAGCAAGCACGGCGAGTTTTATTACGAGGGGTAAGGCACAGCTTTTTCAGCGCCAGCTGTTGCGGGCGCACCAACATACAAACCACAGGCAACGCGCCCGTGGTTTTTTTTTTTGCATGTACCGCTGCAATGATGTTTCAAATTTTATAAATAATAACAAAATTATTAATGTTAAATACCATGTTAATAGTGAGTTAAAGGTAATTTTTAACAATAATGTCAAGATTTATAATGTTACAAAAATTGGTAAAATGACCTTTTTTTAAATGAAGTTGTGACATACATTGCGATAAGTTTAACCAAACCACATCTTTATTTTATGAAAAACAACTTTACTCCCCCGCGCTTATAAAGCGCATCTGTTAAAGACCCCACACCCTATGAAAACACTCTTGTCACTTCTGCTGCTTTGCTCGCTGACCGCAACAGCACAATCATCTTCAGCACCTGACACTACCGAGAGTAAATTCTATGTAGGAGTTGAGCTAAGTACAATTTCTTACCTTATCAGTAATCACGCTAAAAGTGTTAGCGGTATGTTTACGCCTGTGGCGCATGTGCATGTTGGCTACAGGCTTAGCGAAAGAGCAAGTATACAAGTTGGGCTCGCTTATGGCGAGACGGATGATAATTTCGAATCTATTTATTTCAAGACAGCCGATAGCACTATCTATAAAAGCACGCGGCTAAGCAACCGTGGGCTGGCGATTCCGATAACGTTACAGCTAACCCCGTTCAACCCGGGCAGGCGGCTAAATGTATTCGCCACGGCCTCCCTCATTCCAATTATAGGAGAAGTAAGCGACAGGCGAACAGAAACACTTGACGGAAAGACAGATATCATGTTTGATGCCCATGACTCTGGGATTTATACCATTTTTACTGCTGGTGTTATTCTTAACTATAAAATTAGCAAACGATTAGAGGGGTATGGGAAAGTAAGTCCTTTATACAAAGTAGTAGGGAAGCAAAGCAATTATGCTGACTCTAACCCGAGGCCGCTGGCGTTGGGCGTAAACTACAACTTCTAAACTGGGCAATTTAGCATCTTATTAACTATAACCTTCCACCCTATGAAAACACTCTTATCACTTCTGCTGCTACTCTGCTCGCTCACCGCAACAGCCCAGTCATCCCCAGCCCCTGATTCTACCGAAAGTAGGTACTTTGTAGGCTTGAGCCTGAGCAGTAATAGCTATCCGGTTATGGGCGATCGGAAATACAAAACGTTTGGAAGCATTATTCCGATTGCAAACGTTTACTACGGCTACAGACTCAGCAAGAGAGCAACTGTGCAAGTTGGCATCGGATATGGTGTTAATGGAGGAAGTGGATATGGGATTGATTACATATCAGCAGACAGCGTGTATCACACATATGACTATCAGCGCCTACGAGGTATAGCTGTGCCAATTACGTTCAAGTTTACGCCGTTCAATCCGCACAAGCGGCTGCAGCTATACGCACATGCCTCCATAGCTCCTATTTTCGGGCATATCAAAGCCCGGGCAACGAGGGAACTGGATGGCGCGGAGACAGTGCTGTACGATGAACAATCCATGACTTTCGACTTGATCGCCACCGGCGGCTTAACGCTCAACTACCGCCTCAGCAAGCGACTGGATTTGTACGCCGACGCAACCCTGCTCTACAAGAACTTTTACTTCAGCCGCCCGGCCTGGAACTACTACGAGGGCAAATCGGCAGGTATAGGCATCAACTACAATCTGAAGTAAAGCCACTCTGGCATAATAATTGGCTTCATCGGAAGTATAAGCTAAAACCTATACTTCCGATGAAAAAGCTTCTACTTCCGCTCCTGCTAGTGCTGCTGGCCTTGCCGGTATTCGCACAAAATGCCGTTGTTACCTTCACCGCCGAACGGGGCGAGGCCTTCTACCTGAAGCTCGACGACCGCACCATCAACCCAACAGCCACCAACTTTGTGCGCATAGCGCCACTACGGCCGGGCAGGCATAACGTAGAGTTGAAAGTGCGGACGCGGCACGGCGTGTACCAACTGGGCCAACGGATTCTGGTGCCCAACGGCGTGGAGGCTACTTACATGGTGCGCACCCATGGCCGGAGCGGGAAAGCCTACCTGCGCTTGGTCAGCGAAGTGCCTTTTGCGCCACCCATCGGCAGGCCACAGCCCCGCTACCCCGACCGCTACAACGACTATGACCGCGACCCATACCCCCCGCGCCACGACGACCGTTATACCCCCCAATGCCGCAACCTGCTCACCGGCCGCGAGCTCGACCGCCTGCTGGAAACCATGCGTGCCCGCAGCTTCGAGAGCACCAAACTGAGCATCGCCCGCGACGCCGTGCGCCACAGCAGCATTATGGCCGAAGACCTCAAGCGCATCCTGCAAGCGTTCGACTATGATCACTCACAAGTAGAATTCGCCAAATACGCCTACGATTACATCTGCGACCGCGAGCACTTCTACTACATCTACGACCTCTTCCGCTTCGACAGCAGCGTGCGCGAACTGGAGGAGTACAGCAGAAGCAGAAGGTGATTTTGAGTTAGAGAGTTTTAGAGTCCAGTAGTGCTGGGAACAATTCCCCTCCTCGGAGGGGTTAGGGGTGGGTTTACATCTGCTGGATTTCCAAAACCCATGCCTCAATTTCCCGGATAACATTGCGCAGGTTATGCTTTACTTCAGCATCATCAAACCGAAGAAAGCTAACACCTAGCTTTTCAAGCGTTTGTTGCCTGATAATATCTTCTTCGTATTTGTAATCGTGGCTATCCCCATCTACTTCAATTGCCAACATCAGCTCCTTACAGTAAAAGTCAACAATGAAATTATCGAGAGGTTTCTGCCTGTCAAAGTCCAGGCCAAGCAATTGCCTGTTTCTTAACACATCCCAAAGCAGGATATCTGAAAGCGTACTATTCTGGCGAAGTTGTTTTGCCAGGTCTTTAAGATAAGGTTTGTACGGGATGATAATACGTTTCATTTGTGCACGATTAACCCACCCCTAACCCCTCCGAGGAGGGGAATTGTTCCTATATGCATATCATTATTTCCATTATAGCTAAAGCAGCATAAAATCACTTAATAAATATGCTTACCCTTTATTTCTAAGCAAGTGAAATTCCCCTCCTCGGAGGGGTAGGGGTGGGTTTACATCTGCCGATAAATAATCCTTGTCAAGGTCGTGGAATATACTTGTCATTGGCTACAGGTAATATTTAATCAAAGAAGCCGCTTCCGGAAATCATATCCAGAAGCGGCTTCTTATTAAGAGTGATATTAAGTTCAGTCACTCAAAATTCAGTTATTCAAAATTACCTCAGCCTGTCTACGGAGCGCACCAGGTCCTCATCGCGCTTGATGAAGCGGTTGGCGAGGGCATTGAGGAGTAGGGCCAGCAGCGGCATGTAAAAGCCAGCGTGATAAGAGCCGTTGCCCTCGGCCTGCACCATGTCGGTGCCCACATACAGGGCGTAATACAGGATGCTGCCAATCAAGCTGGCCAGCACCAATGTGTTTAAAAGGCCCAGCTTCATCTGGTTCAGGCGGCTTTTGAACTGGAAAATCTCATAAGCGGCCACTACAGCGGCGGCAATAGCCAACAAGCCGATGATAATAGTGCCGCGTTGAGGAAGAGTGCCGGGACCAGTAGGGTCTCCGTCAGCGTTCAGGATGGTGGATTTTAGGTTCCAGGCCGTCAGTACTACGGTTTCGCCGGTTACGGCATCGGTTTTAGACCAAAGGGGCAGGAAAAGCACAGCAACCATCGCCACAATCAGCAGGAACAGAAATACGGTTTGAATTCTTTGTATCATAAAGGGGTTAATTTAACTTGCAATGAAGATGCAAAATTAGACAAAGACCTGTAAAACTAAAATCATAAATGGGCACAGCTTATATTGTAGATATTCTCAGGACCCCGGTCGGGAAATTTGGCGGCGCACTGAGCACTGTGCGTCCCGATGACATGGCGGCGCATGTGCTGAGGCAAATAGTAGCTCGTAACCCCAACCTGGATCCTACGCTTATCGAAGATGTGGTGATGGGGGCCGCCAACCAGGCGGGCGAAGACAACCGCAACGTGGCTCGCATGGCGGTGCTGCTGGCGCAGTTGCCCGAGAGCATCGGCGGTGTTACCGTAAACCGGCTTTGCGCCTCTGGTTTGCAATCCATCATAGACGCATCGCGGGCCATTTCGTGTGGCGATGGGGAGGTATACCTGGCCGGTGGCGTGGAAAGCATGACGCGCGCCCCTTTTGTAATGGGCAAATCAGAAACGGCCTTTGGGCGCACTGCTGAGATTTACGATACCACCATTGGCTGGCGCTTCATCAACGAGAACCTTTCGAAACTGCATTACCCTTTCGGGATGGGTGAGACAGCCGAGAACGTGGCCGAGCGCTACGGCATTTCACGTGAAACCCAGGACGAGTTTGCCCACAGCTCGCAGGTGAAGTATAAAGCTGCGGCAGAAGCCGGTAAGTTCAAGGACGAGATTGTGCCGGTATACATTCCGCAGCGCAAAGGCGACGACCTTGTGTTCGACACCGACGAGCACCCGCGTTTGTCTTCTGTCGAGAAACTAGGTAGCCTGAGCCCGGCTTTTAAGAAAGGCGGAAGCGTGACGGCAGGCAACTCATCTGGTATAAACGACGGGGCGGCGGTAGCCATGGTGGTGAGCGAGGAGGTGCTGAAGCGCTATAACCTGACCCCGATGGCGCGCGTGGTATCGGCTGCCGTAGCCGGCGTAGACCCCGCCCATATGGGTATTGGACCGGTGCCAGCCACCCAAAAAGCACTCAAACGCGCAGGGCTGACGGTAAACGACCTCGACCTGATCGAGCTGAACGAGGCTTTTGCCTCACAGGCGGTGGCCTGTATGCGCGAACTGAACCTTGACCCGGCAAAAATAAACGTGAACGGAGGCTCTATTGCCATCGGCCACCCGCTGGGGGCAAGCGGTACCCGCATCTCCGCCACTCTGTTGCACGAGATGAAGCGCCGTGACCATGTGCGCTACGGCCTGGCTACCATGTGCGTAGGCGTAGGGCAGGGGGTTGCCGTGGTTTACGAAAAGCTGTAAACATAAGGCCTCCCCATCAGTTTAAAAATGCAAGGGCCGAACAGGGGGGAGCCAATGCATACGGATGCAAAACTGTTTTTGCAGAAAAATACCGATGTGTCGGATTAAAAACTTACTATCGCTACTTTTGCTGATAGAATAACTGAACGTGACGGAAGATAAGATGAAGAATACTTTTGTCGGGATTAATTTAATCCCTGATAATGAAGAAGAGAGACTGCAGAAACTGAGAGAGTACGAAATCTTAGATACACCACAGGAAGGAGCTTTCAACCATGTAGCCGCAATGGCCACACATATGTTTAACGTACCGATTGCACTGATCTCGTTAGTAGATGCAGAGCGCGTGTGGTTTAAGGCCAACGTGGGCATGGAAGGTGTGAAGAGTGTGCCGCGCGGCGAAAGCCTGTGCTCGCTGGCCGTGCTGAACGATGACCTGACTGTATTTGAGAACGCGCTGGCAGAGCCTTGCTTACTGGCGAATCCGTTGGTGACGGGTGGTTTCGGATTACGCTTTTACGCAGGGGCGCCACTTAAGACAAAAGACGGGCTGAACATTGGCACTTTTTGCCTGGTAGATAAAGAGCCACGGGAGTTCTCGGAAAGCGACCAGAAAACATTGCAACACCTGGCCAACATCGTGATGGATGAGATAGAAGAGCGTTACATGAAGCGTAAGACGGCAGAAGGGCAATAAGCTCAAGCCTGAACCTGTGTATTTTAAACCACATCATACAACCCGCAGGCACCTGTTGCTTGCGGGTTATTTTTTACCTTTGCGGGATGCGTTATTTTTTAGAGATAGCTTACGACGGCACGCGCTTCCATGGCTGGCAGACGCAGCCCAACGCGCTGGCGGTGCAAGAGGTGTTGGACGATTGCCTGAGCAAGGTGCTGCGGCAGCCCATCAGTTCTACCGGCAGCGGCCGCACTGACACCGGCGTGCACGCCAGCCAGCAGTTTGTGCATTTCGATGCCGTGCAGGAGCTGGACACCCCACAGGTTGTATTCCGCCTCAACCGCATTTTGCCCGCCGATATTTCCGCGATCAATCTATACCGGGTACCTAACGACGCGCACGCCCGCTTCGACGCGTATGCCCGCACTTACCACTACCACATCACCTTCGCCCGAAACCCCTTCCGGCGCTATCACGCATATTACCACAGCCGCCCACTGGATGTGGAGCAGATGAACCTGGCCGCTGCCACCCTGCTGCAGCACGAGGACTTCACCACGTTCAGCAAGGTAAAAGGCGACACCAAGCACTACCGCTGCAATATTTACCAGGCGGTATGGCAGCAGCAGGGCGAGGAGCTGGTCTTCACAATCCGGGCCAACCGCTTCCTGCGCGGCATGGTGCGCCTGATCGTGGGCACACTGGTAGACGTAGGCCGCGGCAAGCTGACAGTACCCCAGTTCGAGCAGATCATCGCCAGCCAGGACCGCAGCCAGTCGAGTGGGGCTGCGCCGGCAGAAGGTTTGTTCCTGGTGCGAGTGGAGTACCCGGAGGGGTTGCTTGACGTGGAGTAGTCGCCTAAATTGAACTTTCAAAGTTGCTTTTATACGTGCCGGGTCCAACCACCCCCAGCCCCTCCTTGTCTAAGGAGGTAGGGCCGTTAAGTTCCACATTATATTAAGTCATGGCGCGAGCGTCCTCGCTCGTGTCCTACTATTTTCTGGCCCTCTGGGCCAGTTGAGTCGGAGACTCAACATTAACTTTAAGACACGAATCTGGAGATTCCCGCCAGAATCAGGTAGAACTTAACGGCCTTGCTTGTCTAAGGAGGGGAGTCTGCTTCTACTGGTTCAGCTTTCATAGCGACTCCTTAATAGGTATAATGCACCAGGAAAAGCGATACTCTGTAAACTATGCAGGAGAAGGTATAAAACTCCCTCTCCTGTTTTTAGGGGAGGGCTGGGGAGAGGTAAAACTCCCTGCCTAGGGGTAGGGCCCTCTAAAGCCAAGGAGGGCTAGGGGTGGTTGGACCCGGTAAAGCAGGGTATAGACGTTACAGCCTGAGGCAATAGCCGGTTATACCCGGCAACTGCTTAATTTGAGATTCAAAACAACCCCTTCCCGTAAAACTATTAACTTTACAGATGGTTAAACAGGGAAGCGCAGGAGCAGGCAGTCCCCTGGCCAAATATCATTAGCATTACTTATTTTGGAAGATAAACCTAAAACCAGTGGAAACGCCTTTGATGCCGATGTGCTGAAGCGACTCTTTACGTTCGTGAAGCCATACATCAAAACGTTTTACTTCATCGTTTTCTTAACCTTTGCCTCGGCCGTGCTGGCGGCGCTGCGCCCTTTCCTGATTCAGTATACCGTAGACAACGATATCTTGAACAACGATTGGGAGGGCCTGAACCGCATGTTCGTGATTTTGGGCGTGCTGCTGGTGGTGCATGCCATCGTGCAGTACCTCCATACCTACTTTGCCGGTTGGCTGGGGCAGCACGTGGTCCGCGACATCCGCATCAAGCTCTACCGCCACATCCTGGACCTGCGACTTAAGTTCTTCGACCGCACACCGATCGGTACGTTGGTTACCCGGAATGTGTCGGATGTGGAAACGCTCTCTGACGTGTTTAGTGAGGGATTGGCGGCGATGATCGGCGATATCCTGCAGTTGGTGTTCATTGTGGGCTTCATGTTCTACATCGACTGGGAACTGACGCTGGTGAGCCTTTCTACGTTCCCGCTCATGATCATCAGTACTTACATCTTCAAAGAGAAGATAAAAGGCACTTTCCAGGAGGTGCGCACGGCGGTTTCCAGGCTCAATTCCTTTGTGCAGGAGCACATCACGGGGATGAGCATTGTGCAGATCTTCAATAACGAGGAGCGCGAGATGGACAAGTTCAAAGAAATCAACAAAGAGCATACCCGCGCCAACATCCGGTCGGTGCTGTACTACTCCATTTACTATCCGGTGGCTGAGATTATCAGTGCGGCGGGCCTGGGCCTGTTGGTATGGTATGGGGCACATGGCGTTATTGAGAACGAAACCTCGCTGGGTACGCTGATGGCTTTTATCTTGTACATCCAGATGTTCTTCCGCCCGATCCGGATGATAGCCGACCGTTTCAATACGTTGCAGCTAGGCGTGGTAAGCACCGAGCGTTTGATGCGCCTGATCGATAGCAAAGAGATGATTGCCGACAACGGTGCCTATGCCCCGGACAAAATTAAAGGCGATGTAAGCTTCCGGAATGTATGGTTTGCCTATAACGAGGAGGACTGGGTATTGCGCGATTTGTCGTTTGAGGTGAAGGCCGGCCAAACGATTGCTTTCGTGGGGGCGACAGGTGCCGGCAAGACCTCCGTCATCAACCTCCTGAACCGTTTCTACGACATAAACAAAGGCCATATTGTGATCGACGGGCACGACCTGCAGGAGTATGACCTGAGCGTGCTGCGCCACCATATTGGGGTCGTGCTACAGGATGTGTTCCTGTTCTCCGGCTCTATCGCCGATAACATTACGCTAGGCAACAAGGCCATCACCAAAGAGCAGATTTGGGAGGCCGCCGACCTGGTGGGTGCACGCAAGTTCATCGAGCGGTTACCGGGCGGGCTGGATTATAAGGTAATGGAGCGGGGGGCTACGCTTTCGGTGGGCCAGCGGCAGCTGATCTCGTTCGTGCGGGCCATGGTATACAGCCCAGAGATCATCATCCTCGACGAAGCCACCTCCAGCGTTGACTCCGAAACAGAGGAACTCATCCAGTACGCCATCGATCAGCTAATGCATGGCCGTACCTCCATTGTCATCGCGCACCGCCTCTCTACCATTCAGAAAGCAGACAAGATTATTGTGCTGGACAGGGGCGAGCTGAAGGAAGTAGGCACCCACGAAGAACTGCTGGAGCACAACGGCTACTATGCGCAGCTCTACAAAATGCAGTACAAGAACATGATTGATTTATGAAAAAGCTTTTTTACCTGATGGCGGGTTTTGCCATCGTTTTGCTCGTGCTGTATACCTACATTGGCGGTTTTACGGCGCCGGATATTTCGGTCATCACTTCAAAGCCCTTGTATGTAGCAGGTATACCGTTTAAGGGTTCGATGGATGACGAGGCTTTGCAAGAAGCTTTCAGGCAATCCGCTGACTTGCTGAAGGCCGGTACGCTAAATGGCACGCTTGGTAATATCTACTACAACAACCCTGAGAGCAGCAGCGATAGTATTGAGGCGTTTATTGGGGTGCTTGTACCAGATTCTGCTGTTGCCCTGCCTGCAGGGTATGAGCTGCGCACAGTGCCGGGTGGCCGGCAGGTGGTGCACGTAGAGGTAGTTGCTAACCTGGCCATTGCACCGCAAAAACTGTACAGTGCCGCCTTCGATTATGCGAAGGAAGAGAACCTAAAGCTGGAGGAGTTTTACGTGGAGTGGTTTCCTGGGGAAGATCGCGGTGTGCTGGAAGTGCCTGTGCAGCAATAGCGCCGGCTATTTATACCTAAGCCAGTTAAGGATAAGCATAGATAATTTGCTATGCTTTACTCCCGAGCTATATATACGTTTGCAGATACCGGAAAAAGCTTATCTTTGAGTACAGTGGCAGCATGGCCCTGTATCAAAACAGCGGAGAATTTTGGGTAAGAAAGCAGAGGTTAAGAGAGAGCTCATACTAGAGTCGGCCAAAACGGTTTTTGGCCGGTTAGGCTATAGCAAAGCCACGCTGGACGACATTGCCGAGGCCATCGGCATGAAAAAGCCATCGCTGTACTACTACTATAAAAGCAAGGAAGTGCTCTTTATTGAGGCCTTCTCCAAAGAGTGGCGCGAAAGCCTGTCGCACATCAAGCGCATTGCTGATGCCGAGAGCAACCCCCATGACCGGCTGCTGCTATACATGCGCTCCTCGCTGCGCTACTATCAGGAAATCGTGACGCAGCATACCATTTCCATCAGAGTGCTGGTCGAGACGCGCGCCACATTCCAGGAGCTTTTCCGGGAGTCGAGGGGCAAGGAGGCGAACTACTATGCTACCGTCATCAAGGAAGGCATCGAGAAAGGCGTCTTCTTTCCGTGCGAGGCAGAGCGGGTGGGCAACGCGATGATGGTGGTGAAGGACCTGATCCAGTTCGAGGAGTTTCAACGGGCGGACTTTCACAGGCTTCCTTACATCGACTTTCCTAAAATAGAGCGCGATGTGCTGTTTACCATCAGCCTGATTCTGAACGGCGTCAGCAAAACACCGATTTACTCCTGACAAACCGAAGTTAAAGCAAGCGATATTTTTGCACAACGGGAGGTATAGGCAATATAAAACGCTCCTCCCTAGTATGCTTGTGCTCTAAAAATAACTTGACTAACGTTACTTATAATTATAGCAGGCATAACGTCATTACAACTGTGTATTGACATTTTGCCGATAGTATAAAATAATGACTGATTAGTTGGCCGCCTTAAAAGCATCCAGTTTCGCTTTCAGGGCTTCCACATCGGCATGATGGCCACGGGCAACCTCGGCTGCGTCCAGTTCCTGCAGCATTTCCTTCATTTGTCCCAAATACGCGACTTTGTCTTTCTTCAGGTTGGCTTTGTGGCCGTTATGGCAGGTGCCATTTTCGCCCATAGGCTTAAACATGCTGCCCTCTCCATAGATAAGCCACTGCGTGTTCAAATCCTCAAAATGCTTTACAATAGCCACTAGTTCGTCCAACGCGTAGTTCTGCCCGCAGATGATGTTGGAGAGTGTCGTTTCATCGCTGCCAGTCATGGATTTTAACTGTTCCATGTCCAGCTCTTTCAGGTTTGTGTAAAACCTGAACCTCTTTCCGATTTGTTGTAGGTCAACAGCCATGTATAAAGATTTTTGTTTACAGAATTGCTATACGTGCTTATAACAGAATCTGCTTTAAAAAAATCCCACAAACTGTTTTCCGTGACGGATGTTGCGCCTATGGCAGGTGAAGGGCGATAAAAGTCCGGTGAAAACTATTCGGTGCTCTCAGATTGCAGCTGGCGTTCGTAGAGTTGTTTGTAAAGCCCATCCTGGTTGATCAGTTCTTCGTGCGTGCCGTGTTGTACAATCTCCCCATCCTCCATCACCAGGATGCGGTCTGCCAGTTTCACCGACGATACCCGGTGCGAGATGATGATGCTGGTACGGTTGTGCATGATGCGGCGCAGGCTATTCAGGATCGCGTTCTCCGTCTTCGTGTCAACTGCCGAGAGGGAATCATCCAGGATCAGGATGCTTGGCTCACGCACTAAGGCGCGTGCAATAGACACACGTTGCTTCTGCCCGCCCGATAAGGTAATGCCGCGCTCGCCCAGCTTCGTCTCGAACTTTTCCGGGAAGCGTGCGATGTTCTCGTACACATCGGCATCCCGGGCGGCCTGCTCCATCTGCTTCTCCGTTATCTCGGGTAACCCGAAGCCGATGTTGTTGCTGATGGTGTCGGAGAACAGAAACACATCCTGTGGCACATACCCGATCTGGCTGCGCAGGCTGCGGATATTGTAGTCGCGCACATCCACCCCATCAATCAGGATGCGGCCACTGGTGGCGTCATACATACGCGGCAGCAGGTTAGCGATGGTGCTCTTGCCTGAGCCGGTGTTCCCGATCACGGCCAAAGTCTCGCCGTGCTTGATGCCGAACGATACATGCTTCAGCGCATGGATGTTGGTGTCGGGGTATATGAAGTCCACGTCCTCGAACACGATGTCGCCCTCAATCGATTTACTGATGTTTTCACGGGAAACAATGTCGTTTCTGGTGTTCATGAACTCGTTGATACGCTCTTGCGAGGCGGCAGCCCGCTGTACCAGACTGGCCGTCCAGCCCAGGGCAGTAACCGGCCACGTCAGCATGTTCACGTAAATGATAAACTCGGCGATGTTACCCGTTGTGATGCTGCCGTTGATGACCTCCTGGCCACCCACATACACGGTGATGATGGTGCTTAAGCCGATCATAAACAGGATAAGCGGGAAGAACAGCGAGTTCACAAAGTTCAGCTCCAGCGATTTGTCTTTGTAGGTGTTGCTGGCCGTGGTGAAGTTGCTGTGCGAGTCGCTTTCGCGCACAAAGGACTTAAGCACCCGGATACCCGAAAAAGCCTCCTGCACAAACGTGGTGATGCCGGACAGGCTTTTCTGTATCTCGTCGGATTTGCGCTGGATGATGTTGTTGACGTAGTAGATGCTGATGGCCAGGATCGGCAGCGGGATCAGCGTATACATCGTCAGCTTCACGTTCACGGAGAGCATATAAGGGATCACCATCAGGAAAAGCACCACCAGGTTTATGCCATACATAATGGCCGGCCCCACATACATGCGCACGCGGCTCACGTCCTCTGAGATGCGCGCCATGAGGTCACCGGTGTTGTTGCGGCGGTAGAAGCTAAGCGGCAGGCTCTGGTAATGGGTATAAATGTCGTTCTTCAGGTCGTTCTCGATTAAGCGGCTCATCACGATGATGGTCTGGCGCACAAAGAACAGGAAGATGCCGCGCAGTAATGCCATCACCAGGATGAGCACTCCATACACCACAATGCTCTTCGCGAAAATGTCGTATACCAGTTCCTGCTGCTCCAGCCCCTCGTACAGCCCAAAAAGGCTGATACCCTCCTTAATTAAGTTAAAGGCATGGCGCACAATCTGTGCCGGCAAAATCTGGAAAAAGTTGGAGATGATGGTAAACAAGGTTCCTAAAAGGAGCCTGTATTTATACTTGTATAGGTATTTATTTATGTAACGTAATGATTTCACAAGATAGATTTACAGCTGTAGGCTTTTACGTGGGTGTTACAAAGTACAAATTGAAATACTAAAAAAAAGAATTAATTTTGCAGCGCGAAAGGGGTGAGGAGCGCCAATGGCCTCGTGTTCGCAAAGATAGAACAACCCATAATAAAAATTTAAATGGTCGAGTTAAAACAAGTCGGACTGAGTCAGGATAAATCTGTCTTCGATCAGTTATCAGAACACAATCACGAGAAAGTTGTTTTCTGCCACGACAAAGATACTGGTTTAAAGGCCATTATTGGAATACACAACACGGTGCTGGGCCCGGCCCTGGGCGGTACGCGCATGTGGTCTTACGCGTCTGAGGCCGAGGCGTTGGACGATGTATTGCGCCTGTCGCGCGGCATGACCTACAAAGCCTCCATCTCCGGGCTGAACTTGGGAGGCGGTAAAGCCGTGATCATCGGCGATGCAAAAAAAGACAAAAACGAAGCCCTCCTGCGCAAATTCGGGAGATTCATCAAAAACCTGAACGGCGCTTACATCACGGCGGAGGACGTGGGGATGACCACCAAGGACATGGAATACATCCGGATGGAAACCGAACACGTTTCGGGGCTTCCGGAAGCCATGGGCGGTAGCGGGGACCCATCTCCCGTAACAGCTTACGGCACGTATATGGGCATGAAAGCCGCGGCCAAAAGAGCCTATGGCTCTGACTCGCTGGAAGGCAAGAAAATAGCCGTACAGGGCGTTGGCCATGTGGGCGCTTACCTGGTGGAGCTGCTCCACAAGGAGAACGCGAATATATTCATCACAGATATTTATGAGGACCGCTTGCGCGAAGTAGGCAAGAAGTACAAAGCCCAGATAGTAGGGATGGACGAGATCTATGACCTGGATGTGGACATTTACTCGCCTTGCGCCCTTGGAGGCACCATCAATTCCAATACCATCGACCGCCTGAAGTGCAGGGTAATTGCCGGCTGTGCCAACAACCAGCTGCGCGACGAGCATGTGCAGGGCCCGGCCCTAGTGGAAAAAGGCATAGTGTATGCGCCGGACTTCCTGATTAATGCCGGTGGCCTGATCAATGTATACTCAGAACTGCAGGGGTATAACCGCGACACGGCTTATGCCCAGACCGAGCGCATCTACGGCTTTACGCTGGATATATTTGACTTTGCGGAGCGTGAGGGCCTGCACAACCAGCAAGCAGCCGTGAAGATGGCCAAGCAGCGCATTGAGAGCATCGGCAAAGTGCGCGCCACGTTCTAAGTAACTGGTTCCGGAGGCAATTTCTGGCTGCTTTTTTGCCACCTTTGCACGCGGAACTATAATGCAGCTGCTTCTCTTTAGAAGAAAGTTAGCAAGAATACCTGGCTACTGTACATGGTGGCCAGCATAATGGAAGATTTACCCAACATACGTTCTTTAAAATATGCTTAACCGCAGAACACTACGAATTAAGGCCATGCAGGCGATCTACGCTTACAAGCAGGCCGTAGGTTCAGACTACCTTTTGGCGCTGGATCAGATTAGCGACGACTTTGCCCCGGACCTCAACTCCATGGAAGTGCAAGACAAGAAACTGCTGGAAGGCAGAAAGCAAATCGCGACTCTGCTCTTCAAAGAGTGGCACGAAACGAAGCAGTTCGATGCGGAGGAGGCTGACAAGGAAACCCTGGATGCAGTGAACCGTGCCATCGTGTACTACCAGAACCTGCTGAAAAAGGACTATACCTACTATGGCAACCAGATGCTGAGCGCGGTGGAGCGTATTTACGACCATTACCTAGGCACCCTGCAGATACTGGAAGTGCTGATCAGCCTGATAGAGGAAGAGGAAGAGAAGAAAGAGAAGCGCTTTACCGCCGCAAGCGGCCCCGATGTGAAACGCTTCTTGGATAACCGCGTGGTGCAGCGCCTGCTGCAGAGCAAATCCTATCAGCAGCATATCATCCGCCGCAATATCAGCTGGGGCTCCGACATCAGCGAGATTCGGGCGGTTTACAGAAATATCCTGAAGCAGGACGAGGCCTTCCTGAACTACCTGGCGCTGCCTGAACCCACTCTTGAAGACGACCTGGAGGCGGTGAAACATATTTTCAAAAACATTATCTTTAAAGAAAAAAACTTACAATCTTTGTTTGAGGAGCAGGATTTGAACTGGGTGGAGAACAAATCCATCGTGCGCAGCCTGGTCAACAAAACAATCAAAATTTTCGGGGAGGAAGCAGAGGAGGATGTGCAGTTGCTGGACCTTTCTGCAAATTGGGAGGACGACAAGACCTTTTTCGAGGACCTGTACTTCCAGACCGTGCAGGAAGAGGGACGGTACGAGGTGATGATTGCCGAGAGCGTGCAGAACTGGGATGTAGAGCGTGTAGCCATGCTGGACAAGATTATTCTAAAGATGGCCCTTTGTGAGATGCATATTTTCCGGAGCATACCGGTGAAGGTAACCATCAACGAGTACATCGAAATCTCGAAGCTGTACAGCACACCGAAAAGCAAGCAGTTTGTTAACGGCGTTTTAGACAAACTGGCGCAGGAGCTCACTACAAAAGGAGAAATCCGCAAATCAGGCCGCGGCTTGATTGACAACAAGTAACGGGCGCTACTGTTTGGGCCGACCGTTGCGGCAAAAACGCCGTAATATGACATTGGAACTGACCCATGATATTATAAGCACGATAAACTATGAGTAAGAAGACAACCGTACTAGTGGCTTTTACTTCAGGCGCTGCTGTGGGTGCCTTAACCGGTATCCTGTTTGCCCCTGAAAAAGGAAGAGAAACACGCAGCTGGCTGAGCTACCGCCTGGAGAAATACCGCGACACGCTGGCCGACCTGACGCAGCAACTGGTGGCCAAAAGCGACAACCTGCCATCCAGCGCCAAGTCTGAAGGGCAGCGCGTGATACAGGACGCGAAAGATAAAGCCGAGAAATTATTGGGAGATGTAGACTCGCTTATTAACGAGATCAACAGTAGGAAAGAATTATAATTTATGAAACAAGTTACCCTAATACCCGGCGACGGGATAGGTCCGGAAATTACAGAGGCTGTAAAAGCGATTTTCAGTGCGGCCAAGGTGCCTGTAACCTGGGAGGAAGAAAACGCCGGCCAAACCACTTTTGATGCTATCGGGGAGTTGATCCCGCAAACATTGATAGCTTCTCTGAACACTAACAAAGTAGCCCTGAAGGGCCCTATCACCACGCCTGTAGGCAAGGGTTTCAAGAGCGTGAATGTACAGTTGCGCCAGATGTTTGACCTTTACTCAAACGTTCGGCCTGCCAAAACAACCCCGGGTGTAGCATCCCGCTTCGAAAACGTGGACCTGGTGCTGTTCCGTGAGAACACCGAAGGCCTTTACTCTGGCCTGGAGATATTCGACGAGCGCCTGCAGATTGCAGACTCCATCTCTCGCGTTACCCGCGTGGGCTGCGAGAAAATTGTGCGTGCGGCGTTTGAGTATGCTAAAAAGCATAACTGCGGCAAAATAACCGTAGCGCACAAAGCCAATATCCTCAAAAATGCGGGTGCCTTATTGTTGCGCGTAGCTGACGAGATAGCCAAGGATTACCCAACCGTGCAGATGGAAGACAAGATCATCGACAACATGTGCATGCAGTTGGTGATGAAGCCGGAGCAGTTTAAGGTTATCGTAACCACAAACCTGTTCGGTGATATTCTGTCGGACCTGTGCGCTGGCCTGGTCGGTGGACTGGGTGTGGTGGCCGGAGCCAACATTGGTGACGACATCGCCATATTTGAGGCTGTGCATGGCTCAGCCCCGGACATTGCCGGAAAGGGCATTGCCAACCCGACAGCCTTATTGCGCTCGGCCATCATGATGCTGCATCACATCGACTTGAAAGATGAAGCCAACCGCATTGAGGCGGCTTTGCATGCCACACTGGCAAACAAAGAGGAGTGTACCGGCGACCTTGGCGGAAAGGCAAGCACGATGGAATTTGCCCAGCACATCATCGAAAAATTGTAATTTATACCTTATCACGTAACTGATATGAAAAAGAGCTTATTATTTGCAGCAAGCTTTGCTGTAGCCGCTTTCACGACGAGCTGTGACAATAACGCTGGCAACGAAACCGTGGCCAGCGAAGCACCTGTAATGCAAAGCAACGAAGCGCAGCCCATCGAGAACCCCAATGTAGTAACTGCCTCCGAGACCGGGGCCACCAACGCCAACGCGCCGGTTATCACGTTTGAGGAGCAGGAGTATGACTTCGGCACAATCAAGCAGGGCGAAGTGGTAGAGCATACCTTCAAGTTCACGAACACAGGCAAGTCGCCGTTGATCATCGAGAGTGCCACGGCCTCTTGTGGTTGCACAGTGCCAGAGCCGCCGAAGGAGCCCATCGCGCCAGGTCAGTCGAGCAAAATCGACGTGAAGTTTAACAGCGCCGGCAAGTCGGGCCAGCAGTACCCAACCATTACGGTACGCGCCAACACAGAACCTAACATTGTAAAAGTTTCCATGAAAGGAAACGTAGAGGCTAGCAGCATCCCAACGGCAGGTGCTGACGGTCCGGTGCGCCGCAACTAATTTGCTTCGCACCTATTAAGAGAAACACCCTATTTGTATGAAAAATATTTTTTTGCAAGCACCAGATGCCGGCATGCTGCCTCAGCTGCTTATGTTTGGCGCTATTATCCTTGTTTTCTATTTCTTCATGATCCGTCCGCAGCAAAAGAAGATGCGCGACCAGAAAAAATTCCGTGAAGACCTCACCAAGGGCATGTCGGTTGTGACAATTGGCGGTATGCACGGAAAGTTGATAGCAATAGACGACGAGACAATTACGTTAGAGGTTGACAAAGGCGTACGCCTGACGTTTGACAAGACTTCTGTATCTATGGAAGCCACCATGAAGGTGCAAAAGCCGTAACGAAATTGCCTGTTGAGAGAGCGAAAAATATAATTCTATGGTTTGCTAGGCCATTCCAGCCACGAACAAAGCAGTACTGGCGCATAGTACTGCTTTGTTTTGTGGCGGCCTCAACCTTTTGGTTATTAAACGCGCTGAACAAAAGCTACTCTACGCAAACCACCTATCCCATTCGGTTTGTGTACAATGAAAGACAGCTTATCCCAATTAAGCCGTTGCCGGAGGAGGTTTCTATCAACGTGACCGGCAAAGGCTGGAAACTGTTGCGAAAAGCCCTCCGCCTGGAGGTACAGCCCGCCGAAATTTATATCCGGAACCTTCCGCGTAACAACTACCTTCTCGGTTCCGCGCTGCGCCCGGCCTTAGTGAACTCACTGGACGGGCTGCAACTGAACTTCGTGGTGACGGATACCATCTACTTTAACTTCAATGCCAAGGTAAGCGAGCGCATCGCGCTGCAGTTCGACCCTGCCGTGCCCCTCACCAACGGGCAGCATGTCGTGCTGGGTAAAATTCGCGTTTCACCGGACTCTGTCACGTTCACTGGGCCATCTTCATTGATAGACAGCCTACCGAAGCCTTTCCTGCTTCGGTTGCCAGAGGGCCAGCAAGAACTAACCAGCACAACCAAACTGTCTATCCCCTTAAAATATGACTATGAATCGCTGATAAGGGCAAATGTAGAGGAAGTGCAGGTGGAAATAACAGTGAAAGGCCTGGCCCAGGACGAGCAACAGGTAGCCCCAGACCTGATTAACAAACCACAAGGCGATAACTTTGTGATTCGGCCGCCACTGGCCATGGTGCGTTTTCAGGTGCGTGAAGACTCTACACAGTTGCTGAACCGGAACAGCTTTAAGGTTGTGCTAGACTACAGCAAGTTCAATCCACAGGATTCTACAGTTGTGCCTGAGTTGATCCAAAAGCCGCGCGGTATACGGAACATGCAGATGTGGCCGGAAAAATTTAAGGTACTGAAGCAGTAACAAAAAATGCGATGCAAAAGATAGGTATAACTGGCGGAATTGGAGTAGGGAAGACGGTCGTAAGCCGTATGTTCGCGCTACTGGGCGTGCCTGTATATGATTCTGATGCCCGTGCCAAGTGGGTGATGCGCCATGATGTCTCCCTACGGCAGGAGCTATCGAGTGCTTTTGGGTCAGAAACCTATACTGCGGTGGGTGAGTTGAATCGCGCCTACCTGGCACCGTTGGTTTTCAACAACCCGGTGCAATTAGAGCTTCTGAATAGCCTGGTGCACCCACACGTGGCGCAGGACTTTAAAGAGTGGGCTGACGCACACCACGACAAACCTTATGTGCTTAAAGAGGCCGCTTTGATGTATGAGTCGGATGCCTGGAAACAGATGGATCAGATCATTACAGTGTATGCCCCGATGGAAGTGCGCATCAAGCGGCTGCTGCAGCGCGACACGCACCGCACCGAAGCCGACATCAAAACCATTATCAGCAAACAGCTGAGCGAAGAAGAGCGTATGGCACGTGCTGCGTACGTAATCTACAACGACGACCAGCAGCCCGTTATCCCACAAGTGCTGCAACTGCACGAAAAACTTTCGGCAGCTCCTACCTTTATAGCCTAAGATTACTTTTTAATTTCCCTCACCTCTTGCGGCCTGTTCTGAAAGAACAGCACGGCTTGGATACGAATGCCCGGAGTGGGAGCGTTAACGCTATGTGGGTAGAATGAAAGTGGCAGGAAAACAGCGTGTTAGACAGGGCTGTGAAAAAGTATGGACATAAAAAAAGGACAACTTTACAGTTGTCCTTTTGTGGGGCGTACTGGATTCGAACCAGTGACCCCCTGCTTGTAAGGCAGGTGCTCTGAACCAGCTGAGCTAACACCCCGTTTTTTGTTTTTGAAGACCTTT
Source organism: Pontibacter sp. CAU 1760 (assembly GCF_054482735.1). Lineage (NCBI taxonomy): Bacteria > Pseudomonadati > Bacteroidota > Cytophagia > Cytophagales > Hymenobacteraceae > Pontibacter > Pontibacter sp. CAU 1760. The sequence goes on from NZ_JBTLRL010000007.1 coordinate 229,161, forward strand.
TGTCCCCTTTTGATGATGCAAATATGGGGCATATTTTTTTAACTGCAAAACATTTGCGAAAAAAAACTTTAATTTTTTTTCTGTGCTGAGCGGCTATTGTGCGCGTGTTTTAACTGCTGTACCTTTAGCTTTTGTAAGGTGCTATAAATCTGAACTTTCGGTTTGTGAGAAAAGGTGTTGTTAAAAAAATGCTATTTTATGGAATCGCTGGTATAGCGGTTGCCATAGGTATGGCATTGGCGTTGGTATACACTTATCAGGATAAAATTATTGAGCTTTTTGTGGCGGAAGCCAACAAGCATATCAAAACAAAGGTGGAGGTGGGCAAAATCTCCCTGTCGCTGTTCGATAAGTTTCCGCATGTGGCCGTTACCCTGGACCAGGTAAACGTGCACGAAGGGCTACCGGAAAGCAGTGAGTCCCTGGCACGGGCCGACAAGCTATACTTTACCTTCAGTGTGCTGGATGTGCTGCTGGGCAAGTACAGCGTGAAGGAGCTCTATATGGAGAAAGGGGAGATATACGTGAAAGTACTGCCCGACGGCACCGTAAATTACGAGGTCATCGCATCAGACACTACCGCCTCCGATGACAAAGACTTCTCTTTTGACCTCCAAAAAATAAGCCTGAGCGAGGTGGATTTGCATTATATAGACCAGCAATTGCAGCAGAGCTACGTAGCCGCGGCACATAGCCTAGAGGCGGCATTGGCAATCTCTTCGGAGATCGTTGACATACAGGTAGCCGGTAATACCACCATTCGGACCATCAAAATAGGCACCGGCGAGTATTTCAAGGGTAAGCAGGTTGCCTTGGAGACCATGCTGCGCATAGACCGGAAGGCGCAGGCCATCGTGCTGCAGCCGTCGGTGGTGCGCGTTGAGGGAGCAGCCTATGAGGTGGGCGGTACCGTGGACTATAATGGCGCAACCGCGCTCGATTTAAAGCTGGAGGGAAAGAACACGAGCATCCAATCTATCCTGTCGTTGTTGCCGCAGGATATCACACATGATTTTAGCCAGTACCGCAGCGAAGGCGATGTATACTTCTCAGGAACGGTGAAGGGGGCTGTCTCAGCCACGGAAACGCCGCATGTAAACTTTAGCTTCGGAGCCCGGAATGCTTCTTTCTACCACCCTGACGTGAAGCAAAGAGTCACGAAGATAAACCTGCAGGGGAGCTTTACCAACGGCGAGAAACAAAAGGCCAGCACTTCTGTGCTGAGGCTCGAGAACCTGAGCGGTGTGCTGAATGGCAGGGCTTTTAAGGGCAACCTGACCTACCGGAATTTTAACAAGCCATACATCGCATTTGATGTGCAGGGGATGCTGGATGTGGGGTATATCCTGAGGTTGGCTAAATTGGAGCAGGTACGGGAGGGAAGCGGTCTGGCCGATGTGCGCATCGCCTTCTCCGGCGACCTGAATGAGTTCAAGGCGCGCCCTGGCAACAGCACTGTCAGTACCACCGGCGACATTACCCTGCACAATGTATCGCTGCGCCTGAACAGCCTGCCGTTGCCGATCCGTGACCTGAGCGGCAACCTCATGTTCAAGCGAAACGATGTGGCTGTGTCGGACTTCAAGGGGAAGCTGGGGGAATCGGACTTCGTGGTGAACGGCATGTTTAAGAACATGATGGCGTGGCTGCTGCTAGACCGGCAGCGCCTTTTGGTGGAAGCCGACTTCAGGAGCCATTACCTTAACTTCGACCAGTTGCTGAGCGAGGAGCAGAATACGGCCAAAGCCGACCGGGTGGGCACCGGCAGCAGCTATAAATTCGTCGTGTCCCCCTATATCGCCTTTGATCTGGCGGCCTCCATCGACCGGCTCCGTTTCAGGCGTTTCAGGGCCAAGCAAGTGCAGGGCGAAGTAAAGCTCCGCAACCAGGTACTTTCCACGCCTAACATCTCCTTTAAAGCGATAGGGGGCAACTTTGCAGTGCGCGGATCGCTGGATGCCCGCACCCGGGACCACATCAAGGTGAGTACGGCCAGTAAGCTGACGAACATGAGCGTGGATAGCCTGTTTTATGTGTTCGAGAATTTCCATCAGAGCTTTGTAGAGGAGCGGCACCTGCGGGGGCAACTCACGGCGCAAATTGTGTCGGATGTGTTCCTGAATAGCCAGCTGGAGCCTAAAACAAACCTGCTGCAGGCCGAAATACAAGCTACTGTGCGGAACGGGCAACTAATTGACTTTGCTCCAATGCTGAAGATGTCGGCGTTTGTGAAGCGCTCGGAACTGGCGAACATGCGTTTTGCGGAGCTCCATAACAGCTTCTGGATTCAGCAGCGCACCATTTACATCCCCGAAATGGATATCCGCTCGAATATCTCGGCTGCACCGGTGGTGTCTATTTCCGGCACCCATACCTTCGATCAGCAGATGGACTATAAAATCAAGCTGCCGCTGTTCAACAAGCGCCGCCCTGATAAGGACGCTGTATTCGGCGTGGTGGCAGAGGACGACGATGCGGGTAATAGCAGCCTGTTCCTGACGCTGACCGGAAATGAGAGCGACTTTAAGGTTGCCTACGATAAAGCGCGGGTACGGCAGAAGGTGAAAGCAGACCTGAAAGAGGAAGGGCAGGAGTTGCGCGAGCTACTGCGTGGCAATAAACCCCGCAAGGCCAAGGAGAAGGAAGTGCAGCTGGCAGAGGATACCTACTTTGATTTCGACTGATAAACAATCTGTATAATTGTACTGTAATGTGATTGTTTTGGCCAATGGCGGTTGCGCGCTTGTGAAGGGGATTTGGCAACGATCTTAATATGTTAAAAATTGGATATTTCCTTCACCCATTTTTTAGATACGTTCACATTGTAATGTGCTCCATACCAATGGAATTAAGGGGTTTGCTGTAACCATGAGTTTATCAGGGCGTTAAACATATCAAATCTGCTACAAAAAGTGTCAGCAACACAGCAAAAGATAACAGAAAGTAGATGAAGCACTAAAGCTGTACGCTGCTCGCAAAGCAGATTCAAAATTTAAAAAAATTAATAATATAAGGGTGAAAAAAAAGCCGGAGCTTCTCCGGCTTTTTTGTGTCTATACCACTGTACCATCCTGCCATAAGTCAACATAAAAGTTGGCTTGTACGGAGGGGAGTAGCAAGAAGGTGCTTTTGAGAAAATTCAAAAGGGCTACTGCAGCAGCCACAGGCCACACTTGGCCCTGAAGGTGAAAGCACCACAGCAGGTTTATCAGGCAAAAATCCCGGTCTGCCTAAACAAACCGGGACCTTTCTAAAACAGTCAACTTATTACAGCACGATTCACTTTTCTGTTATTCTATATCTGACTCCTTTGCGCTAGGGTATAAAGTCTCGGAGGGAATGGCTTGATTTGCCATGGCCCGTTGCAGGTACAGGGTCTGAGTCGGGAAGGCAAACTCGGCCTTGTGTCGTGCCACAATCTCCACAATTTTATAATTGATCTCTTCTTTGATGTCTATAAACTCATTCCAGTCCATGGTATCCACAAAGTAAAGCACCATGATATCCTTGGAGTGTGGGCCCAGGTTCAGGAAGCGTATGCGGCCTTCCTGGTTCGTGCGGGGGTGATGGTCGATAAAACCCTGTATGTCGCGGGTGATGGCCCGGATTTGCTCTGAGGTGGTATCGTAGGTCAGGTTGATGTCGAACTTGGCGCGGCGGAAAGTGCGCAGCGTCAGGTTGTCCAGCGGCTTGTCGATCATATACTTGTTTGGCAGCGTCACAAAGCTCCGCTCCAGCGTGCGGATGCGTGTGCTCCGGAAGCCGATTTTCTCCACTACCCCTATCAACTCGCCCACCTGCACCAGGTCCCCGACCACAAAAGGTTGATCCAGGAAGATAGTGAAAGAGGCAAGCAGGTTCTCAAGGCTTTCTTTAGCGGCAAAGGCGATAGCCAAACCGCCTACCCCAAGTCCTGCCACCAGCCCGGCCACGTTTACCCCAAACACGAGCCCAAGCATGGCGAGAAAGGAAAAGATGACGATCAGCACTTTGGAGAAGTCCTTGAAGAAAGGCACCAACTGGTCATCCAGCTTCGAGGCAGTCTTTTCGGCACGATGCTTAAAGATCAACCCAATAAAATCAACAAAGCGCATGATCACCCAGGTGAGGGCCACAATCACGAAAACCTGGTAGGTGCGAAAGGCAAACGTTTTGATAAAGGGGTCGCCCTTGCGAATCTCAGTAGGGTCGAGAGGGTAGTCCAGGACGAGGAACGCAAAGTACAGGAACACCAGAAACAGCAGCACTTCAAGCGGCTGTATGAGCAGGCGCTTGAAGGCATCTTGGTTGTTGGTGCCGTCAGAGAAACGGTTTACCAGTTTATACAGGATTCGGGAAAGCAGCTTCGACAACATCGTTTTGAAGATGAAGCCGAAAAGCAGGATGCCTAAGAATATCAGGAACTCTTGTATAGTGTTGCCCAGAAACTCATAGGCAAGTATTTCTCTCCAATTCATGGGAAGCAGTTAGAGCAGCTGGCTCAGCGCAATTTCAAAACTAGTTTTAGCGATCTCTGTTTTCTGCGAGCTCTTATCGAACGCGGCCTGCAGCGCCTTCCGGATGGTTTCAGAGATGTCCGTGAAGATCGCTTCGTCGGTAATTTCCACCTCGCTCTCCATCAGGTAAGCGAAGACGCGGGCCATACCGCAGTTGGCAATAAAGTCGGGGATAACGGCCAGCTTTTGGTCTGCGTACTCGCCTGTCGGGCCAAAGAATATCTCAGGGTCCTGGAACGGCACGTTGGCCCCGGAAGAGATAACTTCCATGCCGCTGTGAATCATCTGCTCTACCTGCTCCCGCGATATCAGCCGGGAGGCAGCGGCGGGTATAAAGATCTCAGCCGGCAACGACCAGATGCGGGCATTCACTTCCTCAAATGGAAGCAGGTTTGCCGGGTTTAGTGCATTGCCCTGGCGATTCAGGAACAAATCCGTGATCTCATCAAACGTAAAGCCTTCTTCCTTGATCAGGCCACCCACACGGTCGATGATGCCAACGATTTTAACGCCCTTTGAGGCAAGGTAATAGGCTGCCGAGGCTCCTACATTGCCCCAGCCCTGTATGATGGCGCGCTTGTCTTCAAACTGACCGCCCCAGATAGAATAGAAGTGGCACACTGAGATGGCCACGCCATACCCTGTTATCATATCAGCTATGGTGTACTTGCGGGCCGTGGAAGGCGAGTAATGCGGGTCCTCAATCACTTTAACCACCCCCTGGCGCAGCTGGCCTATCTTGTTGATTTTCTGCGGCTCTGTGGCGTTGAAATGGCCATTTACAATGCCCTCCTGCGGGTGCCACAGGCCATAGTCCTCTGTAATGGGTATAACCTCGTGTATCTCGTCCACATTCAGGTCGCCGCCGGTACCGTAGTAGTTCTTCAGCAGCGGAATGACCACTTTATACCAGCGCTCCAGCACACCGCGTTTGCGAGGGTCAGCCGGGTCGAAGTTGATGCCGGACTTGGCGCCGCCAATGGCGGGGCCAGACACCGTGAACTTCACCTCCATGGTCTTAGCCAGCGACTCCACCTCGCGCTTGTCGAGGCCTTTGCGCATGCGCGTGCCACCGCCTGCGGCCCCGCCCCGCAACGAGTTGATGACTACCCAGCCCTCGGCTTCGGTTTCGGAGTCTTTCCACTCAAAAACGATCTCAGGCTGCCTGTTCTCAAACTTTTCCAGTAGCTCTTTCATGTGCTTGATTTATTTGTGCAAACATGGTGCAAAGGTACAAAATAAGATGAGAGCATTCCGAATGCTCCGGGCTAACCAAGGTAGATAGACCCGCCTATGTTGTCTTGGGAAGCCCCGGTTACGCTGCGCAGGCAGTTCTGCTCGCCGCGCCACCGCAACACTCCCAGAAACGCGAAGATCAACGCCTCCTTGAACGAGACAACCTCTGGGGCTGGCACCTCTACCACAAACTGTTCGCCGAGGTATGCCCGCATGAGCTGCACCAGAAAGCCGTTGAATGCGCCGCCGCCGGTGAGCAACACCCTGTGCTTACCGGTGTGCAAGTGTGGCAGCGCCTGTTTTAGCTGCAGGGCAATGTGGTGGCAAACCGTGTGAAGCTTGTCCTGCGCCGGGGCAGAAGAGGCCTGCAGGGTGCTCAGTGAGTTTAGAAGTACCCATTCCTTGCCTAACGACTTAGGGGCTGGTGCTGCAAAGTATGCGGGTGCGTTGAGTTGCTCCAGCAGCTCCGGCTGCAGGGAACCGGAGCGGGCCAGATCGCCGTTATCATCATAGGCTTTCCCCAAACTATTAGCCAGCGTGTTCAGCAGCATGTTGCAGGCGCATATATCGAAAGCGATTCGGTTGTCGTTTTGCCTGTAAGACACATTGGCAATGCCACCGAGGTTGATGCAGAAGTCATACTCCCCGAACAGCAGCTCATCCCCGATCGGCACTAGTGGCGCACCCTGGCCTCCCAGCGCGATATCCAGTGTCCGGAAATCGCTGACTACCGGCAGTTGCGCGTGTGCGGCGATGTACGCTCCGTGCCCCAACTGGAAAGAGATGTGCTTTTCTGGCTGATGGAAGATAGTATGGCCGTGCGAGGCAACAAAATCAGGCTGAATTCCGTGTTGCTGTACAAAACTCAGAACTTGTTGGCCTATATACTGACCGAAGGAGTGGTGCCTTTCAATGAGCTCGGCACCGGTTACGGTTTCGCATTCGCGGAGAGATTCAATTAAAGTATTAGGATATTCTAATGTATTTGTATGTAGTATTTTATATATCCAATTTTTTCTTTCGTACGTAAAGCAACAATATGCCAAATCGAGGCCGTCTAAAGACGTTCCGGACATGAGGCCGACCACATGATATTTTGTATCCATCACCAAAAATAAGAAATAGCGCGGAATGTAGGTTCAGCCAAATAATGCAGGCCTCGTATATATCTTAATATGAATAGGATTGTTAACTGTAAATAGAATTGTAGAAACTGTTAGGTATAATTAATGATTATGAAAAGCTTATTATCAAGAGTAGAATCTAAGAAGATAGATAAGGCAGCGGCCATGCTAAAGGTACTGGCCCACCCGAAAAGACTGGCGATCGTGGATTTGCTTGGGAAAGAAGATAAAATGACTGTTACAGAGATATATAAGCAGTTAGATCTTCCGCAGGCTATCGCATCGCAGCACCTCATTACACTAAAAGACAAGGGCGTTTTGTCCTCGTTTAAGGTGGGAACGAAGATTTATTATTCGCTTGCTATCCCGAAATTGATTGACGTGATCGACTGCCTGGAGGAGTGCTGCATCGACATTTAATTGTTGCCTGCACCGCTTAACCACTGTCAAATCACTTATTAAAAAAGCCCGAGGCCTCCGCATTTCGTTCTAGTTTGAACGCTGCGGAGGCCTCGGGCTTTTTTATTCACTAATAAAAAAGGGCCGTTTACTCAGAAATACGGTTTGCCTCGGCGGATTCGTTTTCCAGGTTAAACAAGTCGTTGAGCAAGTCGATCAATGTTTCGGCTTCGCCGCGCTTGCAGGCGGCCTTCAACTGCAATACCGGTAATTTTATAATTTTCTGCATCATGGACTTTGTGATGTTGTCCATGAGTTTTGCCTCTTTAGGGCCCAGCTTTTTCATATAGCGGGCCAATTCCTCCTGGCGGATCGTTTCCAGGGCATTCTTCAAGCGGTTGATTGTCGGAGATACCATCATCTCCTTCGACCAATCATTAAACTGGTCGATAGACTCAGTGATAATCTCCTTCACCTTCGGCACCGAGTTGATGCGGCGCTGCAAAGCCTCGGAGGCTTTGTTCTGGATCGTGTCGATGTTATACACCAGCACACCCGGCACTGCTTCCACCTCCGGTTCCACACTGCGCGGCACCGACAGGTCGATGAAGAATTTAAAGGAAAGGACCTCCAGGCGCTTCACCATTTCCCTTGTAAAGAAGGGTGTTTCGCGGGCCACAGAAGAAATGATCACATCGGCGGCTTTCATTCCCTGCACAATCTCCTCAAACGGCAGCACTTCCATGCCGCACTCCATTGCCAGAGCCTGCGCTTTTGCCTGCGTGCGGTTCGCTATCTTAACGTTCCGGAAGCCGTTGTCCTTCAGGTTCCGGCATACATCTGCGCCAATCTCGCCAACACCCACCACCAAAATGCTCGGGTCAACCATATCGGTGGTCAACTCCTCAATCAGCTCGATGGTAGCATAAGAAGTAGAGGCCGCCCCATCGCGGAAAGAGGTTTCCTGCACCACGCGCTTGTTAGTGAAGAAAATGGTGTGCATCAGGCGGTGCAGGAACGGACCCGCCGTTTCGTTGTCAGCGGTCCACTGGTAAGCTTGCTTCACCTGGTTCGAGATCTGCATATCGCCCACCACCTGCGACTCCAGGCCCATCGACACATCGAACAGGTGCTGCACGGCATCGTCGTGCTCGTTCAGGATGGTGAAGTAATCCAGGTATTGCGATATATTCTCCATGCCCTTGGTGATGCCCAGCAGCTTCACGATGTCAGCGCTGTAATCTATATCGGCATTGTAATATACTTCGGTGCGGTTGCAGGTGGAAAGCACCAGTATGTCAGAAGCTTGTATAAAGCTCTTGAGCGTCTGTAGGAATAGCCTGCAGGAAGTTTCATCTAAGGCAATCAGTTCTCTGATGTCAAGCGGTGCTTTTTTATAAGACAGACTGATCGCTTTGAAATTCTGAAGCATAATTAAAGTAGGTTCTACTAAAGTACAAAGTTAAGTTTCAATTTATTAAAATGAAACTTAGTTGCTGTTAATGTTCTATTTATACTAATTTCAAAATAAATTACGTGTATACTGCATGATCCCCATTTACTCTCAGAAGAACAGGATAAAGCTTATTGTCGTTATCGTTGCTCTTATTATCGGTGCAGCCACAATTACTTATACCAACATCTTAGTAGCCAAATTGTCTGAGCGCGAGCAGGAATTAGTTCAGCTTTATGCCAAAGGCCTGCGCTACATGATCAATGCGCCCAGCGACGATAATATTGTGTTCATCGAGGAGGAGATTCTGTCCTCGAACCACACCGTGCCTGTTATCCTCACGGACGAGAACGAAAACATACTCGACTCCAAGAACATCGATATCCCTGAAAACATTTCGGATGACCCGGATAAAATCAACAGGCTGCTGCAGGGTGAGATCCGGAAGATGAAAACGCAGCATGCCCCGATTGTGGTGCCGTGGGCAGAGGGGTCTGTCAACTATGTTTTTTACAAAGACTCGGCCCTGCTCTCGCAGCTGCGCTATTACCCTTATGTGCAACTTATTGTGATTGCCTGCTTCTCCCTGATGGCCTACTTTGCCTTTAGCTACTCGCGCCGGGCCGAGCAGAACAGGGTATGGGTGGGGCTCGCCAAAGAAACCGCGCACCAGTTGGGTACACCGCTGTCGTCGCTGATGGCGTGGTATGAGTACATCAAGGCCAACCCTAAGTTCGAGAAGGAGCCGATTGTGGAGGAGCTTGGCAAGGATGTGCGGCGGCTGGAGGTGATCACAGAGCGTTTCTCTAATATCGGATCGGTGCCGACGCTACGTGACGAGAATATACTGCAGGTTACCGAGAACGCCATTAATTACCTGCAGAACCGCATCTCGCGCAAAGTGATCTTCTCCGTTACCTCCAGTTTCGCCCCTGATATCACGGCCAAAGTAAACGTGTCGCTCTATGATTGGGTGATCGAGAACATCTGCAAAAACGCCGTGGACGCGATGGAGGGCCGCGGAAACATCGACATACAACTGGTGTTGCTGGGCAAGAGCAGCATAGCTGTAGACATTACGGACACGGGCAAAGGCATACCTAAAAGCAAGATCGCCTCGGTTTTCCTGCCCGGTTACACCACTAAAAAGCGCGGCTGGGGCCTGGGCCTAGCCCTTGCCAAGCGCATCATCGACAACTACCACGAAGGGCGTTTATACATCAAATGGTCTGAGGTGGCAAAAGGAACAACCTTCCGGATCGTGCTGAACAGGTAATGTGAATGAAGCGTGACGAATTTCGGGTATAAATAACGTCCACAGAAGCTCTAGCCTTAAGATTGATGGCTTACTGGAAAAGCGAATGATTGAAGTAATACGGTACAGTGCGGGGTATAAAACAGCTTGGGATGCTTTTGTGGCAGGCTCCAAGAACGGCACGTTCCTGCTTTACCGCGACTACATGGAATATCATGCGGATAGGTTTTCGGACCATTCGCTGCTGTTTTACCGAAAGGGCAAGCTGATGGCGTTGCTTCCGGCTAATGAAGCAGGCCAGGAAATTCACAGCCATGGTGGCCTGACGTACGGCGGCATCATCAGCGACAACCGCATGAAGACGGTTACAATGCTGCAGGTGTTTGAGGCAATGATGGCCTACTACAAAGCAAGCGGCTTCCGGGGAATGCTTTATAAAACCATTCCGCATATCTACCACCAACAACCTGCCGAGGAAGACCTGTACGCCTTGTTTCGTTTTGGAGCACAAATGAGCCGGCGTGATGTCAGTTCTGTGATAGAGGTGGCGCAACAGGCGGGGTATAGCCGGAAGAGAAGATGGGAAGTAAAAAGAGCCAAAGAGGGTGGTAATCTGCGAGTAGCGGAAGCAAAGCAGTGGGAATCCTTTATGCAGCTGGAGGCAGAGTTGCTTCAGCAGAAATACAACAAGCAGCCTGTGCATACGGCAACAGAATTAGCCTTGCTGGCAGGACGGTTCCCTGAGCACATCAGGTTGTTTGCGGCTTTTGAAGGAGAAGAGCTGGTAGCAGGAGTGCTGATGTATGAGACAGCGAGAGTTGCTCATTGCCAGTACATCGGTAGTACCGCCAGAGGCCGTAGTTTGGGTGCTTTAAATGTGTTAATTGATTATCTGCTCACGGAGGTATACCCTCGGAAACCCTACTTCAGCTTTGGCATTTCCACAGAGCAACAGGGATCAAGCCTCAACGAAGGCCTGATCCGGAACAAGGAAAGCTACGGCGCCCGCGCAGTAGTGCATGATTTTTATGTTCTTCCCTTTTAAGTATAACTGATGAACCCCTCTGAAGCAGCAGCGGCCACTCCTGATCGGTAGTGGCCGCTGCTGCTTCAGGGTTATCTAGGCTTCTACCGTAACGGTGGCTTGTACCGATTCTACTACATTCTTCTTGCCCAGCCACCTGATGATAGCCCAGAGCACTACCGCTCCGATCAGGTATACCAGCAGCCAATGTACGCCCCAACTAGATAAGTTAGTACACACCAGGTTGGCCACTAGCGCTACTGTCACGGCGTAAGGCAGCTGCGTTTTGACGTGGTCGATGTGGTTACAGCCGGAGGCCAGGGAACTTAGTATAGTCGTGTCGGAGATAGGAGAGCAGTGATCGCCGAACACCGAGCCTGCCAGCACCACTGAAATAACATTGTAGATAATAGGCATCGTCTCTTCCAGTGTCAGGCCCTGCGTTTGGGAAACATACCAGGCCGCCGGCAGCATCAGGGGGTATAAAATAGCCATGGTGCCCCAACTGGAGCCTGTGGAGAAGGCAATGATAGCGGCCAGGAAGAACGTGATCTCTGGTAGGAAGTACGGGGATATATTGCCCGAGAAAAGCGAGGTCAGGTACTCTGCGGTATAAAGCTCCTTGGTAACAGCAGCCAGCGACCAGGCCAGCACTAGGATCAGGATGGCGGGCAGCATTGTCTTAAAGCCCATCACCAACGACTCCATGGTTTCGGTGAGGGACATGATGCGCTGGCTTACGGTAAGCACGACAGCCACAATCACCCCGGACAGCGAAGCCCAGATAAGGGAGATGTATGAGTTAGAGTCGCCGATGGTGATGGAGAGTTTGCGGATAAAGCTTAGGCTCCCATCTGCCCATATGTCTGGGTTATAGCCGGTATAAAGCAAACCCACCAGCGTGCCGAAGATAACGACCAGCACCGGCAGCAGCGCGTTGATCGCCCGCGTCTTGCTCAGGTCTACCGGCTCAAACTCAGCCATCTCCTGCTGTTGCCTTGCCTCGCCCTGCGGGTCCATGCTGGCGGAGGTAACGGCGCCCGTGGTGCGGGCGCGCATCTCGGCCTTGTGCATACTCCCAAAGTCGCGGTTCATCAAAATGAGCATCAGCATAAACACCAGGGTCAGCACCGGGTAATACGCATACTCCAAGGAGTGGAAGAAAAGCGAGTAAGCGCCTTCATTTATACCCAGCGAGGTAGCGGCATCTTTAATGTAGCCCAACTCAGCACCTACCCAGGTGGTGACAAAGGCAATGGCGGCAACCGGGGCAGCGGTGCTGTCCACGAGGTAAGCCAGTTTTTCGCGCGATACTTTGTGGCCGTCCGTTACCGGGCGCATGGTGTTGCCCACAATCAGGGTGTTGGCGTAATCATCGAAGAAAATAGCGATACCCAGTGCCCAGGTTACTACCTGCGAGCTTCTGGCAGACTTCGCGTAACGCGAAAGCAAATTCACGATCCCGGCCATCCCCCCGTTCCTGGAAATAATGGCCACCATACCCCCGATCAGCATCGAAAAGACAATCACGGAAACGTGATCTGAGTCGGTGAGGGCTTCCATGATGAAGGTATCGCCCACGGCCAGCAGGCCCGTGAACGCTGATTTGAGGGACAGCCCATAGATAACGAAGCCGCCCACCCAGATGCCTGCGAAAAGCGCCAGCAGTACTTCCCGGAAAATGAGCGCAAGCACAATAGCGATAAGCGGCGGCAGGATGGACAGCCACATCGGGAACTCACGCAAGCCGCCCTCCGCAGCATCGTCCGGGCGGTATAGCCGGGCGAGGGTATGGTCGCCCAGGTTTGCGCTGACCTGCACAAGTTCGCCCGCTTCCGGAAGCACCACCAGGGTTTCTCCGTCTACAAAACTAGCTTCCTGTGTCTGGCCGTTTACCCGTAAAGGCAGCACACCGCTGTATTTTATCAGATTGCCGGCTCCATTGGTAGTTCGGAGGGTATAGGCCGTGTCGTTAATGGCCTGTAAGGTTATTTCCTGGATTTCGGCCTTCGATATGGGTTCCTGCGCCTGTGCCCGGAAACACAGTAACATGAGAAGTAGCAGGCCTAGGAGTGACTTATATAGCTTCATTTATCAGCTTAAGGGTAATCTAAACCATTAAAATAAGCGAATATTTTTCACATTTAGAAACTGCTTCTTTCCCCATAGTGGAGCAAAAACACCATACCCTGCCAGTAAGCTGAGAGTTATTTGGTAAGCTTATGGTACCCACAGCGCCTGGCGTGTAGGGGCTTATAAGCAATTGGTTAGGTCCGTTGTGCTCAAAATGATCGGAGGGGTAAATAACAGGGTATGGCAGAAATTCAGGCTTTGTATGGGGTAGTAGCGGTTGAGGTCCAAGTGTCAGTGTGTGTGCCAAAAACCTTTTACAAATATGGAAATTGGATTAATGCCGGAAATAAGTCGATGATTTTGTGTAGATTATTATTTGTAAAATTATAAAATCATTTCTGTGAAATGGTGTGGTTTGTAACTTGCCTGAATTGTGCTATCGAATTCTTGGGTTGTTTATGAAATATACTGTTTAGACATTAATAACGGATTTAATTGTGTTAAAAGCACCTCTAAAAGTAGTTTAAGGATACTCCGGACGGGCCCTTGGTAATTGTGTCATGTAAATTATTGCAAGGAAAAGTCAAACTTTATTAAAACTCATGAATATATATAATTATATAGTTATATATTTGCGTATTAGATAAGTACAGTGTGCTGCTCTGTTTTGATTGACATGCCCGATTGCTGTCAAAAATGGAGTGATTTCTTTGATGGGTTAGCATAGCAGCAACACATCGATTGTGTAATTGGCAACTATAAAAATGCTAAATCCAATTCAGGCAAGTAAAGCACTTGCTTCCCAAGTAACCCTTTTCATATTTATACTGCTTGGCGCAGGTCTTTCAGGGGCTATAGCCCAAACGACCACTTGGACTGGAAACACAGATAAAAGTTGGGATAAGGATTCGAATTGGAGCAACAGTGAACCCACCTCTACAGTTCACGCGATTATTCCTAATACTACAAACAAGCCTGTTGCAAGTTCTAATAGCAGACTGCTGAGTTGTGCCTCATTAACTATACAGGACGGAGCCTCCCTAATAATCGATACTGATAAAGGCTTCCTTTCTAATGGCGATGTGACGATTGGCGCCAATGCAAACTTTACAATTAAAGGATCCACTGTTGAAGTAAGGGGAAACTGGGTAAACAACGGGAATTTTCAGAATGAGGTGGCACCGATGGGATCAGGAAGATCTGCGACGGCAACTAAGTTAACCCTCTCAGGTATCAATAAGTTGATAGGGGGGGCTTCTGTTTCAACATTTGCTTATTTAGTCATCTCTGGGAGCATGTACCTTGAGCAAAGTATTCACATTAAATCGCTTTGGACTTCAATTGAAAATGGTTTACACGTTACAGGCACATTTAATCCGAACCTGAATAAAGTTACGTTCGAGAGTCAGGCAAGCAATTCAGACTTTAATGTATCCGCTGGGGCAACACTGATAGTCATGGCTCCATCTTTTTTTGATAATTACGGGAAACCCCCTTCAAGCACTACGCTACCAGCCTCAAGTACTGTTATTTACGGGGCATTATCAGGCACGCAGGTGATGTTAGGAGGTGGTAACTATGGGAATTTAAGTATAAGGGGTGGAGGTGTAAAATTATTAAACACGAATACAGGTGTTGGAGGTGATTTAACTGTCAATGGCGGCACATTAGACTTGCAAACTTCAACCTTAAACAGAGTCTCTAACGGAGGTAGCCTTACTTTAGCTAGCGAGACGGCATTGAAGATAGCGCATGATAATTACTTCCCTGCAAATTATAGCTCCATATCGCTCGATGCCAACAGCACAGTAGAGTATTACGGCGCAGAGCAAACAATCGCAAACCGAAATTATGGGCATTTAACGGTTAGAAACGCAGGTACTAAAAGCCTGGCGGCAAGCACTCCGATTGCAGGGAATGTAACCGTGAACTCCGGCACACTGGATCTTCAGGGCTTTACCTTAAACCGAACAACTACGGGAGGTGCTTTTAATGTGCTGTCCGGAGCAAGCCTGAAAATTGGAGGTACTAACTCTACTTTCCCAACAAACTACGCTGCAGTCTCGCTCAATGCAAACAGTACCACTGACTATTATGGTACAGATCAAACGGTTGCCCACCAAACCTATGGCAACTTAACACTAAGCACATCAGGCACGAAAACCCTGCCCGCAACTGCTATGACCATCGCTGGCAACTTTACAACTCAAGGAGCGGTTTCTGCTACGGCTGCCGGTAACCTTACGGTTAATGGCAATGTGCTGATCGACGGAACCTCCACCTTTAACGGCGGTAGCACCTCACATACAGTTGGAGGAAACTGGGTAACCAATGGCACCTTTGCGCCAAGCACCAGCACCGTGACCTTTACAGGTACAAGCAAGGCTATCTCAGGCACAACAAGCGCGCCTGAGTTTAATAACCTGACCATCAATGGACCAAGTGTAACCGTGAACTTCCCTTCGCTTAAGGTGTTGGGGAATGTTGATGGGTCAGGGGGCTATAAGCAATCGGCTAACGGCACGCTGACAATGGCCGGAACTGCAAAAACTATCAGCGGATCAAACCATAGCTTCCAGAACCTAACCATAGACGGCACTGTGGCAACAGGCGTTGACTTCTCGGTTAATGGCAATTTTACTGTAAACGATAGTAAGTCATTTTCTGCATCAACCGGCACAGTAACCATGGCCGGAGCCAGTAAAAGCATCATTATTTCGGGTACAGCCGTTTTCTCTGGATTAAGCATTGCGGGTGCTACCTCTACGTCAAGTAGCTTTACAATCAACTCCTCATTGAGCGGTACAAGTGCCTTAACGGCTACAGCGGGCACTGTTAAATTCGGCGGTACCTCTACCTTTGGCAATTCACACAACCTCTTTAATGTTGACATTTCTGGTACAAGCCTGACAATGCTCGCCAACGCCAACCTGAATGTGGCTGGTGCCTTAACCCGTACAGGTACTTTCAACGTGACGGCTAACACACCCAACACCGTAACCTATAACGGTACAGCTGCTCAATCAGTGCTGAGCACCACGTATCACCATTTGGCTTTCGCAAACGGAGGGGCTAAGACCGCGAACGGGGCCTTTACCGCAAACGGCGACTTAACGGTTAACGCAGGGGCTGTTTTGAATGGCAGCAGCGCAACGCATACTGTAGCTGGCAGCTGGGCGGCGAACGGCACTTACAACGGGAATACCAGTACAGTGGTCATGTCGGGGACTGGGAAAAGTATCTCCAGTACTGCTGGTGCTGCGGGGTTCAATAACCTGAAAATAGAAGGCGCGATAAACACTGCAGTAAACCTGACTTTGAGCGGGGATCTGACTGTGGATACAGGAAAATCTTTTAATGCGACAGCGGGGACGGTAACCATGAACGGTGCAGGGAAGCAAATCAATACGCCCGGCACTGCCACTTTTTCTACGCTAAACATCGCTGCCGCATCTTCAACAGCAAATGGTTTTACTATAAACGCAGCATTGAGCGGTGTAGCTAAGCTAACGGCTTCTGCCGGTAAAATCACTTTTAATGGTGCTGCTACCACTTTCGGTGGGGGACATGACCTTTTCTCTGCTGATGTACCGGCGGGCAGAAGCCTGACGCTCTCTGCCAACGCCACCTTAGGTATAAATGGGGCGCTGACGGCAGCCGGTACATTAAACGCAACTGCCAATGGGTGTACGATAGATTACAAAGGCTCAGGTGCGCAAGATGTGCTTCCGATCAATTATCACAACCTGAGCTTTAGCACAGGAGGCACCAAGAAATTGGGTGTTGGCATAACGGGCATCGCAGGAGCCTTCACATTAACCAACGCTGCAGCAGACGCCACCACAAACGCAGCGACGGTAGATTACAATGGTTCGGGTACTCAGGCAGTGACAGCAATTGCTTACCATCACTTGGCTGTTAGCAAAACAAGCGGAACAGCAACTTATGCCGCGGCAACTGCACACAGCATGACCGGCGCCCTGACCATCAGTGGTGCTGGCAAACTAGCCTTAGACCTTCCTGTGCTCAATGTAGCAGGCAACGTAAGGATTGATGCGGGTACTCTAGAAACTGTCGGAAACTCTGAACTGGATCTGAAAGGCAACTGGACCGTGGGAGGAGCTTTTATACCGAACACCGGCACGATCACTTTTTCCGGTGCCGCCGCACAGACGCTGGCTCCTACTGCATTTCATCACCTTAAAGTAAACAAAGCAGCTTCCAGCCTGACCACAACCGGCAACATAACCCTTGGCGGTGACTTGCAAGTGCTAGGCGGGACTTTGGTGCTAGACGGGCATACCCTAAACCGGAGCAGTGAAGGCGGAACACTGACCTTGGCTGATAACGCCACCCTGCGATTAAACAATGCAGCCGTATTTCCTTCTAATTTCACTGCCAATAACTTAGGGGATAATAGCCATGTGATTTATTCAGGCGGCACTGGTGGGATAGCGTCCAGAAGATATGGCAATCTGACATTTCAGGATGTTTCCGCCCGTGCGTTTCAAGGGAATGCCACAATAGCCAATACCATGACCGTTTCCAGCGGGTCAACTTTGAACAATGCCGCTGTGGACCTGACGCTGAGCAAGAGCCTTGTAAATAATGGCACAATCAGCGCAAGCAGCACAAACCTGATTTTTGACGGGGCTGCCTCCACCCTGAGCGGAACCGGCACAACCACCACCTTGGGCGGACTAACAGTTAAAACTGGAGCAAGCCTCACCATAAGCCAGAACATCAACCTGCACGGAAACCTGCTGCACAATGGCACAAACCTGTATGCAACAGCCAATAAAATAGACTTAGCAGGATCAAACCCGGCAAGCATTTCAGGAACCGGTGTGTATAATATAAGCGAGTTGCGGATTAGCAAGGGGGGAGCCACTACAACCGTTTCTTTAGGAAAGGAGATTTCCGGATTACAGAGCGTAAACATTGCATCGGGTACCCTGGACCTAGGAGCCTCGGCTCTTACAAAGAAAGCGACAGGAGGAACAACCTTTTTGCTTTCGGATGGCGCGACCATAAAGGTCGGCGGTTCTCAGGCATTTCCGGATTTCGGTACTTATACACTTAAGCAAACGAGCACGGTGGTGTATAATGGCAGCACACAAACTGTAAAGCCTTTGACCTATGGCAACCTTGCTTTGCAAAATGCCGGCACTAAAACCTTCGGGGCAGGTACCACAAGCGTTTTTGGCGCTTTTACCCTGACAGATGGAGCTGCCGCAGACCTGCTCTCAAACAGTAGTGTATTAAATTTTAACGGCACTGAACCACAGACCATGCCCGGCCTCGATTATCATGGCGTGCTTGCGTCGGGGGGAGGGAAAAAAACTTTGGAGGCCAATGCCACCATTGTTGATAAGCTGGAGCTGACAGGTGGGAATGTAGCAACCGGACCGTATAAGTTTGTACTCGGCAATGCTGCCACAATCTCAGAGTCTGGGAGCCATTACGTAACCGGAGCTGTGGAAACAACGCGCACCGTTACCACTACAGAGACCTTCGGCAACATGGGTATGAGCATGACTCCCACTAAAGGCACACCGGGAGAACTGAAGCTACTACGCCTGACGGGTGCAAGCGGCGAACTTGGTAACGGCAATAACATTCAGCGTGCTTACCTGCTGCAGCCCACCACACCAAACAAAGATAATCGGGTAAATATCACCATGAGCTACTTCGGACATGAGCTGAAAGATAACATGGTAGGCAAGGAGGAGGAGCTGATCATTTATTGGTCTGACCGAAACGACGAGTCATCGTTTTGGCGCACCATGTTCCCAAGCGCAACACCAGCGGGCAACCAGGTGCGGGCGACAGACTCCGGCTATAACGGGTACTTTACCATTGGCCGCCAGGACAGTCCGCTGCCTGTCGAGCTTACCCGCTTCACTGCGGCTAGGGCAGGTGTGGATGTAGTGCTAGCCTGGGCCACTGCTATGGAAGAGGACAATGCTGGCTTTGGGGTGGAGGTGTCTGAAGACGGAAGAGTATACCGCACGCTTGGCTTTGTGCCGAGCAAACGATCCACGTCAGAAACAAAGCAGGAGTATACCTACGCTGACCAGGAAAATGGGAAACACGGCGTTCGTTACTACAGGCTTCGGCAACGTGACCTGAATGGCACCACAAAACTGTACGGGCCTGTGGTGGTTGATTTTGGGGATGCGCGCAGCACCACGTTGGTAGCTTACCCTAATCCATTCCGCGATCAGGTAAAGCTTGGTATCGAGGCCATAACCGCAGGACTTGCCAAAATTAGCTTGCAGGATATAGTGAGCAAAGAGCTGTTCCACCAGGATGTGCAGGTTAGGCAGGGCGCAACAGAACTGCCACTGCTGATTGGCGAAGGGTATGCGCACGGTGTCTATGTGCTGAACGTAGAGCTGAACGGCAAGCTATACCGCTACAAGCTCATCCGCGAATAGCCAGCCTTATTTCGCCCGGTTGACAATGTACACACCAGCCAGCACCACCACCATCCCGAGGTAATGCAGCAGCTGAATGGTTTCCCCGTCCAGCAAGCCCCACATCAGCGCCACAATGGGTATAAGGTAGGTGATGGAGCTGGCAAAGAGCGTGGTAGAAATGTGAATGAGCTTGTTGAAAAGCACCAGCGCAAAGGCAGTACTAAGCACAGCCAGGATAAAGATGTACCCAAAAGCCTCCCAGGCGCCGGGTATATGCTGCAGCTTGTCCACCACATCGGTCGTAGCCAGGTAGGCCAAAGCCAGTGGCCCCACGGTCAGTAAAGCCAGGCTAGAAATAACAATCGGTTTACTGCCCTGCAGGCGGTGCTTAATGATGTTAACGCTACCGCCGTAGCAGACAGTGGCCAGCACGATATAAATGCCATAGTACTTATTGTCGAGGTCGGCGCTGCCGTTGCCCGAGAAAATAAGGATAGCGGTGCCGGCGATGCCGATTACAATTCCCAGCATCCGCATCCAGGTAATGGCTTGCCGGAAAAACAAGGCGCCCACCAGCAGCGTGAACAGGGCGGTAAGCGAGTTAAGCACACCGGCCAATCCGCTGGCCAGCCTTGTCTCGGCGTAGGCAAACAGGAATGCTGGCAGGAAATTACCCAGCAAGCCGCTTCCGGCTAAGTACTTCCACTTCTCCTTTTCCATTTTGCGGATATGCCGGAGGGCAAACGGCAGCAGTGCCAGGCTAGCGATCGCCATGCGCAAACCACCCACCTCGCCAGCAGAGAAAACCACCAGCCCTTTCTTCATCAGAATAAAGGATGTTCCCCATATCAGGGTCAGGACTGTGATCAGGAACCAGGCCAAGGCGTTGTTGGTGGCTTTGGTTGGTGCGGGAGTAGTGGCGGTTTTGATAAGTTAGAATGTTTGGGCGTTAAATTTGGGAAGGGTATGGGGGCGGCAGTGTGTTTAGGCAAAGCGGCATGTATAAAAGCTGGGAACCGAAGACAGTCTATACATACACAGCCTTCAACTCCCCAGCTCTATTACTTTATAACTCTCTTAACTCTCTACTGGTTCGTAGCTCATCGTTTGGGCGATCTCTTCCAGTGTGTCGTAGATTTCCTGGATGTCCTCGGACTGCACCAGGCGCATGCGCAGCGGCTTAAAGTGCGGAAGGCCACGGAAGTAGTTGGTATAATGGCGGCGCATCTCAAAAATACCCAGTTTATCGCCCTTCCACTCCAGCGAGTGCGTGAAGTGCTGGCGGCACACGGCCACACGCTCCTCCAGGGTTGGCCCTGCAAGCATTTCACCGGTCTCCATGTAATGCTTGATTTCATTGAAGATCCAGGGGTAGCCAATGCTGGCGCGGCCGATCATGATGCCGTCTACGCCATACCTGTTGCGATACTCCAGGGCCTTCTGCGGCGAGTCGATGTCTCCGTTGCCAAAGATCGGAATCTTCATGCGCGGGTTGTTTTTCACGTCCGCAATCAGGCTCCAGTCGGCCTCGCCTTTGTACATCTGCACGCGGGTGCGGCCATGTATGCTCAGTGCCTGAATACCGATGTCCTGCAGGCGCTCGGCAGTTTCTACAATATACTTGGTCTCCTCATCCCAGCCCAGTCGGGTTTTTACCGTCACGGGGAGGTTGGTGGCCTTCACGATCTCCTCGGTCATCTTCACCATCTTCGGGATGTCCCGCAGTAGGGCGGCGCCGGCGCCTTTGCAAGCCACGTTCTTTACCGGGCAGCCGTAGTTGATGTCGATCAGGTCAGGCCCGGCCTGGGCCGACACAATGGCCGCCTCCCGCATCGACTCAATATCCGAACCGAAAATCTGGATGCCGATCGGGCGCTCGTAATCAAATATGTCCAGTTTCTGGATGCTCTTGGCAGCGTCGCGTATCAACCCCTCCGACGAGATAAACTCGGTATACATCAGGTCTGCCCCGTTGGCCTTGCACACCTTCCGGAAGGGCGGGTCGCTTACATCTTCCATCGGTGCCAGCAGCAGCGGAAACTCGCCCAGTTCTATGTTCGCTATCTTTACCACAGCTAAATCTTTTTTTTCGCGTAAATTTACGTCAATTAAACCTAATCTTCTGTATGAAAGGTTTCATCTCCAAAGATCTGCACCCGTTCTGGGTACTTTTGCTGCTATTGGTGTTTATGGCGGGGGGCTATTTTGTGGCCACGTTTTTAGTTAGCCTGCTGGCAAAGTGGATCTTCGGGATCAGTGTTTTCCAACTAATGGAAGTCGTGACGGACCCGGCCGCGCACCCGCAGGGGCCAGGCGTGATGCTGCTGCTGCAGGCTGTGTTGCAGTTTATCTCCTTTATTATCGGACCGATCATCCTGCTGCGCACCATAGGGTATAACCTGGACAGCTACCTGAACTGGAAAGTAAAGCCCCAACTCTGGTTGGTGCTGCTAAGCGGCCTGCTGATTGTAATGATCATGCCGGCCAACTCTGCTGTAATTAACTGGAACGCCAACCTGGACTTCCCCGCTTTTATGGACGGATTTGAGCGCTGGGCGCGGCAGCAGGAGGACCAGCTGGCCGAGATCATGAAGCTCATCACCCGCTTCGATACTGTTACAGACTTGTTGGTGGGCTTAGTGGTCTTTGCTCTGATTCCGGCCATTGGCGAGGAAATTGTGTTCCGGGGCATCACGCAGCGGCAGTTCCACCGGTGGCTCGGCAACATGCATGTGGCCATCTGGCTGGCGGCGCTTATTTTCGGTGCGATTCACGTGCAGTTTTTTGGGTTTGTACCAAGGGTGCTGCTGGGCGCGTTGTTCGGGTACCTGTACTTCTGGTCGGGGCGCATGGTGGTGCCTGTTGTGGCGCACTTTGTAAACAATGGTTTCACGGTGGTGATGCTCTACCTTTACCAGACCAAAACGGTGGATGCCGATATCGAGAGCACCGAATCCATGCCGCTATATTTGATTTTCCTTTCAATCGTGCTAAGTGCTGCAGTTATCTATTACCTTTACCAGCAGTATATGGCACTGCCGGTGCGACCTGAGAGTGTGGCCGAAGCTGAAGAGGAGAAATACCACGCATAAGCTGCTAACCCTTAAAACCAATCACGAGACCTGTCGCCCTACCGACACAAATCCGATGCATGAGCAACAAGATATCCGCCCTTAGTAATTTAAGTCAACGTGTTATTGTGGGGGTGCTGGGTGCCGCCGTTTTTATAGGAAGCATCTATTACGGGCAATGGACGTACTTCCTGTTGTTTATGGGGCTCACACTGTTGGGCATTGGCGAGTTTTACCGGATCGTGCGGGTGCAGGGCATACACGCTAACCGCGGCATCGGGAAACTACTGGGCGGTTTGTTCTTTGCCTCCGTGTTTCTGGTACAGGCCGACGTAATGCCGGGGGAAATACTTTACTTGTCGCCGCCAGTGCTGTTCTCTGTCTTTATTTATGAGTTGTACCGCAAGCGGCCGCAGCCATTCACCAACATTGCCTTCACTGTGTTGGGCGCGGTATATGTGGGCGGCTCCTTCGGGCTGCTGCACCTGCTGGCCTTTATTGAAGGGGCGTATACCTGGCAGCCGGTGCTGGGGTTGATGCTGCTGATTTGGGCCTCCGATACGGGTGCCTACATCGCCGGCAAAAACTTTGGCAAGCATAAGCTCTTTGAGCGCATCTCGCCAGGCAAAACTTGGGAAGGCTGGATAGGTGGCACCCTGCTGGCCGTGGCTGTTGGCTATGGGCTGTCCCTTTTCCTGACTGATTTGGAGGTATACCAGTGGGTGTCTGTCGGGGTGATTGTCGCGGTGTTTGGTGTGCTGGGCGACCTGGTGGAGTCGATGCTGAAGCGCAGCCTGGGCGTAAAAGACTCAGGCACTTTGCTGCCGGGCCATGGAGGGCTGCTGGACCGCTTCGACAGCCTTTTGATGGCCATCCCTTTCGTAGTGGCCTTCCTCAAAATCTTCTGAAAAAAATTGCGCACCGCCCGTAGGAGGTTGCCTTTAATATTATCAACTTTGCCGAATAATTGATTACTCACTATTTTTCTACTCTAACAAATGATGTTATATAAAGAGCCTGCGCCGATTAAGGACAGGGAGAATCCTTTCGAGTCGATGATGTCGCGTTTTAACGTGGCGGCTGAGGTGCTGGGGTTGGATGAAGAAGTATATAATGTTTTAAAATCCCCGACACGCCAGGTGATCGTGAACGTGCCCGTGACCATGGACGATGGGAAGGTGCGCGTGTTCGAAGGCTACCGTGTGATGCACTCCAACATCCTGGGCCCATCGAAAGGCGGTATCCGCTACGCCCCGGATGTGTTCCTGGACGAGGTGAAAGCCCTGGCTGCCTGGATGACGTGGAAGTGCGCCGTAGTGGACATTCCTTACGGAGGTGCCAAAGGCGGTATCATCTGCGACCCATACTCTATGTCTGCCGGCGAGATCGAGCGCCTGACCCGAGCCTATACCTCCTCTTTGGTAGACCTTTTTGGCCCGGACCAGGATATACCTGCACCGGACATGGGTACAGGTCCGCGCGAAATGGCGTGGCTGATGGATGAATACTCCAAAACAAAGGGTTCTACAGTACATGCTGTGGTAACAGGTAAGCCGCTGGTACTGGGTGGCTCACTGGGCCGCGTAGAGGCAACAGGCCGTGGCGTGATGGTGTCGGCGATGGCTGCTATGGACAAACTGGGGATGGACCCGCATAAGTCTACTGCCGTGGTGCAGGGCTTTGGTAACGTGGGCGCCTGGGCTGCCAAACTGATGGCGGAACGTGGCGTGAAGATTTTAGGGATTAGCGATGTGAGTGGTGCTTACTGGAACGACAACGGCATCGACATCGACGAGGCCATCGAGTACAAGAACCAGCACAACGGTCGCCTGGAAGGCTACAAAGGAGCTGAGATGATGGACCCTGCAGACCTGTTGATCGCGAAAGTGGATGTATTGGTACCGGCTGCGGTAGAGGATGTGATCACGATCCACAACGTAGACAAGATTCAGGCCCGCCTGATTGTAGAGGGTGCAAACGGCCCTACGTCTTACAAAGCCGACAGCATCATCAACGAGAAAGGGATTATGGTGGTGCCGGACATCCTGGCGAACTCGGGCGGTGTAACGGTTTCTTACTTCGAGTGGGTGCAAAACCGCATGGGCTTTAAGTGGACACTGCAGCGCGTGAACGAGCGTGCGGAGCGTATCATGAATGAGGCGTTTGAGCGCGTGTACGCGGCGTCGCAGAAGTACAATGTGCCAATGCGTATCGCGGCTTACATCGTGGCGATCGATAAGGTGGCGATGACTTATAAGTATCGCGGCGGATTCTAAATATTAAAATTTTATAACAATAAACGTAAGTTTATTATTTTTGAACCGGGATCGTAGCCCATCCTCGTAAAGAGGATGGGCTATTGTAAACTTACAAGGATCCTGAGGATAATATAAAAACTGATGAAGATTCACAAAGAAGGACGGAGAATTCTATTTTTTACGCTGCTGGTTTTGTTGGTGCTCAACTTGCTGCTTTACAATTTTAATGCAGAGAACGCCACATTCAACAAAATCTTTTCAGCGGTATCAGCCGTTCTGTTCCTGCTGATTCTTCAGTTTTTCCGCAGCCCTTACCGGAACCTGCTGCTGCACGAAGACCTGATCACGGCTCCGGCGGATGGGAAGGTAGTGGTGATTGAGGAAGTAGAAGAGCCGGAGTATTTCAAGGGCAAGCGCAAGCAAATCTCGATTTTCATGTCACCGATCAACGTGCATATCACGCGCAACCCGGTTTCTGGCATTGTGAAGTACTTCAAGTACCACCCAGGCAACTACTTTGTGGCCTGGCACCCGAAATCGAGCACGCAGAACGAGCGCACGACGGTTGTGGTAGAGTCTACGGCAGGGCCCGAGGTGCTTTTCCGCCAGATTGCCGGAGCCATGGCGCGCCGTATTGTATGGTATGTGAATGAGGGGGATGAGGTAAGCCAGGGCGAGGAGTTCGGCTTTATCAAGTTCGGGTCGCGCGTGGACGTGTTCGTGCCGCTCGACACAGAGATAAAAGTGGAGCTTGGCCAGAAAACGAAGGGCGGCCAGACCGTTATCGCACAGCTGAAAACAGCGCCCCCAACCTTGTTTGGGTAATTTACTGCATAGCACGTAGCACGATATCCGTATCAAGACAATAGTATAAACAGAGCGACCGCTGCAGGTATAGACTGCAGCGGTCGCTCTGTTTATATACTCGGCAAGTCAGGCTAAACTGGGCTTGCTCATCGCAATGTTATCGTGCTACGGAAAACTAATACCAGCTTTCCGCCAGCTTCATCAGTTGCTCCAGGTATTTCTGGTCTACTTCATCAAAGTCGTTTAACTGATCGCTGTCTACATCCAGTACCAGTTTCACTTCACTGTCTTTTATCACAGGCACTACTATCTCTGATTTAGAGTCGCTGCTGCAGGCTATATGGCCGGGAAAGGCTTCTACATCGGGCACAATAATGGTTTGTTGGCGGGTATAGCAAGCACCGCAAACACCTTTGTGGTACGGGATGCGGGTACAAGCCACCGGTCCCTGAAAAGGACCCAGCACCAACTGGCCTTCTTTGTTAAAGTATACGCCTACCCAAAAGAAGCCAAACCCCTGTCGGAGGGCAGCCACCAGGTTAGAAATGTTCGCGATTAAATCTGTTTCGCCGGTTACTAACGCTTCGATTTGCGGTAACAGGGCTTTGTATTTTTCCTCCTTGCTAAGGGCTGCATCGATCAAAAGTGATTCTGCCATGTTCTAATTTTGAATGAGTGATTTTTGAATGACTGAATATGTGATTGTTAATTGCTAACTGCTAATTGTTACCTGTTAAGGTAGTGCAACAATTGGTCAGGGCCTAATGTTTGGGTATGCTGCAAACGCCCGTTTATGATGGTGGGAGCTTGAATGCCTTGCCCCAGGTTTTTTTGCAGGCTCTTCAGCACAATAGCCTCATCCCACAGGCCCGCCTGCAACAGGCTGGTCAGTAGAAAGGCACCACCCTCTACCATCACCGAGAGCACGTTGCGCCGGTACAGGTCTTCCATGATCTGGGGTAACAGCGGCTCCTGTGCCTGTAATTGTACAAAGGTTAGGTTCTCCTGCCCCTCCCGAGCCTGATAGGTATAAACTACCGTGGGATGGCTTCCGTCAAACAGGTGCAGGGAAGGGGGCAGCTGCAGGTTTTTGTCAATGACCAGGCGCAACGGACTTTTCCCGCGCCAGAATCGGGTGTTCAGGCGTGGGTTGTCGTGCAGCGCCGTGCGGCTCCCCACCATGATGGCGTGCTCTTCCGAGCGCCATTGGTGCACGAGCCGTTGGGTAAGTCTGCCGCTGATCTGCACAGAGGTATAATCCTGTGCAGCAATAAAGCCATCAGAAGTCTCGGCCCACTTCAGGAGTATGAAAGGGCGTTTTTTGGTATGGAAATGAAAGAAGCGTTTGTTCAGCTCCAGCCCTTCCTCCTCCAAGACGCCTACTTTTACCTGCGCCCCCGCTGCCATTAACCGCTGAATGCCACGGCCGGCAACCAGCGGGTTCGGGTCGGTGTTGCAGATTACCACCTCTTTCACGCCGCAGCTGATGAGGAGGTCGGCGCAGGGGGGCGTCTTGCCAAAATGCGAGCAAGGCTCCAGCGTAACGTATACCCTGCTTTTGGGTAAAAGGCTTTTGTCTTGCACCGCTGCTACGGCGTTCACCTCGGCGTGCGGACCACCGTATTGCCTGTGCCAACCTTCCCCAATTATCTGCCCCCCGTGCACCACCACGCAGCCCACCATCGGGTTAGGGTTAGTATAGCCGCTGCCCAGGCTAGCCAGCTCCAGTGCGCGGCGCATGTATCTTTCGTCAGAGGAGGCCATGGGTTATGCGAAGTCTTTTCCAGTTAAAGAATTATGAGTTCCGAGCCAGGGGCAGGTAGGAGGAAGGGAAATCAACCGCCTTAGCTTATGTATCCAAGGGCTTAAAGCGATACTTCCTTGGTTTCTAAATTCTAATTCCCCTGCTATCTAACTCAAAAAAGTTACTTTTGTAAAGTTACCGAAAACTAACGAAAAATAGCCGTGCCCACGATTCAGCAAATGCAGCAGCTTATTCGCCAACACATTCAGGAGGTATATCCCGAGCCTGAGGCCGGGGGTATTGCGCAACTGGTGCTGGAGCATGTGCTGCAGCAGAGCAGGGTGCAGTTGAGCCTGAATAAGCAGGAGCCAGTAAGCGAGGCGCAGGAGCAGGCCATCGAGGCTGCGGTAGCACGTTTGCAAGGGCAGGAACCAGTGCAGTATGTGTTGGGCGAGGCGCACTTTTATGGCCTGGACCTGTTGGTGGATGAGCGGGTATTAATCCCGAGGCCCGAGACGGAGGAACTGGTTGACCTTGTGCTGAAACAGCATGGGCAGCGGCAAGGGTTGCAGGTACTCGACATCTGCGCCGGGAGCGGCTGCATTCCGCTGGCCCTGGCCGCCAACTTAGCTGGCGCCACTGTCTATGGCCTGGAAATATCAGAGGGGGCACTGGAAGTAGCAAAAGCCAATGCTGCCAGGTATAACCTGCCTGTAACGTGGCTGCAGCAGGATATTTTCGACCCAATCAACGCCTTGCCCGTAGCCTCGCTGGATATCATCATCAGTAACCCGCCTTATGTGCTGGAGGATGAGAAGCAGCAGATGCGCCCCAATGTGTTGCTGTACGAGCCACACCTCGCCTTGTTTGTGCCAGATACCGATGCTTTGAGGTATTATGTCAGGATTGCGGAGGTAGCAGGACAACTGTTGAGGCAGGGAGGTATGCTTTATTTTGAGATCAACGAACGGTATGGGCAGGAGGTGAAAGCGCTGTTGCTGCAGCAGGGATTCTCAGCAGCAGGTGTGGTACAGGACCTGTTCGGCAAAGACCGCATCGTATTTGGCGTAAAGTGAATTTGAGGAAATTAAATATTCATTGCATCTAAAGGCCCTGCTTGGCTGCGAATGCGTTAATCCACGACTGATGACCTACTTTGTGCATGAAACCGCGATAGTTGACGAGGGCTGCCATATTGGACAGGGCACACGTATCTGGCACTTTTCGCATGTCATGAGCGGGAGCCGCCTTGGCGAGGCTTGCAATATCGGGCAAAACGTAGTTATCTCACCGCAAGTGGTGCTCGGGCGCAATGTAAAAGTGCAGAACAACGTATCACTTTATACAGGTGTAACCTGCGAAGATGATGTGTTTATCGGTCCCTCGGTGGTGTTTACCAACGTGCTAAACCCTCGTAGTTTCGTTAATCGCAAAGAAGCGTTCAGGCCTACGGTTATTCGGGAGGGCGCTACCATCGGTGCGAACGCGACGGTGGTTTGCGGGATAGAGATCGGCGCCTTTGCGATGGTGGGGGCAGGGGCCGTGCTGACCAAAAGCATACCGGCCTTCGCGCTGTGGTATGGCAACCCGGCCCGACACCAGGGGTGGGTAAGCCGTTATGGGCATAGGCTGCACTTCGATGCCGAGCACAAGGCCACTTGCCCTGAAACCGGAGAAGTTTATACCTTGCAAGGGGGTACGCACTGTATGCTGGCACTGCCTCCACAACATTTTGAAAGTAATCTAGCTTAAAACTATAACGATTAGAACATTGGCAAAAGCAAAAATTCTGGTAACCGGCGGTGCCGGTTACATCGGCTCACATACCGTAGTTGAATTAGCGGAAGCAGGTTACGAACCTGTGATCATGGACAATTTCTCTAATTCAGAGGAAAGCGTGTTAGACGGAATTACTGCCATACTTGGCTACAGTGTGCCTGTTTACCGTGTAGACTGTACGGATGCCGCTGCCATGCGCCAGGTATTTGAAAAAGAGCAGAACATCGCCGGTGTCATCCATTTTGCGGCGTACAAAGCCGTAGGTGAGTCCGTGGGGCAGCCACTGAAGTACTACCATAACAATGTGGGCTCTCTGGTAGCGTTACTACAGGTAATGGAGGAATTTAAGGTATACAACCTGGTGTTCTCCTCTTCCTGCACCGTGTATGGCATACCGGAAAAGCTGCCAGTAACTGAACAGACGCCTGTGCAGAAAGCCAACTCGCCTTACGGCAACACCAAGAAGATTTGCGAAGAGATTCTGACGGACCTGGCTGCCAGCGGAAGCAGCGTGAAGAGTATCGCGCTACGGTATTTCAATCCGATTGGAGCGCACCCATCTGCTAAGATTGGAGAACTGCCTCTGGGCGTGCCAAGCAACCTGGTACCTTTTATCACCCAGACAGCTGCCGGTATACGCGAGCAGCTAACTATTTTCGGAGACGACTACGACACGCCGGATGGCACTAATGTGCGGGACTATGTGCATGTAGTAGACTTAGCAAAGGCGCACGTAACAGCTGTGGCGCGTATGCTGGCAGGCAAGGTGGCCGATATTGAGTTTTTTAACGTAGGCACAGGCCGTGGCAACACCGTGCTGGAAGCAGTGCAGGCATTTGAGCGCGCCACCGGCGAGAAGCTCAACTACAAAATAGGGCCGCGCCGCGCCGGTGATGTGCCGAAAATATATGCTGACGTCACAAAAGCGACCGAGGAGCTCGGTTTCAAAACAACCAGCACGCTGGATGAAGCCATGAAAAGCGCCTGGGACTGGCAAGTGTCTCTCCAAAACAAAAATTAAAACCGAGCAAGATGAAAATACTGATCACGGGTGGTGCCGGCTTTATCGGATCGCATGTGGTGCGTTTGTTTGTAAACAAGTACCCCGACTACCAGATTTTTAACCTCGATAAGCTGACCTACGCGGGCAACCTGGCTAACCTGACCGACATAGAGGAAAGGGCAAACTATACCTTCCTGAAAGGGGATATTGTAGAGGCGGATTACCTGGAAGAGATATTCCTGGAGCATCGCTTTGATGCCGTGATTCACCTGGCGGCCGAGTCGCACGTAGACCGTTCAATTACCGACCCGCTGGCATTCGTGCAGACAAACGTGATCGGCACCGTGAACCTGCTGAACACAGCGCGTAAGCATTGGGCCGACAACCTGCAGCAGCACCTGTTTTACCACATCTCTACCGACGAGGTATACGGCTCGCTGGGCGAGGACGGACTGTTTACAGAGGAAACGGCCTATGATCCGCGTTCGCCGTACTCGGCCTCCAAAGCCAGCTCCGACCATTTTGTACGCGCCTGGTACCATACCTACGGTCTGCCGGTAAAGATCTCGAACTGCTCTAACAATTACGGGCCGAACCACTTCCCCGAGAAGCTGATTCCGCTGGCCATCAACAACATTCAGCATGAGCGCCCGGTGCCGGTATACGGCAAAGGCGAGAACGTCCGCGACTGGCTGTATGTGATCGACCATGCCCGCGCCATCGATGTGATCTTCCATGAAGGGAAGGTGGGTGACACCTACAACATCGGCGGCGTGAACGAGTGGAAGAACCTTGACCTGATCGAGCTACTCTGCGACCAGATGGACGAGAAGCTGGGCCGCGAAAAAGGGCATTCACGAAAGCTGATCACGTTTGTGAAAGACCGTGCCGGCCACGACCTGCGCTACGCCATCGACTCCTCGAAGCTGATGAACGAGCTGGGTTGGAAGCCATCTGTAACGTTTGAGGAAGGCCTCAGCAAAACAGTGGACTGGTACCTGACGCACCCGGAGTGGCTCGAGAACGTGACTTCAGGCAATTACCAACGCTATTACGAGAAGCAGTATACACACCGTTGATCGTCGCTCGTTGATTGTTATTCGGTTTTTGCGCACTGCCGAAAAGGGAAAGCAGGAGCATGAAGCGAGTAACCATCTATACGGAACGAAAAACGAGCAACTGACAACAAACAACGAAACGACATGAAAGGAATCATACTCGCCGGGGGCTCCGGCACGCGCTTGCACCCGCTCACCATCGCGGTGAGCAAGCAGCTGATGCCAGTGTTCGACAAGCCGATGATCTATTACCCGCTGTCCACGCTGATGCTCTCCGGTATCCGGGACATCCTCATCATCTCCACGCCCCACGACCTGCCGCTATTCGAGCGGCTTTTAGGCGATGGCCGCCAGATCGGGTGTAATTTTAGCTATGCCGTGCAGGAGGAGCCCAACGGGCTGGCGCAGGCCTTCGTGATCGGGGAGGAGTTTATAGGGGACGACAAGGTTGCCTTGATCCTGGGAGACAACATCTTCTATGGGTCGGGTATGAGCAAGCTGCTGCAGGCCAACAACAATCCGGATGGTGGTGTGGTGTACGCTTACCACGTGCATGATCCGGAACGCTACGGCGTAGTGGAATTCGATGAGAAAAAGGTGGCCATCTCCATTGAGGAGAAGCCGAAGCAGCCTAAGTCCAGCTTTGCCGTGCCGGGCCTCTACTTCTATGATAATAACGTGGTGGAGATCGCCAGGAACCTGCAGCCCAGCCCGCGCGGGGAGTATGAGATCACGGACGTAAACAAGGAGTATCTGCGGCTAGGCAAGTTGAAGGTGGGCATCCTGGACCGCGGCACCGCCTGGCTCGACACGGGCACGATTCAGTCGCTGATGCAGGCGGCCACCTTTGTGCAGGTAATCGAGGAAAGGCAGGGGCTCAAGATCGGCAGCATAGAGGAGGTGGCTTACCGCATGGGTTTCATCAACGCCGAGCAACTGCAGCGGGTGGCCGAGCCATTGCGTAAGAGCGGCTATGGCGAGTACCTGCTGAATATCATTAGATAAAAACGACGAAAAGCGTGAAACAGGAAGGCCCGGCGGAGGAAACTCAGCTGGGCCTTCCTGTTTATAGGTTGAGCATACAGCGTTGAGATGCTTGAGCCGGACTAGCTATATAAGCGATGAGATTGAGATGAGAGGATCTTTGCTATATCACAAATCCAAGCAGCAAGCCCGCAATGATAAGTAGCGGCGCCGGGATACGGGTGAACATCAGCAGGCAGAAGGTAGCGACAACAATGCCGAAGTTCAGAGGGGTATTTTCGATGGGGTGATAAAGCTGGATGGCTGCCGCAACCACCATACCCGAACTGACAGCGCTGATACCCTCCAGCGAGGCCCGTACCACCCGATACTTTTTCAACTCATCCCAAAACCGGATCACAAAGAAAATCAGGAAGGTGCCCGGAAGGAAGATGCCAATAGTAGCCACAAAGGAACCGAGCAATTGACCGGCTATACCATACTGCCGCATGGCCAGGTTACCTACAAAGGAGCAGAAGGAGAAGGTGGGGCCTGGCAGCGCCTGCACAATCGCATACCCCGACAGGAACTCTTCGCCGGTGAGGTAGTGCTTGAAATCCACAAACTCGGTATAGAGCAGAGGGATCAGGACTTGGCCGCCGCCAAAAACCAGGCTGCCATTCCGGTAAAAGTTCTCGAACAAGCGCACTGGCAGCGAAGAGGTGGTGGCGCCCAGCACGGCTGCCGCAATCAGCACTCCTCCGAACAGGAAAAAATTAGCCCACTGGATATGCATGCGCTTGTTCTCTTCCAGGGGGTGCTGCTTAAACCGTAGCGCCGTGATGGCTCCGCCAGCGATTAGCAGAGCCGGGAAAACCCAGGGCGAGGAAAAGAAATAGGCCAGCACAGCCGATACCACCATCAGTATAGTGGCTGTTTTGGTATGAATCACCTTGGCGCTGATCATGTAAGCGGCATAAGCCACAAAGCCAACCGCCATGGGTTGTATATACCTCAGGAAATCCAGCGAAATGCCCTGTTCCTGCAGGAATGAAATGCCCACCGCGGCTAACGCCATAAAGATGGCAGCAGGGGCAATCCAGACGAAAAGGGTGAGGTAAGCCAGGTTGGGGCCGCCTATCTTAAAGCCGATCGCGGTGATGGTTTGGGTAGAGGTGGGGCCGGGCAGTATCTGGCAGAGCGCGTTCAACTCGATCAATTCCTGCTCGGTGAGATAGCGGCGTTTTTCCACCAGCAGCTTGAACATGATGGCTATATGCGCCTGTGGCCCCCCGAATGCGGTGAAGGCCAGGATGAGAACGTCTCTTAAGAAGATATAATAGCGTAGGCTCATGTGGGCGCAAAAGTAAAAAAAGAGAGACAGCTTTTAACTATCTCTCTTTTCATTCCTACTTTAATGAGTACTGTTGTTAAGCCTTCTTCAGGCCGAGCTCTATCAGGCGCTCGTTCAGGTACTCTCCGGCTGTCGCATCCGGGTAAGCCTTTGGGTTTTTCTCGTCGAT
This sequence comes from Pontibacter sp. CAU 1760, assembly GCF_054482735.1. NCBI lineage: Bacteria > Pseudomonadati > Bacteroidota > Cytophagia > Cytophagales > Hymenobacteraceae > Pontibacter > Pontibacter sp. CAU 1760. The sequence goes on from NZ_JBTLRL010000007.1 coordinate 262,849, forward strand.
GCAGCTCTCCAGGCAAGTCAGATCCATTTCGGAGCGCGGGTGCATAAAGAACGGGATAGAGTAGCGCGACGTGTTCATCAGCTCACGCGGAGGGTTCACCACGCGGTGGATGGTTGACTTCAGCTTGTTGTTGGTGAGGCGGGCCAGCATGTCTCCCACGTTCACCACTACCTGCTCTGGTAATGCCGTGATCGGAATCCATTTGCCGTCGCGGCGCAGCACCTGCAGGCCGTCGGCGCTGGCGCCCATCAGCAGCGTGATCAGGTTAATGTCGCCGTGCTCGGCGGCGCGTACGGCATCGGCCGGCACGCTGTCCGGGTCTTCGATCGGGAAGTAGTGGATCGGGCGCAGAATGCTGTTACCGTTATGCACCTTGTCGTCGAAGTAGGTCTCCTCCAGGCCCAGGTTAATGGCGATGGCCTTCAGGACCTGCTTGCCGGCCGCCTCCAGCTTGCGGTACGCCTCTAAAGTCACCTCTTTGAAACCGGCAATCTCCTCCGGGAAGATGTTGTCTGGGTACTCCTCCTTGATCGGGTCGTTGTCGGTTACCTCCTGGCCCACGTGGTAGAACTCCTTCAGGTCGCCGGTGTTGCGGCCTTTGGCGTGCTCTTTCCCCTTGCCCACATAGCCTCGTTGCCCTGCCAGTTCCGGCACCTCGTATTTTTGCTTTACTTCCTCCGGAAGGGCAAAAAACGCTTTGGTAGCAGCATACAGCTTTTGAGTCAGCTCATCGCTCAGGCCGTGGTTTCGCAGCGCAATAAAACCAATGTTCTGGTACGCGTCGCTTAGTTGTCTTACAAATTTTGCTCTCCGTTCTGCGTCGCCTGATGTGAAATCGGCTAAATCCAACGAAGGGACCTCCTCAAACAAAATTTCGCTCATATAGTAAAAACTGTATACTTTTTTGTGATTAATACGTAGACCGCAATATACGGAAAAATGAAATCGTTAAATTAGCACTGTTGCTAACCAAATCAGAATTAGATGAAAAAAACGTTCTTACTACTTGCATCGGCTCTTACAATCGGATTTACCGCCTGCGACACTGCCCGGCAGACACAGGAGGCCGAGACTCAAGCTCCAGAGACTACTCCGGTTGGCCAGGGCCCTGTGCCAGACGGAGCCGTGATGAGCAAAAATGGTTTGCGCGTTTTTGCCTTCAACAATTCTCAAAACTACCCGGAGTCGCAGCTGCGCCTGAACACGCCGCCGGAGGGAGGGGTCGTGGAGCCAGGGCCGGTACAGTTCAACTACTCTTTATCGAACTACCAGCTGACCCGTATGACGCCACACTCCAATGCGGAGCACCTGGCCAACTCGCAACAGGGGCAGCATATCCACAATATCGTTGACAACGAGCCTTATACAGCTCATTACGAGACTGACTTTACAAAAGACATGACAGAGGGCGAGCACGTGATTCTGTCGTTTCTTTCGCGCTCTTACCACGAGAGCCTGAAGCACAAGGGTGCTTATGACCTACGCAAGGTAACCGTGGGCCGCCCTGCCGAAAAACTGGACATTGACCTAACGAAGCCGCACATGTTTTACAGCCGCCCGAAGGGAGAGTATGTGGGCAAAGACACAGAACGTGTTATGCTGGATTTTTACCTGGTGAACACAGACTTGTCGCCAGCAGGCAACAAAGTCCGAGCGACCATTAATGGAACCCAGTTTGTATTGGATAGATGGTTGCCATACATCATCGAGGGCCTGCCAATGGGTGAGAACACCATTCAGCTGGAGTTAATCGGGAACGGTGGCCAGGTGCTGCCCGGCCCATACAACAGCGTTACACGCACCTTTACACTGAAGCCTTCGGCCTAAGCGTAAACAGAAGATAATTATTAGGAGCATCAGGCCCGCATCGATCTATTTGGTGTGGGTCTGTTGCTTTCGGAGAATCCATGCTTGTTACAAAGTTTCCATTAGGTGCTCGCAGTGGCGATGCAGTGCTGGGAGAATTTGTAGGATAGCCTTAAATTCCTATCTTTAGGTAAGCGTAAAAGCTTAAGGAGCATTAAATTTTCAGGGCGTTAAAATAAAAAACTATGTTGCGATTAGCTTTACACAAGGGTTGCCTCATGCTGGGTATGATTATGCTGGCAGTTAGTTCGGCGCTTGCCGCAGACCCTAAAACGCTGGAGATCGGGGCACAGGCACCGGACTTCAGCCTGCCTGGCACCGATGGTAAAACCTACACCCTGAAAAGCTTTGCCGATGCCAAGGTGCTGGCTGTTATCTTCTCCTGCAACCATTGCCCCACCGCGCAAGCCTACGAAGACCGCATGAAGGCCTTAGCGGCAGATTACAAAAATAAGGGCGTAGCAGTGGTGGTCGTGTCGCCAAACGACCCGGATGCCGTGACCCTTGACGAGTTGGGCTACAGCGACATGGGCGATAGTTTCGAGGAAATGAAGCTGCGGGCGAAGGAGAAGGGGTATAACTTCCCGTACCTGTATGACGGGGCCACACAGAAGATGTCGATGGCCTATGGGCCGGCGGCCACCCCGCATGTGTTCCTCTTCGACAAGCAGCGCAAGCTGCAGTACAATGGCCGCCTGGATGCGTCTGAGAAGCCAGGCTCAGCCAACGCCGAAGACACTCGCCAGGCGCTGGATGCCATGCTGGCCGGAAAGCCCGTGCCGGTGGCAAAGACCAAAACCTTCGGCTGCTCCATCAAGTGGGCGGACAAGCGGGAACTGGCGGAGCGGGCAAGGGCCAAATGGGCCAAAGAAGAAGTAACACTCAATACGATTGATGCTGCTGGCCTGCGGGCGCTACTCCAAAACGACACCGACAAGACGCGGCTGGTGAATGTATGGGCCACCTGGTGCGGCCCCTGCGTACAAGAGCTGCCCGACTTCGTGGACATCAACCGCATGTACCGCAACCGCGACTTCGAGCTAATCACCATCAGTGCCGACAAGCCAGACAAAAAAGACAAGGCGCTGAACGTGCTCAAGAAACTGGAAGCCTCCAATACGAATTACCTTTTCAACTCCGAGGACAAGTACGCGCTGATAGAAGCCATCGATCCGGAGTGGCAGGGAGCCTTGCCCTATACCCTCCTGATCGAGCCGGGCGGCAAGGTGCTATACCGCAAGCAGGGAGCCATTGTGCCAGCGGAGATGAAACGTAAAATAGTAGATAAGCTAGGCCGGTATTATTAGAAAAAACAGGTATACAGCCTACCCGATAGTGTGCAACTAATATGTTACGATAATAGACGAACTCAAGGAAGAAGACATCACGCAAGAAGTGCTTGACCTGTATGACGCGACTATGCACACAACCGGCCCTACAGGCGCGAGTTCATGCACAAGCTGTCGGTTTACGCTGTGGGAGGGCTCACTATCGCCTCTCTGATGAGTTTCCCAATGCCTGGTTACAGAGGTACGATCAAGGCGCCGCTGTCGATGCCTGCGGATGGGGAAAGCGGCTGGGGTATTGTTAGTGGTCGTGCAACAACGACACCATCCGACGCTACGACAAAGCCACCGCAGAACTCGCCTGGATACGCACCATTGATTCTTTAAAGAGAAGCCGACCTGACGGTGAATTGCAAAGGTTCTACTCCGTTTCGCATATCCACATTTAGAGTTTAGCGTTGCACGCGCTGTTTCAGAACTTGAAAAGGTAAGAAGATGTATCTGTGCTGTCACTTAGGCAGTTGCCTTCAACCGAAAGAGCCAGCACATGCTGGCTCTTTCGGTTGAAAAAATTCATACTATTCCTACTTTTTCGTCTTTACCGGTTTGCATGCTTTGCAATAGTCCGGCAGCTCGACAATGTCTTTTCTTATTTGCTGATGATATGCCGTCATACTCGCTTCAGACGCCAGGGCGGCATCCTGCATTTCAACCTGCTTTTTACCCATCTCCGCAATCACCTCATCATAAGCCTGCTGAAAAAAATCATAGTTAGACAATGCATTTTTAGACTCATACAGGCGCTTTCGCAGTTTCCGTGCATACAACTCCAGCAAGTCAAACTCCATTTGGGCATAACGCAGGAGAAAGTCTGTTTGCTCTCCTGTCTGCATCCAGGAGTTGGCAGGAGTGAAATAGGCCGTTACGTGCTTGTTGAAGTTTTTTGTAAGCATGAACTCATAGTTGGTCATCGCATACCCATAGTCCAGGCTTCCGGCCAAAAGGAAACTTTGCGTAACATCTTCGCGGCTTTTAGGAGGCTGGGCCTCGAAGTCGGGTGCTGAGATCCTGTAATTCGCTGCCCACTCTATTTTGGCTTGGCTAAACGCAGTGTAGTTGGCAAGCAGTAATACTAGTGTAAGTGAATGCCTGATGATGGAGTTGAATAAGTTTGGCTGCATACGGTGGCTTAGTAAGTGGTAAGGGTGGCGCGGGCATCCAGCTGCTGCACAATCTGCTGCACGAGTGCTGTGCCCATTCGCTCTGTGTCGCTGCGGTAGAGATCGAGGTAGGACCAGGTAAACTTCTTAGTCGATTTCCAAATGTTTCTGACCGGCTTGTCGCTATTGCGGACTAGCACATCGCCACTCGTGGCCACCTGAACTCCATCTTGCACCTCGAAGCTGGCAACCAGAGCCTTTTGCGCGGGAGCGATGGCTTCAGCGCCGCTCACGGTGTAAGCAACCAGCAAAAACAGCACGCTGCCTTTGTTCTGATAGACAAACTTGTCCGGCACCTCCCGAAGCGTGATGACCAGCTTGCCTCCCTGAAGCTTCTCGGCCAAGTGCAGGCTGTCGGCAGCTTTTAGCACAGCGCCCTCCAGGAAGCCTATAGTTGTGGCCGTGGCAAGCTCCGTCTCCATCGTTGAATTCCAGCCCCAATACAGGATTGCCGGTATAAAAGAGCGCTCCACCTGTTTCACCGAGCTTTGCTTTTTGGCGATGCTGTCGGTGTTGATAACCAGCCAGCTGTCGTGTTGGGCAGTAGTGGCTTGGGGCACAGTGCTGGCCCGTAGCTTTTCATCTACCAGGCTCGCGTATTTTTTACTGCTCATGCAGCCTGTCAGAGACACAGCCGCAATCAGCAAAACATAACAAAGGTTTTTCATCTGATGACCTAAAAGAACGGTGATTACTAAAATTTATACCCGTAATGCCTGAGGATGGAGAGTTAAAACGCCTGAACCGCTTCAACAACTAAGATATTTGCTGAAGCAGCAGCCTCTGAGGCAGCAGTTTCAATAGGAATATTGGTATAGGGGCCTTGCTTCGGCGCAGCCTGAACGCAGCCGATCCTGTTGCCCGGACGCGGCTGTAAGAATTGGGTAGCAGGCATTTAATTGGTTTAAAGAGCGGCAAATATAAACAGATACCTATTTATTGTGATTACCCTAGAAACATTTTATTTATACATGCTCTTCGAGCAAGGTAAAAGTGCAGTTGTAGGGCTGATAGCCATTGTGCCGGCAGAGAAGAAGTGGAGAATAGTAGATAAGTTAGACCGGCATTATTAGACAGTGTTTCCTGAAGTAGAATACTGCTTTGGTATATACTTGATCACAAAAAGACCAAGTATACACAAGTATACAAATGCACCTTACTGACTCTGGGGTAATTCAGGAGTTATCCAGAATCTGAATCATTGAAAAGTTATATACACCACTAGCGAGATGCTCATGATCGGTGCTTGCCAGTGGTGTATATAATCTGCCACGTTCTTGCCATTACAAAGGAACGCGGTAGCTTATAAAGTTGTATATTCGCGTTACCTTTACAATTGTTTCCCTCTATTCGCGCCTCAATGATTATACCTAATGCCGTTATCAAGCTTAACTACGACCCTGCAAGGGATGTGCTTGTTGTTGAGTGGCCAGAGGTACGAGACTACAGTGTCAGCGAGGCAGTATACATTATGGATACAATTATTGAGACGGTGAAGCTGTATGACGTGAAGAACTTGCTTACTGACGCCAGGAAAGGAACTGTTGATATTTCAGAGCAAGAATACAAAAAGCTTATCCTTCGGTTTGCTACAGACTTAGCGACAACCCGCCTCCAGAAGCTTGCACGCGTTGTGACGGAGAGTACTCTCCGGGAAGGCCCTATCAATGAGGTGACACAGGCTGCGCACCTTTCAATACCAATCAAGAACTTCTACAGCGTAGAAGATGCTTTAAGCTGGCTCACGCTTCACTAGTACTGTCTTCAGTGAACGCTATGTGGGTTTTTGCATCCCTGCTTCGGAAAACTCTTCTTACAGATTGCGCTAATAGCACCTACCAAGGTCAATTTTGTCATTAGCGCTATTACCGACTAGCACTTCTCCTCATTGCTGCTTTCATATAGAGCTTCGTTAAAAACTGGTCCAAGCAATCATAACACTGGTTATAAAGTAAATGGCCTTCCTGACTTGGAATCGGGGCAAAGGTTTTGGTGCGCCGGCGGGAGAGGGAACTGCTTCTAGGTTGACTTCACCATCTTCTATTGGTAGTTTTTCCTGAACTGCCGGGGAGTGCAGCCGTTTCCCTTCGAGAAGGCAGCGTTAAAACGGCTAATGGAGTTAAAGCCGCATTCAAAGGCAATTTCGGTTATGCTGCTATCCGTTGTCACAAGTTTCCGCTGTGCATGGGAAACCCTTTCTTCCAGGATATACTCACTCAATGTTCTGCCAAAGGCTTTCTTGAAGATTGAGTTCGCATAATCTGGATGAAGACCGACTGCCTCCCCTATATCAGCAGCCTTGATAGGGTTAGAGTAATTCTGGGCAATGTAAACCGCAATCCTTTCTACTTGGCTGATCTCATGTAAAGGAACAGGAGATTTATCGGTCTCTTTCTTAGGCGGCATGTTCGTCGCCATCCTGGCTAGGCGGGCGCGCATCTCCAGTAAGGTTACTCCAACAGAGGCATTGTTGTTTATGTCCTTGAGCCAGTTCTTTAACAGGAATGCATCATACGAAGCACTTTCCTCAGATGCCTCGAACAGAACTTCGCCCTTCAGCACGCTGTCCACGAACGAGGCGGGGAGCTTCCATTCCAGAAACTGTGAAAAAGGGATGGTGCAAACATAGTATGGAGTAGTTCCCTCATGGTGCACAATTTGATGCGGGATAAGCCCCCAAAACAAGGTAAGCCTCTTCGCTGTAACAGTTATTTTTCTGTCCTGGAAAAGGTAAGTCACGGACCCTTCCGGGAAATAGTTTATTTCTATCTCATTGTGCCGGTCCGGCTTTCGCATGAGGCTCGGAGCCCATAGCTCACACGTCAGGTCGTAAGGCCTAAACTCCTTGCGGCTTTCATTAAACGTTTTCAAAATCTCGGAATTCGGCATGTTTTTCTTTAAAATCCAGTAGTATCCATTTAAAAGCGAGGTTAATTTTATAAACTTAATCCATACATCCAAGCGTGGTGATTTAGAAGTCCATTTTTAAATAGGCATTCAGAATATGAAATTTAAGTTTTTCTTGCTCCTTGCTTTTCTAACCCTTGTCTCGCAGGCGCTATATGCGCAGGGAATACAAAAGCGCAGCCCTGGCTCCGCTTCGCTAAAACCGCGCATTGTTGTCCTAACCGATGTTTCGACCTGGGAAACAGACGACAGCGAGTCACTGGTCCGGCTTATGGTGCATGCCGATATGCTGGAGATCGAGGGGCTTGTTTACACCACAGGTTGGAGCTTGGACAGTACGCGGGTCGCTTTCTTCGATTTGATACATGATGCAACGGATGCTTACGCAAAGGACCTGCCTAACCTGCGCAAACGCTCTAATCAAAAAGAACATGTGGCTGATGAGTCCAAACAACGCATTGGCTACTGGCCCAGCGCCGATTACCTGAGGTCGCGGACGGTGCATGGCAGCAAAAACAGGGGGATGCAGTTCATCGGGGAAGGCAACGATTCTCCCGGCAGCGATTTGATTATCAGGATGGCCGATGAAAAGGATGAGCGCCCGGTGTGGGTGCTGGCCTGGGGAGGTGGCAATACACTCGCGCAGGCCCTCTGGCGCGTGCGCCAGGACCGATCGGAAGAAGAGGTACAGCAGTTCCTAAAGAAAATCCGCTTCTATGCCATTACCGACCAGGACCGGGACCAACGCACCCCTTTTGATATTAGCTCGCACCAATGGATGCGGCAGGAGTTCGGCAAGGAGCTTTTCTTCATTTGGGACGAGTCGGCTTGGGGCTATCAAAATGGCACAGGCAAGCAAAACTGGGAGCAGTATGAGACGCATATCCAGAGCCACGGCAACTTGGGCAAGGTATACCCCAAGTATAAATACGGTGTAGAAGGCGACACGCCCTCTTTCCTGTATGTACTACCCAATGGCCTCAACAACCCAGAAAACCCCGGGCACGGCGGTTGGGGCGGTTATTTTGAATGGGTGCTAAGCGAGGACCGGAAGACCTATGCTTATACCAATCATGGTGAGAGCGAGGCACATCCCGTATCCAAAAAGTATGAAGCATACTTCTATCCCGCCACGTTCAACAATTTCGCGGCCCGCATGGACTGGGCAAAAGGCGGCAACGGCAACCGAAACCCAATTGTCATCGTCAACAAAGACAAAAGTATTGCCCCTATTAAATTTAATCCTAAGCCAGGTACTGCCTCCATCACCCTTAACGCCTCGGCATCCTATGATCCTGACGGAAACAAGCTGACGTACAAATGGTGGGTTCTGCCTGAGGCGGGCACTTATGAGCAGGAGATAACACTGTCTGATACCAGCGCGAGCCGCATTACTGTTCAAATCCCATCCGACGCTGCAGGAAAAAGCTTCCATGTCATCTGTGAGGTAACAGATAACGGAACGCATCCTTTAACGAGCTACCGCAGAATCATTATTGAGCCAACCGCTCGATAGCAGAAGAATTACAATTGATTGTATGCAATCAATTGTAATCTAATACCATACAAAGGGGGCTTAAAAGGCAACTTTCAAAACTAAACAGCTCACCACAGAACAGCTACGGCCATACCTGTTGGGGTATGGCCGTAGCTGTTTTGCAGGTACTTAATTCCTTAGCTTTCCTTTGGCTTGTTAGCGCCGCCCTGGCCTGGGTTAGCGATGGAGTTGCGCATGTCGGTGTCGGACTGGATGTTCTGCATGCGGTAATAGTCCATGATGCCCAGCTGGCCGCTGCGGAAAGCCGCTGCGATAGCCTGTGGTACTTCTACCTCGGCCTGAATTACGTTGGCGCGGGCCTCCTGGGCCTTGGCACGCATCTCCTGCTCCACTGCCACGGCCATGGCGCGGCGCTCTTCGGCTTTGGCCTCGGCCACGCGCAGGTCGGCACCTGCCTGGTCGATCTGGAGTTTGGCACCGATGTTCTCGCCCACGTCAATGTCGGCAATGTCGATCGACAGGATTTCATAGGCTGTGCCTGCGTCCAGACCTTTCTGCAAGACCAGTTTCGAGATCATGTCCGGGTTCTCCAGCACGCTTTTATGCGATGTGGACGAACCGATGGACGTTACGATGCCCTCGCCCACACGGGCCAAGATGGTTTCTTCGCCGGCACCACCTACCAGCTGGTTAATATTGGCACGCACCGTTACACGAGCCTTGGCGATCAGTTGTATACCGTCTTGGGCAACAGCAGCTACATTCGGGGTGTTGATTACTTTCGGGTTAACGGAAGTGGTGACAGCCTCAAACACGTTACGGCCGGCCAGGTCGATGGCAGTGGCCTGCTTAAAGGACAGCGGGATATTTGCTTTGTCGGCAGAGATAAGGGCTTTGATCACCATCGGCACGTTACCGCCAGCCAGGTAGTGCGTCTCAAGCTCCGTAGTGGTCAGGTCGATACCGGCCTTGGTGGCGTTGATCATGGAGTTGACAATCAGGCTTGGCGGCACTTTTCGGATGCGCATGAACACCAGTTCCGCCAGCCCCACTTTCACACCCGAGAATAGGGCAGTGATCCAGAGGCTGATCGGCACGAAGTATAAAAAAATCATGAGCGCTACGATAACGCCCGCAATAATCAATAACACGGATAGGTTTTCCATCGAAATGAGTTTAGGAAATTGCTTCTACTATAATTTTATTTTGATGTAAGCGAATGATGCGGATAGGAGTGCTAGGGGGTAAAAACTCGCCCTGCGTTTGCACCTCATGGTGGCGCTCAGCAAACAGGGCAGTGCCTTGCGGACGGAGTGCCGATACGGCTTTCCCTTCTTCGCCCACTTCCAGCACATGCGGGAACTCCTCGTTCACGAAGCTCCGGTTCTGATCCTTCAGGGCAAAATGCGACCAGCTATCAGAGCGGAAGCTATAGAAGAAAGCCACAGCCCCGATCAGCACCGTGGTGCCGAGGATGATGTGCCCCAGGGTATTGCCCAGTGCCGCATACCCGATCCAGATGCCGATGCCCGCTAGTATAAAGCCAAGGATACCAACCACCGTAGTGCCGGGCACAAAAACCAACTCAACGATAATGAGCAGCAGACCAATGCCGATCAGCAATAAAACTGTAATCCAGTCTAATACCATAGTGTAGGGCTTACGTTAGTAAATATAGCAATTTTCAATCACGAATAGTCAATTAATAATTACGGAGGCACACCACGGCCGGTGATGCCCACTGCGAGGCAAGAGTTTTATACCCCTTATCTTATCAACGCACCGGAAAGCAAAAGAGCCGCATCCACCAATGGAAACGGCTCTTTTAAATACATGTATAAGCTATGGCCTGGCAACAGGCTGCCTATAATTGTGGTGCTAGTATGCTTTGGCAAAATATACGCGCTGCTTGCTTGGTTTGCCCGTCAACATGTCCAGGCCTTCTTCTTCCGGAGAGTTGATGGAAATGCAGCGAATTGTTGCCTTGGTTTCTTCTTTGATGCGCTCCTCGGTTTCGGCGGTGCCGTCCCAATGGGCTAGCACAAAGCCACCTTTGCCCTCCAGCACCTCCTTAAACTCCTCGTAAGAGTCTACTTTGGTGGTGTGCTCCTCACGGTACGTCAGGGCTCTGGTATAGATGTTCTCCTGTATCTCATCCAGCAGGGCCGGGATATAGTCGGCTAATTCTGCAAACTGTTGCGTGCTCTTCTCCTTCGTGTCGCGGCGGGCCACCTCAGCGGTGCCGTTCTCCAGGTCGCGCGCGCCGATGGCCAGGCGCACCGGAACGCCTTTCAGTTCCCACTCGGCAAACTTGAAGCCCGGGCGCTCCGTGTCGCGGTCGTCGTACTTCACGCTGATGCCCTGCGCCTCCAGCTCCTTCTTCAGGGTATGCACTTTCTCGCTGATCTGGGCTAACTGCTCCCCGCCTTTGTAAATCGGCACGATCACCACCTGGATCGGAGCCAACTTTGGAGGTAGCACAAGGCCTTCATCATCGGAGTGCGCCATCACAAGGGCACCCATCAAGCGGGTGCTTACCCCCCACGAGGTTCCCCATACGTGCTCCAGTCCGCCGTCTTTCTTGGCAAACTTCACATCAAAAGCCTTCGCAAAGTTCTGGCCCAGGAAGTGCGACGTGCCGGCCTGCAGGGCTTTCCCGTCCTGCATCAGTCCTTCGATGCAATAAGTATCCAGGGCGCCGGCGAAGCGCTCACTTGGCGTTTTCACGCCCCGTATAACTGGTAAAGCGATATACTGCTCTGCAAAGGTGGCGTATACCTCCATCATCTGCCTGGTTTCGGCAATGGCCTCCTCGGCGGTGGCGTGGGCGGTATGGCCTTCCTGCCACAGGAACTCAGCCGTGCGCAGGAACAGGCGCGTACGCATCTCCCAGCGCACTACGTTTGCCCACTGGTTAATGAGCAGGGGCAGGTCGCGGTAACTCTGGATCCAGTTTTTATAGGTACTCCAGATGATGGCCTCTGAAGTTGGGCGCACGATGAGTTCTTCCTCCAGTTTAGCATTGGGGTCTACGCGAAGCTTTCCGGCATTATCGGGGTCCGTCTGCAGGCGGTAATGGGTTACCACGGCGCATTCCTTGGCAAAGCCCTCTGCATTCTGCTCTTCTGCCTCAAAGAGGCTCTTAGGCACGAACAGTGGGAAATAAGCATTCTGGTGGCCTGTGGCCTTAAACATATCATCCAACACGCGCTGCATCTTCTCCCAGATCGCGAAACCGTAGGGCTTAATCACCATACAGCCACGAACTGCGGAGTTCTCTGCCAGGCCTGCTTTTTTTACCAGCTCATTGTACCATAGCGAGTAATCCTCGCTTCTTTTTGGTAACCCCTTGCTCATAATCTAAACTTTTATAGTAAATAATACTTTTATTATAGTGCTTTGGAATGGCATTTGCTTATCTGGTAGTATAAAGCGTATATCATTCAAGCCCAAAATTACGTTAATTATATTGTACTATGAGCAAGGAATTACACCATTGTGTGTATATCTTTGGTATAGCGCTTTCCTAAGGGATTCTTTACCAGCACACGCCATGAAAAAATATACTTTATACTCTTTAGCCCCACTGCTCGCGCTGTTGGTGGCAGGCTGCAGCAGCCCAATCGCGATGCAGTCATCTGAATACGACGATATGTATTATAGCTCGTCTGATGAGACGGTATACGTACAGCCAGAAAGCAACGCACCGGAGCAGCAATACGCCAGCCAGCCCAGCAGAGTGCAAGAGCCGCTTGGCGAAGACGAGGTGCTGAACCCTGAATATAGGGAGCGCAATGCTGCTGCCGATTATGCGAACAGCGATGAATACTATGACGGCCGCGACTATGACCCACGGGATAACTGGTATCGGCCAAGCCACTCGTATGTAGACCCTTACTGGGGGGCGGCTTATACTCCGCGCATGGCCAGTTATGCCTATTATGACCCATTCTATGACCCGTTTTTCAACGACCCGTTTGCTTATAGCTCTTTCAGCTCTTTCCGTCGCAACCCTTATTGGGGGAATGGCCTGAGCGTGAGCATTAGCTATGGTATGAACTGGGGAGGATTTTATAACCGCCCTTACTACAGCAACTGGTGGCCCGGAAGCTATGGCTATAACTATTACAATGGCTTCCGCAATGGGTACTACAACGGATTCCATAACGGTTATTACGCCGGTTCCCCTTATAACAATATGTTCTATGACCGACCGCTTGTTGTGACCAACCCGGTGCGCTTGCAGAACCGTCCGCGCGATTCCAGAGGCGCGGTGGTAAGTGAGAGACCTGCTAACACTGGCCGTCCGGCTAGAGGCGAGGCATTTGATGGAGGCAGCCGCGAGGGCCGCCAGATAACTACCCGGCCAGCACGCCGTGGGGAGTCTGTGGGTACGACCAGTGAGACGCAGGAGACCAGAACAGCCTTGCCAGCGCGTCCAAGCCGCCCTGTGCGCCAGTCGGAAGCCACAAACGGCAACGAGCAGCAGCAGGAACGCCGTGTTATTACACCACGCCGGACAGAGCGCCGCAGCGCACCTGCCCAGGAATATAGACAGCCGCAACAGCAGCAGCAGATAAATAGGCCTCGGCCGGTAGAAAGCCGCCCAACGCGCACCTACGAAAGCCGTCCGGAACGTAGTTCATTCGAGAGCAGCAGCCCTTCTTACAATAATAGCAACAGCTCCTCGGGCAGCAGCAGCGGTTCCTCTTCTGGTAGCCGTGGCGGCCGCCCTACAAGGGGAAATTAATTTTACCATCAACCTGAAAGGACAACTCAATTGCATATGAAAAAGATAGTTTTGGCCAGCCTGGCGTTAGCGCTGGGCTGGAGCGGAACTGCTTTTGCCCAAACCGAGGTGGATGCCCTGCGCTACTCTCAGTTGGGAGTAGCAGGTTCTGCCCGCATACAGGGCATCGGAGGCGCTCAGACAGCCTTGGGCGCTGATGTTTCCAGCCTTTTCTCGAACCCTGCCGGCTTGGGTATGTTCCGCCGATCAGAGTTTAGCTTTACGCCTGCCCTGCAGTATAACACTACCACTGCCACTACAAATGACAGGGCGCAGCAACCTGACGAGCGGAACCTGCTGACGGTACCTCAGATCAGCATTGTGCTTTCTAACCGGAAAGGCGACAGCGATAACAGCGACTGGCGAGGCTTAAACTTTGGGATTGGCCTGACCCGCCTGAACAATTTCAACCAGCGTATTTCTTACCAGAACACTTCCACGCCGCCTAACACCATCCTGGATTATTTTGCAGACAAAGCAAATAACCGGGTGTTGAGGGGAGGTGAGTCATTGTTGCAAAGCCTGGATAATGAGTTCTCGGCGGGCATCAGTACGTTAGAAGGCCTGGCCTACAGCAATTACCTGATCGATGTGTTTGAGGATGAGCAGGGGCAATATGCCGCACCGCTTTACAGCCTCGGCAATATTGCCCAAAGAGAGGATATTGAGCGCAGAGGCTCGCAGAACCAGATTGATATTGGCGTGGGCACTAGCTACAAGGACAGGATATACATCGGCGCGACGGTGGGTATCTTGACAACCGACTTTACCCAAGAGAGTATTTTCCGGGAATCGGGATATTATGAGGCCAGTTATGATGAGAACGGTAACCCTGTGGTGGCCGGTGACTATAGCCTGGAGTTGTACGATGATTATACCACCCGTGGGGCAGGCGTGAACTTAAAAGTAGGAGTAATTGCCCGTCCGATTGACGCCCTGCGCCTGGGGGTGAGCATCCAAACGCCAACAGCTTACTCGCTGACGGATACTTACAGGCGCTCGCTGTTCTCTACTTCGCTGAACCCCTCTACAGGTGCTACTGAGAATTTTGACGCTTCAGAGGTTCCCGGCGAATTCTCCTATAAGCTGACGACACCATTCCGGGCATCGGGCGGCGCCGCTGTTTTCCTGGGCAAATATGGCTTTATATCGGGCGATGTGGAGTATGTGGATTATGCCAGTAACCGCTTTAGAGAGCAGGATGAACTAGGAAGTAGCTCCAGCAACTTTTACTCGAATCTCAACAGCAAAATATCCGGCACATACCAGTCGGCGATGAACTATAAGATAGGGGCAGAGGGCCGCTATGAAGCGTTTAGGTTACGCGCCGGTTACGCCTATTCCGGCGATCCATACCAGAGCGCTTCCCTGGACGGCTCTATTAAATCACTTTCTCTGGGTGCCGGGGTGCGTCTGCAGAATTATTACCTCGACTTGGCCTTCGTGAACACCAAGAGCGATAGCCGTTACTCGCCGTACCAGTTTACTTCTGGCAGTGGAGAGCCCGTTGTGGATATTGACAACAATCAGAAATCGGTGTTGCTAACGGTTGGCTATAACTTCTAGCACCGGTCAGCAGCACATTATAAAAGCAAGAGGCAGCCTCCGCAAGGGCGCTGCCTCTTGCTTTTTGGAGGATAGCCATTTTGGAACTGGCCTCGGTATGGTTTTGGCTATGGTTTATGGCAGAACGATAATATTCCTCTAAATTAGAGCAGAGAAACAAAACTAACCCGCATGCATTCAACACTAAAAAATCATTTTCTAACCGCTTTTTTGCTTTGTTGTGCTTTTGTGGCGCAAGCGCAGCAGAAAAAAAACATTACCCTGGAAGACGTCTATAAGAAAGGTACGTTCCGTGCCCAATCGGTGTATGGTGTGAACTGGATGAACGACGGCCGTTATTACAGCTCGCAGGTGCCTGACGAGCAAAACAGGGTACAAGACATCGTGAGGTATGACGTGACAACCGGAAAGCCGGTGGCCACCATCATCGAGGGCGAGAACCTGGTGCCGGCCGGCAGTAACCAACCCATACAGTACGACGACTATACTTTTTCCTCTGATGAGCAGAAGGTGCTGTTCTCCACCGACACGGAGCCAATCTACCGCCGCTCCTCCAAGGCCGAGTTCTACATTTACGACATCGCCTCTAAAAAACTGACCAAGCTGAGTGATGGCGGCAAGCAACTATACGCGTCTTTCTCGCCGGATGCCAAGCGCGTTGCCTTTGCCCGCGAGAACAACATGTTTGTGACGGACCTGAGCAACATGCAGGAAACGCAGATTACCATCGATGGCAAGTTCAATTCCATCATCAACGGGTATGCGGATTGGGTGTATGAAGAGGAATTCTCGTTTGCCAAGGGCTTCCACTGGTCGCCGGACGGTAAGAAGATCGCCTTCTATACCTTCGATGAGAGCAATGTGCCTGAGTTTAACATGCAGATGTGGGGCGAGCTATACCCGCAGGACTATAAGTTTAAGTACCCAAAAGCTGGCGAGGCTAACTCTACGGTAAAGGTATCGGTGTATGACGTGGCTAGCGGCAAGACCGTGAAAATGGACACCGGCAACGAGGCCGATATTTATATTCCGCGCATCAAGTGGACCAACGATGCCAACCTGCTGTCGATCCAGAAGATGAACCGCCTGCAGAACACGCTGGAGATTCTGCACGCCAACGCGACCACCGGTAAAGCCAACGTGGTGCTGAAGGAAACCGACAAAGCCTACATCGACATCACCGACGACCTGACCTACCTGAAGGATGGGAAATACTTCATTCACTCTTCAGAGAAAGACGGCTTCAACCACCTGTACTTGTATAGCATGAATGGCAAACTGGTACGCCAGATCACGGACGGCAACTGGGAGGTAAGCGAGTTTATCGGTTATGACGAGAAGAACGACCGCCTGTACTACCTCTCTACTGAGGTATCGCCGCTGGACCGCCACCTGTATAGCATCAGTAGCAAAGGCAAAAAGAAGCAGCGCCTGACCGAGAAAGCAGGTACGCACCGCGTGAACATGAGCAACGACTTCAAGTACTACCTCGATTACTACTCGGCTGCTAACCAGGTGCCTACCGTTAGCCTTCACACCGCCAAAGACGGTAAGCTGATCAAAATGTTGGAGGAAAACGAGAAGCTGAAGAATACGCTGGCGCAGTATAACCTGGCCAAGCAGGAGTTCTTCACCCTGAACACGGCAGAAGGCACCAAGCTGAACGGCTGGATGATCAAGCCGACGGATTTTGACCCGAACAAGAAGTACCCGGTGCTGATGTTTGTGTACGGCGGCCCAGGCTCGCAGACGGTAACCAACAGCTGGGGCGGGAGCAACTACCTGTGGTATCAGGTGCTGGCTGATAAAGGGTTGATCATCGTGAGCGTGGACAACCGCGGCACGGGTGCCCGGGGCGCAGATTTCAAGAAAACCACCTATGCCAACCTGGGCAAGTATGAGATTGAGGACCAGATTGAAGCAGCCAAGTGGTTAGGAAAGCAAGCTTTCGTGGACAAGGACCGCATCGGTATCTGGGGCCACAGTTTCGGGGGTTACATGACCCTATTAGGCCTGACCAAGGGAGATGGCGTTTTCAGAGCCGGCATTTCGGTGGCTCCGGTAACCAACTGGCGTTTTTACGACAGCATCTACACGGAGCGCTACCTGAAAACACCACAAGAGAACGCATCTGGCTATGATGACAACTCGCCGCTTTCTTTTGCTGACAAGCTGAAAGGCGACCTGCTGCTCATCCACGGTACTGGCGACGACAACGTGCATTTCCAGAATGCGGTGGCCATGCAGGATGCCCTCATCGATGCTAACAAGCAGTTTGAGAGCTTCTACTACCCGAATCGCAACCACGGCATCTATGGCGGCAACACTTACCTGCACCGCTTCACCATGATGACCGATTTCCTGGAGCGCAAGCTAATCAACCCCAAAGGCGCCCCAGTAAACCAGTAAGCAAATAGAATAACATGTTACAGACAGCCCGCTAGTTTTGGTGGGCTGTTTTGCTTTGTGGGAGGTATGGCTACAGCTTTAACTTAGCCAGGCAATTATAGAACAACTGCTTTTCAGGCGCCTCCACAGGTAATTTGTCCAGCTGTTGACGGATGCGCGCTTTGGTGGCGGCGCAATCTTTAATGGACGCGTTCCGGTGCTGTTGCAGCTCATCGGCAATGGCCTGAGTATATGTGGCGATGTTGTCTGCCTGGTACGTAAACTTGTGCAGCAACAGCAGGAGCAGCTCCAGTAACTCATGGTGGCTGTGGTCGGGGTAATAAACCTGGTGATCAATCTCACTCCAGCCTTCCTCAAACAGCGTTTTGGTCTGGATCTCGACAAAATAAACCTGCTTGCCCAGTTGCGTCTTAATGATATAATGAAGGGCGGTATACCCCCTGGGGTTCACCAGCAGTTTATACCCCTGCTTTGTTAGTTCTAGAGACTTCGAGGCTTTTTTCCTGCTGACATAGGCATAGGGCTTTCGCTTCAGTTTCCAGAGCTGTTTTATATGCTCCCCGATGTCGTGGTACTCGTTCTTGTGCAGATGCAGGATGCGCACGCCCACCAGGTCGTTGATGTATTTTAGGTAGTTCTGCGGCGTCAGGTAGCGGTAAGGGTACTCTTTCTTTTTTCGAATGATCTTTTTGAGCAAGTGCAGTGGTTCCTTTACACGGTAACGCACGGTATAGGCATGGGGCGCCCGCTTCAGAATGCTGGTAACCATCCGGGCCAGGTCATAGAGTGTCTCCTGGCGGCCTAGGTAGTCGTAGTAAATCGCAGCCAGTTCCAGCGGATCAATCTCCAGTGCGTGCAGGTCCTGCTCGCTTACTTCCAGTTCGGCAAGTAGATAAGGGGTGATGTTTTGGTATGTGGCATCCTTTTTACGCATAAGCAGAACGCTATTATGATGCGCTCTCTTTAAAGTATAGTTGGTTTGGGAGATGAATGTTGCAAGTTATACCCGACACTGTCCCTTTGCCTCCTTTTGAGAGGAACGCTAAACGGAGCTAGCTTCTATCGCTGGAAGAAATCTGAAATCGTCAGATTTCAGATTTGTCCTGCCCGTTTATACAACAAAACGCCCTTTACAGCTTCACACAAATATTCTGCGGCTCGGTGAAGAAGCGCAGGGCCTCAAATCCGCCCTCGCGGCCCACGCCGGAGTTTTTCATACCCCCAAAAGGCGTGCGCAGGTCGCGCAGGAGCCAGGTATTAATCCAGATGATGCCTGAATGGACCTGATGCGCGACACGATGTGCACGTGACAGGTCTTTGGTCCAGATAGTGGCGGAGAGGCCATAGTCGGTGCAGTTGGCATATTGTATAACCTCTTCCTCGGTATCAAAAGGTGTGAGCGTGACCACAGGGCCGAAGATTTCCTCGGTGTTGGTGCGGCATTCCGGCGAGAGCCCTTCGATAATGGTTGGGGCGATGAACCAGCCGTTGGCGCAACGTCCTTCTACCTGTACCTGGTGTCCACCGGTTAGGATGATGCCGCCTTCCTGCTTGGCCAGCTCGATGTAGGACAGCACCTTCTGCATGTGCTCCTCCGAAACCACGGCTCCCATTTTAGTCCCGTCTTCCAGCGGGTCACCAACAGTCAGGTTCTGTACCTTTTCCACAAAAGCCTGCTTAAACTGTTCATAAAGCGGGCGCTCGATGAAAATGCGGGAGCCGCAAAGGCAAATTTGCCCTTGGTTGGCAAACGAAGAGTGGATAGAGGTGTGGAGTGCGTTGTTAAAATCGCAATCCGCGAAAATGATGTTCGGGTTTTTGCCCCCTAATTCTAAAGAGAGTTTCTTGAACATGGGTGCTGCGGTGGCGGCAATGCTGCGGCCGGTATTGGTGCCGCCGGTAAACGAAAGCACCGGCACTTTCGGGTGGGCCACGATGGCAGCACCCACTTTCTGCCCATACCCATGCACGATGTTCAGTACGCCAGCCGGCAGCCCAGCCTCCATACATATCTCAGAAAGCAGGTAGGCCGTCATGGGCGTCACCTCAGAGGGCTTTGCCACTAAGCAGTTACCAGCGGCAAGGGCAGGGGCAATTTTCCAGGTAAATAGGTATAGCGGCAGGTTCCAGGGGGAGATGCACCCAGCCACCCCATGCGGATGCCGGACGGTATAATTGATGGCCTCCGTTCCCTCCATGTAATGCGCCTCTGAAGCGAAGTGCTGGATAGCGGTTCCGTAAAAGCGCATGTTGCTGCTGGCCCTTGGGATGTCGACTGCCTTTGCCAATTTCAGTGGCTTTCCGTTATCAATCGATTCGGCTTCGGCCAAGCGGTCATGGTGCTGGTCGATCAGGTCAGCGATGCGCATCAGCAGTTGGCCGCGTTTTTCGGCGGAAGTATTCGCCCAGCCCGGGAAAGCCGCCTGTGCTGCCTGCACCGCCGCCTCCACGTCCTGTGCATCAGAGTCAGGTATAAGCGCATAAACCTCGCCTGTGGCTGGGTTGTAGTTATCAATATACTGCCCTGCTTTGGGGGCTACTAGCTGGCCGTTGATGTAGTTCTTTATCTGCTGCACAGGTTGATATGTTAGAAGTTGTATAGTAAAGATGAAGGAGCCGGGTCAAACCACCCCTGCCCCTCCTTGGACCTAATCTTGTAGGGAAAAACCTTTGTCATTTTGCAGTTTCTCAAAGATTTTATAACCTTCTATCATATAATGTAGCTTGACGAGCGCTTCCCCCATGAGCTTTACTCCCGGCATGGGCTGTTT